>QXXC01000009.1 GCA_009911305.1 Clostridiaceae bacterium | reverse complement strand
CGAATGAACAAATCTGGAAAGAGTCAATTTTTGGTTGATAAAATCACAAAATATAACCGTTAAATTTTCATCGAATCATTATAAAACAGAACATATAAAACAATTATGCTGTTTATTTGCAATTCGGGCAGAGGATATTCCTGCCTGTCTATGCCAGACAAACGTATTACAGGACTTTTCGGAGGGATGAAACAGATTCCCGGCCTGCTGATAACGTAGCCGTCGCCAGCTCCTGTATCCATAAGGAACCCGTAGAAAACCGCCGGTACTTAGCGAGGTCTTTTCGAGCTTAGTACCGCTGCGCTTTTCTCCGAGCGGGAGCGGGGTTCCTTATGGATACAGGAGCTGGCGACGGCGGCCTCCCCACGATAAACAACACCCCCGCAATCATCCGCTTAACGAACTGCCATTGGTTCATGAGGCACGTAATAAAAACGTAAAAATTTCTGCCGTTTAAATTCATTGCATGGCGCAGGAAAATAAAGTAAAATAGACATACAGTCCGCGCCGGGCGGTATCCGGCGTATGGACGGTTATCAAACTGTAAGGAGAAATCTGTATATATGATGAAGTACAAATCGCTGTTTTCTTCCGCCGCTGTGCGCAGGCCGCGCCTGTCTGTTCTGCCGTGCCTGCTCCTGGCGGCGGTTCTCACGTTTACCCTGCCGTTTGGAGCGCTTGCCGACGGGCCCGGTTCCGGGCCCCAGACTGCTGCGCCGCCGGCTCAGGCGCAGCAGTCCGCGCAGGCAGAGGCCCTGGAGATCGCTGCCGAGGGCGCGATCCTCTATGACGTGACGCACAACCGTTTTTTGTATGAAAAGAATGCGGACATGCATTTTTACCCGGCCAGCACCACGAAGCTGATGACCGCGCTTCTGGTAGCGGAACGCTGTTCGTTTGAGGAGACCGTGACCTTCTCGGAGACGGCCGTGAGCCGTCTGGAATCAGGGGCTGTCACGCTGAAGGTGAAGGCGGGCGATCAGTTTTCTGTTAAGGACTGCATGTACGGCCTTCTGTTAAAATCAGCCAATGAGATAGCCAACGGCCTGGCCGAGCATGTGGGGGGAAGCATAGAGGGCTTTGCGGGCCTGATGAACCAGAGGGCGGCGGCCCTGGGATGTACGAATACGCATTTTGTGAATCCGAACGGGCTCAATGATCCGCAGCATTTCACCTCGCCCCGGGACATGGCGCTGATTGCCCGGGCAGCTTTTGAAAACAGCACGGTGCGCCAGATCGCGTCCACCTTAACGTACAGCTTTCCGGCGAGTAAGAGCGTTCCGTCCGTGCGCGAGCTGACGATGGGCCATAAGATGCTGGATCCGTCCCGCGCGGAATACTATCCGGGCTTTGTGGCCGGAAAGACAGGCTTTACCTCCCTGGCGGGGAATACGCTTGTCACGTGTGTGGAAAGGGACGGCGTACGCCTGATCGTTGTGATTTTAAAGAGCAGGCAGACACACTATGCGGATACTAAAAAACTTCTGGACTATGGCTTTGCGGCGGCCGCATCGCTGGGAACTGACGGGCCGGTTGGGGGAAGCGCCAATACGGCCCCCGGCGCGCCGCAGGGAAGTCCGGGCGCTCCCGGAGCGAATGGCTCATACGGGAACGGGCAGAGCGCAGGAACAGGGCTGCCGGGCTGCCAGAATACCCAGAGCACGGCTGTGGGCCGGGAGGCGTATCCGGAGACGGAAGGAACCTGGAAAGAGACAGGGCAGGGATGGCAGTTTCTTAAGAAGACAGGCAGCTATGCGTGCGGGGAAACCTTGAGGAATAACGGCAGAGTGTACGGGTTCGGGACCGACTGCTATATGCTCACAGGCTGGTATCTGGTAAACGGAAGCTGGCATTACTTTGATACGAACGGTTCCATGGCTTTCGGGCAGTGGATTGAGACGTCCGGGCTGTGGTATTATGTGGACGCAGCCGGCAGCCTGTTTGTGGATGGAACCACGCCGGACGGCTACCGGGTGGATGCGAACGGCGTCTGGATAAAGTAAACCGCTCTCCGTTCAGCCGGGACGTTCAGAAGCGGCGGGATTTTGAAAGCATGCATAGATTTCCTGTTTCAGGACATACTACGTAAAACCATTCATGTGTTACTATGATGGAATGAAACAGGAGGGATATGCAATGGATGCAAATTTAAAATCGAGCAGAACGGTGAAGAACCTGATGCGGGCCTTTGCCGGGGAGAGCCAGGCGAGGAACCGCTATACCTTTGCCGCGCAGACGGCGAAACAGGAGGGCCTTCCGGTGATTGAGAGGGTATTCCAGTACACGGCGGATCAGGAAAAGGAGCACGCGGAGGTCTTCTACAATTTTCTCAGGGAACTGACCGGCGAGACGATTCAGATCGACGGCGGCTATCCGGTGGATCTGCACAGGAAGACAGCAGAGCTTTTGCGTGCCGCGGAGCACAATGAGTTTGAGGAGCATGATCCGGTGTACCGCGAATTTGGCGACATTGCCCTGGAAGAGGGCTTTGACCGTATCGGCCAGGTGTTCCACATGATCGCCGAGGTGGAGAAGACGCACGGCGACCGTTTCGGCCTCTTTGCGGAGCTTCTGGAGAGGAGCGCCCTGTTTGCCTCAGAGGAGGACACGAACTGGGTATGCTTAAACTGCGGCTATATCTATGAGGGAAAGCTGGCGCCGAAATACTGCCCGGTCTGCGAGCATGAGCAGGGCTATTTTGTGCGCATGGATCTGGCTCCGTATACGAATTTCTACAAAAATATTCACTGACATTCATCCGCGGACTGCCGCGGGAATGCGATGGTTCGGTTATCATGGCGGCCTGCGGGGCAGGGAAGGCGTGGTAATCCGTTTGAGGGCCGGGCCCGGCGGCTGTTTTCAAAGGGCCCGGTCAGATTTTGACAGGCAGGAGGGATGGGCGTGCTGGCTGCGCTGCTTGCAGGTATATTGGGGATCGCGGGGGGACTGGCTCTCTGGTCTGAGTATGAGAAGAAGCATTTCGTCACACAGCGGTATGTGATCCATACGAAAAAGTTCCCCAAAGGCGAAGTGAATTTCGTGTTTCTTTCGGATCTACATAATAATGAATTCGGCGCGCGCAATGAGCGCCTGGTGCGGGAGATCGGGCGGATCCGCCCGGATGCGGTCCTGATCGGCGGGGATATGATGGTGTGCAAGGGGGAGCGGGACATGGATCCGGCTCTCTGCCTGGTCAGGCGTCTGGCCGGACGCTTTCCGGTGTACTACGCGAACGGGAACCATGAGGAGCGCATGAACGAGGAGCGGGATATTTACGGGGATCAGTATGATGAGTTTGTGGCTGCGCTTGAGGCGGCGGGCGTCCATTATCTGTCCGATGCGGGAGCGGATTTCGGGGAGGCGGTGCGCATCACGGGAGCCAACTTGGACGAGGCGTATTACAGGCATCGCTTTACGATCCCGGAACTTCCGGAGGGGACGCTGAGACGGCGCGTGGGAGAGGCGTCCGGGGATCGCTTCCAGATCCTTTTGTTCCATTCCCCCCTGTTTTTTGAGGAGTGCCGGAAATGGGGGGCGGATCTGACGCTGTCCGGCCATTTCCACGGGGGAACCATCCGGATCCCGTTCCTGGGCGGGGTGATGACCCCGCAGTATCATTTTTTCCTGCCCTGGTGCGCGGGGCGCTTTGACAGGGACGGGAAGACGATGATCGTGAGCCGGGGGCTCGGCACGCATTCGATCAATATCCGTCTGAACGATCGGCCGCATCTCGTGTGGGTGACGATCCGCGGCGGCGGTTAAGGGAGGTTTTTGAATGGTTCTTTCCTACAAGCTCGACAATTTTGAGGGTCCGCTTGATCTGCTGCTCCATTTGATTGAGAAGAATAAGGTCAGTATCTATGACATTCCGATCGTTCTGATCACAGAGCAGTATCTGGATTATGTCAGCCGCATGGAGCAGGAGGATCTGGACGTGGTCAGCGACTTTTTGGTCATGGCAGCCACGCTGATTGACATCAAGTCGCGGATGCTTCTGCCCGCAAGGGATGAGCAGGAGGAAGAGGAGGATCCGAGGGCGGAGCTGGCGCGCCGCCTTCTGGAATATAAGATGTATAAATATATGGCCCGGGAGCTTATGGAGATGGAGAGGGACGCGCAGCTTATCCTCTACAGGGAACCGGATATCCCCAAGGAGGTGGCGAAGTATGAGGCGCCGGTTGACCTGGACAGCCTCCTGGAGGGCTTAACGCTTGCCAGGCTGCAGAAGATTTTTCAGTCTGTCATGAAGCGCAGCGAGGATAAGATCGATCCGGTCCGGAGCCGTTTTGGGACGATCCGCAAGGAGCCGGTCAGCTTAGAGCAGCGGATTGGCTCCGTGATGGAGTATGCCAGGTCGCACAGACGCTTTCGCTTTCACGACATTTTAAAGCGCCGGACGGACCGCCTGGACGTGGTAGTGACCTTTCTGGCCGTTCTGGAGCTGATGAAGATCGGAAGGGTGTATTTGAGCCAGGAAGCGCCTTTTAGCGACATGTACATAGAGGCCCGGGACACGGAAGGGGCAGAGGAAATTTCCCTTGAGGGCCTGGAGGATTTTGATGAAAAAGAATAAGAGTGCAGAGGAAGAGGCCATTGTGGAGGCCGTACTGTTTGCCATGGGCAGATCCGTGGAGACAGGGCAGCTCGCGGCAGCCCTCCGGGAGGACAAGGAGACGGCGAGGGAGGCGGCGCTGCGCCTTAAAAAGCGCTATGACAGGGGAAAGCACGGGATGCAGATCACCCGGCTGGAGGATAGCTGGCAGATGTGCACCCGGGCTGAATACTATGAAAATCTGATCGAGGTGGCGTCTGCGCCCAAAAAACAGGTTCTGACCGACGTGGCGCTGGAAACCCTTTCCATCATTGCCTATAAGCAGCCGATCACCAAGCTGGAGATTGAAAAGATCCGGGGCGTGAAGTCGGATCATGCCGTAAACCGCCTGATCGACTATAATCTCGTCTACGAGGTGGGCCGCCTGGACGCTCCGGGCCGGCCGGCCTTATTTGCGACGACAGAGGAATTTCTCCGGCGCTTCGGCGTCGGTTCCACCAGCGATCTGCCCGCTCCGGCTCCCGGAAAGATAGACGAGTTCCGCCTGGAGGCGCAGGAGGAATTAAAGCTTGCGGCCATGGGGGAGGAAGAATCAGAGCGCGCGGCTGCAAAGGCGCCGGAGGCTTTGTCTGAGGGCGATCCGGAAGAGGCTGTTTCCGGAACTGTTAAAAAATAATTAAAAAATCCGGCAACATGTTATCAATTGTCTTACCATAGCAAATGCTGTATTCCGGCTCCGGTTGCCGGAGTGCCGGAGATTTCGTTTGAGCAAACGTTTCAGAGCGTATTTATGACCATCTTTTTCTGCAGCGTGGGCTTTACGGCCTGATGAAAAAGGGTGGAGTCCAGGTGTTTAGTTTCCCGGCGCTGGCCGTGGGAATCTGTATCGTGCAGGATGCAGTCGGGAGCGGCCTGACGGCGGTTTGGCCCGGCTCCAAGAGCGTTCTTTATCGTACCGCTGGTGGGAAGCCTGTTTGTGGATTTCTTTCATTCCATGGTGCTGACCACGTTTATGAATCTGCTTTAATCCATCATCTGAAATCCATGTGAATGGATGCGTTTGTTTACGTCGGGAAGCCGTTCCTCTGCTGTGATGGCAGGCAGGGGACGGCTTTTCGGCTCCCCTCTAAAAATCCCCGTCAGCCTCTTGTTGGAAATTCAAATTTATGGTAAAGTTAGGCTGGAGCATGTCTGAGACACGCTCCGGCAGCCCAATGTATAATGGATAAACGGTTTATTTCAGCAGGACAAAGGACAGGAGAACAACAACATGAAGATCAGAATCAAATATTTCACAGAAGACATAGAAAAGCTGGCCTATATCGGCGGCAAATCGGACTGGATTGATCTGCGGGCGGCAAAGGAGACTGTGCTGAAAAAGGGGGAGTTTGCCCTGATCCCCTTAGGCGTGGCGATGGAGCTGCCGGCCGGGTATGAGGCCCATGTGGTTCCCAGGAGCAGTACATTCAAGAATTTCGGGATTATCCAGACGAACCATATGGGGGTGATTGACGAGAGCTACTGCGGGGATCAGGATCAGTGGTTTTTCCCGGCGTATGCCCTGCGGGATACCGTGATCCATGTCAATGACCGCATCTGCCAGTTCCGGATTATGGAGCATCAGCCGGCGCTTGTGTTTGAGGAGACAGCGGCGCTGGGCCATGCGGACCGGGGAGGGCACGGGAGCACGGGGGTGAATTAAAGCAATGCTTTGGCGGATGCATTTGCACAGAGGAAAGAGGGAAGAATAACGGATGAGACGACGGATCAGTTTCTGCATCGGCCTGCTCGCGGCCGTCCTGGCCTGCGGCGGGTGCGGGGAACCTAAAGAGGCGAAGGAGGCCAGGATTTCGGGTATTGAGAAGATGGCGGCAGGGGATTACAGCGGGGCGATCGCTTCGTTTGAGGAGGCGCTGGATGCGTCCGACGGGATCGTGCACCGGTTTGAGCTGGATATTTTAAAATACCGGGGCGAGGCGGAATACATGGCCGGGGACTATGCAGCCGCGGCTTATACGTACGGCACGCTGGAGCAGGTGGACGACGAACGGGCGGAATACCGGTATTATAAGGCGGCCGCTGAGGCGATGGCCGGAAATTTTGAGACGGCGCAGGCGGATTATGAGACAGCGGCAGAGCTTCCCAGGGTATCGGAGCAGAGCGCGCAGGCCGCCGCGTCCGCTGCGCTGACAGCGCTCTCAGAGGCGGCCAGACAGGCGGGAGAGACGGAAAAAGCGCTGGAATACTGCCGGACGGCGATTGACAGCGGCATGGCCGGGCCGGGGATTTTGAATCAGATGGGACTCAGCCTTGCACAGGCGGGAAACCCTGACGAGGCCATCCGTTACTTTGAGCAGGGGCTTTTGCAGGCGGAAGGCGAGGCGGCTGCCGCTCTGACGCGCAATCTGGCGGCTGTATATGAACAGAAGCTGGACTTTGCAAAAGCGCTTGAGCTGCTTCGGGAGTACCGGGCTTCCTGGGGATCCGTGCCGGAGGTTGAGCGGGAGATTTCATTTTTGGAGAGTCGGTGACAGGAGGGCTATGGCAGATTTAATTGAGCTTAAGGAAGAGGAGGAGCGGGTGATCCTGGTGGGAGTGAGCACCTGTGAGGAGGATGATACCGAGCGCTCTCTTGACGAGCTGGCGGAGCTGGTGAAAACAGCGAACGGCGTGAGCGTGGGGCGTGTGATCCAGAACCGGGAGCGGATCCATCCCGGCACTTATCTGGGAAAGGGAAAGCTTGAGGAGTTAAGGGACAGGATCGAGGCGCTTGGGGCGACGGGGATTGTCTGCGACGACGAGCTGTCCCCGGCGCAGATGCGCAATCTTGAAGCAGCGCTGGAGACAAAGGTAATGGATCGGACCATGGTGATTCTCGATATCTTTGCCTCCCATGCGACGAGCAGCGAGGGCAAGATTCAGGTGGAGCTGGCGCAGCTAAAATACAGGGCTGTGCGCCTGGTGGGCCTTCGCAGCTCTCTGTCCCGCCTGGGAGGCGGGATCGGGACAAGGGGGCCGGGTGAGAAAAAGCTGGAGATGGACCGGCGGCTGATCCACAGCCGTATCGGGCAGCTAAAGGAGGAGCTTGAGGGCGTAAAGCGCCACAGGGAGATTTCAAGGAAAAAGAGGCAGCGCAGCCATGCGCTGTCCGCGGCGATTGTAGGCTATACAAATGCGGGCAAATCAACGCTGCTTAACAGCCTGACAGGAGCCGGGATCCTCGCAGAGGACAAGCTGTTCGCGACGCTGGATCCGACGACGAGAGGCTGCCTGCTTCCCGGCGGAGAAACCATTCTCCTGACAGATACAGTGGGCTTTATCCGCAAGCTTCCCCATCATCTGATCGAGGCCTTTAAGAGCACCCTGGAGGAGGCGCGCTACAGCGATATCCTGCTCCATGTGGCGGACTGCTCGGATGATCAGATGGATCTGCGGCTGCATGTGGTATACGAGACGCTGCGCGAGCTGGGGATTGAGGATAAGATCATCATCACTGTATTTAATAAGATCGACTGCCTGAGCGGGCAGGCGATCCTGCGGGATCTGCGCTCTGATTATCAGGTGCGGATTTCGGCAAAGACCGGGGAGGGGACGGAGGAATTAAAATTGCTTCTGGAGAAGATCCTGCGCAGCCGGCGGATCTATCTGGAACGGCTCTATCCGTACCGCGACGCGGGGAAAATCCAGCGGATCCGCAAAGAGGGCCAGCTTTTGAAGGAGGAGTACAGGGAGGACGGGATATTCGTCGAGGCATATGTGCCGGCTGAACAGTATGCGGCCCTGATGGGTTAGTATGACGAAACAGGCGGCGCCGGCTTTTGCCGGCGCCGCCTTGCGTTCAGACTCAGGGACGAATACTGCATGATGCTGTCCGGCTGCTTAGAGCGTGTTTGAAAATTCATTCCCGCCATCTGCACGCCCCACTTTGCGTGATATTTGCGCCAAATTCAGGTTACATAGCCCGCTATGCGCCCTTCATTTGGCACAAATCTCCCACAAATTGTGACGCACATCTGTCAGAAAGCAATTTTCAAACACGCTCTAGCCCGTGAAAATCACTTCGCGATGAGGCGCCCGCTGTACAGCCGTACGGCCGGTACATAGGATGCGCAGATGGTTCGGAACTGCCGCCGCCATAGCCATCATGAAATATGTTTAAAGGGCTTCCTTAATTAATGCCTGGAAGCAGCCTTCGGATAAAATTTCGGGTTGGAAAAATACTCTTTCGTCTGCCTGCGCACCTGCGGGAAGAGTACAACCAGGGCGATCATATTTGGGATAATCACAAGCCCCATGGCCAGATCCTGCACGGTCCAGACCAGGCTGATCTTCTGTACGGCCCCTACGATGCAGAGGAACGGATAAATATACTTGATTTTGCCGGTCAGGGCAGGTCCGAACGCATATGTAAAGCTTTTCGCCGCGTTGAACCACTGCCCCATCAGAGTGGTAAAGCAGAAAACAAGCAGGGCAAACGCGCCCAGATGCTTTAATGGGGTCCAGATGGTGCCAAAGGCGGAGATCGCCATAACGGTAGCGTTCAGATCTTCCTGCTGATAGATTCCGGTTACGCCGATCACGAGGGCGGTAATGGTACAGATAACGATCGTATCAAGAAAGACCTCTGTCACGCCGGTAATTCCCTCTTCACAGGGATGATCCACCAGGGAGGAGCCATGGGCAAAAGGAGCTGTGCCTTCGCCGGCCTCATTGGAGTACATGCCGCGGGTGATACCAAACTGCATGGCCTTTGCCATCACATAGCCGCCCGTGCCGCCTGCCACAGCCTGCATGGAAAACGCCTCGGAGAAGATCAGGGCGAATACGGCCGGAACCTGTCCGATATTGAGAAGGATCACCAGGATACCGATCACAATGTAAAAAATAGACATGGTCGGCACCAGGGAGGTGGCGATGTCCGCAACGCGTTTTAAGCCGCCCAGAGTGATGCACATCAAAAGCCCGATGAGAAAAATACCTACCAGCCATGTGGGAACTCCATACTGTGTATTCAGAATACCGGAGATCGTATTGGACTGAACGAGGTTTGCACCCATCATCTTCAGGCACATCAGAGCTGCGATCACGATGCCGAGCCATGGCGCTTTCAGCCCGTCCCGAATGTAATACATCGGTCCGCTTAAAAGATTTCCGTCCTTATCGCGCCCACGGTAAAGCTGGGAAAGGACAATCTCACCGTATTTTAAGGCCATGCCGAAAAATGCGGCGAACCACATCCAGAATACAGCTCCCATGCCGCCCGCCACAATGGCCGTCGCAACGCCGACCACGTTGCCGCCGCCGACATTGCCTGCCAGCGTGACCATCATGGCCTTGAAGGTGGAGATAGAGCCGCTTCCCTTGTCCTCATTTCTCGCTCTAAATGAGTCGATCAGGGTTTTCTTAATAATAAACCCAAAATAGCGGATTTGGATAAATCCATTCGTGAAGGTGTAGAGCACACCGAGGGCCAGAAGAACAAATACCAGCCAGTTACCCCATAAAATTGAGTTGAATTTTGCCAGAACTGTTTCCAGTGCTTCCATAACAGAATTCTCCTTTTCTTGATAGTTATAAAAAAATACGTCCCTGACTGAAAATATTATAGCATAGATTAAAAATAAAAACAATTATCTTTCGCGCCGGCGCAGAAAAGCGTGCGGCCAGCGCAGCCGTTCAGCCGCTTATGACGATGCGGGAAATTTTAACCGGAACTGAAAGTCATATTTTTACACAGCCATGCATATATTTAGGTATATCTTCAAAACCAATATGCGTATGGATGGCCGGACCGCAGCGAAACATCTTTTGGGTTCGTAAAATACAACAGGGAATCATCGCTGCCCTGCAGCGCCGGACAACCGATTCTCTCACACTATAAAAGGCATGCAGGTTCAACGTTTCACGTTCGGAAGCACAGCAGAAGTCTTTTGCCGTTTTTTCGCAGATCAAACATACGGAAAAACCAGAAAGACTCTTTTTTTATGTCTGCACAATTTCGCGCCTGCGTTACATATAATTGTAAGAAATAAATCCGAATAGGGGCTGAAAAAAAGTAAAAAATATGATATCATAGTAAGATAATGGGCAAACTTTTGAAATATATTTCATAAGTGTTCTGAAAAAGGATGGTATCACTATGAATATCAGAGAAACGACAGAAGAATGGGAGAAGCAGTATTTAAGCCCCTTTGCCTCTCTGAGCGCGGATACAAGGGGCAGGAGGAAGGAGGAGCCGCTGTGCGATATCCGTCCGGAGTATCAGCGGGATCGCGATCGGATCCTGCACAGCAAGGCCTTCCGGAGGATGAAGCACAAGACGCAGGTATTTCTCGCCCCGGAGGGGGATCATTACAGGACCAGGCTGACGCACACGCTGGAGGTGGCGCAGATTGCGCGGACAATCGCAAAGGCGCTGCGGCTGAATGAATCGCTGACCGAGGCGATCGCCCTGGGCCATGATCTGGGCCATTCGCCGTTCGGCCATTCGGGGGAGGCGATTTTAAACCAGCTCTGCGGCTGCGGTTTTGCCCATTATGAGCAGAGCGTCCGGGTGGTGGAGGTACTGGAAAAAAAGGGGAGGGGACTCAATCTGACCTGGGAGGTGCGGGACGGGATTTTAAACCATCCCACGAGCGGCTGCCCGTCTACGCTGGAGGGGCATATCGTGCGCCTTGCGGATAAGATTGCGTACATTAACCATGATATAGACGATGCGATCCGGGCGGGGATATTTACCGAGCCGGATCTGCCGGCAGCGTATACGGATGTGCTGGGGCACAGCGTGCGGGAACGCCTGGATACCATGATCCATGATCTGATTGGGCAGAGCTGCGGGAAGAATCAGATCTGCATGTCCCCGGACATGGAGAGCGCCCTGCACGGGCTGAGGAAGTGGATGTTTGAAAATGTGTATGAGAGCGGCGCGGCCAAGACAGAGGAGGCAAAGGCGCAGCACATGGTGGCCATGCTGTACGATTATTACAGAAAGCATATCCGGGAGCTGCCAAAGGAGTATATACAGATGATGCGGGAGCGGGATGAGACAGAGGAGAGGACGGTCTGCGATTATATTGCCGGAATGACGGACGGTTATGCGATTGACCGCTTTGAGGCGCTGTTCATCCCGCAGTCCTGGAAGATATAGAGGAGGTTGCCTATGTTTTATCCGGAAGAGGTTCTGGAGGAAGTAAGGACGAGAAGCGATATCGTGGACATCATTTCCGGGTATGTGCGCCTTCAGAAAAAGGGGAGCAATCTGTTCGGGCTCTGTCCCTTTCACCACGAGAAATCGCCCTCCTTTTCGGTTTCCCCCTCAAAGCAGATGTATTACTGCTTTGGCTGCGGCGTCAGCGGAAATGTGATTACATTTGTGATGGAATATGAGAATTATTCATTTCAGGAGGCCGTGGAGCTTTTGGCGGAGCGTTCCGGGATACGGCTTCCGAAAATGGAGTATTCCAGAGAGCAGAGGGCCATGGCGGACCGGCGGGCGGCGCTTCTGGCCGCCAATAAGCTGGCTGCCAATTATTTCTACTATCAGCTAAAGCAGCCGCAGGGGAAGACGGGGTATGCATACCTTTCCGGGCGGGGACTGACGGATGAGACGATCCGCCGCTTTGGGCTCGGGTATGCGAACAAGATCCGCGACGATCTCTACCGTTATCTGCGCAGCAAGGGCTATGAGGACGCATTTTTGAAGGATTCCGGGCTGGTGACGATCGAGGAGCGGGGAACCCGGGACAAGTTTTACAACCGGGTGATGTTTCCGATCATGGATGTCAACAGCCGTGTGGTGGGCTTTGGCGGCCGCGTGCTGGGGGACGGGGAGCCGAAATACCTAAATTCGCCGGAGACGGCGCTGTTTGACAAGAGCCGGAACCTTTACGGCCTCAATTATGCGAGGACATCCAGGGAGCGCCATATGTTTTTGTGCGAGGGATATATGGATGTGATTGCCATGCACCAGGCGGGCTTTACGAATGCGGTGGCCTCTCTGGGGACGGCGTTTACGGGCCGGCACGCCCTTCTCCTGAAACGGTATACGGATCAGGTGATCCTGACGTTTGACAGCGACGGGGCGGGCGTGAAGGCGGCGCTGCGGGCGATCCCCATCCTGCGGGAGGCCGGGCTTTCGGCCAGGGTCCTTGATATGCGCCCCTGCAAGGATCCGGATGAATTCATGAAAACACTGGGGCCGGAGGAGTTTAAAAAGCGGGCCGGACATGCCAGGAACAGCTTCCTCTTCGAGATCGATGTGATCCGGGACGGCTGTGATCTGGGCGATCCGGAGCAGAAGACGGAATTCTATAACCGGACGGCGGAAAAGCTTCTGGAGTTTTCCGAGGCGCTGGAGCGCGATAATTACATCCAGGCCGTTTCCAGGGAATATATGATTCCCTATGAGGATCTGAAGGCGCTGGTGAACCGGCTGGGGCTCCGCGCCGGGCCGGCGGCCGGCCGGCCGGAGCGGTTTTCGCAGGAGGAGGCGCAGGAGGCGCGGCCGCGGCCGGCCGGGAAGCGGCGGGAGAAGGAGGAAGGGATCCGCTCGTCGGAGCGCCTGCTTTTGACATGGCTGATCGAGGAGCCGCGGCTTTTTGATGTGATCCGCGGCATTATCGGGCCGGAAGATTTCGTGAAGCCGCTCTACCGGGCCGCGGCTGAGGCGGTGTTTGAGGCGCATGAGGCGGGGGAGGTGAAGCCGGCGGCGATCCTGAATCGTTTTATTGACGACGAGGGAAGCTACAGGGAGGTCGCGGCGCTGTTCCATGCGTCCCTTGGCGAATCGCTGACAGACGGGGAGCAGAAAAAAGCGTTTTCAGAGACCGTGAGGCGCGTCAAAAAAAACAGCCTGGAGCACCAGATCCGGCGCGCGGAAGGGATTGAGGAGCTGCAGAGGCTCATAAAGGAGCAGGCCGGGCTTGCAAGCCTGCATATTTCGCCGGAGTGGGGATAAAATGAGAGTATTGGCAGGCGTTTGAGGCTGTCCGGGCGGTTTCGCGCATCATCTGCCGCATGGAAGAGCACAGGAGTACACACAGAACCGCGGGGCAGCAGCGGGGGTAGCTGTGGAAGGATGGAGGAATTGTATGGAAGAAAAGATGACTACATTTGAGGAAAAGCTGGCACAGCTTCTGGAACTGGCTAAAAGCAAAAAAAATGTGCTGGACAACAAAGAGATTCTGAATTTTTTTCATGGCGAGCTTCTGAGCCCGGATCGGCTGGATCGGATTGATGATTTTCTGGATCAGAATAAGGTGGATGTGCTCCGTTTCGACGAGGATCTGGATATGGATCCCGATTTGTTCCTGGAGGAGGATCTGGCCCGCGAGGAGGATCTGGATATGGAAAATCTGGATCTGAGCATACCGGAGGGCGTGAATTTAGAGGATCCGGTGCGGATGTACCTGAAAGAGATCGGCAAGGTTGCGCTTCTTTCGCAGGAGGAGGAGATTGAGCTGGCCAGGCGCATGGAGGAAGGGGATGAGTCGGCCAGGGAACGCCTGGCGGAGGCCAACCTGCGCCTGGTGGTGAGCATTGCCAAGCGGTATGTGGGCCGCGGGATGCAGTTTCTGGATCTGATTCAGGAAGGCAATCTGGGGCTTATCAAGGCAGTGGAAAAGTATGATTATTCCAAGGGCTTTAAGTTCAGCACCTACGCCACGTGGTGGATCCGGCAGGCGATCACGCGTTCCATTGCCGATCAGGCGCGCACCATCCGTATCCCGGTGCATATGGTGGAGACGATCAACCGTCTGATCCGCACCTCCAGGCAGCTTCTCCAGGAGATGGGGCGGGAGCCGTCGGCGGAGGAGATCGCGGCGCGCATGGATATGCCGGTGGACCGGGTGAGGGATATTATGAAGATTTCCCAGGATCCGGTGTCCTTAGAGACGCCGATCGGCGAGGAGGAGGACAGCCATCTGGGCGATTTTATCCAGGACGAGCATGTGCAGGTTCCCGCAGATGCGGCGACGTATACGCTGCTTCATGAGCAGCTCATGGAGGTGCTTGACACCCTGACGGACCGGGAGCAGAAGGTGCTGCGCCTGCGCTTCGGCCTGGACGACGGCCGTCCCAGGACGCTGGAGGAGGTCGGAAAGGAATTTAACGTGACCAGGGAGCGGATCCGCCAGATTGAGGCAAAGGCGCTCAGGAAGCTGCGCCATCCGAGCCGGAGCAAGAAGCTGAAGGATTATCTGGATTAGAGCTGGAGCGTGTCTGAACCGGGAAGGGGGCTGTCAGAGGAGATACCTTACTTTAAGAGAACCAAAGCAGCGGTTTCGGCTGCTGCAGATGAATGGAGGTGAAGGGGAGAGATGAGGCTGTCAAAGCGGCTGCATGTGATCGCTTCCTTTGTGGCCCCGGGGAGCGCCGTGGCCGATATCGGGACGGATCACGGCTACATACCGGTTTATCTCGTGAAGGAGGGCATCGCCCCGCGCGCGCTGGCTATGGATGTGAGGAAAGGGCCTCTGGAGCGCGCGAAAGAGCATGTGAGAGAGCACGGGCTTTCGGACCGCATTGCGCTGCGCCTGTCGGACGGCCTTTCGGGGCTTAAGCCGGGAGAGGCGGATACGGTGATTATCGCCGGCATGGGAGGGAAGCTTGTCATGCGCATTCTGGAACAGGGCCGCCATGTGTGGGATTCGGTGAAGCATTTTATTTTATCGCCCCAGTCGGATTGGGGGGAGACGCGCCGTTTCCTGGAGCAGGCGGGCTTTCGGATCGACGGGGAAGCCATGGTCGAGGAGGACGGGAAGTTTTATGTGGTCATGGCAGTGTCAAGAGGAGAAATGCGGCTTTCCAGGGCCTGCTATTATGAGTACGGAAAGGATCTGATCGGGAAAAAGGATCCGGCGCTTTTTCGCTGCCTGGACAGGGAGAAGCGGACCGTGGGCGCGATTCTGGAGGGGCTTTCGGAGGCGCAGACAGAGAACATGAGGAAGAGACAGGCCGCGCTTAAGGAGCGTCTGGCCGTGATTGAGGAGGCGCAATATGAAATGCAGTGAGATCATGGAGATCCTGGAGGAGCTGGCTCCGTCAGGGATGGCCTGTGAGTGGGACAATCCGGGCCTTTTGGCCGGGCGCAGCGATAAGGAGGTGAGGACGATCCTGGTGGCAGTGGACGCCACGGATGCGGTGCTGTCGCAGGCGGAGGAGGCCGGCGCGGATATGCTGCTTACGCACCACCCGCTGATTTTTAAGCCTGTCAGGAGCATAAATGACCGGGATTTTATCGGGCGCAGGCTTCTCAGGCTGATTCAGGCGGATCGCCCGTACTATGCGATGCACACGAATTTTGACGCTGCGCCGGGATGCATGGCCGCTCTGGCCGGGGAGCGCCTGGGGCTTGCGCATACCTGCGTGCTGGAGGAGATGGGCTGTACGAAGGAGGGCGTTCCCTATGGGATCGGGCTTTGCGGGGATTTTGAGCAGAGGCTCTGCCTTTCGGAGGCGGCAGAGCGCGTGAAAAAGGCATTCGGGCTTTCGCATGTCACGGTGTACGGGGATGACGGGGGAGAAAAGAGGATCCGCTGGGCCGCTGTCTGCCCGGGCTCCGGGGGCGGGACGCTAAAGGAGGCATTAAAAAGCGGAGCGGATGTCTATATCACAGGCGATATCGGGCACCACGAGGGGATCGACGCCGTGGCGCAGGGGATGGCTGTGATCGATGCAGGCCATTATGGGATCGAACATATTTTCGTGGATTTTATGGCAGATTACCTGGAGAGAAGGCTGCGGGGGCAGGTGCGGGCGGTGAAGGAGAAGACGGTATTCCCGTGCCGTGTGATGTAGAGGCTTTATGAATGGTATGGTACGGATGATATGAGGAGGAACGATATGCTGAACGTGACGATAGGAGATGAGAAACGAAGCTGCAGGGAAGGGGTTACATACGCAGAGATTGCTGAAGCATACCAGGAGAGGATGGAGGACGATATCCTGCTCGTCCTCTCAGACGGCCGTCTGCAGGAGCTGCACAAGACGGTGAAGGAGG
This sequence comes from Clostridiaceae bacterium, assembly GCA_009911305.1. Taxonomy (GTDB): domain Bacteria; phylum Bacillota; class Clostridia; order Lachnospirales; family Lachnospiraceae; genus Otoolea. Next base: position 103,634 of record QXXC01000009.1, on the reverse strand, counting down.
ATTGCAGCGTGCGCTTTATTACCGCCAGGGATCGGGAGGGCTTTGCCACCTATCAGAGAAGCGCTCTGTTCCTGCTTTTAAAATCATTTTTTGATGTGGCCGGAAAGGAAAATGTGACGAAGCTGACGGTGTGCTTTTCCATGGGAAACAGCCTTTTTATAAAGCCTGAGGGGGCGGTTTGCCTGGATCAGGAGCTTTTGGACCGCGTAAAGGAGGAGATGCGGCGTCTTGTCTCGCTGAATCTTCCGATCCGCAAGCGGAGCGAAAATACGGACGACGCGGTGGAGCTCTTTCACCGCCACGGCATGTATGATAAGGAAAAGCTGTTTCATTACCGCCGCGCGTCCAGGGTCAATATCTACAGTATCGAGCATTTTGAGGATTATTTTTACGGATATATGGCGCAGAGCACGGGCCTGATCCGTTACTTTGATCTGGAGCTCTATGACGAGGGCTTTGTCCTGATCCTCCCCGCCAGGGCGAATCCGAAGGAGATTATGCCCCTGAAGCCAAGGAGGAAGCTGTTTGAGGTGCAGAAGGAGTCGGGGCAGTGGGGGCGCAGGCTGGGCGTATCGAATGTGGGCGCCTTAAACGACGCGATCGCCGCGGGCCGGATAGGGGAACTGATTCAGATGCAGGAGGCGCTGCAGGAAAAGAAGATCGGGGATATTGCAGAGCAGATCGCATCGTCCGGGCGGAGCAAGTTCGTGATGGTGGCCGGGCCGTCCTCGTCGGGAAAGACGACGTTTTCCCACCGCCTTTCTATCCAGCTCGGCGCTCTGGGCTTAAAGCCGCACCCGATCGCGGTGGATGATTATTTTGTCAACCGGGTGGACAGCCCGCGGGACGCGGACGGGAATTACGACTATGAATCCCTGTACTGCATCGACTTAAAGCAGTTCAATGAGGATATGACAGCGCTTCTGGCCGGGGAGACCGTGCATATGCCCCACTATAATTTCGTGACGGGCGAGCGGGAGTACAAGGGGACAACCCTCACGCTCGGGAAGAACGATATCCTTGTGATCGAGGGAATCCACTGCCTGAATGATGAGCTGTCGTATACGCTGCCGAAGGAGAGCAAGTTTAAGATCTATATCAGCGCCCTGACGCAGCTTAATATCGATGAGCACAACCGCATCCCCACCACGGACGGGCGGCTGATCCGCCGCATGATCCGCGACGCGCGGACACGCGGCTCCTCGGCCCGCGTGACCATCCGCATGTGGGATTCGGTGCGGCGCGGAGAGGAGAGGAATATCTTCCCGTTCCAGGAGGAGGCGGATGTGATGTTTAATTCCGCGCTTCTGTATGAGCTGGCTGTGTTAAAGCAGTATGCGGAGCCGCTTTTGTTCGGAATACCAAGGGAGTGCGGGGAGTATCAGGAGGCGAAGCGGCTTTTGAAGTTTTTGGATTACTTCCTGGGAGTCAGCAGCGAGCAGATCCCGCAGAACTCGATTCTCCGCGAGTTTGTGGGAGGGAGCTGCTTTAAGGTATAAATGATGAGGTGTAAAGCCGGTTCAAGCTGGACAGGTTCAGAAAAGTGTGATACACTAGTATGACTGAGTAAGATAAATGGCCGCAGCTGCAGGCGCCGAAAGGCCGCAGGTGAGGAAAGTCCGGGCTTCACAGGGCAGGATGCCAGATAACGTCTGGTGGAGGCGACTCCAAGGACAGTGCAACAGAAATATACCGCCGCAGGCGGCGCGGGCGGCCTTCTGGCCATACGCGCAGCCTGCGGTAAGGGTGGAAGGGCAGTGTAAGAGACTACCGCCCGGCTGGCAACAGCCGGGGCACATGTAAACCCCATCCGAAGCAAGGCCGAACAGGGGGCGTAAGGCGGCCCGTCTGCTCCCGGGTAGGCCGCTGGAGCCGGCCGGCGACGGCCGGCCTGGATAGATGGCCATTCACGACATAACCCGGCTTATCGTTTTGCTCAGGCATACAGGAGGATGCGTTCTGCGTGTCTTCCTGTTTGCTTTTTTTGCCGGCAGGACGCGGCGGTGGGACGGAGGGAAGGACGATGAAGATAATCATTTCACCGGCAAAGAAGATGATTGTGGATACGGACAGCTTAAAAGCAGCGGGAAGGCCCTGCTTTCTGGATGAGGCAAAGCGGCTTCTGGAGCGGATCCGGGAGCTGGATTTTGCGCAGGCAAAGGCGCTGTGGAAGTGCAGTGATAAGCTGGCGAAGCTGAATTACGAACGGTTTGCGGCGATGGATCCGGAGCACGGCGCGACGCCGGCGGTTTTATCGTACGAGGGCCTGCAGTATCAGCATCTGTCCCCCCGTGTGATGACAGCAGAGAGCCTGCGCTACATAGAGGAGCATGTGTGGATCCTGTCAGGCTTTTACGGGGCGCTTAAGCCGTTCGACGGCGTGACGCCGTACCGTCTGGAGATGGGGGCCGGCCTTGAGGTGGACGGATGCCGGAATCTGTACGCATTCTGGGGCGATAAGATATACCGCGCGGTGACGGCGGGCGGGGATGCGGTGGTGAATCTGGCCTCAAAGGAGTATGCGCGGGCGGTGGAGGCATACATCAAGCCGGGCGATCGCCTGATTACCGTGGAATTCGGGGAAATCATGCCAGGTGAGGGCGGCCGGAGGGTACGGCAGAAGGGCGCTCTGGCGAAGATGGCCAGAGGGGAGATGGTACGCTTTATGGCTGAAAACGGGATCACGCAGCCGGAGGGAATGAAAGCATTTTCACAGTTGGGGTTCTGGTATAAAGAAGAGATGTCGGATGAGAGCAGAATGGTATTTGTGAGGTGAAGGCGGAGAGAACAGCAGGTTTTGCCATGTTCGCGATCCGGGCGCTTCTAAGCGCCCTGATTTCTTCGTCAGCGCGGCGCCGTTCTGTGTCAGGCGGGGCGCTGCCTGTGCGGTCCGGTCACTCATGCAGGCAGTCTTCGTCAGAGGCGCCGCAGTCCATAAGTTAAGGCAATTCAAACGTTCATTTGTAAAATCCGTGTGTGTATCTTCCATGAAAAAGCAGCCCGATCCGGGCGGACTTTTCATGTTTTTGAGGATTGCGGGAGTACAGCGTACGGAGCAATCCGGTATCAGAGGGGTCAAACGATCGTTTGACCCCAACATCATGACATGTATTCCGGCGTATGAACCTGCCCTGCTTTTCCATCACGGGCAACTGCGCCGCATTCCCTTATTTATGCGAATGCTTCTCATCGCAATACTGGCAGCGGTAAATCTCTTTTTTGGGATCCGCCAGATAGAAGATATGGGGCAGCTCCTGTTCGACGGAGGTGATGCAGCGGGGATTCTTGCAGGAGATGACATTGGTAATGATCTTCGGCATCGTTACCCGCTTCTTTTCCACGATCTGGCCGTCCTGTATGATATTGATGGTAATCTTGTGATCAATGTAGCCCAGCACGTCTAAGCTGACCAGATTGAGGCCGCCGTCGATTTTGATGATGTCCTTTTTTCCCATCTTGCGGCTGCGGGCGTTTTTGATGATGGCAATCTGACAGTCCAGACGATCCAGCCCCAGTTTAAAATAGATATCCATACTTTTCCCGGCCTGGATGTGATCCAGGACGATGCCTTCGGTTAATCCGCTGATATTTAACATGGCTGTTCCACCTCCAATAATGTCATGATCAGTGCCATTCTCACATACACGCCGTACTGGACCTGCCTGAAATAGGCGGCGCGCGGATCCTGATCCACCTCCACGGAGATCTCATTGACCCTTGGGAGCGGGTGCAGGACATACATATCCTCCCTGGCCAGCTTCATCTTCTGTTTGTCAAGAATATAACAATCCTTCATGCGGATATAATCCTCTTCGTTGAAGAAGCGCTCTCTCTGGACGCGGGTCATGTAGAGGATGTCCAGCTCCGGGAGAGCGTCGTCCAGGTTCTCAACCTCTCGGTATGCGATCAGCCTGGCAGCCAGCACATCGTCTTTGATGTAACTCGGCACGCGCAGCTCGGGCGGGGAGATGAGCACAAAGCGGATCCCGGTATAGCGGGACAGCGCGTGGATCAGGGAGTGGACGGTGCGCCCGAATTTCAGATCGCCGCACAGGCCGACCGTCAGATGGTCCAGGCGGCCCTTTAACGCGCGGATGGTCATGAGATCCGTCAGCGTCTGCGTGGGATGCTGGTGGCCGCCGTCGCCGGCGTTGATGACAGGGATCGAGGATTTGGTGGAAGCCACCAGGGGAGCGCCTTCTTTGGGGTGGCGCATGGCGCAGATATCTGCGAAGCAGGAAACAACACGAATCGTATCAGAGACACTCTCGCCCTTCGCGGCGGAGCTTGAATCAGCGTCTGCAAAGCCGAGCACGCTGCCGCCCAAGTTCAGCATCGCGGCTTCAAAGCTTAAGCGCGTCCGGGTGCTTGGTTCATAAAACAGGGTGGCAAGCTTTTTGCCGTCGCATACATGGGCGTATTTCTGCGGATTGGCTTCAATGTCAGCGGCCAGCTCCAGAAGGCGGTCGATCTCATCCACAGAAAAGTCCATCGGATTAAGCAAATGTTTCATGTGGTTCTCCTTTGATTTTTGAGACTATTATATAGCATTTTGCAGGAGATTGCCACATGTTTTTTAATCGCGCGATCATTCTGGCGGGGAATGGGAAATGGAAGGACACGCGAGGTGTCCTGTCGGTAAATTCCGCCCGGCCAGGCATCCTGTCTCCGGCCGGGCGTGGGGAAAACCGATAGAAAGATAAAAAACGGTTACAAAAAACGGTATTCAGCCGTTTTAATTATACAGGGCATTCGTTGGCGGGCCGGGACATCCGATGTCCGGTTTATATTCAAATATGTCCTCCACCCTGCAGTTCAGAATACTGCACAGAGTTTCAATCGTATGCGTGGAGACGTACATATTCTTTTTCAGACGTCCAATCTGCCCGGCGCTGAAGCCGTAGTATTTGATGAGACGATATTGGGTAATTTCTTTCTTCTGCATGGTTTCCCACAATTTATCATATGTAATCAAGGCGTCGCACCTCCAATATCATTAAATACTGAAAGGCTTTAGTTGCATATTATCCATAATTGGCTTATATTTGAATAAGAGAGGAGATGAGCGTAATGAAGAGATGGCTGCTTGCTGTATTCTATCTTAGTTGTTTTGTTATATTGTCTGCGGTGATATATCATCTTGCAGTTGCAATTCCTCCAAGACCGTGGGAATTGGAGTATAACAGGTACCGGGTGGGAGCGGTGATCATCGCGGCAGTGATTGCGGCCCTGGCGATTGGGGGCGCGGTTGTTGTGGAGATTATTTTGAGGGAACGGGAGGAGGAGTGAGATATCGCACAGTTCTGCGGATACACGTTGGGACGGATTTACATATTATGATGTTGGGGTCAAAAGGCCCTTTGACGCCTCTGATACCGGATTGCTCCGTACGTTGTACTCCCGCAATCCTCAAAAACATTCAAAATCCGCCCGGATCGGGCTGCTTTTTCATGTTTTTGGCGGGTCCCAAGTTCAAAAATCCTCCTGCAGGCAAGCCTGCATCGGATTTTAGACCTTTTGACCCTGGTATCATATCATTCTGTTTCGACAAAAAATCAGTTTAATAAGCGGTTTAATCTGAATATGATGTAATCAATTTGAGAATTACAAATATATTATCTTTTATATAAGAATTCTGAACTATGCTGATTTTTTGAAATACTCAGATAACTGAGCGGATAGCAATCGCTGCGGTGCGCACGCCGGCCAGTGCGGGGCGTTGTTTGCGGGCGCAGCGGAGGTCACAGACAGCGCGAAGCGTGCTACCGGGCACAGCCCGGCAGGGGGTGTGAACTGCAACTGGCCACGAAATGGAAAGCGGAACGAAATGCAAGGTTCAAGTTGACAATCTTTTCCAGTCCACGGTATAATTTAAAGAAAAAAGAAAGGGAAAGGACTATGAGAAAGCAAAAAATGGCCGGTTTCCTGGCCGCTGCTCTCCTGAGCAGTAATGTTTTTTCAGGAGCCGGGCTGACGCCGGCGGCTAACGCCTACGCTGCACAGGACGGCAGTGACGCCGTTACTCTGACCGAAGCGGATGCTGCAGAGACCGATGGCGCGCAGGAGGATGCGGAACAGCCGGAGACCGATGGCGCGCAGGAGGATGCGGAACAGCCGGAGACCGATGGCGCGCAGGAGGATGCGGAACAGCCGGAGACCGATGGCGCGCAGGAGGATGCGGAACAGCCGGAAAGCGATGGCGCGCAGGAGGATGCGGAACAGCCGGAGACCGATGGCGCGCAGGAGGATGCGGAACAGCCGGAGACCGATGGCGCGCAGGAGGATGCGGAACAGCCGGAAAGCGATGGCGCGCAGGAGGATGCGGACGATTCTGCGGATGCGGATCAGGGAACGGATGGGGAGGAAGACAAGGACGGATCGGATGCCTCGGGCTTGGAGGATGACGGGATGAAACAGCCTGATTCTGAGCAGGAGGAGAACGGGGCTGAAGCAGAGGCGCCGTCTGAATCGGAGACAGAGGATGCGGATGAAACGAAACCGGATTCTGCCGAAGAGGAAAAGACTCCTGAAACGAAACCGGACGCTTCCCATGTTCAGAAGCCGGATGCAGAGGTGGATGACCATGATGACGGTTTAGAGGAAGAGCTTGAAGAAGAGCCTGAAGACGTTCTCGATGAGGAAACGCAGGAGGAGGATCCGTCGGAGAATTTAGTCTGGGTCTGGTCTGACGAGGAGCCGGTTTTAATGGAAGCCGAAGAAGGAGAGGATTTATCAGGCCAGTATTATGAGATGGACAGAGCGTCCGGGATTTGCCCGACGTATGATGAAGCTTATGACGCGATGATTGCCATGAAAGATGAGCTTTATGAGGGGATGCCCTGGACGAATTTTCAGCCTTATGGGAACGAGGGAGAATGGGGAAAATACTATCGTTTTCAGGGCGGTCCGGTAAAAGGAGCGAGTCTTGGCGTCGGCTGTGCGGCATTTGTCTTTATACTGAGCGATGAGGCGTTCGGCGATCTTCCGGCAAGGACGATTGACAGAGGCGGATTCAAGTATGAAGACGTAAAGGTCGGAGACATTCTGCGTGTGAATAACAGCCACTTTGTGATCGTACTCAGAGTAGGTTCCGGCGGAGTGACCGTGGCCGAGGGGAATTACAATAAGAGCGTGCATTGGGGACGGGTGATGAGCAAATCAGAAGTTCTGAATGCGAATTTTATTGTGACCCGCTACCCGGCAGGATATTCAGAAGAACAGGATGCGGATGAGGTATTCGACAGCGGAACAGAAGGCAGTTTAAGCTGGACGCTGACGAATGGAGGAACACTGACAATCACCGGGAACGGCGCGATGCGGGATTATACCGGGAGCAGTCGTCCGGGCTGGGAGACTTATGCTGACAAGATCGGTCAGGTAGTCATTGAGGATGGCGTGGAAAGTATAGGCAGCTATGCTTTTTATAAAAGTCAGATAATGAGCGTGCAGATTCCGGACACAGTTACGGCTATAGGAACGGCGGCGTTTGAAGAATCGCAGTTGACGGAGATAACGGTTCCCGGAAGTGTAAAAGTAATTGGGGATAGAGCGCTTTATAATTGCCAGGGCCTGAAGTCGGCAACCTTCTATGAGGGCGTGCAGAGTATTGGTGTGGATGCGTTCCGAAAATGCGGAATTGCTTATCTGGATTTTCCGGCGAGTGTCACTTCTGTGGGCGCGGGTGCGTTCATGGAGTGCGATAGTTTAGTGCAGGTGCGGTTTGCACCGGGCGATCAGACAGTTTCGTTGGGAGATAATCTGTTTTCCAAGTGTACGTGGTTGTCGGATGTAACGTTGCCGTTGAAGGCGGATAAGATAAGCTCAGGTATGTTTACCCAATGTTATATGGCATTAACTTATCTGTACATTCCTAAAGGAGTAGAGATTGATGGAATGGGCGATAGTGGTTCGCCGTTTGCAGGCTGCAGCAGGCTGCAGACGATAGACTTTGGCGGAACGGAGCAGGAATGGAATGCGAACGGCGGCAAGTCGGCATTGATGTATGCTGGTCTGACAAACAAGGTGACGGTGAATTACAACGTAGCTTTTGATGATCCGTTTGCAGAGATTCCAGGCGATCCGGGAGAGTTTGTGACCTGTGAGCATGTGGATAAGGACGGCGACGGACGCTGTGATATATGTGACGCACCGCTGTCGACAGATCCAAGCGAACCGGTTGATCCGGATGAACCTGGGAACGACCAAGACGAACCGGATAATCCAGGTAATCCAGATAATCCAAGTAATCCAGATAAGCCAGGCAATCCGGATAAGCCTGAGGGAGGCGATAAAGAACCGGTCAATCCTGACGAAAGCGAAAAGCCGGGAAATAACGGGGATACGTCCGGAGGCAATAACGGAAACGGTTCGATCATCATTGGAGGCGGCAGCCATGGCAGCTCGGGCGGCAGCCACGGCGGTTCCAGCTCCAGCTCCGGTTCAGGCAAATCCAAAGGCTCTTCATCGACAGGCGCAGGACCCGGAAGCAGTTCAGGAAGCCTTCCGTCCAATGTGGCGAGGGGAGACTGGACGACAGACGCCAACGGAAACTGGAAGTTTACGGATGAAAACGGCGAGCCTTATGTCAACCGCTGGGGAGCTGTGGAAAACCCGTATGCGAACGCGCAGGAGGGCGCTCAGAACTACGGCTGGTTCCGCTTTGACGAGAACGGGGATATGATCACCGGCTGGTTCACGGATCCGGAGGATGGCAATACGTACTATATGAATCCGGAAGCAGACGGGACTCAGGGCATGATGATGACAGGCTGGGTGACGATTGACGGAAAGGAATACTATTTCAATCCGGAATCAGACGGAACCCAGGGAAGAATGTACCGCAATGAAACCACGCCGGACGGACACCGCGTCGATGAAAACGGAGCGAAGATCCAGTAGCCGGAGTATGTATGAATCATAAATGAAAAGGCAGCCTGCCAATGGAACAGAATCCACTGGCAGGCTGTCTGCCGTTTCATACGATGCTGCCCTGAAAGCGGAAAAGAAAAACAAAACCCCCTTTTATCCTTGATAAAACTTTTTTCCTGTGATAGGATAGACTGGATAAAAAAGAGCATAGAAACTGATAGGAGGAAGCAACGTGGAAAAATACGGTGTGAACGAGCTCAGAAAGATGTTTCTGGACTTTTTTGAGAGCAAGGGACATCTGGCGATGAAGAGCTTTTCCCTGGTTCCGCACAATGATAACAGCCTTTTGCTGATCAATTCCGGTATGGCGCCGCTCAAGCCCTATTTTACCGGTCAGGAGATCCCGCCGAGGACTCGTGTGTGTACCTGCCAGAAGTGTATCCGTACAGGCGATATCGAAAATATAGGTAAAACAGCCCGCCACGGCACATTTTTTGAAATGCTGGGAAATTTTTCCTTTGGCGATTATTTTAAGACAGAGGCCATCCACTGGTCATGGGAGTTTTTGACAGAGGTCGTGGGCCTTTCTGCGGACCGCTTATATCCGTCGGTCTTTGAGGACGACGACGAGGCGTTTAGGATCTGGAATGAGGAGATCGGGATCCCCGCGGAGCGGATCTTCCATTTCGGCCGGGAGGACAATTTCTGGGAGCACGGCGCAGGTCCCTGCGGCCCCTGCTCGGAGATCTACTATGACCGCGGGGAGAAGTACGGCTGCGGGAAAGAGGGCTGCACGGTGGGATGCGACTGCGACCGCTATATTGAGGTCTGGAACAATGTATTTACCCAGTTCAACAGCGACGGCCACGGCCATTACACGGAGCTGGAGCACAAAAATATCGATACCGGCATGGGCCTGGAGCGTCTGGCTGTGGTGGTTCAGGACGTGGATTCGCTCTTTACGGTGGACACGAACAAGGCCCTTTTGGACCGTGTCTGCGAGCTGGCGCACACGCAGTACCAGAAGGAGCATGAGACCGATGTCTCCCTGCGCATCGTGGCGGATCACATCAAGTCCTGCACCTTCATGATCTCCGACGGGATCATGCCGTCCAATGAGGGACGCGGCTATGTGCTGCGCCGTCTGCTGCGCCGCGCGGCCCGCCATGGGAAGAAGCTGGGCATTGAGGGAGAATTCCTGGCCGAGCTTTCCAGGACGGTGATCACCCTTTCTAAGGACGGCTATCCGGAGCTGGAGGAGAAGAGCGCCATGATCTTCAAGGTTCTCTCCCAGGAAGAGGACAAGTTTAATAAAACCATCGATCAGGGCCTTTCCATCTTAAGCGAGCTGGAGGAGGAGATGGCCGCAAAGGGGGAGAAGACCCTGTCCGGCGAGAATGCCTTTAAGCTCTACGACACGTACGGCTTCCCCGTGGATCTGACAAGGGAGATCCTGGAGGAAAAGGGTCTTCTCATTGACGAGGATGGCTTTGCCGCTTCGATGAAGAAGCAGAAGGAGCAGGCCCGCGCCGCCAGAAAGACGACGAATTACATGGGCGCGGATGTGACGGTGTACCAGTCCATCGATCCGTCCGTCACCACGGAATTCATTGGCTACGACCGCCTGGAGGCAGATTCGCAGATTACGGTTCTCACCACAGAGGACGAGCTGTCAGAGGCCCTGACCGACGGCCAGACAGGCACGATCCTTGTGAGGGAAACGCCGTTTTACGCGACCATGGGCGGCCAGCAGGGTGATATCGGGGTGATCACCGCAGAGGGCGCAGCGTTCATTGTAAAAGACACCGTCAGGCTCCAGGGCGGCAAAGTGGGCCATGTGGGCTGTGTCTCAAAGGGGATGTTTAAAGCCGGGGACACGGTAAGCCTTCGGGTAGACCGTGAAAACCGCGCTTTAACGGCCAGAAACCATTCGGCAACCCATCTGCTTCACAAGGCGCTGCGGACGGTTCTCGGAAGCCATGTCGAGCAGGCCGGTTCCCTGGTGGAGAGCGGCCGGCTGCGCTTTGACTTTACGCACTTTGCAGCCATGACGCGGGAGGAGCTTGACCGGGTGGAAGCGCTCGTCAACCAGGCGATCGCAGACGCCCTTCCGGTCGTGACCGAGGTCATGTCCTTAGACGAGGCCAGAAAAACCGGGGCCATGGCCCTGTTTGGCGAAAAGTACGGCGATAAGGTGCGGGTCGTAAAAATGGGTGATTTCTCCACCGAGCTGTGCGGCGGGACCCATGTGGAAAACACAGGGACTATTTCCGCCTTCAAAATCCTCTCCGAGGCCGGCATCGCGGCCGGCGTCCGCCGGATCGAGGCCCTGACCTCCTCGGGCCTGATGGAGCACTACAAAGAGGTGGAAAAAGAGCTCGCCAGGGCTGCAGGCCTGGTGAAAGCAGCTCCCGCGGACTTAAGCGCAAAGCTTTCCTCCATGCTGGAGGAAATGCGATCCCTTCATTCCGAGAACGAGAAGCTGAAAAGCCGTCTGGCCAATGATTCCCTGGGCGATGTGATGAACCAGGTACAGGAGATCGGCGGCCTGAAATTCCTGGCCGTATCCGTTCAGGATGTGGATATGAACGGCCTCAGGAACTTAGGCGACAAGCTCAAGGAAAAGCTGGGAGAGGGCGTGGTCTTAATCGCCTCCGTCCTGGACGGCAGGGTGAGCCTGATGGCCTCCGCCACGGACGGCGCGCAGAAGAAGGGCGCGCATGCCGGAAACTTAATCAAAGCCATCGCAGGCTGCGTGGGCGGCGGCGGCGGCGGACGCCCGGGCATGGCCCAGGCCGGCGGTAAGAATCCGGCGGGAGTGGACGAGGCGCTTAAGAAGGCGGCGGATGTGGTGGCAGAGCAGGTGAATTAGCGCCGGCTGGCCGCGGGCCGGATACGGCTCCGGTCCGCTGAAAAAGCATGTGTTCAATCCGAATCTTATACCGCTGAAAAATAGTTACTGTTCACACCCAATGTCAGTTCGTTAAGCGGACGATTGCGGGGGGGGGTGTTTATCGTGGGGAGGCCGCCGTCGCCAGCTCCTGTATCCAACCAAACCCCGCTCCCGTTTCGCTTTTCTCCGAGCGGGAGCGGGGTTTGGTTGGGTTTGGAATCGGACTCTGGCGGCCCTCTCACGAAACGTCCCGCGATCGTTCATTTCTCTTAACTAACTGTTATTTGGCGTATGAACCGTAACGAAAAATATTTCCCAGCCTGTAAAAGAACAAAGTACATATTGAATTTTCACGCAAAAGTTGTTATACTGTAATAAAACAGTAACATAAACAAACGGTTTGTAATACATATTTAAAACTTAAACGGGGCATCAAGGAGGACTACGGTTACTGTTTCCTGCAGTCACAGCAAAATTTTAAAAAGAGGAGTGAGGCTTTCATTATGTTTAAGGGAAAGAAGGAGGAACAGCCGGTTATCCGGGTTTCCAAGACGGAGACCATTGGCACTCTGATTGGACAGGGCACCGTGTTTAAGGGAACCCTGACCACGAAGGAAACGGTGCGGATCGACGGCCTGATTAAGGGCGAGATCCACTCAGAGGAGCATCTGATCATCGGCGAGACAGGCCGGATCGAGGGGAATATCAACTCGCAGAGCGTCTTAAACGCCGGATATATCCATGGAAATGTGACGATCGACGATCGCCTGGAGATCACGAGCACAGGCGTGATTATCGGCGATATCGTGACGAACGCCCTGATTGTGGAAGAGGGCGCGTCCTTTAAGGGCAACTGCCAGATGCAGTCCATGATAAGCAAGAAGGATGAGGCGGCGGAAGAAGCGGCAGGCAAAGACAAGGATGTGGAAGAGATGAGCGCAGATGTGGAAAAGGAAAAATAAAAAGGCATTAAAAAAGGAGCTGTTTCTGAATTATACGATTATGCTCCTGCCTCACTCCCAGGATAAGCCGGTTCATTTCAAGATACCGGTGTGGGTGTTTCTGGCGGCCTTCCTTTCGCTGTTCTCGCTGTGCGGCATGACCCTGTTTTTTTCCTATTCCTCCTATCGCCTGAAGGGGGTTGCGGAACAGAAAAAGATTCTGGAGCAGGAGCTGTCGGGCCTGGAGGCGGAGAAGAGCCGTCTGGCAGAGGAGAAGAAGGATTTAGAAAACAGCAATGTAAAGATTGCACAGGAGAACGCCGCCCTGGAGCAAAAGCAGGACGAGCAGGAGCACGAGCTGGAAAAGCTGCAGGAGCTCTCCGCGCAGACGCTGCAGGAGTTGGAAGAGCTTTACCAGAGAGAACAGGACATCCGCGACGAGCTGGGGTTAGAGGCTGTCGAGACGGAGGACGAGCCGGAGCCGGAAGAGAGCGGGGAGCAGGAGGAGCCCGTTTCCCCGCAGACGGAAGGAGTCACGCCTTCCGGCCAGACAGGCATCGTGCCGGCCGCTGTGCAGCTTCCCTTTTTTGATGCGCCTGTGATCACAGCCCAGGGGGTTGAGCAGAGATTCCTTCTTCTGAAAAACGGGATCGAGCGTCAGGAGAACAGCTATGATTCCATGAAGACGGAGATCGACGAGAAGGCGGCCGAGAAGCGGAATGAAAAGCTGAGACAGCAGATCGTCAGCTATGCGCTCCAGTTTGTGGGGAACCGCTATGTCTACGGCGGCTCGGATCCCCATACCGGGGTGGACTGCTCAGGCTTCAGCCGCTATGTCTTAAGCCATGTGGCGGGCGTATACTTAAACCGGACAGCCAGCGAGCAGTCCCGGCAGGGACGGTCCGTCAGCATAGATGCGGCGCGGCCGGGTGATCTGATTTTTTACGGCGCGGGCGATCGCGTGAATCATGTGGCGATCTATATCGGCGACGGCAAGGTGGTCCATGCGTCGAATGAACGGACGGGGATCATTGTGTCCAGGTGGAATTACCGGGATCCGGTGGCGATTAAGAATATGATGAATTAGCCGGAGCGTGTTTGAAAACATTTGTTCGGTTTGGGTGCAAATGGCGTAGGCCGGCGATAAAATGGCGAAATATTGAAAATTTTTGTTGACGTATGAAATTTTTGTGATATAATGCTAATAGTGCTAAATAAATACCCAAACAGTTGTATTATAGTATGCACTTATTACACAACTGGAGGGAGGTTAGGTGTGAGCTATGTCAAATGTGATCGTTAAAGATAACGAAAGTTTGGACAGCGCTTTACGCAGATTCAAAAGAAACTGTGCAAAGGCTGGCATTCAGCAGGAGATTCGGAAAAGAGAGCATTACGAGAAGCCGAGCGTTCGTCGTAAGAAGAAATCCGAAGCTGCCAGAAAACGCAAATATAACTAATTTCAATGTAACGGTACAGGCATCGGAACGGTTATGATCAAATCAAACAAAATCCCTGGTTAGAGGAAGAACCGGGGATTTTTTGATATGCAGGAATATGCGGCGAAGCCGAAAGCGGCCGGAGGTGGGGAAGAGATGGAACATGCGGGAAAGAATGTTAAATATGAGGGCAGGGCTTCCGGGCGGCAGCGGCTTTGCTTTCTGGCTCTGGCAGCGGCGCTTTTTGCGGTTGCGGACAGCGGGCGGTTTCTGGCAGTTCCTGTGTACGGGGAACTCTTCTCCCTGCGGACCGCAGGGCTTGTGCTTGTGACTGCGTTTTGCCTGCGGCTGGCGCTGGCGCCGTTTGAGGCCAGGAGAGTGGTATGCGGGGCGGTGTGCGGGTTTTTGATGGGGCTTATGACGCTTCTGGGGCTTGGCTACAGCCTGAACCGCTCTCTTTTGATCACTCCCTGGCGGTATGCGGCGGCGCTTGCGGCTGTGAGCGTGATCGATGCGGCGTTTGTGGGCGCGTTTTTGCGCCTGACGGACAGGGGCAGGGACAGGGAACGGGTGGAAGGCAGTCTGCCGGAGGCTGGTTTCAACAGGGCAAAACGTCTGGGGCGCCCCGGCGGCGGCCTGCGTCTGTGGCTGCTTCTGACGTTCCTGACAGGCTGCGTCTATGTTCCGGTATTCCTGGCCGTTTATCCGGGCGTGTATTCGTATGACGCGTCGGTTCAGGTGCTCCAGTGCTTTGGCGGCCTGCCTTTAAGCACGCATCATCCGCTGCTGCACACATGGTTTCTGTGCGGGTGTTTAAAGGCGGGGCTGGTTTGGTTTGGCAGCGCGCAGGCGGGGCTGGCCCTGCATTCGGTCTTACAGTCGGCGTTTGTGGGCGGAGTTTTTTCGGCTGTGCTTTGCCGGATGAGGCGGCGTAGCGCGCCGCGGCTGTTTCTGGCGCTCTCCTGGCTGTTTCTGGCGGCGAACCCGTATCTGGCGGTGTTTTCGTTTGTCACGACCAAGGATGTGCTGTTCGGGGCGTTTTTTCTCCTGACGTTTGATATGGCCTTTGACATGACAGCCTGTCCGGAGGGATTTTTTGCAGATTGGGGGAGGACGGCCCTTTTGTGGGTGTGCGTGCTTTTCATGTGCCTGTTCAGGAACCAGGGGATCTATGTGGCTCTGTTTTTCTTCTGCCTGACCGGCCTTTGCTGGATCCGCCGGGGGCGCGGCGCGCAGGCGAAGCGGCTGGCTGTTTTTACGCTCACGGCAGCCGCGGCCTGGTATGCGCTGTCCGGCCCGGTTCCGGCTTTGCTCGGGGCGGAGAGAGGGGATATGAGGGAAATGCTTTCGGTTCCCATGCAGCAGCTTGCCCGCGTCTATCATGAAGCGCCGGATACGCTTGACGGGGAGGAGCGCGCGTACTTAGAGGAGCTGATTGACGTCCGGGCGCTGAATTCCTATGTGCGGGTCAATGCGGATCCGGTGAAGAGCGGGTTCCGGACAGAGGTGCTGAAGGAAGATCCCGGCCGTTTTCTAAAGGTTTGGGCCGCGGTCGGGCTTCGGGCGCCGCGCATCTACCTGGACTCCTTTTTTATGGGAAACTGGGGGTACTGGTATCCGGGCGCGAGCCAATACTGGATCTCTTATATCCTGTTTGACGGGGCGTTTATGGAGGCGGACTGGAATCTTCTGGGCATCAGGCGGGACAGCCGCCTGCCGGGGCTTGAGGAATGGCTGCGCCGGGTGACGCTGACTCCGGCGTTTGAGTCGGTTCCGGTGCTTCGCTTCCTTTTCAATCAGGCGTTTCCGTTCTGGCTGGCGCTCCTTTCACTGACGGCGGCTGTTTACAGGAGGCGTTTTGAGGAGGCGCTGCCCCTGCTGCTCGTGATCGGGTACTGGGGGACGCTGCTGCTGGGGCCTGTGACGAACCTGCGGTATGCGCTGCCGCTGATATACAGTGTCCCGGTGATGGCCGGCAGGGCAATCGGCTGGCAGACGAAGAGACCGGGATGCTCTTCTCTGCCGGACCCGGAATGAGGCGCCGCCGTCCGTCCCGGAAAAACTGCCGCGAATAATCGGACAGAGGGGGCCATATATTTTTTATAAAGGATGCATTAAAGGCGGAACGCTCGTGTTTGGCAGACAGAAAAAAGCGGTGGTGACAGCCCTTGGCCTGCCGGAGGACGTATTCCTGGGGGAGATGCTTTTGTCGATGACGGGGAACGCCTCGGCGGTGGTGGAAAATTACAGGAGCATCGTCTTTTTTTCCGATACGGTTTTAAAGCTTCAGGGAAGGAACGCCAGGATGACGGTGACGGGCAGAGGGCTCTCGATCGCGTATTATGACAGGGAACAGCTCAAAGTGACCGGGCAGATCTGCGCCGTGGAATTTGAATCATATCCGGAGGTTCAAAGATGAATCATTTGTTTAAGCTTGTGAGCGGGTACATCAGGATCCGTCTGACCGGGCGGTCGCCGGAGCGCTTTTTTAATCTCTGCGGCTCGTCGGGGCTGGAGATATGGGATGCGGCATTTGACAGGGGGAGTTACCTTTTTTCAATGAAAACCCGGGATTTTTTTTCCTGCCGGCCTTTTGTGAGGAAGGCGGGGGTACGGGTGCGGATTCAGGAAAAAAGGGGACTTCCTTTTTTTTTACACCGCAGCAGGGCGCGGGCGGCCTGGGGCGCGGGATTTGCCGCCTTTTTCCTGTGCCTGTACGCGCTGTCTTTTTTTGTGTGGGACATCGGGTATGAGGGGAATGTGCGGTACACGGAGGATGTGCTGTCGCATTTTCTGGAGGAGGCGGGGATCGTGAGCGGGATCCGCAAAAGCGAGGTCTCGTGCGAGACCCTGGAGGAGGC
This sequence comes from Clostridiaceae bacterium, assembly GCA_009911305.1. Classification (GTDB taxonomy): domain Bacteria; phylum Bacillota; class Clostridia; order Lachnospirales; family Lachnospiraceae; genus Otoolea. The sequence continues at coordinate 86,632 of QXXC01000009.1, read as the reverse complement.
GCTCCGGGAGCGGTTTGAGGGGATCACATGGGTTTCGGCACGGCTGTCCGGGACGCGGCTCTATATTCATATCAAGGAAAATGAGGTGCCGCTGTCCTTCCCGGAGCAGAGCCATACGCCCTGTGATCTGAGGGCCTCATCGGATGGGACGATCACATCCGTGGTGGTGCGCAGCGGCCTGCCGCTGGTCAAAGCAGGCGACACGGTGACAGCAGGGCAGATCCTGGTTACGGGCTGTATCCCCATCACGGACGACAGCGGCAGCGTGGCCGAGATGCGCTACGTCCATGCCGACGCGGATGTGAAGGCGGTCTGCGCGCGGTCTGAGGCGGAGGAGATCCCGGTCTGGCACACGGTGGAGCCGGAAACGGGAAGGCGGCGCAAAGGGCTGTGCGTCGTCCTGGGAAATGGGAAGAACGGCGCGCATTTTGTCTGGCTGTTTCCGAATATCTGGAAGACGAGCTGGAAGACCGTGACGAGCTACAGGAAGGCGCGTTTATTCGGCGATTTCTATCTGCCGATCCATGTGGGGTTCATTGATTCGGCCGAGATCTCGCCTCATGAGGAAACCTACACGAAGGAGCAGCTTCTGGCGCTGGCAGACGCATATAAAAACAGGCTTACGGAAAATTTAATGGAAAAAGGGGTACACATTATTGAAAATAATGTTAAAATATTAGTTAATGGACCGGTCTGCCGGTTTGAGGCGGCGCTTCTGACAGAGGAGGCGATCGCTGTGGAAGCGGATCTGGCGATGGATGAGTGAAGGAAAGAAGGAGAGAAGCGGTTGAATGAGCATTATTGAGACGACGATTGATATCCCGATGGAGCACGTGCAGAATGTGTACGGCCAGTTTGACGCGTATCTGAAGAAGCTGGAGCGCACGCTTGGCGTCACGATGGTCGCGAGGGACGGCGCGCTAAAGCTTATAGGCCCGGAGCGGGCCTGCCGGCAGGCCGGGCATGTGTTTTACAACCTTCTGGAGCTGTCGAAGCGGGGAAACCAGATTACGGAGCAAAATGTGGATTACGCCCTGTCGCTTTCCTTTACGGAGGAGGACGATAAGATTCTGGAGATTGACAGGGATATTATCTGCCGCACGGTGAGCGGACGGCCGGTCAAGCCAAAGACCATGGGCCAGAAGCAGTATGTGGATCTGATCCGGCAGAAGATGATCGTGTTTGGGATCGGGCCGGCGGGCACGGGCAAGACGTATCTTGCCATGTCCATGGCGATCCAGGCGTTTAAGAGCGGGGAGGTGAGCCGGATTATCCTGACCCGCCCGGCGATCGAGGCGGGGGAGAAGCTGGGCTTTCTGCCCGGCGATCTGCAGAGCAAGATCGACCCCTATCTGCGGCCGCTGTATGACGCGCTGTATCAGATCATGGGCGCGGAGAGTTACCTGCACAATTCGGAAAAGGGCCTGATTGAGGTGGCGCCCCTGGCGTATATGAGGGGCAGGACCCTGGACAATGCCTTCATTATCCTGGATGAAGCGCAGAATACGACGCCGGCGCAGATGAAGATGTTTTTAACGCGCATCGGCTTTGGCTCCAAGGTGATCGTCACGGGCGATCAGTCGCAGAAGGACCTGGCTCCCGGCAGCGCCTCCGGCCTGGATACGGCGATCCGGGTGCTGAAGGGGATCGACGATATCGGCTTCTGCTATCTGACGAGCAGCGACGTCGTGCGCCATCCCCTGGTGCAGAAGATTGTAGAGGCGTATGAGCGCTATGAGAAGAAGGAGACGTCCGGCAGGGGCGGCTCAGACCGGCGTTCCGGAAAGGGGCGCGGCGGTATGACAGGGAGAACACACGGATGACAATCAATATGGAATACGAAGCAGAGAAATGCCCGTGCCCCGCATGGGAAACCATCGTCCGGGACGTGATCCTGGCCGCGCTTGAATATGAGGGCTGCCCCTATGAGGCGGAGGTGAGCGTGGTTTTGACGGACGATGAGGAGATACGGCGCATCAACCGGGAGTTCAGAGGGATCGATCGCGCGACGGACGTGCTGTCCTTTCCCATGGGGGATTACGGGACGCCGTCTGATTTTGAGCGTCTGGAAGAGCAGGCGGAGGATTACTTTAACCCGGAGACAGGGGAGCTTCTCCTGGGGGATATTATTATTTCCATGGACAAGGTGGAGGAGCAGGCGGAAAAATACGGGCACAGCGCACAGCGGGAGCTGGCGTTTCTGACGGCGCACAGCATGCTTCACCTGTGCGGCTATGATCACATGGAGGAGGAGGAGCGCCTTGAGATGGAGAAGCGGCAGGAGGCCATCCTGGCGCGCAAGGGGTATACGAGATGAGAAAACGGGGGATACTGCTGGCAGCGGCTGTGCTTCTGGCGGCGAATGGCTGCGGGAAGTATGAGGAGGTGTCCATAGAGCCGCTGCAGACGGCAGAGGATAAGCCCGGCAGGGCGCTGCGGACGGTTTCGCTGTCCCTTCCCTTCCCGGCGCTTCCTGAGGCGTCAGAGGCGGACGCAGGCCGGGATGCCGCGCCGCGCGAGGAGAAGGACGGAAAGATTGCGAGCTATCTGACAGGAGAGATGGTGGATGTGAGGGCCGCGAACCGCAGGCCGCTGGCTATTATGATGAGCAATGATAAGGCGGCGCTCCCCCAGTATGGGATCAACCGCGCCGGCGTGGTCTATGAGGCCCCGGTGGAGGGCGGCATGACCCGGTATATGGCTCTGATCGAGGAGTATGACGATCTGGAGCGCATCGGATCGGTCCGGAGCTGCCGTACGTATTATACGTATTTTGCCCGGGAGTTTGAGGGGATGTACGCCCATTTCGGGCAGAGTGTATTTGCCCTGCCGTATTTAGAGCGCATGGAGCACTTAAACGGCATCAGTGGAAAGGGCGCCGTCGCCTTTTACCGGAGCTCGGATAAGAAAGCCCCTCACAATGCCTACGCAGGCGCGGCGCAGCTTGAAAAGGCGATCGATGCCTCGGGCTATGCAAGGGAATATCCCGACTCATACGGGGGGCACTACCGTTTTGCCGCAGAGGGAAGCCCGGAGCTTCTGGAGAACGGCTTTGCGGCGTCTTACGTGCGGCCCGGCGCGTACCCGATCAATCAGCCCTGGTTTGAGTATAACCCGGAGGACGGGCTGTATTACCGCTTTCAGTACGGCGCGGCCCACAACGGGGACGTGGGCCAGATAGCAGTGAAAAATATCATTTTCCAGTATTGCAGCTGGAAGTATTATGCTCCGTCGGAATATCTGGATATCGACGTACATACGCCCTGTTCCGGCTATTATTTCACCAACGGAAAAGGCGAGATGATCACCTGGGAGAAGGACGGGGAAGGCGGCGTGACAAGGTATTATGACGGCAGCGGCGAGGAGATCCGTTTAAACCCGGGGAAAACCTGGGTGTGCATCATACAGGCTGACCAAATGGATAAGGCGGAATTTTATGGAGAACAGACATAACAGGAACCGGAGCGCGCCGCAGGAGAGGAGGCGTCCTCCGGGAAGGGACGCTTCGGCAGGGACAGGCGTCCCGGCAGGCGCCGGCGCTTCGCCGGGCAGGAGAAGCGCGACTGAAAGAGGCGTTCCGGCGCAGGAGCGTTTCGGCAGGAGCGGGGGCGATGCGGGCCGGGCGAAGAAGAGGCGCAAAAAGGAGACGGATTTTGTGGTCCAGGGCAGTATTCTGGCCGTGGCGGGAATTATTGTCCGTCTGATTGGCATTTTATACCGGGTTCCCATGACGAACATCATCGGGGACGAGGGGATGGGGTATTATTCGACGGCGTTTAATGTATACAATATTATGCTGATCCTTTCCTCGTACAGCCTTCCTCTGGCTGTGTCGAAGATGGTGGCGGGGCGTATGGCCAGAGGACAGTACCGGAATGCGCTGCGGGTGCTTAAGGCGGCCCTGATGTATGCCACCGTAGTGGGCGGGCTGGCCTGTTTCATTACGTGGCATTTCGCGGACTTTTTTGCGGACAGCGTATTTAATACCCCGTTCTGCATCTATGCCTTAAAGACGCTGGCCCCCACGATCTGGATCATGGCGTATTTAGGCGTGCTGCGCGGCTTTTTCCAGGGGCACGGGACGATGATCCCGACCGCATTGTCCCAGATCTTTGAGCAGATCGCGAATGCGGTGATCAGCGTCGTGGCGGCAGGGGTGCTGTTTAAGATCGGCTATGACTCGAACCTCGTTTACCAGACGACCGGGTATCCGGAGGCGTTCGGAGCGGCGGGAGGCACGATCGGCACAGGGGCGGGCGCTCTGACCGCGCTGTTTTTCAGCCTGCTCCTGTTTCTCATGTATCTTCCCATGTCGAGGAGGAAGGCGAAGCGGGAGCGCAGGCGGAGGCTGGATTCCTACGGCTCGATCACGCTTACGTTCTTTCTGACCGTGGCCCCGGTGATCTTAAGCTCCGCGGTGTACAATATTAATGCCGTGGTTGACAACAGCATCATGGCTCACGGGATGGAGGCCCTGGGACAGGGGCAGGAGTTTCTCTCCCTGTGGGGGATTTACAATAACAAATACATGCTTTTGGTGCATGTTCCGCTGGCGATGGCGAATTCGCTCGCCTCGTCTCTGATTCCGTCCCTGTCAGCGGCCATGGCGCGCTCGGACTATGAGGCGGTTTTGAACAAAACAGGCATGGTGATCCGCTTTGCGATGCTGATCGCCATTCCCTCGGCCGTGGGCCTGGCGGTCCTGGCAGCGCCGATCAACCAGCTTCTGTTCCACAGCGGGGATCATACGGAGGCGGTCCGCATGCTCGCCGTGGGCTCATCGGCTGTGGTGTTTCTGTCGCTCTCCACGGTCAGCAACGCCATTTTGCAGGGTATTAACCATATGGCGGTTCCGGTCCGGAACGCCTTTATCTCCCTGGTGATCCATGTGGGGGCGCTGTATGCGTTTTTGATGGTGTTTAAGCTGGGCATTTACAGCGTGGTGTACGCGAATATTCTGTTCGCCTTCCTGATGTGCTTCCTGAATGCGATGTCCATCCGCGGCTATCTGGGCTACCGGCAGGAGTTCAGAAAGACGTTTTTCCTGCCCGCCGTATCGTCGGCCCTGATGGGCGCATGCGCGTACGGCGTGTACCGCGGGCTGGCGCTGGTTCTGAAGAACAGCCTGGCCGCAACGGTTGTCTCTGTGCTGGCGGCGGTGCTGGTGTACGGGGTGCTGCTGGTGAGGCTGGGGGGTGTGGAGGAAGAGGAGCTTTACGCGATGCCGAAGGGGAAGAAGATCCTGAAGGTGTGCAGGAGGCTGCGGCTGATGTAGGGGAATGGGTCCGGAACGCAATCTTCAGCAGGCCGTTCCTGAGAAGCGGTTCCCTGTTTAAAATCTGGAAAAAAAGCAGATACTATGCTCAGGAGGTAATTCCATGAAAAAGTATTATATCTGCTTTTTTATTCTGGCGGTGCTTCTGACGGCCTCGGCCCTCACGGGAGCGTATATCTGCTGGTATCAGCCAAAGCAGGCGAGCCCGGTGCCCAGCGAGATTCTGGAGACGGAATTTGTGCCGGAGGACAACGCGGTTATCAATCAGGAGCAGGTGGAGAAGCGGGAGGAAGAGGGAATGTACTGCCTGGCGGCGGAGGACGGCTTTCTTCTGGTGTTTGTCGATGAGAGAAGTAATGTATGCCTGGATACGCATATGCCGCTGTCAGAGTTTCCGGTGGAAGAGCAGGAAAAGCTGATGGAAGGCATCTGGTTTCCGAGCATGATGGAGGTTCTGAATTATCTGGAATCGTATACGAGCTGAAAATTGCTCCAGAGAAGGCTCCGGAGCGCCGGCGTGCGGAAATATAAAGAGGGAACTGTCCGGGCTGTCCGGACGGTTCCGGGAGGAGTAACAGAGGATGAAAAAACGGGTGGTGGTGATCGGGGCCGGCGCGTCGGGGATGACGGCGGCAATCTTTGCGGCGCGGGCCGGCGCTGAGACGACGCTTTTGGAGCACAGGGACCGGCCGGGGAAGAAGCTGTTGTCCACCGGGAACGGAAAATGCAATCTGTCTAACCGGAGGCTGGACGATCGCTGCTACCGGAGCGGGGATCCCGGCTTTCCGATGGAGGTGATACAGGGATTTCCGCTGAAACGCACGCTGGACTTCTTTGAGGGCCTGGGGATTGTGATCCGGGACAGGGACGGGTACCTCTATCCCCGGTCCGGACAGGCGTCCTCAGTCGCGGAGGTGCTGCGGCGCGGGATAAGGGACAGCGGGGTCCGGATGGAGACAAACTGTCATGTCCGCGGAGTGCGGACATTCGGAGACGCGGCGGCGGGGCATTTTGCGGTTTTGACCGATTCCGGGACGTTTGAAGGCGATGCGGTGATTCTGGCATGCGGGTCGAAGGCGGCTCCGGCGACAGGGTCGGACGGGAGCGGATATGACCTGGCAGAAAGCCTGGGGCATACGATCATAAAACCGCTGCCGGCCCTGGTCCAGCTTCGCTGCCGGGAGAATTTTTACAGGCAGATAGCAGGGATACGCATTGAGGCAGAGGTTTCCCTCTGGAGTGGAGGAGAGCGGCTCGCTGACGATCAGGGGGAACTGCAGCTTACGGATTACGGGATTTCCGGGATCCCGGTCTTTCAGGTCAGCCGCTTTGCGGCGCGGGCGCTGGATGAAAAGAAACCGGTCACGGCGCGGATTGACTTTTTTCCGGGCATGCCGGAAAAACGCGTCCGGGATATGCTGTGTGAGCGCGCGGCGCGCCGTCCGGAGGGGGCCATGGAGGAGTTTTTTACAGGATGGCTGCCGGATAAGCTTTCCAGGTTCTTTTTAAAATATGCGGGCATCAGGGGGGAACGGCCGGCCGCCTCGCTGTCAAAGCGGGAATTCAGAGCCCTGGAAAGGGTCATCCGGGCGTTTGAGACGGAAATCGCGGCCGTGAATTCCTTTGAGCATGCGCAGGTATGCTGCGGGGGCGTGGATGTGCGGGAGGTTTCACCGCGAACCATGGAATCCCAAAAGAGAAGGGGGCTGTATCTGGCAGGCGAGCTGCTGGATGTAGACGGGATCTGCGGGGGGTATAACCTGCAGTTTGCCTGGAGCAGCGGGGCGGTTGCCGGGATGCATGCGGGTGTGTGAAGGAAGCTGCAGGGGGGACTGTCCGCCGGGTTTCACCCGGCAGTAAACCGAGAGACGATTTTACATAGCATTTTAAATACCGTACCGCCGGAGTCAGGGAGCATTGGATGGTGGATCCGGCGAAGGAGCTGGTCATGGCGTATTGGTTTGGGCAGGAGACCATGGAACGGTATTCATTTGGGGAAGATATCTGAACGGGGATATTCCCGGATTTTTCTATAAACCTACATTGAGAGCGTGTCTGAACCATCCTTGCGCTGTCTGAAAGACTCCGCCCGGCGGTTTTCGGCCCGGATTTACGGAACGCATGTTTCAGACACGCTCTGACAGAAAGAGTGGAGTATGATACGGATTAATCAGCTTAAGCTTCCGGTTGGGCATACGGAAGCGGAATTTCGGAAAAAAGCGGCGAAGATGATGAGAGTGCCGTTAAGCTGCATCGTTTCCCTGACGCCGGTGCGCCAGTCTCTGGATGCGCGCAAAAAGCCGGATCTGTATTACATCTATACAGTGGATGCGGTTGTGACCGGCAGGGAGACGGAGATTATAAAACGGGCCCGGAACATGAATGTCATGATTCATAAGGAGACAGAGTACCATTTCCCGGAGCGGGGGAAGGAGGCGCTTCATCACCGGCCGGTGATCGCGGGCTTTGGGCCGGCGGGGATGTTCTGCGGCCTGATGCTGGCGCGGGCCGGGTACGGTCCGCTGATTCTGGAGCGCGGCGAGGATGTGGATGAGAGAACAAAGCGGGTGCGCGCGTTTTGGGAAGGCGGGCCTCTGGCGCCGGAGTCGAATGTGCAGTTCGGAGAGGGCGGCGCGGGGACCTTTTCGGACGGGAAGCTGAATACGCTGGTCAGGGATCCGGGCGGCAGGAACCGCAAGATACTGGAGACTCTGGCCTGGGCCGGCGCGGATCCGGCGATTCTCTATATGAGCAGGCCGCATGTGGGTACAGACGTGCTGCGCGGGGCGGTGAAGCAGATCCGGGAGGAGATCCTGCGCCTGGGCGGGGAGATCCGCTTCGGCTCCAGGCTGGAGGACATCCACGAGGAGGCCGGGCGTCTTGTGTCCGTGGAGATCCGCGCGCGCGGGGCGGCCGAATGCGAGCGCATCCGGACCGACGCGCTGATCCTGGCGATTGGCCACAGCGCGCGCGATACATTTGCCATGCTGGCCGGAAAGGATCTGGATATGCAGCCAAAGGCGTTTGCCGTGGGGCTGCGCATCCAGCACCCCCAGAGCCAGATCAACCTCTCGCAGTACGGCCGGGAGGCCGTGGACGGGCTGGGGGCCGCGAGCTATAAGCTGACGAGGACCGTGCTGTCCGGGCGCGGCGTGTATTCCTTCTGTATGTGCCCCGGGGGCTTTGTGGTAAACGCCTCCTCGGAGCCGGGCCGCGTGGCGGTGAATGGCATGAGCAACCATGATCGGGCCGGGGAGAATGCGAACAGCGCCCTGATTGTAACCGTGACGCCGAAGGACTTTCCGGATCAGACTGCGCTGGGGGGCGTGCGTTTCCAGCAGCGGCTGGAGGAAGCGGCTTTCCGGTGCGGCGCGGGGAAGATCCCGGTCCAGCTTTACGGCGATTTCCGGACAGGCCGCGTATCCGGGGCGTTTGGGGATGTCAAGCCGGCGATTCTGGGCGGCTTTTCCTTTGGAAACCTAAGGGAGACGCTTCCGGAGGAGATAAGCGGGGCGCTTATTGAGGCCGTGGATTATTTTGGGAGCGTGATACAGGGCTTTGACCGGGAGGACGCGATCCTGGCGGGAGTGGAGAGCCGCACCTCCTCGCCGCTGCGCATCCTGCGCGACCGCGGGATGGAGAGCAAAATCAGCGGCCTGTACCCCTGCGGCGAGGGGGCCGGATATGCAGGAGGCATCATGTCCGCCGCCATGGACGGGATGCGGGCGGCGGAGGCGCTCGCATCCAGGTATTACCCGGCCTATGCGTAGCGGCGCAAAACCGCGTTTTTAGTTTTTCAGCGTATCGGGCGGCGTGCCGCGGTATACGGCCCGGCAGGGGTGCGCGCCGTGACGGCTGACCGCTTGTTTTGCAGAAGGGAGAAGAACATGATAACCAATGATCAGATCGATCGGATCAATGCGCTTTATCATAAGAGCAAGTCGCCGGAGGGACTTACGCCGGAGGAGAAACAGGAGCAGGAAAGGCTCAGGAAGGACTATATCCAGGCGATCCGCGCGAGCCTGCGGGGAACTCTGAACAATATATCCATTCAGGAGAAGGACGGGAGCGTCACGGATCTGGGGGAGAAATATGGAAAAGCCGGCGCTCCTTAATGTACGTCCCAAGGTTCACCGGCAAAGGCCTGCGGGGCGGGCTTGCGGACATACATCCTGAAGGAGCGGGAGGAGCGGATGATGGGAACAAAGGTGTGGGCGCGCTCGAAGGAGGAGCTTCGCAAATGGATTCTCAGCAGGCGGAGCGGCCTGTCAGAGCAGGAGAAGCGGGAATGGGATGCGGCTCTGTTTGAGCGCATCCGGGCGGCTGGCCTGCACGGGGCGGGAACCGTATACTGCTACGCAGGCGTGCGGGGCGAGGCGGGAACCGGGGCTTTGATTGACTGGTATTTATCAGAGGGCGTGCGGGTCGCCCTTCCCCGCACAGAGATACAGGGGCAGGAGAAGCGCATACGTTTTTACTGTATCCGCTCGCGCGCGGAGCTGGTCATGGGGCGGTTTCATATCCCGGAGCCGCCGCCGGGGAGCGAGCCGGCAGGGGATCCGTCCGCCCCGGTTCTGACGCCGGGACTGGCTTTTTCGGAGGAGCTTTGCCGTCTGGGCTACGGAGGCGGATTTTATGACCGTTTTTTTGAGAGCGAGCCGTTCCATAAGCGGATCGGCATATGCTACGGCTTTCAGGTGGTGGAGGCCATGGAGACCGGTCCGCATGACAGGCGGATGGACGCAGTGGCAGCGCCGGACAGATGGATTTGGGGCAGCCGTCCGGGGGAGTGAACGGCAGCGGTGTCTGCGCAGGGAGGAGGGAGAGGATGTTTTTTCTGTCATTATCAGAATGGACGCTTAAAAATGTGATATTGCGGATCGTGCTGGCCCTGGCGCTGGGCTCTGTGATCGGAATCGACCGTGGCGCAAAAAAGCGGGGCGGGGGCGCGAGAATGGATGCAGCCGTATGCCTGGGGGCGGCGACCGTGATGCTGACGTCCCAGTATATGTACCTCACCTTTCCGGGGTCGGTGAATCTGTCGAGGATGGCGGCCCAGGTGATCAGCGGCATCGGCTTTCTGGGGGCGGGCTCCATCATTGTGTCCGGACACCAGATCAAGGGCCTGACCTCTGCGGCCAGTATATGGACCTGCGCCTGTATCGGGCTTGCAGTGGGCATCGGCTTTGCCGACGGGGCGCTGCTCATCACAGGAATCCTGCTCGCCGTGCTCCACCTCCTTCCTGTGATAGAAAAGCGCTTCTATCAGTGGTCGAGATACGTGACGCTCTACATTGAATCGGATCGGAAACGGACTGCGGCCATGCTTTTACATAAACTGCGCTCGGACGGGTGCACGGTGGATATGTACGATGTGGAGAAATCCAGGGCAGAGGGACAGTCCGTCACGATCCTGATCACAGTCCGGATTCCGGCGCGCCTGAAGAAGGAGGAATATTTAAAAGAGCTGGAGCGGCTGGAAGGGGTTTTATTTGTGGATGCGATTTAGAGCGTGTTTGAAACACGCTTTAGAACATGTTTCAGACACTCCTGAGCGCTGGAATCTGTTTCAGCGCCAAGAGACAGAGCCGGGATCTGTTTTCAGGATCCCGGCCTGTCAAGGCCGCTTACATCGTCCGGGCCTGTGCCGGTATCAGTCATTTTCTGACGGCCGCCTTTACCAGCAGCATCATCGGACGGCGCAATTCGTCTTTCATCCCCGGAAGACTCATCATTTCTGCGGGCGGCTCTGCCTCCTCGACGGCTTCCAGTTCAAAGCCGTTATTCAATAGCCCCATCAATATTTGTGTGAGCGTGTGGTGCTGCTTTACCACATCGCACCCCAAGAAGCGTGTGCTTCGCTCTCCCGGAATGAAATAATGATCAACCGGCCAGTATTGAGGCTTTCCGGTTTCTGTATAAATCCAGTCCTGTCCGACCCCTGCGGTAAAAACCGGATGTTCGATATTAAAAAGAAATACACCGCCCGGCTTCAGTGTTCTGTGTACCTTTTGAAAAACGTTCTCAATATGTTCAATATAGTGCAGAGCCAGATTGGAAACGACGCAATCCCACCTGTTTTCCGGGTATTCATATTCCTCTATGCCACAGACGCGATACTCGATTTGTTGTCCGGCGTGCCGCTTTTCTGCCTCTTCAATCATTTTTCTGCTTAAGTCAAGCCCCAATACCCGTACGGCTCCCTGTTCTGCTGCAAAGAAACAGTGCCAGCCATAGCCGCACCCCAAATCGAGAACGGTTTTTCCCTGAAGCAAAGGGAACAGGGGCTTAAGCTGATGCCATTCCCCGGCGGCGCTCAAACCATCCCTGCTGCGTGGCATTTTTGCGTATTCTTCAAAAAATCTTTCATTATCGTATTCATTGTTCACGGCTGCTCATCCTCCTGATCCGGTCTGTTTTGATTTGTCGCTGTTATTTTACCATAAATCCGGGGGCGCGGATACAGCGGATTTCTTGACCGGGCGTTGTTTCTATGATAAGATGATCTCAGAGCCTGCTGAAGCATGTTCCGGGGAGCGGCACGCGCCTGTCCGGGATGAGGATTGAGATAAAGGTTCCGGGCGGGCAGACCGCCTTTACAGTTCCGGTCATGAAAGCGCAGAACTACGGGATTTAGGAGATATTTGCAAAAAATCTGTTGTTTTTAATACCGTTTTATATCTTTTTGCATGAAAAACGGCTGAAGGAATATGATGAGAATCAGGAAAAGCTGGATGTACTTCAGGAAGAGTACCGCGAGATCATGAAACGGCTGGATACCTTGCAGAGAGAAGGAAAAATCAGTTCCTATACAAGGGTGACTATTTTGGAAATGTCGGGTAAGGTATTGGAACATTTAGCGAAGGATTATCAAAATGTGAGGGAAGGAGTGAAGGCTGTAATGGGTGGACGAATTCTTGAATATGAGGCGAAGACGATATTGAAAGAAGGCCTGGAAAAGGGCCTGGAAAAAGGCCTGGAAAAGGGACGGCTGGAACAGGCGAGGGAAACGGCAGTTGCCCTTGGAAAGATGGGGATGAATGAGGATATGATTGCGCAGGCAGTGAATGTCAGTGTTTCTCTGATTAAACAATGGTTAGCACGTGTTTGAAACATGCTTTCTCCTGCAACGGGGCGCGCAGATGGCAGGAATGTTTTTTCAAACGCGCTCTGAGAGGGAGCCTGCGGGAAGGTACAGATGAGGCATTGTGATGGAGAAGAATCAAAAAGCGCTGTTAAAAACAGGATTTCCGGAAACAGGGAGATCCTGTTTTTTGACATATGGAATACGGAGCGCAGGAAGGAGAAGATGGATATGGACAGGATCCTGGACAGGGGGAGGATGACAGATGAAGGAAAATGCACAGGAGGGATGGACGGGAATCAGGAACGGATCTTTGGGGAGAGAGAAATCGAGGGCTACAGGAGGCATCTGATTCAGGAGGAGCGCGCGCCGGCGACGATTTCCAAGTATCTGCACGATATCCGGCTGTTTGCACATTACCGGGCCGGGACGGAGGATCTGTCAGAGGTGGGGGAGGGGGCGGGATCTTCGACAGAGTCCTGCCTGCAGACGCTGGAGGGCTCAGGGCCGCGCCCGGTATCCAGGGAGGAGGTGCTGGGGTTTAAGGAGAGGCTTCTTAAGCATTACCGGCCCAGGAGCGTGAATTCCATGCTGGCGGCGCTCAACAGCTTTTTTTCGTTTCTTGGATGGGGGGATCTCCGGGTAAAATTCATCAAAATCCAGAGAAGGATGTTCTGCGAGGAGGAAAGGGAGCTTTCGCGGGAGGAATATGTCCGTCTCGTAAAGGCGGCCGGGACGTGCGGGAGGGAACGGCTTTCCCTGGCGCTGCAGACGCTGTGCGGCCTGGGGCTGCGGATCAGCGAGCTGAAGGCTGTCACGGCCGAGGCGGTCCGGGGCGGGAGGCTGCGGATTTTGAATAAGGGAAAGGATCGGACCGTATGGATCGGCAGAAAGCTGCAGGCCCGTCTTCTTGCCTATATGAAACGGAAAAAGATTAAGACAGGCGAGGTCTTCAGGACCCGGACGGGCAGAGGGCTGAACCGGAGCAATCTGTGGAGGGAGATGAAGCGGCTCTGTGAGAAGTCCGGCGTCCCGTGGGACAAAATTTTCCCGCACAATCTGCGCCATCTGTTTGCCAGGACGTTTTACGCCGCCCAGAAGGATGTGGTGCGGCTGGCGGATATCATGGGGCACAGCAATATTGAGACGACGAGGATCTATACAGTTTCGTCGGGGAGGGAATACAGGAAAAAGCTCGAGGAGCTGGGGCTGGTGCTCTGAGAGGGGGGAGATGATTTCGGGCAGATCGCTGACCCGGATAAAAGCTGGCCCAGATAAAATGAGAGAAGAATAAAATGGGAGTAAACATCGGGCGCGCGGTCGCTGCGCCGCCTCTGCGGCATATGCCTCTGCACCGGCGTATGCATAAAAAATACAACATAATATGCATTATGTTGTACAAATACCACATCGTTTCTATGGCTGTAACCATCTTACCACATGTTTTCAGGGCTTTCAACCGGAATTTTTTACAAAAATCTTAATAAAAAGGAAGAAAAGCTATAATTGCATCAGCCGCGAGTCTGGATTTTTCCGGCATCTGCAGATGTTTTTTCGACAGAAATACCAGCCTTTCGCCCATATAACGGGCCGGAGCCTGTCCATGTACAACATAATGCATATTATGTTGTAAACAGAAAGGGGCGCTTTGAATGGGCTGGTATTTGCTTTCCTGTAAATCCGGTCAGGAGGAGCGGCTGATACAGTTCTGCAGGGGCAGTCTGCCCGGGGAAATCCTTGAGGATGCCTTTCAGTTTTCTTACGAAAGGATGAAGAAGTACCTTGGAGCCTGGCATGTGGATACATATCCGATGTTTCCGGGATATGTGTTCCTTCAGAGCAGTCGTCCGGAGCGTTTGTCTGAGGAGCTTGGGCGCTGCCGCGGCCAGGCGGACATGCTGCCGGAGCAGGGAAGGCGTCCGCTTCCTGTCGCGCGGAAGGAGGAACACCTGCTCCGGATGCTGTGCGGGGAGCGGCGTCACATGGGACTTTCGCGGGGAACCGTTAAAAATGGGAGGCTTTGTGTGGCCGAAGGGCCGCTGGCCGGGAGAGAGGGCCTGATAGAGAGGCTCGATCTGCACAGACGGGTGGCTGTTTTAAGGCTCAGTCCCGCGCAGGGCGGCCGGAATGTATGGGCTGGCATTGATATTCTGCCGGGCGGGGATATTTCATGAAAATGGCCCGCCGCGGCGCGGATGAAAAAATTACGCAGCGTTCATAAAGCTAGTGGGGCATATGAAGGCGAGGTAAGGACATATGGGAAATCTGTGGGTTCAGAGACGGTTTTTGTCCTGAATATGGCGAAGCATACGCAAAAACCGGAAGCGGAGAGAACACGGACGGTTTTGCTGGCTGTCCGGCGGGCGTTATTAAGCCGGACAGGTATCAGACGGACACACAGGTTTCCTTTTGTTTTGACCCGGAGCCGTCCCCTGTGCCAAAGGGGAAGGAGTGACAGGCCATGTGGTATGTGATACAGACAACGACAGGGAGAGAAGAGGAGCTGGTGGCATTCATTCACAGAATGCTGCCGGCTTCTTTGTACAGCAGATGTTTTTTTATGAAGCGCCAGCTTATGAAACGGCTGGGAGGAGAATGGCTGGAAGTGACGGAGACGTTATTTCCGGCCTATGTTTTTTTAGAGACCGCGCGGGAGGGGGATGTGTTTTACCGCCTGAAGCGGATTCCGGAGTTTACAAAGCTTCTGGGAGACGGGCAGGGGGAGTTCATTCCGCTGGAAGCGGAGGAGGAGGCATTTTTTAAGAGGCTGTGCGGCGGCGGGAGGGGGGATCTGGTGGAGAATACGACGGTTTATCTGGACAGCAGCCGGGGAATCCGGCGTCTGGAGGGGCCGCTGGAGCAGTTTAAGGAGCGGATTGTGCGGATGAACCTGCGGAAGCGGTATGCGATTGTGGAGATGAGCATGCGGGGGGAGAAGGGGACGGCTTTGCTGGGGATTCGGCTGGAAAAGGACAAAACAGGTTTTATAGGGAGGAAACAGATATGATAAAGGCGCCATTTTCGCCTCCGGATATATCGGAGGCAGAGATTCGGGAAGTGACGCAGGCGCTGCGGTCCGGGTGGATCACCACAGGGCCGAAGACAAAGGAGCTGGAGCGGCGGGTGGCGGCGTATGTCCGCGCGCCGAAGGCGGTCTGCTTAAACTCGGGCACGGCCTGCATGGAGCTGGCTCTGCATATTCTGGGCGTGGGGCCCGGAGATGAGGTGATCACAAGCGCCTACACGTATTCGGCCAGCGCCAGCGTGGCTTGCCATGTGGGGGCGGACGTGGTTCTGGTGGACACCGCGCCGGGCTCGTATGAGATGGATTATGCGAAGCTGGAGGAGGCGGTCACAGAGCGGACGAAGGTGATCATCCCGGTGGATATCGGCGGCGTGATGTGCGATTATGAGCGGATGTATGAGATTGTGGAGAGGAAGAAGGGGTGCTTTCGCCCCTCAAATGAGCTTCAGGAGGCATTTGGGCGGATCGTCATTCTCGAGGACGCGGCCCACGCCTTTGGAGCAGAGAGAGGCGGGAAGATGTGCGGGGAGACCGCGGATTTTACGAGCTTTTCGTTTCATGCCGTTAAAAATTTCACAACCGCAGAGGGCGGCGCGCTGACCTGGAGGGATATCCCGGGATTTGACAATGAGTGGATCTACCGCCAGTTCATGCTCCTGTCCCTGCACGGGCAGGATAAGGACGCGCTGGCAAAGACAAAGCCCGGAGCGTGGGAGTATGATATTGTGATGACAGGCTATAAATGCAACATGACAGATATCATGGCCGGGATCGGGCTGGCGCAGATGGAGCGGTATGCGGGGATGCTGGAACGCAGGCGGGACATCCTGGATATGTATGAGGCGGCGCTCGCGGATCTGCCGGTAGAAATCCTTTCACATGACGGGAGGGACAGCCTGGGAAGGGAATACCATTCCAGCCGCCACCTGTGCCTGGCGAGGCTTGAGGGAAAGACGGAAGCATTCCGCAATGCGCTGATTGAAGCGCTGGCTGAGGAGGGCGTGGCGGCGAATGTGCACTATAAGCCGCTGCCAATGCACACCGCTTATAAAAAGCTGGGATTTGATATAAAGGATTACCCGAATGCATTTCACCAGTATGAAAATGAGATCACGCTGCCGCTGCACACCTGCCTGTCGGACGAACAGGTGAAGTGGGTGACAGAGGCGTTTAGGAGGCGCTATGCCGGGCTGCAGGCCGCGGGAAGGCGGCTTGGATGAGGACGGATTTACCGCCCCTGGGAAGAGGGATGCTTTGTAAATGGGAGGCGCTTCCGGCGTTCATGAGGACAGAGGAGGTCCGGGTTTATTACGATACGCTGCGCCGCCATAAGGCGGGGCTGATGGTAAAGCGGACGTTTGACTTTGCCGCGTCGTCTGTGCTTTTGGCGCTTTTAGCGCCGCTTTTTTTGTTTCTGGCTGTTTTGGTTAAGCTGGACTCGAAGGGGCCGGTATTTTACCGCCAGGAGCGGGTGACGCAGTATGGGAGGCGGTTTTACATATATAAGTTCCGGACCATGGTGGATCACGCGGATCAGACGGGCGCGCAGGCCGGTTCTCTGGTTACGGTAAAGGAGGACGCGCGGATCACGCGGGCCGGGCGGAAGCTTCGGGGCTGCCGTCTGGATGAGCTCCCGCAGCTTATCAATGTATGGAAGGGCGAGATGAGCTTTGTGGGGACGCGGCCGGAGGTGGCGCGGTATGTGAGGGCCTATACGAAGGAGATGTATGCAACCCTGCTGCTCCCGGCGGGAGTGACCTCTGAGGCCAGCATCCGGTTTAAGGATGAAGGCGCGCTTCTGGCAGAGGCAGTGTCTGCGGGAAGCGATATAGACGAGGCATATATCAGGACAGCGCTGCCGGAGAAGATGAGGTGGAATCTGCGGGAGCTTTTGAGATTTTCGTTAGGGCGGGAGGCATGCACCCTTTTAAGAACCGTATATGAGGTGCTGCGGCCATGACATGCAGGAAGGCGGGATAGGAGAACGAATGAAACAGATTTGGATAGTAAGCCATTACGCGGCCGGGCCGTCTTACGGCTCGGCGCTCAGAGACTGGAGCCTTGCCAGGTATCTGCAGAAGCACGGCTATGAAGTAAAGGTATTTGCCTCGAGCTTTGTCCACAATACGGATCTGAACTTCTGCAGGGGAAAACAGCGCTTTGCGGAAAAAGAGGTGGACGGGGCGCACTTTGTCTTTGTCAGGACAGGCAGCTATGTGGACAATGGGAGGAAGCGGATCCAAAATTTTCTGGAGTATTATGCGCATGTGCTGCAGGCTGGCCGGCGGTATGGGAGGCCGGATTTGATAGTGGCCGCCATGCCGTCCCCCTTTGCCTGTGTCGCCGCCGCGCAGCTTGCGCGCAGATACCGGATCCCGTGGATCATGAGCGTCGTGGATCTGTGGCCGGAATCCATTGTCACCTATGCGGATTATTCTAAATATAATCCGCTGATCATCGGGCTGTACCGGTTGGAAAAATGGCTGTATCAGCGGGCGGACGCGATCGTATTTACCTGGGAAGGCGCGTATGACTACATTAAAGATCGCGGGTGGGAGAAAGCGATCTCAAAAAAGAAATGTTTTTACATCAATATCGGTGTGGATTTGAAGGATTTCTACAGAAACAGGGAGACGTTCCGGCTTGAGGATCCCGATCTGGAGGATGAGAGTACCTTTAAAGTCATGTACTGCGGGAGTATCCGCAGGGCAAATGATATCGATACCGTGGTGGACTGCGCAAAGGAGCTGGGCCGGAGGGGATACGGGGAGAAGATCCGGTTTTTGATTTACGGGGACGGCCCGGATCGGGCCGTGCTGGAGGAAAAGTGCCAAAGAGAGCGGATTGGGAATGTCGTGTTCAAGGGCTTTATCCATAAGAACCTTATCCCGTTCGCGGTTTCTAAAAGCGACTTAAACCTTTTAAACCTGAAGCCCTCGTCCACGCAGCGCTACGGCAACAGCTCCAATAAGCTGTTTGAGTATTTTGCAGCCGGAAATCCCGTGCTGGCCAACATTGACGAGGGAAAATATCCGATTATTACAAAGTACGGCTGCGGGATGGTGCTGCAGGATCGGAGCGTGAAGGCGTATTCCGACGCGGTGGAGGCATTTTACTGCATGGAGCCCGAAACGCGCCGGGAATACCGGGAACATGCCTTAAAGACAGCGGAGATATTTGACACTGAGCGCCTGAACCAGAGATTTGAGAGGATCATACGCCGCCTTCTGGAGCGGAAGGGGAAGAAACATGCGGGCGCTGTGTGACATGAGCGGCGGTTCAGGCGGCCGGACCGGCGGTTACGGGAAGATATCCGGATTCGGAGACAGGAGGGATGGACATTGGAAGCATACAGCCCGCAGGAGCTTGGGAGGCTGCAGGAGGTCACGCTGAAGCTGGCGGAGTATTTTGTGGATTTCTGCCGGCAGCATGGTCTGCTGTGTTATTTTTGCGGGGGCGGCTGTATCGGGGCTGTGCGGCATCAGGGATTTATCCCGTGGGACGATGATCTCGATTTTTTTATGCCGCGCAGGGATTACGACCGGTTATGGGCGCTGTGGAAAAAGCACGCGGATCAGAGGTTTGCGATCAGCCGGCCGGTGAAGCATTATCTGGATCACAACCAGTACACAACCGTGCGGGACCGGGAGACGACGATGATCAAGCCGTATCAGGCGGATCTGGATATCGTGCACGGGGTGGGGCTGGACATTTTTCCCCTTGACGGACTGCCGGATTCGCGCATAAAGCGCCTGATGCAGATGGGCTGGGCCTGTCTCCACTCCCTGCTCACGACCGGGCAGATACCAAGGCGGCACGGGCGGGCGGCTGCGGTGGGTTCGGGCCTTATTTTAAAAATATGTTCCCCAAAGTGGCTGCGGATGGGGCTGTGGAGAAGGGCGGAGAAGGAGATGTCAAAGTACAGCATTGAGAACTGCCGCTATATCACGGAATTATGCGCCGGGCCCGGTTATATGAGGAACCGCTACCCGAAGGAGCTGTTTGCCTCCGCGGTCTGGATGGCGTTTGAGGATACGAAGATGCCGGTTCCGGCCGGGTATGACGCATATCTGAGAATCGCGTTCGGGAATTATATGGAGCTTCCGCCAGAGGAGAAGCGCGTGGCGCAGCACGAGGCGGTGAAGGTGGATTTGGATCACAGTTACCGGAGGTATCGGGGGACGTATTATGGCGCCGGGAAGGCGGAGGGAGGAACATAACAGAGCCTGCGGAAAGGCTCTGTGTACGGGAGATGAGGAACATGCCGGAAATATCGATTATCGTACCTGTGTACAAGGTGGAGAAATACCTGGATACGTGTGTGCGCTCGATCCTGGAGCAGACATTTGCGGATTTTGAACTGATCCTGGTGGACGACGGATCGCCGGACCGCTGCGGGGCTCTCTGCGATGCGTATGCCGCTGAGGATGAAAGGATTATTGTCATCCACAAGGAAAACGGCGGCTTAAGCTCGGCCCGGAACGCCGGGATTGAGGCGGCAAGAGGGAATTATATCGGATTCGTGGACAGCGACGATTCCATTGCGCCGGATATGTATCACTTTTTGTATGAAAATATGAAAAAGGAGCAGGCGGATCTGTCCATGTGCGGTTTATTTGACGTTTATGCCGGGCGGGAGCCAAAACGGCTGCCGGAGTATTACAGAGTGATGGGGCCGGAGGAAGCGGTTGAGATGGTTTTGAAGGCGGAAATCGTATCGGTAACAGCGGTAAATAAGCTCTATAAAAAAGAGATATTTTGCAAACTCCGTTTTATGGAAGGACGGCAGGCCGAGGATGCGTTTGCGGCGGTGGATATCCTGATGAACTGTAAAAAAATCGTTGTTTCCTCCAGGCAGAAATACTATTATGTGCACCGCGGCGGCAGTATCACTACCGGGAAGTTTTCGGAACGTGACATGGATGTGATTGAGGCGTACCAGTACAACTATGGTTTGGTTGCCAGACATTACCCGCGCCTGCTGCCGGTGGCCAGGATGAGGATATGCTGGGCGCATTTCTGGGTTTTGGATAAATGGTTAGCCGCAGGGGAAGCAGAGCTTCCCGGACAACACCTGAAGGAGATGGTTGCGTATTTACGCGGCAATACAGGGTTTATTCTTCGCCGCCCTGAATTCACCCGGATGCGGAAATTATCTTTTCTTATTTTATTGTTTCATTTCAAATTATATAAAATTGCAGTGCTGCAAAAGAGGAAAAGGGAACCGATTTATGAGTAGAGAGGAAGTATTACAGGCAAAGACAGTGCAGCGGGTCGGGTTAATTATCATTTTTAACCACAAATATAATGGCAATCTCCCTCTGCTCAGAAAGCTGTATTCGTCAAGGTTCAGCTATATCCGTTTTTTATCGCCTTTTTATGAGGGCAGTGATAAGGATGTCTTCAGAGTGTATGAAAATTCGTACCAGTTTCAGGGATATGTGGCTCAGGCGTTTGAACAGTATGCTGATGAAACGATTTCCCACTATGTGTTTATCGGGGATGATTTGATCCTGAACCCCCTGCTCAATGAAACGAATATTCTCGATTATCTGACACTGGCGGAGCAGGAATCATACTTTGAACGCTTTACACCGTTAAAGGAAATGACGTATTGGAGCTACAACCGGTTTATGGATATAGAGAGGGCGTTTAAGCAGGAGGGGGCTATTTACAGGGGGGAGATACCCACAGAGGAGGAGGCATACCAGTATGCCGGGAGCTATGGGCTAAGAGATTTTGATTTAAGGGGCGCGAAATTCAAATATGCGGAGCCGGTCAAACAGGCGAAATATATCATGAAAAGAATGCTGTGGCCACTGACGTTACACTATCCGCTGGTAGCCGGATACAGCGATTTTTTCGTCATATCCGCCAGCCACATGGAAAAATTCAAACACCTGTGCGGCGTATTTGCAGCGATGCGGCTGTGGGTTGAGGTGGCGGTTCCGACGGCCATGATGTTTAGCTGCGGCAGGATCAAATTTCAGGCGGATATTCCGATGCTGGCGCCCAAAATGTGGGAGCCGTCTGCCATGGTTCGGGAATATGAACACAAATGCGGCTACCGGTTAAGCAGGATGGAGGAAAACTGGCCTGAAAGGTATCTGTATTTACATCCGGTTAAATTGTCAAAATGGGCGGATGAGTGACAGGAGGAAACGAAAATGAAACGATGGACAGCAGCCGGGATCACGGAAATCATCCAGGAGCAAATCATAAGCTGGCACAATGAGAACCAGCTTCAGAACCCGGACCGTGTGATTGTCACGGACGAAATACGAAAGATCAGACCGCTGAATGATCACCGTGATGACGTGGCAGCGGTGATCAGGGAGCTGGTTGTGACGAACACAGAGATGTGGCATGAAGAAGACAAGGTGAGAAGCATGCAGGACGATGTGGTGCTGAAAGCGATCCGGAATATAAACCCGCTGAACCAGCACCGCAATGATCTGATTGAAGAAATTGACGAGATTATGATTGACGCCGCGCAAAAAAGAGGGTGGCCGGAAGGAGAGGGTGATCATGGAAACCGTAGGAAGCCTGATTGATAAGCTGTGCATTAATGAATTAAAAATTTATCACATGACGGAACAGGCCGGGAGGGATGACATCGACGACGGCTTCAGGCAGGACTGCCGGAAACGGCTGGATATTTTACGGGTTCAGCGGGACGATCTGGGCGCGGAGCTTGAGGAGCTGATAGACGATGTGATGTCAGGCAAACGGATCCTGCGCATCTACCGGCAGATGAAAATGTATAATGAGAAAAAATTCAAAGATTAATGGAGCTGCAGTTGAAACTTGAATTTTTCTGGAAGATGGAGAGCATGGATGAGTTTAGATTATATTATTGTGCAGGCGGGCGGGAAGGGAAGCCGGATGGAGGCGCTGACGAGGAATAAACCAAAAGCCTTAGTCCCGGTCAACAATCTTCCGATGATATTTCATTTATTCCATAAATACCCGGACCGGAAATTTGTGGTTATTGGCGATTATAAATATGATGTGCTTGACCGGTATCTGCACACGTTTGCAGAGATCGATTACACCCTGGTATGCGGTTCAGGAAACAGCGGCACATGCGCGGGATTAAAAAAGGCCCTTTCCTGCATTCCTGAACATAAACGGTTTATGCTGATTTGGTGCGATCTCATTCTTGGGGATGATCACAGGATCCCCGAGTCGGAGCATCCTATAATCGGGCTGTCCCGTGATTTCCCGTGCCGCTGGAGATATGAGAATCACCGCTTTATCGAGCAGCCAAGCGCGGACCTGGGGGTCGCCGGTTATTTTATATTCAGGGATAAAGCCTGTCTGGAGCATGTGCCGGAAAACGGGGAATTTGTAAAATGGCTTCAGGGCCAGGATATCGATTTTGAGATACAGGAATTGTCCCACACGCATGAATACGGGGTTTACAGTGAGTGGGCGAGGCTTCCCAGGCCGAGGTGCCGCCCGTTTAACCGCATATGGACCGAAGGGGACCGGCTTTATAAAGAGGCAGTCAATGAGCAGGGAAGGAAGCTTTCGGTCCGCGAGGCGGCATGGTATAAACACGCGCAGGAAAAAGGATTTCACAATATCCCCGCCATCTATGGATATGAGCCGCTTTGTATGGAGCGGATTGACGGGAAGACGATTTACGAATACACGGATCTTCTGCCATCCCAGAAGCGCGCTGTTTTAAAGCAGATCATGGACGGCTTAAAGCAGATCCATCATCTGGGGCATATCCCGTCTGACAGGGAAAGCTATTATACCGCTTATGTGGGCAAAACATTTGACCGCCTGGAAAAAATACGCGGCCTGGTTCCGTTTGCGGACCGGGAGAGAGTGACTGTCAACGGGCGGGTCTGCCGCAACGTTTTTTTCTATAAAAAGGAACTGGAACGCCTTGTGATGCAATATGTCCCGCCGCAGTTTCACCTGATTCACGGCGACTGTACATTCAGCAACATGATGTTAAAAAAGCAGGGGCAGGACTGCGTTCCGGTCTTTCTGGATCCAAGAGGATATTTTGGGACGAACGAGTTATTCGGCGATGCGGCGTATGACTGGGTGAAGCTGTATTATTCGCTGTACAGCAATTATGATCTCTTTAATTTAAAACGTTTTAAGCTGGTTATCGGCGAAGAGGATGTGACGCTTCATATCGATTCCAGCCACTGGGAGGATATGGAGGATGATTTTTTTGAAATGGCAGGGGAAGAAGTGAGCCGGGCGCAGATGAGGCTTTTGCTCGCTGTCACATGGCTCAGCTTAACCACCTATGCGTGGGAGGATTATGATTCCATCTGCGGCGCGTTTTACCAGGGGCTTTATTACCTTGAGGAGGTGCTGTAGTGGACAGTGCATTTGAGTATTTTGAAGCGAACGCAGCGATTATCTGCCGGGCATTGCGATCCATTCAGAGAGAGCCGCTGGAACGGCTGATTGCAGACTGCGAATCAACCCTGCAGGCCGGGCGCAGAATCATCGCTTCCGGGCTGGGAAAAAATGTGCCGATCTGCGAGAAATTTGAAGGGACCATGCTGTCGCTCGGGCTGGACGCTAATTTCTTACATACCAATTCAGCGGTTCACGGGGACATGGGGATGGTGAGGGAGGGCGATTTGGTCATCCTGCTTACAAAAAGCGGTTCCACGGCGGAATCTGTTTATCTGGCGGAGCGCTTAAAAAGACGCGCAGGGGTGAAGCTGTGGCTTTTAAGCTTTATGGAGCGCAGCGAGCTCGCAGACGGCATGGAAAATAAATTAATCATTCAACTGGAGCATGAAGGGGATTTGTGGGATGTGATACCGAATAATTCCACCACGTTAAATCTGATCGTACTCCAGACAGTTGCCATCGAACTGTCAAAAAGAATGGGTCTGACGCTGGAGGGGGACTTTAAGCCGAATCACCCGGGAGGAGCGATTGGAGCGCAGTTGAGCCATGGAGCATAAGGCGTTTATCAGTCCTGTGCCCAGGATGGTCCTGAGCACGCTGGGGCATACATGGATTTTAGATTTGGACGGGACGATTGTCAGACATAACGGATATAAAACGGATGGGACGGACACGTTTTTGGACGGGGCGGAGGCGTTTTTACATTCTCTGCCGCCCAAAGATATGATCCTGTTTCTGACATCCCGCCCGGAGGAATACCGCAGCCAGACGGAGCGGTTTTTGTCGGATCACGGCATCCGGTATGATCATATTATTTTCGGGGCTCCTTATGGGGAGCGGATTTTAATCAATGACAACAAGCCGGGCGGGCTGTGCATGAGCATGGCGTTATGCCGTGACAGGGACAAATGGAGCCCGATTGTCATAGAGGAGGATCCCGGCCTGTAGCCCCTTCATGCAGGCGTAAGGAACACAGAGGAGATATTGAATGACAAAACGAAAAGAGAAATCTTTGAAGTTAAATATGGTTTTGAATGCGGTCAGGGGGATGATGGGAATGATATTCCCCCTGATTACATTTCCATATGTTTCAAGAATTTTGGGGGTGGATCAAACCGGAAAATATCATTTCGCATCTTCGGTCATCGGCTATTTTATCCTGCTGGCAGGGCTGGGCATTCATGCATATGCGGTAAGGGAAGGGGCGCGGATACGCGATAACCGGGAAGCGCTGGGGCATTTTGCCAATGAGATGTTTTCCATTCATGCGGTATCGTCTGTCTGCGCGTACATCCTGTTTACAGCGCTGCTTTTTGCAGCGCCAAAATTTCGGGATTATAAATCCCTGCTGCTCATTTTATCTCTGCAGATGGCTTTTAAGCCGGTAAGCGTGGAATGGCTCTATTCGATCTATGAGGATTATACGTATATCACGATCCAGAGCATTGTATTTCAGTTTATATCATTGATTTTACTGGTCCTCTTTGTCAGGACAGAGCATGATGTAAACATGTATGCAGCCGTCACCTTTTTTTCTGTGGCAGGGGTCGGCCTGGCAAATTTTATGCGATCCCGGCTCTATTGCAGGATTCATCTGATCCGGGGGATCAACTGGAAACGGCATATGGGTCCCATCCTGGTGCTGTTTGCCATGTCGGCGGCGGTGACGGTCTATGTGAATTCTGACATCACGGTTCTCGGATTTCTGTGCGATGACAGGACCGTGGGAATCTATGCGGTTTCCTCCAAAATTTATGCTGTGGTTAAAAATATTTTGTCGTCCGTCATTGTGGTCTCCATCCCCAGGCTGTCGTCCCTCTCCGGGGACGGCAGCCTGGGGAGATTCCAGATTGCGGCGGAGGATATCTATAAGACGCTGGTGACGCTGCTCTTACCGGCCATGACCGGCATGATAATGCTGAACCGACAGATGGTATGGATGACTGCGGGCCCGGCCTATGCGCAGGCGTCCTCCTCCCTGTATCTGCTGACGGTGGCGCTGTTTTTTTGTTTTGGGGCCTATTTTTGGGGGCAGTGTATCCTGGTGCCAATCGGGCGTGAGATGACCTTGTTTAAAATCACTGTATTCAGCGCCTGTGTCAATGTGCTGCTGAATTTGATTTTCATTCCTTTCTGGAGAGAGAATGCGGCGGCCCTGACAACCCTGATAGCGGAAGGGATCACCTGTTTTTATGCCAGGAATGAGGGCAGGAAGTATATCAGGCTG
Source organism: Clostridiaceae bacterium (assembly GCA_009911305.1). Lineage (GTDB taxonomy): Bacteria > Bacillota > Clostridia > Lachnospirales > Lachnospiraceae > Otoolea. The sequence goes on along the minus strand of QXXC01000009.1, from coordinate 60,627 downwards.
GAAGGGATCCGGCAGGTTTTTTGGAAATCATGGATCGGATGCGGGGCAGTGATCATCGTACTTTTTGTGTTAAAACCCCTGTCTGAAAATCGTTTTACAGATATCATATGTATGGTTTTATGCTCGGCCATTGTATATTTTGCTGTAGAAATGATATTAAAAAATCCGTCATTACCGGGGCTTTTAGCTGTGTTCAAAAGGAAGGCGAAGGATGAATAAATCAAAAATCTTATTTACGTGCATTCAATTTCTGCTTGCTTTTCTTTCTGCCGTATGCCTGACGGCATCTTTGTTTATGGAAAAGGGAGCAGACGTATTTTTAATCAGCATACTGTTTCTGTGGCTGGCGGGAATGGTATATTCGGCGGCAGATATCCGTCACAGGATCCTGCTGTTTTTTTTCTTTGTCACCTTCTTCGTTTTTCTGCTCGGACGCCCCTTGATCGGGCTGTGCAGGGGAGAAAACTGGTTTGATTATGCAGGATGGTATTATTACAGCGGCGCGGATACAGGGACCGCGCTGGTTATAATGTATCTGTCTGTGCTGTCTGTATGTCTGGGAGCGCTGGCCGGAAGGCGTTATCTGCTGAGCCGCCATGCCAGAGGAGGCGGCGGGAGAAGGAAAACGGATACGGGTTTTGCCTGTATGTACAGGAGAGCGATGCTCTTTACCGCAGGGATATTGTTTTGTATTTCAATGGCGTGCTCCATGGCGATCGGGTGGGAGAAAATCGCATTTATGGCGAATCATTCTTATGCGGACTACTATGTTTCCTTTCACAGCGGATATCCGTATGTGATCTATGTGTTCTCCACCTTTACGGAATACAGCCTGTATTTTTACCTGGCTGCCATGCCTGAAAAGAGAAGCGCATTCTGGATGCTGCTTTTCTATGTTCTGTCAGCAGTTCCGTCGCTGATCGTGGGACAGAGGAACCCGATCGTATCGAATGTGATCCTTGCCGTGATCTATTATGTCCTGCGCGATTCTTACGGCAGCAGGGAACGATGGATGTCGGCCGGAGAAAAGGCGTTGATGGCGGTTGGCATACCTCTGGGGCTGATCTTTTTAGGCATGTACAATTATATCCGCGAGGGAACAGCGGGCGCCCTGTCAGGGATTGGCTCTATTATCACAGATTTGTTTTTTAAACAGGGCGTCACCTTTTCCTGGCTTTGCAGCGGGCTGGGAGCTTTTGAACTGCTTCCGTCCGGGGGGACGGCTGGTTACACCTTTGGGGGAATCCTTGATTATTTCCGTTACGGAAGCCTGGCGCGGCTTATCCTGGGCTCGGACGGGCTGGGACAGGGAAACAATATCTTAAAGGCCACGAAAGGAAACAGCATGGCGCATCATCTGTCCTATGCGCTGATGGGCGATCAATATCTGGAGGGACACGGGTGCGGTTCTTCTTTTCTGCTGGAGGTATACGCGGATTTTGGATTTATGGGGATTGTGATCTTCAGTCTGGTTTTGGGTTTCCTGTTAATCTGGCTGGCAGAATTTGGGAGGCGGGGCGTATTTCCATTTGCGCTGCTGCTTTCGGGTATTCCGGGCATTCTGTTTATGGCCAGGGCAGAAGCGATCGGCGGGATATCGTTTCTTTTCAGGATGCCGTTTTGGTGTACGGCGCTCGCCTGTCAGGCAGGGAGTTTGCTTCTGGCAAGGCGGTATGCGGTGGGACGAACGGCGGCAGGGGCGTTTCAGATAACCGCCCGGGAGAACGCAGAGGTTATAATTTCAGAAAGAGAGGGCGTTTTGTATGAATATTGCAGTTGTGATAGCAGGCGGAAGCGGGCGGCGAATGAATCAGGATATACCGAAGCAGTTTATTAATGTCTATGATAAGCCGGTTTTGATCTATACCCTGGAAAGCTTTCAGAATCATCCGCAGATTGATGCGATTGAGGTGGTCTGCCTCGATGGCTGGCACGATATTTTAAAGGCTTATGCAAGGCAATTTCATATCCATAAATTAAAATGGGTCGTTTCCGGCGGCCAGACCGGGCAGGAATCGATACGGAACGGCATTTTTCATCTGGAGGGAAAGTGTGAAAAGGATGACATTATTGTGATACATGACGGTATCCGCCCGCTGATCGACGGCTCGGTATTGTCAGATGTCATCATAAAATGCAGGATGTATGGAAATGCTGTCACCTCAATGCCTTACCACGAACAGATATTTAAGGTGAAGGATGCGATATCAACAGAGGAATACATTCCAAGAGAGACGATCCGCCGGATTTCGACCCCGCAGGCCTACCTGTTTGAAAAGATAGACTGGGCCTATCATGAGGCGTTTGAAAAGAACATTGGTCTTCACGGTTCATCTTATGCCAATACACTGATGGTGGATCTGGGAGAACGGCTGTATTTTGCCGCCGGATCGGACAGAAATATCAAATTAACAACAAAGGATGATTTGGAGCTGTTTAAAGCCTGTCTGAAGATTGAAAAGGATGGATGGCTGAATTAATTACCGCGTTGTCATTTGAGCCTGTAAGGTAAAGGAGGATGGAGCGCATCATGGGCTTTACAACCGTCATATTTCTATTTGTATATTTTCCGGCCGCTCTTTTGTTTTATAGCGCGGCGGCTTATCTGGAATCTGCCCCCTGGAGCTGTGCGGCGATGAAAAAAATACGCCTGAGAGATCGGACTTTGATCGGGTTCAGCCTGTGCTTTTACGGCTGGGCCTGTTTTGACGATATGTTCAGGCTGTGTATTTATATCATAATCGTATATGCATGGGCAAGGCTGATTTCTGCGGGAAAGAACCTTCCAAAGGGAGCCGCCATTTTGGGCGCTCTGGGAGGCGGTTTGCTGCTCGCCCTTTTATTTTATTGCAAATATACGGCTTTCGCAGCATCCATCGCGAAAGACTGGTTTCATGTAACATGGAGCCTCACAGAACCACGTTCGCTGCTGGGTATTTCGTTTCTTACGTTTTCAGCGGTTTCTTATCTGGCTGATATCTGCAGGGGAGAGGCACAGGCAGGCAGCCTTACAGACTGCGCCCTGTATCTGACGTTTTTTCCGAAGCTTGTTTCAGGGCCTATCGTGCTGTGGAAGGACTTTCAGCCTCAGATACGGACCTGCCGCATGTCACTGGATGCTGCAGTGAAGGGTGTGAACCGTATAATGGCCGGCTTTGCCAAAAAGTTGATTCTCGCTGATATGTTTGGAGCGTGTATTCTTGAAATGGAGAGGAATGCCGCCGTTGGGACAGACGTTTTTTCGGCATGGGGGGGGGTAATCCTCTATGCACTGCAGATCTATTATGATTTCGCAGGATATTCGGATATCGCGATGGGCACTGCATCCGTACTGGGTTTTGAATTCAGAGAAAATTTTCATTTTCCATACCGTTCCCGTTCCATTAGTGAATTCTGGCGCAGGTGGCATATCTCTCTTGGAAACTGGTTCCGGGAATATGTCTATATTCCTCTGGGGGGAAGCCGGAGAGGGGAAAGGCGGACGCTCTTAAACCTTGCCGTTGTCTTTGCACTTACCGGACTGTGGCACGGGGCAAGCTGGACCTATATCCTGTGGGGAGCTGTAAATGGAGGATTTGTCATTCTGGAGCGGATGCTGCAAAAAAAGCGGTGGTATCAGGCTGTTCCGGGGGCGGTGAAATGGCTTCTGACAGCCTGTATAACCGTGATGTGCTGGGAACTGTTTCGTTTCAGCACGCTCTCGGAGTTTATGGCATGGTGGGAGATGATGATTGGAAAACGGCAGTTTGAGGAAATCCAGTTTACCTGGCGTTATTATTTTGACAGGCAGATGATGGTTCTGACCGTCGTCGGGCTGCTTGGGGCAACGCTTGCAGGCGGGGCGCGGGTACAGGAGATGTACAGGCAGCTTTCAGAAAAAAAGGCGGGATATATCGTACAGGAAGCGGTGCTGCTGGGATTATTTGTCACAGCCATTCTCTGCATGGTTAATTCATCCTATCATCCGTTTATTTATTTTCAATACTAAAGGGAGGCCGGCATGAAGAAGATAAAAGAAGCTGTTTTACTCCTGTTTATATTGATTTTACTCCTGCCGCTGTGCGCCTTCAACTGGGAACCTGATGCGGTTTCCGCAATCGATAACCGAAGGCTGGCCGCTAACCCCTTCACGGGAGGAACCGATCGGGAGGAGCGGGATTTGACAGACGATATTGAGGCGTTTGTCTCCGACCGGCTCGGACTGCGGGATCAGATGATCCTGGGATATACCCTGCTGAACGACAGGGTGTTTGGGAAAATGGTTCATCCTTCGTATACGTATGGGAAGGAAGGCTACGTGTTTTTCAAGATACCGCAAAACTGGACATACAGCAAGTACCATGAGGACTTTGCAGATTTGGTGAAACAAATGGAGGATTATTGTAAGGAGCGCTCGACGCCGTTTTTGTTTGTACTCAATCCGTCTAAAATGTCGGTGCTGTCAGAGTATCTTCCGGAAGGCGTCTGTTACGATAACCGCTGGATCGGACAATTTTTGTCGGCGCTGGATGAGCGGGGAGTGACGTATATCAGTAATATGGAGCTTTTGAAGGAAAAGGCAGAGGCAGGGGAATTTGTATTTAACCGGAAATATGATGCCGGGCACTGGAACGCGCTCGGCGCTTTTTATGGGGTGAACCACATACTTTCCGCTCTTCATGAGAATGTTCCAGCGATTTCCGTCAATATCCGGAGCGAATTTGATATTTCGGAGACCTTACAGACGAGCCTTCCCGTATCCGAATTCCCGATCCGCGAGATGACGCCGGTATTCAGTCTGAAGCAGGAAACCGAAGACAGAACCGGGGAGTATTGGGACGAGGTGGAGCGGGACGCTTCTTATCAGGCGTTTGGATACAGGGTAAATCCGAAGCGTCTGCAGGAAGGCGCGCCGAGAGCGCTCGTCTTTCAGGGAAGCTATATGAACGGGCAGGGAAATATATTTCTCCAGAATGCTCTTGGGGAGTATATCTTTGTTCACGATTATCAAAATGTGATGAACCTCCCTTATTATTATAATCTGTTTCAGCCGGACTGCGTCGTGTTTGAGGCAGCGGAATACACCCTTACGGATGCCTATTTTGACTGGGAACGGATGAAAGCAGTGGATTTTAACCCGCCCTTAAGGCGTATCATACAGGAGGCGGGTGAAAGAGGGAAGATAGAAAACAGCAGGCTGACGGATCTGCGCGCCGAACAGGGGAAGACGCTTACAAAGCTTACGTGGAGCGGGGATCCAAAAGCGGAGTATGTGTGGCTGGCCTTGGGGGAATATGAGTACGATTTTATTGAAAGAGAACCGGGCGTTTATGAAGCAGCGGTTGAAAATTCTTCCTGGGATTCACTGAAATCTGATATAAGGGTGGCGGAACTAAAGGACGGTTTCCTGAAAATTTATAAATAGAGAAACTCTCATGCAGGATCGGCGGCAGATCGCGCGCTTGCATGATATGACGAAACATGTATTGCACTTCAGAAAGGAACGATTAGCTGACATGATAAACTATGAGGATGACATTCAATACGTCTGTAACCTTCCTCTTGCGTGGGAAACAATCGAACATAAAACCTTTTTAATCTCTGGCGCCAGCGGTATGATAGGGAGCTTCCTGATCCACACATTATTCCGGAAAAGCGCCAGTATCCGGGTGATTGCGATTGGAAGGAACCGGGAGCGGGCGCGGGAACGCTTTGGGGCGTACTGGGACAGCGGCCGTTTTTCCTTTTACGCCCAGGACATCAATGAGAGCGTGCATATAAACGAGGAGGTGGACTATGTGATCCACGCTGCGAGCAATACGCACCCGGCCGCCTATTCGGGCGATCCGATTGGGACGATCCTGACGGGCATAACCGGGACGAAGCATATGCTGGATATAGCGGCGGAAAAGAAGGCGGAGCGCTTTGTATTTATGTCCAGCGTGGAAATCTATGGGGAGAACCGGGGGGACACGACGTATTTTTCAGAGGATTACTGCGGGTATATTGACTGCAATACGCTGCGGGCGGGGTATCCGGAGGGGAAGAGAGCCGGGGAGGCGCTCTGCCAGGCGTACAGAAAACAGAGGAATGTGGATGTTGTGACAGGCAGGCTGCCCCGGGTCTACGGGCCTTCGATGCTCTGGTCAGATACAAAGGCGATCTCCCAGTTTATTAAAAAAGGGGCGCAGAGGGAAGATATCGTGCTGAAAAGCCGGGGGGATCAGCTCTATTCCTACTGTTATGTGGCGGATGCGGCGGCGGCCCTGCTGACCATCCTTTTAAAGGGGACAGACGGGGAGGCCTATAATATAGCGGACAGGGGCTCGGATATAACGCTGAGGGAGCTGGCGCAGTTTATCGCAGGGCATGCCGGCGTCACGGTGCGGTTTGAGCTTCCGGATGCGGCGGAGCGGGCGGGGTATTCGACAGCCACCACGGCTCTGCTGAATTCGGAAAAAATAAGGGCGCTCGGCTGGAGCGCGCACTGGGATATCCGGCGCGGAGTGGCGAGAACCATTGACTGCCTGGCCGGTGAAGCACAGTCCGGCGGCGCAAGGGTGAAAGCGGTGGAATCGAAGACGGGAAGCGAACCGGAGAAAGCGGCGGGAATATAGAAATGAAAGATTTAAAATCACTCCGCTCCACACTCACAGGCCCGGTCAGTCTGGGCATTCTCAGCAGGGAGCGGAGCCTGCTTATGGGAATGGCGATGGCGTGGGTCGTCTTTTTTCATATGACCATATGGATTTCCGGGGACTGGCCTGTTCTTTCTTTTATAAAGGGAATGGGAAATATCGGCGTGGATATGTTTTTGATTCTGTCAGGGGCAGGGCTGTATCATTCGTATCAGACCTTATCCGAACAGGGCCTGGGCTTTAAGGAATTCTATAGAAAGCGGTTCTGGAGGATCGCTCCGGCGGTGGTGATCTGCCTCCTGCCGTGGTTTACATACCAGCAGTTCACAGCGCCGTCTTCCTTTGCCAGATATCTGATGGATATCACGTCGCTTAGCTTCTGGCGGGACGGGAGGAATCCGGGGTGGTATGCGGCGTTTAGCATCGTTCTTTACGCCCTGTATCCGCTTATTTTTGCTTCGATCCGTCCGGGGGATGCGCGGAGAAATATAAGCGCTTTTTTGGCGTGGGGGGGGGTATTCGTCCTTTTCAGCTATATCATCAAATGGTATGATCCAGTGTATTACTGGCAGATCGAGCTGGCCCTCAGCCGGTTCCCTGTCTTTTTCTTTGGCTGCTTTATAGCGCCGGAGATCGAGAGGGGAAGAGAGGTGTCCGGATGGTTTTTGCTGGCGCTGTACGTCGCTTCGGGCGTTCTGATCGCTTGGATGGCCGGTTCCCCGGAAGGGATCGGGGGTGTCTATGAGTTTACGAGGTACGCCTATTGCCCGGTGGCCTTCGGGCTGCTGATGCTGTCTGCCAGGCTGCTGTCCGCGGCATCAGGCGCGTCTGCCCTGCGTCCGGTCCGCGCAGGGCTTGGCTTTGCAGGACAGCATACGCTGGAGATTTATTTACTCCATACCCAGATCCTTTCGGTCTGCAGCCGGTTCCTTTTACCGCTTCCAGGGATACAGGGGCTTAAGCGCGCCGATGTGTGGGTCAATCTGGCCGCCTTGCTCCTGACGCTGGCAGGGGCCGGCGCTGTGAAGGCGCTGGAGAGAACGGTTTTAAGGCTGAAGGAGCGGATGGAACCGGATGCGCCGAGGGAGAATCCGGATGCGGGGATTGCATTTGTCCGGGCAGCAGCGGCGGCTATGATTATCGCATGCCATATGCTTCAGTTTTACGGAAATGCGCTGGCGTACTGGCTGAATGTGGGGGTGGAGGTATTTCTGATTATTTCCGGGGTTCTGTACGGGCAGCGGGATATTTCGGCCCCGTTCGGCTGGATACGGCGGCAGTGGCGGAAGGTGCTGGTTCCGTACTGGGTGTTTTGCCTGGCGGCGGTATTTGCGTACGCGGTGTTTGCAAACGAGTATGTCACGCTGTACGGCTGCGCGGGACTGCTGCTTGCGTGTAAGCGTTTTCCCGGGCTGGGACATCTGTGGTTTATTCCCTATATCCTGCTCCTTTACCTGATGACGCCGCTGCTGCAGTGGACGTATGACGAGTATCTGTCAGAGCGGCCGGATCGGGAGGTTGCGGTGTGGCTAATGCTTCTGACAGGGGTGTTATGGCTGCTGCGTTATTATGGGATAGAGGACTTTGCGGAAAACCGCCTGGTCTGCTATTATGGGGGCTATGTTCTGGGGAGGCGTTTTTTCCGTGGAAAAAAGGAGGGCGAGCGGAATCCGGCGCTGGAAAAATGGATGAACCGGGCGGGGGCTGCGGCGCTTGTGACAGCGGCGGCGCGCGGATTCATACAGTATCATGCGCTGGAGGAGGCGGTTCCGTACTGGTCGTATGTCCTGCCATTTATCCATTCGCTCATGGGCTTTGGTGTGTTCTGGGCGCTGTACAGGGCGGCCGGATGGAGCGGGCTGGGGAAAAGCCGGTGTGTACGGCTGGCGGATCGGTATTCGTTTGAGATGTATCTGACGCATCATATCTTTATTTTGGGAGCGGGGCGGTTACATTGCATGGAGGTTTTTTCGCATCCGGCCTGTAATGTGCTGCTTGTGCTGGCGTTTACGGCGGCTTCTGCGTGGCTCCTGCATTTCGCGGCGCGGGCCGCGAAGAGGCCGCCGGAACGTAATTTCAAGACGCGATCGGAGACGCCGGAGCGAACGCAGGAACAGGCGCAGGAAAGGCGCGCAAAGAAACGCGCGCCGGTTCTGGAAAAGATGTCCTGCGCTGTCAGGCAGGCGCATGCTTTTATTCAATATCTGTCATGAGATCCAATACCATTTCAAAGTCTTTTTCAACGGCCATCTGTACGGGAGTCACGCCTTCATTGTTGGGGCGGTTATAGTCAGCGCCCTTTTTGATCAGGAAGCGGGCCATGTCCTGGTCATACTCCTCTAAAGCGTAATGCAGGGCGGTATTCCCCTCATTATCTGCCAGAGTGATATCGGCCCCGGCCCGGATCAGCAGCTTGGCCATATCTTTGCTCGTGTTCAGCATCATGGCGGTCATGCCGTTATTATCGGTATGGTTGATGTCCACGCCCCGCTCTAAAAATACCGGGAGCAGTTCACTGGTGTCGTGCCGCAGCATAAGGAGAGGCGTCTGACCGTCATTTCTGGGAATATCCAGGTTTTTCAGTTCTTTCAGGATCCGGATTCTCTGCTCCGCGTCCCAACTCCTGCTGTATCTGTCTTTTGTGAGCGCGGCATGAGCGGGGGTTTCGCCGTCTGAATTTTTCATAGTGTCATCCGCGCCGGCGGCGATCAGAAGCTTTACCACATCCGCATGGCCGGCCGCGCACGCTTCGTGAAGAGGCGTTGTTCCCGCCTGTGCGGGCGCGTCTTCTGTCAGGTTTATATCCACACCTTTTTCGATCATGATCTTTAACATGCCCGTATGTCCCTCTCTGGCAGCCAGATGGACGGCGGCTACTCCGTATTTATCGAGCTGCTCCATGGACTCTCTGGAAAAAAATGCTGCCGCTTCTTCAAAGTAGGGATCGGGTGTGTGCCCTTTGTTCTGTTTGTCCGCTATGAGGTTGGCCGGAGTCTTTCCGGATATCACAGCCTTGTCCATATCCACACCCAGAGATACCAGCTTTTTGATGACCCCTGACCCAAAGTACGGTTTAAGGCATTCGTCCCGCAGACAGATCGTGCTGCCCTGGTAGCGGAGCGGCATGGTAAACGGAAAACCGGCGGCATGGCAGCTATCCAGCACATGCGCGTCTTTATCGGAGATCAGGGCATTGTGAAGGATCTCCGTAATCTCGCCCAGATCGTCATCGTCGTCCAGATCCATCTGCTGGAGGAGCTTATCCGCCAGATACAGGGCGATGGCCATGCCGTCCTTGTCGTCCCTGTGGATGCCGCAAAAGGCATTGCTTGTGATCTGGCTTAACGGGAACATCTGTATGGCGCCGGGCTCGGCGGGCGGCGCGCCATGGTCAGTGAGGGCAAGATACATCGGGGTGTTCATGAAAGAAACCGCATGCTGAACCGGCGTCACGCCCTTGTGGTTCGCTGTCTGCGTCATCTCCGGGCAGTGCTTCATCAGCGCAAGGGCAGCCGTCTGGTGGCGGTTTCTCAGCGCCATCATCAGGAGTGTGTTGCCGTTTTCATCCACATAGTCTGTTTCAGCCCCTTTTTCCAGGAAAATCCCGGTCAGAGGCCAGGTGTAGGACGCGCTTTGCTCAGAGGCCAGCAGGCGTGCGAGCGGCGTGAATCCGTTTTCGTCCTTTTGGTTGATGTCACAGGTCAGAAGGCGGGCGATCTCTCCCCTCTGCTCCACGCTTTTATCGAGGCAGCCAAAATCGTGCGACAGCCCTTCAAATCGCGGGTATGCGAGGAAATGGTATGCATTCATCCCCCGCTTATCACAGACAGAGCTGTCCGCGCCGTGCTCCAGCAGAAGCTTTGCCATGGCCAGGTTTCCGCGCAGGCAGGCCAGAAGGAAGGGCGTGAGGCCGTAGCCCTTGTGATCCGGGAGATTCACATCCGCGCCGCTGACGCGTCCGTCACAGAGCATGGAGCTGACCGAATCGTAGAAATTATGCCATATAAAAAGGTGAAAGAGGGTAAGGCCATAGCGGCCGACAGGCGCCAGGAGCGCGTCCTTACCGCATTCCCCGATACAGGCCCGGGCCTCCTGCGCCGTGTTCTCAGGCAGGATGTCATAATCGCAGCAATTGTCATCCGGATCGTCCTCCCACCAGGGGATATATTGGGTCCGGTTGGAGTTCTGGCTGGATGACACCAGAAGATCCGTAAGTTCAGACAGGTTCATAAGTTCCTCCTTTGCATATATCTATGGGGTGGCCGGACAGATTTCCGGCCGGTTGGCTTCTTTAATTGATATTTTAGCACTGTTTTGCCTGACGTACAATAGAGAAGATGGAAGCTGCCGGGTGAATGTAGGGGACGGCATGAGACAGCTTTCACATGCCGGCCTGCGCGGGCGGTATCCGGGGCCGGAACATTGACTTTCGCGCCATATAGTGGTAGGATAATTTTAATAAAATGATGCGGTTAAAACCGGGCCTGGCCGGCAGGGCGGCGTCCGGCGCGGGAGGTGGACGGATGACAGGATTTTCAGGAATGAGAAACGAAAAGAGCCAGGAGTCTGCGCACGATGCAGGCGGTATGTTATACCGGGCGCTGGCAGCGGGGGATTTGCCGGCGGCCTGGCTGGCGGCCAGGCCGCTTTTGGAGCGCGCGAAGGGGGAAAAGCTGCCTGCTGCGACGGCTTTTAACTGCGGGCTGTGCCTTTACCGGCTGGAGGAGTATGAGAAGGCGCTGGCGCAGCTTAAGGCTGCGGAACAGCTTTTGGGAAGTCCTCCGGATTTGGATTCCGGAGAGCGGCGGCTGTTTGTTCAGGCAGTGGAGTCTGTGAAGAAAGAGAGGCAGGCGTGTTTGCTGCCGCTTGACCCGGAGGGAGACGGTCTGAAGCGGTATTTTCTGATCCGGGTTCGCTGGCTGGCCGGGCTCTGCCTGCTCTGCCTGGGGCGGCGGCAGGAGGCGGCGCCTCTCATCCGGTTTCTGGCGCAATATCATATTGAACTATAGAAGGAGAACGAACGATGCAATTGGATAATATGCTGCTGCAGGCCTGCAAGAACAATCAGAAGAGCGTGGTGCAGACGTTTTTGAAGCGGGGCGGCGTGGATGTGAATAAGCGGGATGAGTCGGGCAATACGCCCCTGATTTATGCCTGTTTAAAGGGCGCGCGGGATTTGGTGAAGCTTTTGCTGGACAACGGCGCGGATGCCGGGCTGGGCAACCAGAAGAACCGGACGCCCCTGCACTTTGCGGCAGAGCCGGGCAATATCCAGATCATGACCATGCTGCTCGGCGCGGGGGCGGATGTGAACAGCACGGACAACGACGGGGTGACGGCCCTGATGGTGCTGGCGCAGAACGGGAAGACGGATGCTGCCCTAAAGCTTCTGGGGAATGCAGAGATCGATATTAGTATCCAGGATAACGAAGGCCGCAGGGCCATTGACTATGCCACCTCTGCGGGGCTTCGGGAGCTTGTGAAGGCGCTTTCACAGGCAGATGAGGCTCATGCCGACACGTACGGAAACACCACGCTGCACCACGCATGCTGGAACGAGCAGAGCGAGGTGGTGAAGGTTCTGCTGGAAAAGGATCCGGCCGGTGTGGACAAGCTGAACGACGAAGGGGAATCCCCCCTGATACTGGCGGTGCGCAGGTCCAATCTGATGATTGTCGAGCTTTTGCTGGCCGCGGGCGCAAAGCCGGGCTGCGCGGATGCGGACGGCGTTTTTCCGTTACATATTGCGGCCGGCAACGGCGACCTGTTTGTGGGGAAGGCATTGCTGAAATCCGGGGCCGGCGTCAATGAGAAGACGTCGGACGGGCAGACGCCCCTCATCGTGGCGGCCAGAAGCGGAAAGAATGATTTTACCGCCATGCTGATCGAGAGCGGGGCTGACGTCAACGGAGTGGACAACAGCCGGCACAGCGCGCTCTACTATGCCTCGGATGCGGGGTATACGGAGATTGTGGAGCAGCTTTTGATCGCCGGGGCTGAGAATTAAGGGCTTTCTGCCGGCCGGAGGAAGCCGGCAGAAAGCAAAACGATACATGGATAAACAGAAGCGTTTTCCGGAACATATAAAATAAGCCTTTCCTGAGTGGAAGGCTTATTTTTTGTGGTTTTGCCGCTTAAAAAGGCAGATATTGTTGTACTTATTACAAAAATGTTACAAATATCTTACCATGAATGCTTGAATTTTTCTCTGTTTCCTTTTATAATACAAGTGAAAGGAGACGGAGAATCAAGCATGGCCAAGAATAAAAAGATTATTCGTTACAGAAAACCACTGAACATAAACGTTGGCATGATTATTTTTGCTATGATCTTTGTTTATCTTTCTTTCAGTGTATTTACATATATCAGCCGTGACAAGGTACAATTTTACGAGGTTGTGGAAGGCAGCATCGTAAACGATAAGAATTATACAGGTTTTATTCTGCGGGAGGAGGCGGTGAAGACAGCGGCTCAGACGGGGCATGTGAATTTTTATATCCGCGAGGGAAAGCGGGTCGCCGCAGGGGCGCGTGTGTATTCCGTGGACGAGACAGGCCAGCTTGCGAAGTTCTTACAGGAAAACCGGGACGCAGGCGGGGCGCTGCCGGATGACGGCCTGGCGGCTTTGAAACGGCAGCTCAGCTCGTTTTGCCTCTCATACAGCGACAGCCGGTTCGGGAAGGTCTATGACGAGAAGTATTCCCTGCAGGCGTCGGTGGCGGAGTATGCGAATTTCCAGGCCCTGGACGGCATGGAGGAGCTTTTGGAGGAGCGCGGCATCCGTTTTGAGCAGGTGTATTCGGATGAGGCGGGCATTGTCTCCTATGCGCTGGATTCGTATGAGGGGACGACGCAGGCCGATGTGACGGAGGAGATGTTCGACCGTTCCGCATACAGGCGTTCCTTAAACCGCGGCGGGGAGATGGTGGAGGCCGGGACTCCCCTTTACAAGCTGATTACCTCAGAGGACTGGTCCGTGATCTTTCCTTTAAAGGAAAACGATCTGGCGGATTTTTCCGGGATGGACACGCTGTCCATCGTGCCGTCCGGCAGTACGCTGACCCTTCGGGGGAGATTCAGCCAGATCTCGGGCTCGGACGGGAAGATCTACGGCCGGCTGGACTTTGACAAATATATGGTCCAGTTTGTCTCAGATCGGTTCCTGGATTTCGAGGTAATCACAGAGGAGGCGGCGGGTCTTAAGATCCCGGTGTCATCCGTGACGACAAAAGATTTCTACACCATACCAGCCGGTTATCTGACCCAGGGCGGCGATGGGACCTATACGGAGTCCGGTTTTAATAAAGAGGTTTATTCCGAATCCGGAGAGCCTTCCGTTGTTTTCACCACAGCAGAAATTTATAATTTAACAGACGGATATTATTATGTAGATAAAAGTGATACCGGGCCGTTTAAAAGCGGTGATTATATCATTAAGCCTGATTCGGACGAGCGGTTCCAGGTAGGCCCCACGGCTACGCTCAAGGGCGTCTACAATATCAATAAGGGCTATGCTGTTTTTAAGCAGATTACGGAGCTGGCAAATAACGGGGAATACTATATTATAGAAAAGGGGACGGGCTACGGCCTTTCGGTTTATGATCATATTGTTCTCGACGCCGGCTCCGTACAGGACGGGGAAATCATATACCAGTAGGCAGATGCACGTAAGAGGTGGAAGATGATTGAAGACAATTTGAGGGAAGTATCTGACAGGATTGGGGCGGCCTGCGAAAGGGCCGGGCGCTCCAGGGAGGATGTGACGCTTGTTGCGGTCAGCAAGACCAAACCGGTCTCCATGCTGATGGAGGCCTATGCGGCCGGCGTCAGGGATTTCGGCGAGAACCGGGTGCAGGAGATTCTTGAAAAAGCCCCGCTTTTGCCGGATGACATCCGATGGCATATGATCGGCCACCTTCAGACAAACAAGGTACGCCAGGTAATTGACAGGGTTGTTCTGATCCATTCGGTTGACTCCGTCGCTCTGGCCCGGCAGATCGAGAAGGAGGCGGCGAAACGGGATCTTGTGGTCCATATCCTCCTGGAGGTCAATGTGGCCGGGGAGGAGAGTAAATTTGGATTTTCTGTGGACGAGGCGGCGGAGGCGGCTGTTCAGATCGCCGGATTTGCGCATGTCAGGATTGACGGACTGATGACAATCGCACCATTTGTCGAAAATTCGGAAGAGAATCGGGATGTTTTTCAAAAATTATTTCAATTATCGGTTGACATAAAACGGAAAAACATTGATAATGTTAAGATGGACGTGCTTTCCATGGGAATGACCGGAGATTTTGAGACAGCCGTGGAGGAGGGCGCATCTGTGATTAGAGTGGGCGCCGGGATTTTTGGCGCCAGAACCAGGATGGGAGAGATTAACCTATGAGCTTGCTGAACAGGATTATGGATACCATGCGTCTGACTGATGATGATGATGATTACTTCATGGATGATGATTACGAGGACGAGAAGCCTGCCAGACGGCGGATGTTTAATAGAAAAGAAGAGGACGACTACGATTACGAGGAGGAGGAGCCGAAACCGCGTTTTCTGTCGCGCCCTTCCAGCAACAATAAGGTTGTCCCGATGCGCAGGGGGATGGAAGTGTCGTTGATCAAGCCGACCTCCATGGAGGATTCCAGGGAAATCTGCGATTATCTGCTTGCAGGGAAGGCGGTTTTGCTGAACATGGAAGGGATCCACATGGAGGTGGCGCAGCGGATTATTGACTTTACGTCAGGCGCTACGTATTCGATGAACGGCAACCTGCAGAAGATTTCCAACTATATTTTTATCGCGACTCCGGATACGGTGGAGCTGTCCGGGGATTTCCCGGAGCTTCTGGCCCAGAGCTCAGCCGGCAATATGGGCGGCATGAGCGGGATCGGCGGTATGGGAGGCATGGGCGGCATGAGCGCAGCCTCCGGAATGGGAGCAATGGGAGGCATGGGCGGGATCGGCGGCATCGGAAAGATGAGCAGCTACCGCTGACCGCGCAGAAGAGGCGCGCGGCCGTTTCGCCATGAGCCCTGGATCGCGCGGCCATGACAGCCCTGGCTGTCTGAAGGCCTGCATTTGGACCCCGGGTCGGGGATTACGATATGTTAGAGAAAGAAGAGCAGTTACTGAAGAAACGGATATCGGAGCTGGCCTCGCTCTGTTACCGGCGTGATATCCGTACCAATACCGGTTTTTTGAATCTGAATGAGCAGGCAATTTTTCACTCCATGGAGCGGATGCTTCCGCCCGTATCTGCTGTCGTGTTCGGGGGCTTTGATATGGCGGAGCGGAAAATTGTTTGCTTTCTGCCGTCTTATGAGCAGGATACGGAGAATTTCCCGATTGACCGCCTGGAGATCGCGCCTGTGAACGCCCGCTTTTCGGAAGAGCTTGGGCACCGCGATTTTCTGGGGGCCCTGATGGGCCTGGGAGTGGATCGGAGCTGTATCGGGGATATTATGATGACAGACGCGGGCTGCGTCCTGTTCTGCCTGGAGCAGATGTCGGAGTTTCTGATGAGGGAGCTGAAAAGCGTGCGCCGCACGGCGGTCTGCTGCCGGAGGGCAGAAGGCCTCTCCGGTTTCTCACAGGCGTATGAGGAGATAAGCGGCAGCGTCTCCTCCCCCCGTCTGGACAGCCTCATCAGCCTTGTGTTCCGGCTGTCCCGCGCAAAGGCCCTGAGCTTTATTTCCGGGGAAAAGGCGTTTATTAACGGGCGTCTCGCCCTCTCGGCCGGACAGCGCCTCTCAGGCGGCGAGATCGTGTCTGTCAGGGGCCTGGGGAAATTCTGCTATGTGGGCGCGGGGAACGGGACAAGAAAGGGACGGATGTTTGTGACCGCCAGGCGGTATACGTAAGCGGCTTAAGCCGTCCGGCTGTACGGGGAGCGTACGTTGATTTGGGTGCATCCGGCGGAACATCAGCCGCAGAGGCAGGTGCAGAGAGAATCTGAGGGTACATGAATATGGTAAAGGAGAACACGAAGATGAAGGATCTCACAGAGATGAAGGAGACGGAGCGCCTGACCGTACACAGGGACGGGGAGCCGATCTATGACATTGTGCTGTCAGAGAATTTTGACGCGCTGATTCAGGAGGCGGAAGCGCTCGGCGCGGCCAAAAGGCGCTTATGTATTGTGACCGATTCCACAGTGGCAGGGCTTTACCTGGAGGAGCTCAGAGAACGTCTGGCCCCGTGCTTTGCCGGTGTCATATCGTTTGTATTTCCGGCCGGAGAGGCAAATAAAAACCTGGATATGGTAAAGAGGCTCTATGGGACGCTGATTGAAAACCGTTTTGACCGCGGCGACCTGCTGATGGCCCTGGGCGGCGGCGTCACAGGAGATCTGTGCGGCTTTGCGGCCGCCACGTATTTAAGGGGCGTTTCTTTTATCCAGGTTCCGACGACCCTGCTCTCCCAGGTGGACAGCAGCATCGGCGGCAAGACAGGCGTGGATTTTGACGCATACAAAAATATGGTCGGGGCTTTCCACATGCCCGGGCTGGTGTACATCAATACCGGCGCGCTGAGGACGCTTCCGGACCGGGAGTTTTCGGCCGGCATGGGCGAGGTGTTAAAGCACGGCCTGATTAAGGATAAAACGTACTACGAATGGCTCCTGGAGCATGCGCCGGCTATCCGGGCAAAGGAGCCGTCCATCCTGCGGCGGATGGTGGCTGAGAGCTGCCTCATCAAGCGCGCGGTGGTGGAGGCTGACCCCATGGAACAGGGGGAGAGGAAGCTTTTGAACTTCGGGCATACCCTGGGCCATGCGATTGAGAAGCTGAAGGGATTTGAGCTGCTGCACGGGGAGTGCGTCGCGCTGGGCTCGCTGGCGGCCATGCATATTTCCGCGCTGCGCGGGTATGTTATGCCAAAGGAGACGGAACGTCTCCGGGAGGCGCTGGCCCTGTTCGGGCTTTCGCCGCGCGTGTCGGGCCTGGCGAAGGAGGATGTGATCCGTGCGACCAGAAATGATAAGAAGATGAAATCCGGTGTGATTCAGTTCATCCTGCTGAAAGAGACGGGACAGGCTTTTGTGGATCAGACGGTGACAGATGAGGAGATGGCAGAGGGCCTTGACGCTGTCTTTGCACAGGGGGAGATGCCATGAGTCCCAGATTGCGCCGAATCCTGTTTTTCCTGGCAGGCCTTTTTGTGAGCGTCGGCTTTGATCAGTACACGAAGCGTCTGGCAGTCCGCTATCTGATGGGGCGGCCGGCGCTCACGCTGTGGGACGGGGTGTTTGAGCTCGTGTATTCCGAAAACCGGGGAGCGGCGTTCGGCATTCTCCAGGGAAAGCAGGCGTTCTTTTTTGTCATCGCCCTGGTGGTTGTCGCGGCTGCGGGCTGGATTTTATGGAGGATGCCGCCCGGAAGGCGTTATGCGCCGTTTGCGTGCTGCCTGTTCCTGCTTGTGTCCGGCGCGGCGGGAAATATGATTGACCGGCTGGCTCAGGGGTACGTGGTGGATTTTTTCTATGTTTCGCTGATCGATTTTCCGGTATTTAACGTGGCGGACTGTTATGTGGTGATCTCCACGGCGCTGCTGTTTTTGCTCTTTTTTGCGTACTATAAGGAAGAGGAGCTGGAATTCCTTTCGTTTGGGAAGAAGTGACGGCAGTTGGAAGGAAGGGAGTGGTTCGTTTGAGGCGGGAGCTTACGGTCGGGGACGGGCAGTCGGGCCGGCGTGTGGATCAGCTTCTTTCTGAGGAGACGCCGGATTTTTCGCGTTCCTATCTGCAGAAGCTTTTTAAATCCGGGCTGGTGACGGTGAACGGCGCTCCGGTAAAGAGCAGCTACCGCGCGGCTGCGGGGGATCTCGTGTCGTTTGAGGCGCCGGAGGCGGTGGAGGCGGAGATCGCGGCGGAGCCCATGGAGCTGGATATTCTCTATGAGGACGAGGATGTGCTCCTGGTCAATAAGCCCAAGGGGATGGTGGTCCACCCCGCGGCGGGCCACTGCAGCGGGACGCTGGTCAACGGGCTGATGCACCACTGCAAAGGCCGGCTATCAGGCATCAACGGCGTGATGCGGCCGGGGATTGTACACCGCATTGATATGGATACGACAGGCGTTCTGGCAGTCTGTAAGAATGACGCCTCGCACAACTGCCTGGCGGCGCAGCTAAAGGAACACTCCATCACAAGGGTATATTTTGCCATTGCGCGCGGGGCGATAAAGGAGGATTCGGGGACGGTCTGCGCTCCGATTGGCCGCCATCCCACAGATCGCAAGCGGATGAGCGTCCACTGTAAGAACGGCCGCGATGCGGTGACGCATTTTGAGGTGCTGGAGCGGTTTGAACATTTCACGTACGTGAAATGCTGTCTGGAGACAGGGCGCACGCATCAGATCCGGGTGCACATGGCGAGCATCGGGCATCCTCTGCTGGGCGATGCGGTATACGGCCCGTCAAAGCAGCCCTTTTCTCTGCAGGGGCAGACGCTCCATGCCGGCGTTCTGGGCTTTATCCACCCGCGGACAGGGGAATATATGGAGTTTTCGGCTCCCCTGCCCGCCTATTTTGAGGAGCTTTTGTCAAAGCTCAGGAACGGCTGCGGGGTTCGGTAGCGCGTGTCTGAACCCTGCTTTCTGCCGGATGTGCGTTCCGTTTTGCGGGGGATCCGGGCCAAATGAACGCTGCGCAGGGCAGGCCGTTTGGGCGCGGCATTTGCTTATGAGGGAGGTACAAATGAATGTATTTGATATTTTGGGTCCGGTGATGGTCGGGCCGAGCAGTTCGCATACAGCAGGCGCGGTGCGGATCGGCCTGGCGGCGAGAAGGCTTCTGATGGAGGAGCCGAGACAGGCGCATATCACGCTGTACGGTTCGTTTTCCTCCACAGGCGCCGGGCACGGTACGGACCGCGCCCTGGTGGCCGGCCTTCTCGGGATGGAGCCGGACGATATGCGCATTCCCGGAAGCTTTGAGGAGGCGAAGGAGGCGGGGCTTTCGATCCGGTTTTCCCATGACGTGCGCAAGGACTACCATCCGAACACGGCGGTTCTCGACGTTTCGTCCGCCTCGGGCCGCCGCATTGTGGTGCGCGCCGCCTCGCTGGGGGGAGGGCGCATCATGATTGACGCTCTGGACGATGTGGAGATCCATGTGACAGGGGAGCGGCCGGTGGTGGTGATCCACAACATCGATCAGCCGGGCTGTGTGTCGGAGGTGACGTCTGTCATGGCCTCCCATGTCGTGAACATTGCGACCATGACGCTGCACCGCAGCAAACGGGGCGGCACGGCCGTGATGGTCATCGAGATGGATCAGAATATCGGGGATGAGGCGCTGGCGCGGCTGGAGCGGATCCAGGGGATCCTCAAGGTTACGCGCCTGAATTTGTAGAAAAAGGGAACCGTACAGATGGGCCGGCGCATTTGCCCCGCCGGCTGTGGAGGAAGGTTATGGCATATCACTCATTGGAATCAATCACAGCGTACTGTAAAGAGCACGGGACGTCTTTTTATGAGGCGGTTCTCGCGGATGATCGGGAGGAGCGCGATACGACGGCAGAGGAATCGCTGTCGCGCATGGCGGTCCTGTGGGACACCATGAAGGAGACGGATGCGTCGTATGATGCGGCGCTCCGCTCGTCGAGCGGCCTTTCGGGCGGCCAGGGCGCGCGCATGGAGGCATACGGAAAGCAGGGCGGCGGATACTGCAGCCCCTTTATGAACGCTGTCATGCAGACCGCCCTGAAGACGGCGGAGTCGAACGCCTGTATGCGCCGCATCGTCGCAGCGCCCACGGCCGGCTCCTGCGGGGTGATGCCTGCGGTCCTGATCCCGGCGGCAAAGGAGTGGGGATTTTCCGATCAGAAAATGATTGAATCCCTCTATGTAGCGGCCGGCATCGGCCAGGTTGCCGCTGAGCGGGCCTATATCGCCGGCGCGTCCGGCGGCTGCCAGGCCGAGATCGGCACTGCGTCCGCCATGGCCGCTGGGGCCCTGGTTTATCTGAAAGACGGGACGCCGGAGCAGATCTGCGACGCGGCGGCGATTGCCCTGAAAAGCCTTCTGGGCCTCGTCTGCGATCCGGTCGCCGGCCTGGTGGAGGTTCCCTGCGTCAAGCGCAATGTCCTGGGCGCGGTCAATGCCCTCACAAGCGCCGATATGGCATTGGCCGGGATCAAAAGCTTTGTCCCGGCGGATCAGGTTCTGGATGCCATGAAAGAGGTGGGGGATAAGATGGATCACTCGCTAAAAGAGACCGGCGCGGGCGGGCTGGCGGCTTCGCGGGCGGCGAAGGAGCTGAATGATCATTCGTCGTAAGCGGTGAGAGGGCGCGCTGCCGGTGATGTCTGCTGCTCTGCGCCTGTAAAAATAGTCCGCTTCTGTGAACTGTCACGCCAAAAGGTAAAATAAAGATAAAAATTTAGCTGATCCAGATGACTTTTCTGATTTTTTACGATATAATAGAGTATATCAAGGAAATGTCAGGATACCAGGATTGCGGGAGTACAACGTACGGAGCAATCCGGTATCAGAGGGGTCAAAAGACCTTTTGACCCCAACATCATGTCATCGGATTTGGGACGCCTTTCATGCTTTGTCTCCTGCTCACAGGCAGCATCCCGCGGGGCGGCGGATTCGGTTGACGGTTTGACGCAGCGTTGGCTGGAAAGGAGCGCAGGCTATGAGGGGAAATTTAGTGATTACAATCGGGCGTGAATGCGGCAGTTCCGGAAGGTTAATCGGCCAGAAGCTGGCGGAGGATCTCGGCGTGAAATGCTACGACAAGGAGCTTTTGTCGCTGGCGGCCAAGAACAGCGGGCTTTGTGAGGAATTATTCAAGACCCACGACGAGAAGCCGACAAACAGCTTTTTGTATTCTCTGGTGATGGACACGTATTCCATGGGCTATAATACGTCCGCCTATATGGATATGCCGATCAACCATAAGATTTTTCTGGCGCAGTTTGACACGATCAAGAAGCTGGCGAATGAGGAGTCGTGCGTGATTGTCGGGCGGTGCGCGGATTATGCGCTGGCGGATTATCCGAATACGGTTACGGTGTTTATCAGCGGCAATGAGCAGGATAAGATCAGGAGCCTGATGGAGCGCCACGACCTGACGGAGCAGAAGGCAAAGGATCTGATGATCAAGACGGATAAGCGGCGCGCCAGCTATTATAATTATTATTCGAGCAAAAAATGGGGCGGCTCAAGGAGCTACGATCTGTGTCTGAACAGCAGCGCGGTGGGGCTTTGCGGGGCCGTTGAGGTGATTAAAGCGTTTGCCAGATGCAAGCAGGACTTTGTCGGTAAACGATGAAGCGGGCCGGTTTCTGTTTAAGCGCCACAGACAAGGGAATCCTGCGGGGCAGGGTTCTTTTGTTTTGGGCGGCAGGGACGGCGGCGCGGGGCAGTACGGCAGATAAGATAGTTGAGGGAACATGGGAAAGTCGAGTTTGAACCGGGATCTTGCGGCTGGCAGGCCGGAGAAGATCCTGTGGAAGGTTTGCCTGCGGCAGTTTGCGGGTTTGTTATTTCAGCAGCTTTATCATATCGCGGACTGGTTCGTCCGTGCGGCGCGGCGCCTGGCATTTACAGCTCGGTCCGGCATGACAGGCGCGCAGCGCCCATGGCGCTCTGGCGGAAGGAGAAATGGGACGAAAGCGGGGGAGTGAGATGATAAAGACAGTAGTATTTCTTCCGGATGAACGGCTGCTCGAAGCGGCGCAGGCCATGATCCGGGAGAGGAAGCTTACAAATGTTTCGGTCAGGGCGATACGGACCATGGATGCGGTAAATGAGGCGCGCGCGGCGGCCGAGAGGGGAGCCGGGCTTGTGGTGGCCAGCGGGTACCAGGCAAAACTGATTCGGGAATACACGAGGCTGCCGCTGGTGGAGATCCGGCTCCATACCCAGGAGCTGGGCATGCTTTTGAAGCGGGCCAGAGCCATGGCCAGGAAGGAGAGGCCGCATATCGGCCTGGCAGCCCCGGAAAATCTTCTGTGCGATTTGGAATCCATAGAGGAGCTGTTTGACCTGCGTCTTTCCGTGGTGTTTTTGAAGCAGACGGATCACATATCAAGGGCGCTGCGGGAGCTGGCGCGCTTAAAACCGGATGTGATCATGGGCGGGGAGGCTGTCTGCGCTGAGGCGCGCCAGATGGGCTTTCCGTCGCTTTCCCTGGATATCACGGAGCGGTCCGTCGCCGTAGCGCTTTTGGAGGCGGAGCGCATGGCGGCGGCCTCGAAGCTGCGGGAGACGGCGGCAGAAGAAGGCGGGGCGCAGGACGCTTTGCCGGACGGCGGCGGTTCGGAGGGGAGTGTGCGGGTGAGCCCCAACGGGACGGTGCTTTCCATCAGCAGTCTGATCGAGGGCCTGATAGGCCGGAATAATGAGGAGGTCGTGGGCCTGCCGCTTTCCGGCGTGTTCCCGGAGCTGGATTCCAAGGCGGCGGCCCGGATCCTGCGCGGGGAGCAGAAGGAGTACAGCGCCTGCGCAGAGCTTTTGGGCCGCTCCTGGCTGATCCGCGTGACGCCTGTGCGCTATGGGGCGCAGATCACGGGCGCAAATGTGGATTTTAAAAGCGTGGAGGAGGCATTTTCAGCCAAAGACGGCCTCCGCTTCCGCAAAAGCAGGCTGATCGGCTACGAGGCGGGCGCTTCGTTTGAGGATATCGCGACAGAGGATGAGCCGATGCGCCGGATGCTTGCCCTGGCAAAACGCTACGCCGGCTCCGATGCGCCTGTGCTGATCTACGGGGAGGAGGGCACGGAGCGCCAGACGGTTGCGGAGGCGATCCACAATATCAGCCTGAGGAGAGGCGGCCCCTTTGTCCGCGTGGACGCCAAGGCGATCGGACAGGAGGGGGACAATGGCCGGGCCGGGCTTCTGGAGGCCCTTAAAAAGGCCTCCGGGGGGACGCTGTTTATCAAGGATGTGGATCGGCTTTCACCCTCTCTGCAGAGCGGGCTTATCAAGCTTTTGACGGCGGACGGCGCTGTCCGCGCGGATGCGCAGCCGCTCTACAGTCCCGGCGTGCGCGTGATGGCCTCCTCCGGCGTTTGTCTCCAGAACATGGTTCGGGACGGGTTCTTCCATGAGGAGCTGTTTTACCTGCTTCACGGACTGACGCTTCAGATACCGCCGCTAAGGCGCAGGCCCGCTGATCTGGAGCTGTATTTTGAACGGTATCTGCAGGAATGCGCATCCCGGCTGAAGAGCGCGCTTACGCCGGAAGAAGAGGCCCTTCGGGAGCTTTGCAGCCTGGATTTTCACGGGAACCATATCCAGCTTAAGGCCTTCTGTGAGCGGCTGGCCCTGACGGCGGACGGGGATCGCGTGGACGCGGCGCAGATCCGGGAGCTCTACGAGGAGCTTTATCCGGAGTTTCCCGGGCCAGAGAGAGAGGAGCCCGAGCGGATCGTGGTGTACCAGCCGCCGGAGGCCACGGAGCTGAACGAGGTGCTGGAAAAGTATAAGGGCAACCGGGGGATGGCCGCAAAGGAGCTGGGGATCAGCACGACGACGCTGTGGAGGAAGATGCGCAAATACGGGATTGAGGCCAGGTATGTGAACGCGGAAGTATAGGCCCATGAGGGCGGTCTGCATACCGCGTGATTTGATATTTTTTCAGAGGGGAGACAGGATGGCTGCCGGCGCGGCAGCCGTTCTATCTCTTTGCTTTTATACGGGCTGGATGGAGCGCTAACTTTCGCACTCGATCACGCAGTCCGTATATTTTCGCTGCATATCGTGCCGCTTTTTCCGGTTTGCGGCTGTTTCAAACAGAATCGAAAAATCATAATCCTCCGGATAGAGCTCGGCTGCCGCCACATGCAGCTTTACCCGCTTGTGATTGATCCAAATCTTTTTATTCGGCAACTGTACCCTCAGCACGCCTTTTTCGTTCACCGGCGCGCACACGATCCCGATCGTCTGGTCAGGATAAACCATTACGCTGTCGCCGATGTGATACATGGCGGCGAGCGCCGCCGGATTCTTTCCCGCGTTCATTTTGACGAGCCCGGGGGCGTTTCTTTTGACGATCGACCGTTCAGGCGTCTGAAATGTACAGGCTGCCGCCGCATCCTCCCCATACGCCGCGCGGACGGCTGCTCTCAGCATGTCATTCGGCATCCCCAGCCTGCCTGCAATATAAAATGCACAGCTTTCTCCCGCCTCCCCGATCACCATCTGATAGGTGGGCGTGAGTGTTTCTTTATCAAACGCCATTCTTGCATTGACGATGTGGTCTGTCCTGTCCGCGTATTCTTTTACCTCCGGATAATGCGTTGTCACCAGGAAAAGAGCGCCGCTTTTTTGCAGCTCCTCTAATATGGCGACGGCAATCCCCATGCCCTCTGTGGGATCGGTTCCGGACCCCAGTTCGTCCAGAATCACAAAACTGTCCTTGTCCGCTTCCCTTAAGACTTCCAGCACATTGGTTATGTGTGCGGAAAATGTAGACAGGTTTTCGGACAGGTTCTGCCCGTCGCCGATATCGCATAAATAAGAACGGTTCATACACAGTTCAGCCTTCCTGCATGTCACATGCAGTCCGCACTGCGCCATCATACAATTCAGCATAACGGTTTTAATGGCCGCCGTTTTGCCGCCCGTATTCGGGCCTGTGATGACAATCCCATGCACGGTTCCGCCCAGGTCAAACTGTAATGGCACGGCTGTCGTTTTATCCATTAATGGATGGCGCGCTCCGGTCAGGGTGATTGTGCGCTCTGCATGAATGACCGGTTCGACGGCCTCCATATCAATGCTTAATTTACCCTTGGAGAATATAAAATCTAATTTTTCCATCATGGCCAGATTTCTGTTCAGCACAGGAGCCGAGGCCAAAACGACAGCGGATAAGGTGTATAGGATGCGGTACACTTCATTTTCTTCGCTTATTTTTAGCATCTGCAGCTCCTCCTCATATTTCTCAACGCCTGACGGCACGATAAAAAGAGTGCTGCCTGTGGCGGATTGACCGATGACGCTGCCGGGTATCCTGCGTTTAAATTCCTTTTTCACAGGAAGGCAGATACGCCCGTTTCTCAGGGTGTAGTAGTGATCCGCCATGCTGTCCTTGCAGGAGCGCATGATTTGTTCCGCTTTTTGTTTCATCTGTTCTTCACACGCTGTGATTCGGTTTCGTATCTGACCCAATTCTTTGGATGCGTAATCATCCACAGCGCCGTTTCGGATCTTGCTGCAAATTTCTTCGCGCAATTCCGGGACTGGATCGAGATTCTCGTCATAATATGAAAGAGAATTGAAATATACCTTTCCTTTTTGCAAATAATCATTCAGTCGTTTCACTGCTGCTAAAACCGTTTCAACGCGCTCTAACTGACAGGGCGTTAAACAGGCGCCTTTTTCTGCGCTCAGCAGAATCTCTTTTATCTCCGAGATGTTTTGCAATGGCGGCGTTCCCAGTTTTTCAATCAGCTCCCGGGCATCCGTGGTTTCCTGTAGCTGCCTTTTTAATTCACGTTCAGAGAGGCATATGGAAAAGTCCCGGATCGTTTCTTTCGCCTGGTCCGTAAGGGCGCAGGCAGCCCACATCTCTTTGATCGTATCCAATTCGATTTGCTTTTCAATATTCATGTTTCGTTTCCCTTCACTCAGAATGATGGTATCGCCTTACACGCAAAAAAGGCCGCAGATACCTTACATGTATGAAGATACTATGGCCGTTTCATGTCTGCACGATGCTCCGATATACGTAAAGAAGGCATAAAAAGAGCATGACCATACAGCCATGCCAATACCATCTGTGAAATACGGATGCCATGATAGTAAGCAATTGTAAGGCGAAAACACTGGCAGACAGCGCTGCCGGCAGCAGGGCGGACTTCCGGCGTAAATGCCGAATCACCCCTGCAATATTCAGTTTGCAGTTTTCTCCGCTACAATCACAATTAACATACAACATCCTCCTGGAAATTTTTCTACTATTGTACATCATCACGCGTGATTGGTCAAGCGCCAAATATTAGGGGCAGCTTTCACGATTCCCTTCCGATCCCGTTGCTTTTTTTCCCATTTTTATGTATACTACTCTGTAGCCTGTCAGAGCGTGTCTGAAACATCACTCCCGCCGTCTGTGCGCCCCGCTTTGCGGTATCTTTGATCTGAATTCCCTTCACGCAGCCCGCTGCGCCGTGTTCATTTGGGCCAGATCTCCCGCAAGCGGTGACGCGCATCTGAGGGAACGCATGTTTCGGGCGCGTTCCAGAGCGTGTTTGAAACACGCTCTGGGAAATACGTACAGGCGCACGGATAACCATTTGAATCAATGATGATGATATGAGATATTGGAGGCTGAAAAAGAGTGGCAGGCGCAAGCAGAAAAAGACAGGAAACGGACAGCAAAAAAGGAACAGCCGCCCGGCAGAAAAACACTGCGGCTCAGGCGGCGGGCAGCCGCGCGCGCAGCGGCTCCGGGCGTCCCGGAGCAGGGCGGAGCAGGGCGGCGCAGCCTTCGGAGGAAGAGAACGGATTTATGGGGACAGAGGTGGCGATTATTGTGACGTTTGCGATATCGGTGCTTTTGTTTTTGAGTAATTTCGGCCTTTGCGGCGTGGTAGGTGATTTCTGCCGGAAAACGCTGCTGGGCGTGTTTGGCAGTGTCGGGTATGTGGCGCCGGTTCTTCTGTTTATGGGAACATGCTTTTATCTGTCGAACCGGGGCGATATCCGGGCCGTGATTAAGATGGCGGCCATGGCGGCTGTGCTGCTTGCCCTGTGCGGGCTGTCGCAGATGATGTTTGGGGGCGGGCTGAAAGAGGGATGGAAGCTGACCGCTTATTTCGTGGAATCAGGCGCCAGCGGCTCGGGAGGCGGCCTGATCGGCGGTCTTCTGACCGTGATTTTGGCTGGTTCCCTGGGCAATGTGGGCGCGTATCTGGTGCTCTTTGTCCTTCTGGTGATTGGGGCGGTCTGCGTGACAGAGCGCTCGATTGTGAATCTGGTGAAGCAGGGCGGGGAGAAGGCGTATGAGTACGCCAGGGAGGACATGAGCCGCCGCCGGGTGCTTCATGAGGAGCGGAAGGAGGAACGGGCCCGCCTGCGCGAGGAACAGCGTGTGCGCGGCGTGAATTTAGATGCGACGAAGCTGACCGATGATCTTCTGATGCGGGATTTTGCGGCGGATATCCCGAAAGGAATGGCTTTGGGCTCCGATGCGGGCGGGTATGATTATGATGAAGAAATGGAGCCGGACGGGGCGGGCGCGCCGCCTCAGAGCCCGGCGGATGTCTTCCGCGGTGTGATCCATCTGCCCGGGCAGGATTATTATGACGATGGATCCGAGGAGGAGACGTCCGCAGAATGGGAGGAAGAGCCTTTCATGGAGGAGGACGCCTCTGTGCAGGAGCCGTTTGCAGAGGAGGAGATTCCCCTTGAGGAAGCTTCGGATGACGGCCGGGAGAGCGGGACAGAGGATACGGCTGCGAAAGCGCCGGAGCCGAAGGCCAGCCGGAAGCTGGATGACGATTCGGGGGATCGCTCCGACAGCGATCAGCTCCTTAAGCACCTCTATATCCGCCGGGATGTGCGGACCTTTGAGGAGCTTGCCGGCGATGGGCCGGGCGGCGCGGGAGCGGGATTTGCGTCAGCAGGAGCGGCGCAGGACAGCGCTCCGTACGCGGGCCGGGGAGGAAGCTCTGCTTTGCCTCAGGGCGGCTCAGCGCCAGACATTCCGGGAGGAAGCGCGCCGGTCCGCGCGTCGGGTGTCCTCCGGAATGGAAGCGCGCTGTCCGGGACGCCGGATGCCCTCACAGGCGGGAACGCGTCAGCCGGGACGCCGGGTGTCTTTACAGGCGGGAACGCGCGGTCCCAAGCGCCGGATGCGCTTACGGGCGGGAGTGTGCCGTCCGGAGCGCCGGATGCCCTCACGGGCGGGAGTGTGCCGTCCCAAGCGCCGGATGCCCTCACGGACCGGGATGTGCGTCCGGAGAGCCAGATGTCCGCGGGCCTGGAAGCGGATGCAAAGCGGCCGCAGCCCTGGCGCGGCACAGGCGCAGTCTTTGAAGCGCCGGAGGATGCAGGGGATGTCTATGGAGGCGACGCTTTTATTGAAGAGGATGCGGAGGGCTTTCTTGATATCCGGCCGGAGGATACGCTCAGCATGGAGCACGTATCATCCACGGTTCCTGTGAGAATGGATGCGTCCGCCGCCCGGCTGTCCGGGGCCTCGGCGTTTGCCGTGCCGGAGGAGGCGAAGCGGGTTGTAACCTCGTCCGGGAAGGTGATTGAAACCGATACGGAAGCCGTCAGGAAGGCCATGGAGCAGAAGCGGGAGGAACGAAGGAACCGGCCCGATGCAGAGCTGACGGTTCCGGAGCTGATAGACAAAAAGACCGAAACCGTGAAAAAGGAGTACATTTTCCCGCCGCTTGATCTGTTAAAGCGCGGGGAGCGCAACGCCTCTTTTTCTGATAAGGAATACCGGGAGACGGCGATTAAGCTGCAGCAGACGCTGCAGAACTTCGGCGTCGGCGTCACGGTGACGAATATTAGCTGCGGCCCGTCGGTTACGCGCTATGAGCTCCACCCGGAGCAGGGCGTGAAGGTGAGCAAGATCGTGGGCCTGGCGGATGATATCAAGCTGAGCCTGGCCGCGGCGGATATCCGCATTGAAGCGCCGATCCCGGGCAAATCGGCAGTGGGGATTGAGGTGCCGAACAAGGAAAACCAGGTGGTGCTTCTGCGGGATCTGCTGGAGACCGAGGATTTCAGGCGTCATCCCTCGCGCATGGCCTTTGCCGTGGGCAAGGATATCGGCGGACAGGCGGTGGTAACGGACATCGCGAAGATGCCGCACCTTTTGATTGCAGGCGCTACAGGCTCCGGAAAATCGGTCTGCATCAATACGCTGATCATGAGCGTCATTTATAAGGCAAAGCCCGAGGATGTCAAGCTTATTATGGTGGATCCCAAGGTGGTGGAGCTCAGCGTATATAACGGGATCCCGCATCTTCTGATCCCGGTGGTAACGGACCCGAAAAAGGCCTCCGGGGCGCTTAACTGGGCCGTGGGGGAGATGATGGACCGATATGCGAAATTTGCCAAATACAATGTCCGGGACTTAAAGGGTTATAATGAAAAGGTCCAGAAAACGGCCGGGATTGACGATGAGAATAAGCCCGAAAAGCTGCCGCAGATCGTGATTATCGTGGATGAGCTGGCGGATCTGATGATGGTGTCCCCCGGAGAGGTGGAGGACGCGATCTGCCGCCTGGCCCAGCTTGCAAGGGCCGCGGGCATCCATCTCGTGATTGCGACGCAGCGCCCGTCCGTAAATGTTATCACAGGCCTCATAAAAGCAAACGTTCCCTCCAGAATCGCTTTTTCCGTCTCGTCCGGCGTGGACTCGCGCACGATCATTGACATGAACGGGGCGGAAAAGCTCCTGGGAAAGGGCGACATGCTCTTTTATCCGTCCGGCTACCAGAAGCCGCAGCGCGTACAGGGCGCTTTCGTCTCGGATCAGGAGGTTTCCGCTGTGGTGGAATTTCTGACAGAGCAGGGCCTGACCGCAGAATACAGCGCGGACGTGCAGTCCCGGATCGGGAATGTATCCATCGGCGGGGGCGATGCGGGCCGGAGCGAGCAGGACGCTTATTTCGCGCAGGCGGGGCGGTTTATCATCGAAAAGGATAAGGCGTCGATTGGCATGCTGCAGAGGATGTTTAAGATCGGATTTAACCGGGCCGCGAGGATCATGGATCAGCTCGCGGACGCGGGAGTGGTCGGCGAGGAGGAAGGGACGAAGCCCAGAAAGATTTTGATGAGCATGGAGGAATTTGAGAATATGCTTGAGGAAGGGTGAGGCCTTTTATGAACCGCGGCGGCCGGGGATGCGTATGATACCGTATAGCGGCAGAGTGTTCGCCCCCGCCCCATAAACAGGAGGAAATGTTATGAAACTGAAGGATTGGATTAAGGAATTAGACTATGAGCTGCTCCAGGGCTCTCTCTCAGAAGAAGTAAATGAAATCGTCTACGATTCCAGAAAAGCCGCCCCCGGATCGGTCTTTGTCTGTATGCGGGGGGCGAATGTGGATTCCCACCGCTTTATTCCGGATGCCGTAAAAGCCGGCTGCCGGGTTCTCGTCACGGAGAAGGCCGCCGGGGTTTCGGAGACGGTTACGGTTCTCCGGGTTAAGAACAGCCGGAATGCCCTGGCGCTTCTCTCAGCCGCGCGTTTTGGCTATCCGGCGAGGCGGATGACGATGATCGGCGTCACGGGCACAAAGGGGAAGACGACCACCACCTATATGATCAAGGCAATCCTGGAGGCCTGCGGCGGGAAGGCGGGGCTGATCGGGACGAATGGGGCGATGATCGGGGAGGAACATTTTAAGACGGACAACACGACGCCGGAGTCGTATATCCTCCAGGAATATTTTGCGAAAATGGCGGACGCCGGCTGCCGGTACGTGGTGATGGAGGTTTCCTCGCAGAGCTACCTGATGCGCCGGGTGGACGGGATTTTCTTTGACTACGCTGTTTTTCTGAATATTTCCAATGACCATATCGGGCCGAATGAGCATGCAAGCTTTGAGGAGTATCTGCACTACAAGAAGCAGCTTTTGAGGAACAGCGCAGTCTGTCTGGTGAACCGGGATGACGCGCATTTTGACGATATTACGGAGGGAGCCCTGTCGCGGATCGAGACCTTTTCTCTGGAAGGGGAGGCGGATCTGACGGCAGAGGGAATCCGCTACATACGGGAGCATGATTTTGTGGGGCTGGAGTTTGCGATGAAGGGGATGTGGGAGCTTTCCCTGCGCGTGAATGTGCCGGGGCGTTTTAATGTGTATAATGCGCTGGCGGCGGCCGGGGTCTGCAGCCATCTGGGGCTGGATGAGGGGCGCGTCTGCCATGCGCTGGAGCACATAAAGGTGGATGGCCGCATGGAGATTGTCCACCGCTCGCAAACGTGCACGGTGATCGTGGATTATGCGCATAATGCGGTCAGTATGGAGAGCCTGCTGACAACGCTTCGGGATTACCGTCCGAAGCGCCTGGTGTGCGTGTTTGGCTGCGGCGGCAACCGGGCAAAGGACCGGCGGTATTCGATGGGCGAGATCGGCGGAAGGCTGGCGGATCTGTGTATTATCACAGCCGATAATTCCCGTTTTGAGAACGTAGAGGATATCCTGGCGGATATTAAGACCGGCCTTGCGAGGACGGACGGCGCTTATCTGGAGATTCCGGATCGCAGGGAGGCAATCGAATACAGCCTCGCCCACGCGCAGGAGGGCGATATGATAGCTGTCATCGGAAAAGGCCACGAAAATTATCAGGAGATCCGGGGCGTGCGGCATCCGTTCCTGGACCGGAGCGTCGTGGAAGAGGCGGCGGCCCGGCTGGGGCTTTAAAGGAGGAGTCATGGACATCAGGGTAAAGGAAATCGCGGAGGCCGCGGGAGGCCGTCTTCTGTGCGGGGACGGCCTTACGCCGCTTCGCCATATCAGTATTGATTCCAGGGCGATGAGGGGGGACGATCTGTTTGTCCCCCTGATCGGTGAAAAGAACGATGCGCACCGCTTTATCGGCCAGGCCATGGAAAACGGCGCGGCGGCGGCGCTCACCTCAAGGCATGAGGCGGCCCCGGCGGGCTTTTTGGGGGCGCTGATACGGGTGGAGGATACAAAGGCGGCGCTGCAGGCGATCGGCGCATATATCCGCAGACGCCTTTCCATCCCTCTGGTGGGGATCACGGGCAGCGTGGGCAAGACGACGACGCGGGAGATGACGGCAGCCGCGCTTGCGGCGGGGTTCCGGACCTTTAAGACCCCGGCGAACCATAACAGCCAGATCGGGGTTCCCATCACGATTTCTGAGATTGGGAGGGAGGATGAGATCGGCGTCCTGGAGCTTGGCATGAGCGAGCCGGGGGAGATGGAGGTCATTGCGCGGCTCGCGGCCGTGGACGCGGCAGTGTTTACCAATATCGGAGTGGCGCATATCGAAAATCTGGGTTCCCGGGAGCGCATTCTGGAGGAGAAGCTCCATATCCAGGACGGGATGAAGCCGGGGGGCGTCCTGTTCCTGAATGCTGACAATGATCTGCTGCAAACGGCGCGCACCAGGGCGGATTTGCGCGTGATTACATACGGGCTCTCTCCGGACGCGGATTACCGGGCGGAGGAGATCCGCTTTGAGAATGGCTGCGCCTCGTTTACGGCTGTGCACAAAAGCGGCAGGACGCCTGTGCGTCTGGGCGTGATGGGAGAGCACAATATTGTAAACGCCCTGGCGGCCCTGGCTGTGGCAGGCTATTTCGGCGTATCCCACGCAGAGGCGGCGGCCGGGCTTTCCCATTTTACAGGGTTTGAGGGCCGTCAGCAGGTGGAGACGGCGCGCGGCGTCACGGTGATTGACGATACATATAATGCGAGCCCGGATTCCATGAGGGCCGGGCTGAGGGTGCTGGCCTCCTTTGAGGGGGGCAGGCGGATCGCCGTGCTGGCCGATATGAAGGAGCTGGGCCCGGACGCGCCGCGCTTCCACCGGGAGATCGGCGTGTTTTTGCAGACTCAGCCCGTGGAGGAGCTGCTCACATACGGGGAGCTGGCCGCGCAAATCGCAGAGGCGGCGAACCGGGGTTCAGGGAAGGGCCCGCACGCCACATGTTTTAAAGAAGGGGAAATGGAGGCCCTGCTCGCCTGTCTGGAGGATCTCGCGCAGCCGGGCGACACGGTGTTATTTAAAGGCTCGAACAGCATGGGGCTTGCGGCCGCCGCCGCGCGGTTCAAGGGAGCGGGCCGATCGTAGCAGGAGGCGGGGGCGTCCGGAGCATGCGCATGTACCGGACGCTGCCGGAAAAGAGGTAGGATGGATACCGGAACTTACGCATATGCGGACATTATTATTGACATTTCCCACGAAAAAGTGGATAAGCCCTTTCAGTACCGGATCCCGGAGGCGCTGTCCGGCGTGATCGCGATCGGCGTGCGCGTGCGGATCCCGTTCGGAAAGGGGAACGGCCTGCGGACAGGCTATGTGGTGGGGCTGAGCAATACCCCGGCCTTTGACGTCGGCAGAATGAAGGAGATAGCCGGTCCCGCGCCGGGCAGCACGCCGGTCCGCTCGCAGCTCATTCAGCTTGCGTGGTGGATGAAGCGGACGTATGGCTGTACGATGAATCAGGCGCTGAAAACCGTGCTTCCCGTCAAGCAGGCGGCAAAGGGCAGAGAAAAAAAGACGCTCTGCTGCCTTCTGGACGGCCCGGCGCTGCGCGGGGCGATCGGGGAGGCGCAGAAAAAAGGCTATCAGGCGCGCGCGCGCCTTTTGTCGGCGTTTCTTGAGACGCCGGAGCTTTCGATGGAGGCCGCGTCCGCAAAGCTCAAGGTTACGGCGTCCTCGATCCGCCCTCTTGTGGAGCGCGGGGTGCTCTCCATCCGCTCAGAGGAGATAAGCAAAAGCCCTGTCCGGGGCGTAGAAGCTCCGGATCAGAGGCCGCTTTTGAATGAGGAGCAGGCGCACGCGGCGGGCCGTTTTACGGCGGACTATGATGCGGGGGTGCGGACGGCGTATCTTTTGCACGGGATCACGGGAAGCGGAAAGACCGAGGTGTACATGG
This sequence comes from Clostridiaceae bacterium, assembly GCA_009911305.1. Taxonomy (GTDB): domain Bacteria; phylum Bacillota; class Clostridia; order Lachnospirales; family Lachnospiraceae; genus Otoolea. The sequence continues at coordinate 26,455 of QXXC01000009.1, read as the reverse complement.
AATGCATGGAGCACGTTCTGGCCCGGGGGAGGCAGGTGATTCTGCTGATTCCGGAGATCTCCCTCACATACCAGACCGTGATGCGCTTTTACCGCCGCTTCGGGGATAAGATAGCGATTTTGAATTCCAGGCTGTCGGACGGGGAGCGGTTTGACCAGTGGAAAAGGGCCGAGGAGGGCCGTGTTTCAGTCATGATCGGGCCTCGATCGGCCCTGTTTGCGCCGTTTGAACGCCTGGGCCTCATCATCATGGACGAGGAGCATGAGGGGGCTTATAAAAGCGAGACGACGCCCCGCTACCATGCCAGAGAGGCGGCAAGGCGGCGGGCCATGGACAGCGGGGCATCCCTGATACTCGGCTCAGCCACGCCGTCCATGGAGGCATACCAGGAGGCCCTTTCGGGAAAGAGCACGCTGTTGCGCCTGACGCAGCGGGCCGTGTCAGGCAGCCGGATTCCGGCTGTGGAAATTGTGGATCTGCGGGAGGAATTAAGGGACGGAAATAAGAGCATGTTCAGCCGCCGCTTAAAGGAGCTCATAGAGGATCGCCTTGAAAAAAGGGAGCAGATCATGCTCTTTATTAACCGCCGCGGGTATTCCAACTTCATTTCCTGCCGATCCTGCGGGGAGCCGGTGCGCTGCCCGCACTGCGACGTTTCACTGACGCTGCACGGGAAAAGCCGCCTGGTCTGCCATTACTGCGGATATTCCATTCCGATGATGGAGAACTGCCCGTCCTGCGGTTCCCCGTATCTGGCCGGATTCGGGGCCGGGACGCAGAAGCTGGAGGAGCTTGCGAAAAAGGAATTTCCAGGCAGCCGCATCCTGCGCATGGATGCGGACACCACGGCCAAAAAGGGGGGCCATGAGGCGATCCTTTCCGCCTTTTCGGGCCATGAGGCAGATATCCTGATCGGGACGCAGATGATCGTAAAGGGGCATGATTTCGGCCGCGTGACTCTGGTGGGCATCATGGCTGCGGATCTGTCGCTGAACACCCCGGATTACCGCTGCAGCGAGCGCACCTTCCAGCTTCTGACGCAGGCCGCCGGGCGCGCGGGCCGGGGGGAGCGGGCCGGGGCGGTGGTGTTTCAGACCTACCAGCCGGATCACTATGCGATCCGCAGCGCGGCCTCCCAGGATTATGAGGCGTTTTACCGCCAGGAGATCGCCTACCGGAGGGCCATGAATTATCCCCCGCTGTGCCGGATGCAGGCCGTTTTGTTTTCCAGCGCGTCGCGGGAGGCGCTGGGAGCGGCGGCAGAGCGCTCAAAGGAGGCGCTTTTGCAGGCGCTTTCAGAGAACGGGCGGGAGGAGGCGCAGTTTATCGGTCCTGTCCATGCGCCGGTTTATAAAGTTAATGATATATATAGAAAAATTTTATATATAAAGAGTGAAAAATGTGATATACTTGATAGAATCAGGGGAATTTTGGAAAACCTGGCCGCCGGAAACGAGGCCTTCCGGCCGGTGACGATCCAATACGATATTTCGTGATGTTCAGACAGGATGGAGCGTTGCGGTATCGGTTCGATATTTTTAGAAGAGAGGGAAGATGAGATGGCAATCCGATCAATCAGAACCATAGGAGATGAAATTCTGACCAAAGAGTGCAAGCCGGTAAAGGAGATGACTCCGCGCACGGCCGAATTGATAGAAGATATGTTTGAAACCATGTACGAGGCAAACGGCGTCGGACTGGCGGCTCCCCAGGTGGGGATTCTGCGCCGGATTATTGTGATCGATGTGGAGGACGGCAACCAGTATGTGCTGATCAACCCGGAGATTCTGGAGTGCAGCGGCAGCCAGTGCGGAGCCGAGGCGTGCCTGAGCGTGCCGGGCAAGAGCGGGACCGTGACGCGCCCCGCGAACGTAAAGGTAAGGGCGTTTAATGAAAATATGGAGGAATTTACGCTGGATGCCACGGAATACTTAGCCCGCGCGATCTGCCACGAATGCGATCATTTAAACGGACATCTCTATGTGGAGTTCGCGGAGGGGCCGCTGGAGGACGTGCAGACAGAGGAGGATTAACGGACATGAGGCTTGTTTTTATGGGAACTCCGGATTTTGCCGTGCCGGCTCTGGAGGCGCTGATCCGGGGCGGGCATGAGGTGGCGGCTGTCGTGACCCAGCCGGATCGGCCAAGAGGCCGGGGAAAAGCGATCATCATGTCCCCGGTTAAGCAAAAGGCCCTGGAGCATGGGATAGCCGTCCTGCAGCCGGAGCGGATCAAAAAGGACGAGGCGTTTTTGAAGAGCCTGGAGGAGATTTCCCCGGATGCGATTGTGGTAGCGGCCTTTGGCCAGATCCTGCCGGAGACGATCCTTAGGCTGCCCCGGTACGGCTGCATCAATATCCACGCCTCGCTGCTCCCGAAGTACCGCGGCGCGGCGCCGATCCAGTGGGCGGTGATAAACGGCGAGGAGTTCAGCGGCGTCACGACCATGCAGATGGACGCCGGGCTTGATACCGGGGATATCATGGAGACGAAGGAGGTGGAGCTGCGCGTAAAGGAGACGGGCGGAAGCCTGTTCGAGAAGCTGAGCGAAGCCGGGGGAGAGCTTATCCTGTCCACGCTCCGGAAGGTGGAGGACGGGAGTATTACCCATACGAAGCAGGCGCAGGAGGAGAGCTCCTATGCAGGGATGCTGGACAAGGCGATGGGCAGAGTGGACTGGAGCCGGGGGGCGGAGGAGATTGAGCGCCTGATACGGGGGTTAAATCCGTGGCCCAGCGCCTATACCTCCTATAAGGGGAAAACGTTAAAGTTCTGGGACGCCGATGTGGTGGTCCAGAAGGAGGAGAGGACGGCCGAGCCGGGAGAGATCGTTTCCGTGGAGGAGGAGCGCTTTCTGGTTCAGACCGGAAACGGGCTGCTCGCAGTCTATGAGCTGCAGCTTGAGGGCAAAAAACGCATGCTCTCAGACGCATTCCTCAGGGGATATCCCATGAAGGAGGGGGAAAAGCTGGTTTAGCGTTTTTGGCGAAAGGAGATTTTATGTACGGTTACGGATACGGAATGTTTGATCCCACGATTTTTCTTGTTTTGATCGGCGTGGTTCTTTCCATGGCGGCCTCTGCGAAGGTGAACAGCACCTACGCGAAGTATTCGCAGGTGCGCAGCATGACAGGCCTTACGGGGGCTGAGGCGGCGAAGCGCCTTCTGAATTCCCAGGGGATTTACGACGTGCAGGTCCGTCATGTGGCCGGCAGGCTGACGGATCACTATGATCCCAGGACAAAGACCGTAAATCTGTCGGATGCGGTGTACGGCTCCACATCCGTGGCGGCGATCGGCGTGGCGGCTCACGAGTGCGGCCATGCCATTCAGGACAACACGGAATATGTCCCGCTGCGGGTCCGGGCTGCGATTGTGCCGGCCGTCAATATCGGGGCGACGATTTCCTGGCCGGTGATTCTCTTTGGCGTCCTCATCGGGGGCCTCGGCTCTCCGCTTGTGATGATTGGGATTCTCTTATTTTCCCTGTCCGTGCTCTTTCAGCTCGTGACGCTTCCCGTGGAGTTTAACGCCTCCGCGCGCGCGGTGCGCCTGCTCGATTCCATGGGGATTCTCCACGGTGCGGAGGTGGGCTATACGAAGCAGGTGCTGGGCGCGGCGGCCCTCACGTATGTGGCGGCGGCGGCCGGGTCGATCCTGCAGCTATTGCGCCTGGTGATTCTGTTCGGAGGAAGAAGAGATGACTAAGGGGCCGCTGGTGCGGGAGATCGTTTTTGAGGCCCTGACGGAGATTCTGGAGGAAAACCGGCACTGCCATGTGGTCCTCGCAAGGGCCCTGGAGAAATACCGGTATCTTGAAAAGCCGGATCGCTCCCTGATCAAGCGCATGGTCCACGGGACGGTGGAATACCGGATGACCATTGACCATATATTAAATCTGTATTCCAAAGTAAAGACAGAAAAGCAGAAGCCGGCGATCCGCACAATCCTGCGGATGTCGGCGTACCAGATCCTCTATCTGGATCGGGTGCCGGATTTTGCCGTGTGCAATGAGGCGGTGAAGCTGGCGGGCCGGAAGGGCTTTCGCGGGCTTTCCGGCTTTGTGAACGGCGTCCTGCGCGCGGTTGCCAGGGATAAGGAGAGGCTTTCCTTTGAAGAGCCGTCCCTGAAGTATTCCATGCCTGCCTGGATCCTGAAGATGTGGGAGGAGGAGCTCGGGAGGGAGGCGGCCGCGGGGATCTGCGGGAGTTTTCTAAAGGGACGCCCCCTGATGGTGCGCTGCAACCGCAGCCGGGCCTCGGAGGAGGCCGTCGCCGCCTCCCTTGAGAGCCAGGGCGTGGCGGCGCGGGATATGGGAGCCGGCGTCCTGTCTCTGTCCGGGGTGGATTATCCGGAGGCGCTGGAGGCATTTGAGAGGGGATGGATCCAGATCCAGGATTTAAGCTCCGCCCTGGCCGGGGAGGCGGCCGGCTTTCATGAAGGGGACACGGTTCTCGATGTCTGCGGCGCGCCGGGCGGGAAGAGCGTCTGCGCCGCGGATCATCTGGGGGGAACCGGCCTGGTTGTGTGCCGGGACATCACAGAGGGCAAGATCCGCCTGATTGAGGATACGATCCGCCGGAGCGGCTTTTCCAATATACAGGCCGGGGTCTGGGACGCGCTGTGCTTTGATCCGGAGTGGGAGGGGCGCGCCGATGTGGTGATCGCGGATCTGCCGTGTTCGGGGCTTGGGATCATCGGCCGCAAGCCGGATATCAAGTATCACGCCTCGCCGGAGCGGATCCGGGAGCTGGCGGCGCTGCAGCGGGAAATTCTTGATGTGGTCTGGCGCTATGTAAAGCCGGGCGGGACGCTCGTCTTTAGCACCTGCACCATCAGCAGAAGGGAAAATCAGGAAAACAGGAGATGGTTTTTGGAGAACCATCCCTTTGAGCCCGCGGATATCCGGGGACGGCTCGGGGACGGATTTGAACAGGAAAGCCTGCGGGAGGGCTGTATCCAGCTTCTGCCGGGAATACATCCGTGCGATGGTTTTTTTATTGCAGTGATGGAACGAAAAGCCGTTCCGGTTGTCTGAATGGCTGCGAATGCACACAGGAGTAAGGGTTATGGAACCAAGGGATATTAAATCATATACGCAGACGGAGCTGGAGGCGGCCATGCTGGAGCTGGGGGAAAAGCCCTTCCGCGCCAGGCAGTTATACCAGTGGATGCATGAAAAGCTGGCTGGCTCTTTTGACGAGATGACGAGCCTTTCCAAGGAACTCAGAAAAAAGCTGAAGGAGCGGTTTCTGTATGTTTCCTTAAAGCCGGTCTGCGAGAAGGCATCAAAGCTGGACGGGACGAGGAAATATCTCTTCGCGCTGGAGGACGGCCATGTGATTGAGAGCGTGCTGATGCGCTATGCGTACGGCAATTCCGTGTGCATTTCCTCCCAGGTGGGCTGCCGGATGGGGTGTTCCTTTTGCGCCTCCACGCTGGACGGACTGGAGCGGAACCTGCGCGCGTCGGAGATGCTTGACCAGATCTACCGGATCCAGGCCATGACCGGGGAACGCATTTCCCATGTGGTGGTGATGGGCTCCGGAGAGCCGCTTGACAACTATGAAAATCTCCTTCGCTTTATACGGATCCTGAGCGGAGAGGGCGGCCTTAACTTAAGCCAGAGGAATATTACGGTTTCCACATGCGGCATCGCGCCTGCGATCCGGCGTCTGGCAGAGGAAGGGCTTTCGGTTACGCTGGCGCTGTCCCTGCACGCGCCGGATGACAGGATCCGGCAGACGCTTATGCCGATCGCGAAGGCCTACGCCCTTTCGGATGTGCTTGAGGCATGCCGCTTCTATTTTAAAAAGACGGGACGCCGTCTGACGTTTGAGTACAGCCTGGTAAAGGGCGTAAACGACAGCCTCCCGGACGCCAGGGCCCTGGCCGCCCTCATAAGGGGGCAGCACGGCCATGTCAACTTAATTCCGGTCAATCCGGTGAAGGAGCGGGATTACGTCCAGTCAGACCGCCGGGCCGTGGAGGCCTTTCAGGGCTGTCTCGAAAAAAACGGTGTGAACGCGACGATCCGCCGGGAGCTGGGGCGCGATATTGACGGCGCGTGCGGACAGCTCAGGAAACGGTATATCGACGCCGTGAAAACGCCGGGTGAGGAAGATGAGGAAGGAGGACGCGGTGAATGAAGGCATGCGCAGTGACGGATACGGGACGCGTGCGCCCGATCAACCAGGATTTCCTGTTTGCAAGTACGGAGCCGGTGGGGCCCCTTCCGAACCTCTTTATCGTGGCGGACGGCATGGGCGGCCATCAGGCGGGCGATTTTGCGTCGCGTTACCTGGTCGGCCATCTGGTAAAGCATATTGAGGGGAGCCGGGAGACGGAGGCGGTGCCGGTTCTCAGGCAGGCGATTGAGGACGTCAACCAGGAGCTGTTTGAGCTGGCGTGTGTGGAGCCGGAGCTGGCCGGGATGGGGAGCACGCTGGTGGCCGCCACCGTGGCAGGGGGCGTGCTCTATGTGGCGAATGTGGGGGACAGCCGGCTCTATACGATCCGGGGAACCGGCATCCGCCAGATTACGAAAGATCACTCCTTTGTGGAGGAGATGGTGTCCAGAGGACAGATGGAGCGGGGCAGCAGGGCCTATAAGGAGCAGAAGAATATCATAACGCGGGCAATGGGGATCGGACGGAAGGTCCGCATCGATTTTTTTGAGGAGCCGTTATCCGGAGGGGAGTACCTTCTCCTGTGTTCCGACGGCCTGACGAATATGGTGGATAATTCCGCGATTTTCCGCCTCGTTTTAATGCCTGAAACACTGCAGATGAAAGCCAAGGCATTGATCGCGCTGGCGAACCAGAACGGGGGAAGGGATAACATTGCCGTTATCCTTGTGGATCCCCAGATAAGCGAGGTGAGGGAAAGATGATGCTGAAGCCGGGAACTTATTTGCAGGAGCGCTATGAAATCCTCTCCCTGATCGGGACAGGGGGCATGTCTGAGGTGTATCAGGCAAAATGTCACAAGCTGAACCGCCTGGTGGCCATCAAGGTGTTAAAAGACGAATTCTGCCAGGATTCCAATTTTGTCAGTAAATTCAAGATGGAGGCCCAGGCCGCGGCAGGGCTCTCGCATCCGAATATTGTCAGCGTATACGATGTGGTGGACGAGGAGGATCTGCACTTTATCGTCATGGAGCTGATCGAGGGGATCACGCTGAAAAGCTACATCATTAAGAAGGGCCGTCTGGGCGTCAAGGAGACGATCGGGATCGCCATCCAGGTCGCGCAGGGGATCGCCGCGGCCCATGACCAGCACATCGTACACCGGGATATCAAGCCTCAAAATATGCTGATTTCCAGGGACGGGAAGGTGAAGGTGGCCGATTTCGGCATTGCCCGGGCCGTGTCCTCCCAGACGATCGGCGTGACGGCGGTGGGATCCGTGCATTATATTTCCCCGGAGCAGGCCAAGGGGGGCTACAGCGATGCCAGGAGCGATCTGTATTCCCTGGGGATCACGATGTATGAGATGGCCACCGGCCAGCCTCCCTTTGACGGGGAGAACACGGTGACGATCGCCCTGGCCCATCTGGAGGATCCCATATTTCCGCCCAGCCGCTTTAACCGCGAGGTGACGCCGAGCCTGGATCGCATTATCTTAAAATGTACGGCCAAGCGGCCGGACCGCCGTTACCAGGATGCATATGAGCTGATCGCGGATCTGCGCCATGCGCTGGTGGATCCGAATGACGAGTTCCTGAAAAAGGAGCCGGAGATCGATGAATCCTCGCCCACTGTGGTCCGCGGCGCGGACAGCCGGGAGCTGGCCCGCGGCGTACAGCGGCGCGAGACGCCGGATACAGACTGGGATATCAAGGTGCTGAGCCCGGCGGCGCGCCGGGAGGAGCCGAGGCTCAAGGAGGAGACGGTCTGGATCGGAGATCCGGAACCGGCCCCCAGGAGAAAGGAACGGCGCGAGGAGGCGAATCCTGGTATGGAGCGGCTGCTGGCGGCCATCGGGGTTGTGGCAGCCATTCTCATTGTGGCAGTGGTGGTGGTGATTTTTGTCAGGCTCGGCGGGATCTTTCACAAGCCGTCCGGGGAGAAACGTCCATCCACAGAGACCGTGGAATCGTCCACAGAGGAAGGCATTGCCTCCACGCAGTGCCGTGTGCCGGATGTAAAGGGCCTTACAGAGGAGCAGGCGAAAACGAGGCTTGAGGAGGAATCACTGCGGATCCGCTATGAATATGCGGAGTCTGAGGATGAGGAAAAGGGCCGCGTGATCGGGCAGAGCATTGAGGGCGGAACCGTTGTCTCCAAGATGAGCGAGGTGACGGTGACGATCGGCGAGGGCAGCAATCAGGTGGATCTCACCGGACTTTCCCTGGAGGAGCAGACCGGAGAGGCCGCGAAGGCGCTTCTGGAAACGCACAGGCTTAAGGCGACGCTGGTGGAGGAGCACAGCGATACGGTGGAGACAGGAAAAGTGCTGCGTTATGAGCCGCAGAAGGCGGCCCCCGGGGAAGAGGTGACGCTTTATGTGAGCGCGGGCCCGGAGATCGTGTCTGTTCCCATGCCGGAGATTCAGGGCATGTCGGAGGAGAATGCGCGGATCGTCATGGAAACCATCGGCCTGCAGCTCGGCGAGCGCCGGGAGGAGAGAAGCGCCGAGGTGGCGAAGGGCCTGATCATCCGTCAGGATATTGCGCCTAAGACGGAGACCCCGCAGGGAACGGCCGTGGGCTACACGGTCAGCACCGGCCGGGAGACGAAGTTTATGGCAGCCGTGAATGACGATTTCCAGCTCCGCGAGCTGTTCGGCCCGAGCTCCGGGGATACGGAGATTAAGGTCTCCATCCTGATGAAGCAGGTGGTAAACGGGCAGGTAAAGAGCACGGTCATACTGGCCCCGCGCATGATGGCAGGGGATATCACGATACCGATCCATTATAATATAGAGGGCGCGGACGGCGTGCTGACCGGGGAACTCGAGGTGTGGGATCTGACGAATGACAAGATTCTTAAGTCATATCCGCTGGAATTTCTGGAGGTGGATCGCTGAGAGCGCATGAAAGGAAAGATTATTAAAGGAATTGCGGGCTTTTACTACGTCCACGACGGGATCGGGCGGACATATGCGTGTAAAGCCAGAGGCATCTTCCGGAACCGCGGCGTAAAGCCCCTGGTAGGGGATGATGTGGAGATTACGGTTCTGGACGAGGCGGCGGGGGAGGGAAATATTGACGAGATCCTGCCCCGCGCAAACAGCCTGATCCGGCCGGCCGTGGCAAATGTGGATCAGGCGGTCGTGGTGTTTGCCGTATCGGATCCGGCGCCGAATTTAAACCTTCTGGACCGTTTTCTGGTCATGATGGCGCGGCAGGGGATCCCGGCCGCGATCTGCTTTAACAAAACGGATCTGGGCGGGGACGGGCCGGAACGCCTTTCGGCCCTCTACAGGCCGGCTGGCTATCCCCTGCGCTTTGCCAGCATCCGGGCCGGAACAGGCCTGGAGGAGCTTCGCGCGCTGTTTACGGGAAAGACGACGGTGCTGGCCGGCCCTTCAGGGGTCGGGAAATCCTCGATCACCAACTGGCTCTGGCCCGGGGCGGACATGCAGACAGGGGAAATCAGCGGCCGCATCCGCAGAGGGAAGCATACGACGCGCCACTCAGAGCTCTTTTTTGTGGAAAAGGACACCTATATCGTTGATACGCCGGGCTTCAGCTCCCTGTATATCGGAGATCTCATGCCGGAGGAGCTTAAGGATTGCTTTCCGGAGTTTGCCGAATGGGAAAAGGACTGCCGCTTTTTAGGGTGCGTCCATGTGGGAGAGCGCGAGTGCGGCGTGAAAACGGCGGTCGGCGCAGGAAGGATAGGCCGGGAACGATATGAGAATTACAGGCTCCTGTATCAGGAGCTGAAGGACAGAAGGAGGTACGGAAGATGATTTTGTTAGCGCCATCCGTGCTGGGGGCTGACTTTAAGAGGCTGGGTGAACAGATTCAGGCAGTGGATCGCGCCGGGGCGGACTATATCCATCTTGATGTCATGGACGGGGCCTTTGTACCCAGCATTTCCTTCGGCATGCCTCTTATCAAGAGCGTGCGGGACTGCACGGAAAAGGTTTTTGACGTGCATATGATGGTGGAGGAGCCGTCGCGCTATATCGATGACATGAAGCGCGCCGGGGCGGATCTGATCTGCGTTCACGCCGAGGCCTGCCGCCATCTGGATCGAACCATACGCCAGATTAAGGAGGCTGGCCTGATGGCCGGCGCGGCCCTCAATCCGGCCACCCCGCCGGAGGTTCTGCGCTGGGTTTTGAGAGAGCTTGATCTGGTGCTTGTGATGACCGTCAATCCCGGCTTCGGAGGGCAGAAGCTGATTCCCGGGATGATGGATAAGATCCGGGCGGTGAAAGAGCTCTGTACGTCCCTGGGCGTATCCCCGCGCATTGAGGTGGACGGAGGCATAACGGCTGACAATGTGCGGCTGGCGCTGGAGGCCGGGGCGGATGTGATTGTGGCCGGATCCGCGGTGTTTGGAGGGGATGCGGCGGGGAATGTGAGGAGGTTTAAGGAGATCTTTCGGGAGTTTGAGGGGGAGGCGTAGAGGGGATGCGGTTTGTTGTGAAGGGGCCGCCAGAGTCAGGTTCTATATCCAACAGAAACCCCGCTTCCGCTCGGAGAAAAGCGCAGCGGCACTAAGCTCGAAAATACCTCGCTAAGTGCCGGCGGTTTTCTACGGGTTTCTGTTGGTTATAGAACCTGACTCTGGCTACGTGGCTGGCAGGCTTTAAATTTCTGATTGCATGTGCCATATGTCTGGCTCAATAAAGAAATGTTCTGGAGACTTATAAATATGATAGCAGTGCAAGAGATATGATATGCTAACATATTAATATCTGATATATTATTAAGGCAAAGAGAGGGAGCGTGACATGAAACGGTGCCTGATTGTTACAGGAGGCAGCATTGATCTGGCGTTTGCTGAACAGTTTTTAAGGGGGCGCGCTTATGATCGGATTGTGGCGGCGGATGCAGGGCTTCTGGCTGTCAGGGCTCTTGGCCTTACGCCGGATGAGGCGGTGGGGGATTTTGACTCGCTTCCTGTGGGAGTGCTGGAGGAATACAGGAGCGATCCGGGGATCTGCTTTGAGATCCATTCCCCGCAAAAGGATGAGACGGATACCGAGCTGGCGCTTCTGGCTGCGGAGAGGAGCGGATGTGCGGCGGCGGACATCCTGGGCGCGCTGGGAGGACGGATGGATCATGCGGTCGGCAATATTCAGTTAATGTACCAGTTCTACGGGCGCGGGATGAATGTTTCCATCTACGATCCGCGCAACCGCCTGTATCTGGTGGGGAAACGGGCATATTTCAGGAAAAAGGAGCTTTATGGGAGGTATATTTCCTTTCTGCCCATGACGGAATCCGTAGAGGGGCTGACGCTGAAGGGATTTCAATATCCGCTGGACCATAAGACCATCTGTCTGGGGACAAGCCGCTGCATCAGCAATGAGCTGGCCGGCGAGGAGGGGTATCTGGAGCTTGAACGCGGCGTACTGCTGTGTGTGGAGTCGCATGATTAGCACATATCGCTGATTGCCGCAAGAACACCGGAATTGGATATGATGATATACAGTGCATTCACTGTCATTTGCTTCTGGCGGAATGAAGAATGTTGGCAGGTAACGGAACGAATGTCTTGAACTTAAGATTTCAAAGTATAGTTTTTTATCTGGATATATCCAAATATAATGCGATCTGTCAAATACGTATGGCCCGCCGATTATGTAGCCCGAGTCAGGTTCTATATCCATAAGGAACCCGTAGAAAACCGCCGGCACTTAGCGAGGTCTTTTCGAGCTTAGTGTCCGCTGCGCTTTTCTCCGAGCGAAAGCGGGGTTTCTGTTGGATATAGAACCTGACTCGGGCGGCCCTCTCACGATTAAGCATGGCGTGCCATGAAACAATCTGCTTATCCAGTCACATAAACTGCTGCGAAACAAAACTGACCTGCTAAAATTTAATAAAACTGTATGTTTTTACAGGCACACATCTGTGTTATGATGGGGCTTATCAGAGGAACCGCTCAGGAAGACGAAACGCTTTCAGAGGGCTGTTCCGGGATACCGCCAGTTTGCAAAAAGGAGAGATCATCATGACACAAACATCAAACAAGGCTTATAAGGTTTCTATGACAGGGCTTTTGGCCGCCCTGTCCTATGTGGTATTTACGTATGGCCAGATTAAGATCACCCTGCCGGGCGGAGACGCTACCTCTATCCATCTGGGGAATGCAGTCTGCGTGATCGGCGCGCTGTTGATGGGCGGCATTTACGGCGGGCTGGGCGGCGCGATCGGCATGACCATCGGGGATCTGCTTGATCCGGTCTATGTCATTTATGCGCCCAAGACCTTTATCTGCAAGCTTTGTATCGGGCTGATTACCGGCTTCGTGGCGCATCGGATCGGGAAGATCGCAGAGAGCCGCGATCCGGGGCATATTTTTAAATTTACGGTTCTGGCGGCTGCGCTGGGGCTGCTCTTTAACGTCATAGCGGATCCGCTGATCGGATATTACTATAAGCTGTGGGTGATTGGAAAGCCTGCCGCGGAGCTGACGCTCGCCTGGAACGTGGCCTCCACCTCCATCAATGCAGCGGCCTCGGCTGTCGTATCCGTAGCGGCGTATGGAGCGGCGCGCCCGGCGCTGAAAAAAGCCGGACTTTTGCGGGCGATGAGGGCATAGAACCGCCGCGGGAGCCGGACGTGGAGGAGACGATAAGAGGAATGAGTAAAAAACTGGCAGTTATAAGCGATATAGCAGGATATGGCCGCTGTGCGTTGACAGCGGCTATTCCTGTCATCAGTGCGTTAAAGGTGCAGTGCTGTCCCGTGGTGACGGCAGTGCTGTCCAACCATGCAGGCTATCCGTCCTGCTATTTTGACGATTATACGGATCGCATGGCGCCCTATATTGAGGAGTGGAAAACGCTTGGCTTTGAGATGGACGGCATTATGACCGGATTCCTGGGATCCGCGCGCCAGGCAGAGATCGTGACCGATTTTATCCAGCATTTCAAACGCAGGGATACCATGCTCCTGGTGGATCCCACCATGGGCGATCACGGGACGCGTTACCGCATCTGCGGGGAAGAGATCTGTGATGCCATGCGGGAGCTGATTGTATACGCGGACATTATCACCCCCAACTTAACCGAGGCCTGCCTGCTGACCGAAACGCCCTGGCAGGAGAACGGCTGGAGCAGAAGACGCCTCTCGGATCTGACATTTAAGCTTTTGATGCTGGGAGCCGGAGCGGTCGTGCTGACCGGGGTGGTCAAGGGCAGCTCGATCATGAATGTGATACATGAAAAGGGAAAGGAGCCGGTTTTCCAGACAGCTCATTATGTGAAGGGAAGCTATCACGGGACAGGGGATATCTTTGCCGCTGTGCTGGGCGCCAGCGTGGTGCGCGGCGTGGAGCTGGAGGAGGCTGTCAGGAGGGCGGCGGCGTTTACGCGCAAGTGTGTGGAGAAGTCAGAAAAGATGGGGGCAGAGGAGCAGGAAGGGCTTTGCCTGGAGGAGTGTCTGGGGTATCTGATGAAGCTTTAGAGCATGTTTCAGACACGCTCTAAAGGTTTGCCGGTATCCGGGCGGGGCTTCCAGCAAGAAGCACCGGAAATGAAGTCCATATTTAGGGGTTTTCATACAAAAAAAACTGTAGTATAATCGTCAAAGAAATAAACGAAAAACAATGCGGCAGGAGGAAGATATGTTAGATTTAAAGTTTGTCAGGGAAAATCCGGAGGCTGTGAAGCAGAATATCAGGAATAAATTTCAGGACAGCAAGCTTGGCCTGGTGGATGAGGTCATTGAGCTGGATGTAAAGAACCGGGCGGTGAAAAAGGAAGCGGATGATCTGCGCGCCGGGAAAAATAAAATTGCCAAGCAGATCGGCTCTCTGATGGGCCAGGGAAAGAAGGAGGAGGCCGAGGAGCTCAAAAAGCAGGTGGCTGAGAACGCCGCGCGGCTTGCATGGCTGGAGGAGCAGGAAAAGGAGCTGGGAGAGAAGATCGTATCGATCATGATGCGTATTCCCAACATCATTGATCCCAGCGTGCCCATTGGCCGGGATGACAGTGAGAACGTGGAGGTTCAGAAATATGGGGAGCCGGCGGTTCCGGATTTTGAGATCCCATACCACACGGATATTATGGAGCGCTTTAACGGTATTGACCTCGACAGCGCCCGGAAAGTGGCCGGGAATGGTTTCTACTATCTGATGGGGGATATTGCCAGGCTTCATTCGGCTGTGATCGCCTATGCGAGGGACTTTATGATTGGCCGCGGCTTTACGTACTGTGTGCCTCCGTTTATGATCCGCAGCAATGTTGTGACCGGGGTGATGAGTTTTGCCGAGATGGACGCGATGATGTATAAGATTGAGGGCGAGGATCTCTACCTGATCGGCACGAGCGAGCACTCTATGATCGGGAAATTTATTGATACCGTGCTCCCCGAGGCTGAGCTTCCGAAGACGATGACGAGCTATTCCCCGTGCTTCCGCAAGGAAAAGGGCGCGCACGGCATTGAAGAGCGCGGCGTTTACCGGATCCATCAGTTTGAAAAGCAGGAGATGATCGTGGTCTGCAAGCCGCAGGACAGCCCCATGTGGTTTGATAAGCTGTGGCAGAACACCGTGGATCTGTTCCGCTCCCTGGATATTCCGGTCCGCACACTGGAGTGCTGCTCCGGCGATCTGGCGGATCTGAAGGTAAAATCGGTTGACGTGGAGGCGTGGTCCCCGAGACAGAAGAAATATTTCGAGGTGGGAAGCTGCTCGAATCTGGGTGATGCGCAGGCAAGGCGCCTGAAGATTCGTGTAAACGGGGAGGACGGAAAGTATTTTGCCCACACGCTGAACAATACCGTGGTGGCCCCGCCCCGCATGCTGATCGCATTTCTGGAAAATAATCTGGAGGCTGACGGGTCTGTGCGGATTCCGGAGTCCTTACGTCCCTATATGGGCGGTATGGAGCGTCTGACGGTTCAGACAGCCTGAAAGCGGGGCAATGGGAGGCCTTAAAAAGGCGGTCCCGACGGCTGCTGCAGTGATGTATAAAAAGAGGGAATGGATATGAAGTATATTGTGATTCTGGGGGACGGCATGGCAGATGAGCCCATTGAGTCCCTGGGCGGGAAAACGCCCCTTGAATATGCCGAAACCCCGGCGATGGACCGCCTGGCCCCTGTCTCGGAGCTGGGCCTGGCTGCCACGATTCCGGAGGGCATGAAGCCGGGCAGCGATACGGCGAATCTGGCTGTTCTGGGGTATGATCCGAAGCGCTATTATACAGGCCGCTCGCCGCTGGAGGCGCTGAGCATTGGCGTGGATATGAAGGACGATGAGATTGCCATGCGCTGCAACCTTGTCACCCTGTCAGAGGGGGAGTCTCTGTATGAGGATCGGATCATTGTGGATCACAGCTCAGATGAGATTTCCACAGAGGATGCGGCTGTTCTCCTGGATGCGGTAAAGGATGCGTTCCAGACCGAAGTATACCGGTTCTATACAGGCACGAGCTACCGCCATCTTCTGATCTGGGCGGGAGGAGAGGTGATGGAGCTGACGCCGCCCCACGACATCCTTACCCGGCGGATCGGAGAATATCTCCCCACGGATCCGGTCCTGCAAAACATGATGAAGAAAAGCTTTGACATCTTAAACCATCATCCGCTCAATGAGAAACGGGCGGCAGAGGGAAAGAAGAAAGCCAATTCCATTTGGTTCTGGGGCGCAGGCACCCGCCCGTCCCTGTCCTCCTTCTATGAGAAAACAGGGAAAACGGGAGTCATGATCTCAGCAGTTGACTTATTAAAGGGGATCGCTGTGGGAGCCGGCATGAAAAATATAGCGGTTCCGGGCGCGAACGGCGGCCTGCACACGAATTATGAGGGCAAGGCGCGGGCGGCGGTAAAAGCTCTTTTGGAGGACGGCGCGGACTTTGCCTACATCCATGTGGAAGCGCCGGACGAAATGGGCCATCAGGGAAGCGCAGAGCGAAAGGCGGAGGCCATCCGATATCTGGATCAGAGGCTGATCCGTATCGTGGCGGATGAGATGGACGCATCCGGCGAGGCGTACCGTCTGCTGATCCTGCCGGATCACCCCACGCCCATCCGCTGCCGGACCCACGTGTCGGATCCGGTTCCGTATCTTCTGTACGACAGCCGCAAACAGGAGAAGAGCGGGTATCTGTACAGTGAAAAACATGCAAAAGCAGCCGGTATATTCATACAGGACGGGTACCGTCTCATCGATCGCCTGCTGGAGCTGTAAGAGCGTAAGCGTATGTTTCGCCTGCACGGGTCTGTGCATAAAAAGGGCGGTACTTTGCAGCCAAAGTACCGCCTTTATGTATGGTTTTATGTCCGTCATGCCAGACCAAGCATCGTGGTCAGAGCGCCGAACAGCATATTAAAGGTAAGGATTGCAAGAATAACCACGCCGACAAGGTTCATCGTGCGGCTGGACTGCATCTTGGAGCGGAACTCATCCACGATACAGCAATCCGGCTCGTTGGGGATATAGTAAACGGTATAGTTCCCGCCCAGGCGGTATTTTCCCTTTCTGGCCTCGGCAAATGTCAGGGCCGTCGTATAGCTCTTCCCATTTACCTGATAAGAGACGATGGGGTACTGATTTGTCCAGCGGAAGGTGCGGTTGCGGCGGCGTACTGTGACGAGCTCTGAGATCGTCCCCTCGGCCTTTGCAGTCATTAAGTGAGCGCGGTTTAAGAGTTTCCCCAGCTTTTTAAACTTGGAGAATACGGCGAATGCAACGCCGGCAAAGATCAGGGCAATCACAAGAAATATGCCCCCCATGGCGAGATTGAATGAAGTGTCCATTTGGTTCTCCTCCTTAAAAATAATAATTTTCATGTCTATTATAGAACAGAGGATGGTATCTGTCTATCAGAAATTCGCGGCTTCAGAAAAAAAGATAGATTCGTGGTTGCTGTTCACACGCCAATGGCAGTTAGTTAAGAGATAAGAGAAATGAACGATCGTGGGGCGTTGTTTGTCGTGAGAGGGCCGCCAGAGTCCGATTCCAAACCCAACAGAACCCCGCTCCCGCTGCGCTTTTCTCCGAGCGGGAGCGGGGTTCCTTATGGATACAGGAGCTGGCGACGGCGGCCTTCCCACGATAAACAACACCCCCGCAATCGTCCGCTTAACTAATTGACATTGGGTGTGAACAGTAACGATTCGTGATATAGCTTCTCCATCCTGCCGGGCTGTAAACCGCGTCGTCATTCCGTTGCTGCTGCCTGCGTCGTCTCCTTTGTATGTCCGGCTTTCCGGAAAATAACCCATGAACAGGCCGCCGCCGCAAATTCCGTGATCCAGAAGCTGTGCCATACGCCCTTTGCGCCGAGAAAGCGGCTTAACACGAAGGCGCCGGGCAGGATCACAAGGATATAGCGAAGCAGCGATATCAGAAAGGAAGGCCCGCCCTTTCCCAGTCCCTCCAAAGCGCCGGAGGAGGTCACGGAAACGGAGGATACGATAAAGCCCAGGCAGATGATCCGAAGCGCTCCGGCTCCGATCCGCACCGTGTCAGGATTTTCCGTAAACATCGCAATCAGACGGCCCGGGATGGCCAGGCACAGGATAGTTCCGGCCAGCATCATGCAGGCAATTACAGCGAGCGCGCTTTTATAAATGCCGTCGACCCGCTCATACTCTTTAGCGCCGTAATTATAAGCCACGATCGGGCGCATGCCCTGAACCAGGCCGTTGGCTGTCTGATACAGGAGCGCCTGAAGCTTGTAGTAAGCCCCCAGAACCAGGACGTAGCTCTGTGAAAAGGGGGCGAGAATGGCGTTTAAAGCAGAGATCAGCACAGAGGGAAGCGCCATGTTCAGCGTGGCGGCTGTGCCTACCGCGTACATATCAAGACAGATCGCCCGGTTAAGCCGCAGATACCGGGCTGAAATCCGGGCGTCGGCCGGGCGCATGCCGTAAATGAGGATATAGACTATCAGCGTTACGGCCTGGCCGATGCCGGTAGCCCAGGCAGCGCCCCGGATTCCCATGGCCGGAGCCGGGCCCAGCCCGAAAATCAGGATCGGATCCAGGATGATATTCACAATACAGCCGATCAGCATACAGGCCATGGAGACCACCATCCTCCCGACTGCCTGAAAGAGCTTTTCAAACGAGATACCCGCTGTGACAACAGGGGAAAAGCAGAATACAATCATACTGTACTGCAGGCCATAGCGGAGCGTCTGCGCGTCATCTGTAAACATGTGGAGGAAATGGGACACAGCCAGCCACCCCAGGATCCATATGAGGATTCCGTGAAGCAGGCTTAATAACAGCCCCTGCGTGGCGGCTTCCCCGGCCTCCTTCGTCCGCCCTGCGCCCAGCAGGCGCGCGATCACAGAATTCGTGCCAATCGAAAAGCCTACGCCAATGGCTGTGATCAGGTTCTGCAGCGGAAATACGAGGGAGAGGGCAGTCATGGCATGTTCACTGATACGCGCGACAAAGATGCTGTCTACGATATTGTAGAGCGAGCTGGCCATCATGGACAGGATCATGGGGATTCCCATAGAAAGCAGCAGCGGAAATACCGGTTTTTCTTTCATAAATGTCTGGTTCATGATAAAATCTCCTTTTGGTTGTCCGGGGCAGGCGTTCGGATTGCCTGAATGATACGGCGCTTCAGATTTCCAGTTTCAGATTTCCATAAAAAAAACTATAGAATCCGCTGTTTATATCAGAAACAGCAAACCCTATAGTCTGAATTACGCTTCGACAAGCGATGAGAGATCCGCAGACGCGCCGTCCGGGCCCCTTTTTTCTTTTCTCCATTAAAACATGAAAGCATGGATTTGTCAATATGGAATTTCGGCAAGCGATAGGTCCGGCGCTGCCACCATGGAGTAATTCGTGTGGTAAATCACAAACCCGGGCGCGGCCCCCGCAACCTTTTTAATATGCTTTTTCTGAATGTAATCAATCTCCACCTTCTCACTGCCGCGCCCCTTTGAGTAGTAGGCTGCGAGAGCGCCGGCCTCCTCAAAGGTGCGATCCGTCAGCTCGCGTCCGTCCGCCTTGACGATGACATGGGAGCCGGGAATCCCCTTTGCGTGGAACCACCAGTCATTTCCGGAGGCGGTTTTAAATGTCAGTTCTTCGTTCTGATAATTATTTTTCCCGACATAGATATCGAACCCGTCAGTGGAACGGTAATGGAAGGGCCGGCTGGTGATCCGCTCCTTTTTTCCGGCCGGGCCGCGCTTTTTGATAAAGCCGTATTCCGCCAGCTCCTGCTTGATCTGGGTCAGATCTTCCTCCTTCAGCGCGATATCCAGGGATGCGCTGATGGACTCCAGATGCCCGATTTCCCGTTTTGTCTCCTCTGTGAGTTCGGTCAGAGCCTCGAAGGTACGTTTGAGCTTATTATACTTGTCAAAATACTTCTGCGCATTTTCCCTGGCGCTAAGCTGCGGGTTCAGGGGAATCCGCGCCGGGGCGTCCGTATAGAAATTCACGCATGTAAGCTCCTTCTCCCCGCCGCTCAGCTCATAGCCGTAGGTATTGAGCAGCTCCCCGTATACCTTGTATTTATCGCGCTTTTTTGTATCGTCTAGCTGTTTGAGCTGCAGATCGTACTTTTTATAATTCCGTTCCAGGGCTGTCTGCACGATCCGGCGCAGATCCGCCGATTTCTGCCGGATCCGGGTGATCGTGTTTTTAGAGGCATAGTATGTCTCCAGAACGCGGCTGACCGATTCAAAACGGCGCACACTGCAGGAGGGCGGAAAGGACGTCAGGGAAAGGGCGGCAAACTCCAGCGGTTCATCTCCTCTGCAGACCATGCATGGCTCAAAACGCCCCTCTCTGACGAGCGCCATACAGCGCGTCAGGGTGTGCGCGAGATGGGTGCGCTCCGCTTCGGAGAGTTCTGCGGCCGGGATCGAGGAGTCAATGGACGCCAAATGGCAGAATTCCTCTGCCATAACGGGGCTGATTCCGGTAAAACCAGAGTAAATGGTTTTACCGGCCGGAAGCTTTGAACAGGAGAGAAGCGCGGCGATGTCCTCCTCTGAGGCGGAGAGGGGATCGGACTTTTCCACGGTCCGGGGCAGGAAATAATCGCGGCCCGGAAGAACCTCCCGCACAGAGCTGACCTGGAAGGAGATATGCTTGATACTGTCAATGATCCGAAGCTGCGGAGTGCAGAAAATAATATTGCTGTGCTTTCCCATGAGCTCCACAATCAGGAGCTTCCGGCACAGGTCGCCCATTTCATCCAAATGTTCTATTTCAAAGTGAATGCAGCGCTCAAGGCCCGGCTGGCTGACTGAACAAATCCGTCCTCCTCCGATATGCTTTCGCAGCAGCATACAGAAATTCGGGGCTGTAAGCGGGGCCGGCTTATTGACATCCGTCAGGTACGCTAACGGAAGGCTGGCGTTCGCTGAGAGAAGAAGCCGGAACGTGTCCCGCGGGGCCTTTACTGTAAAAAGAAGTTCGTCCTTCTCCGTCTGTGCGATCTTCGCAATCCGTCCGCCGGCCAGCTTATCATTTAACTCCTTAACAAGGCCTGCAATCACAATTCCGTCAAATGCCATGGTGAAAACCTCCTTATCTAAAACAATGTACTTTCAGAATCTCACCCGCTAAGGCAGATGGCGGGAATGAATTTCCAAACATTTTTTAGTCATATTATAACAATCGTAAAGGGTCTTGTCCAGAAGCTTATTGACTTAGAGCGTGTCTGAAACAACAAAGATGAATGAAGATCAACAGAATATACGATATTATCAGTCAGGTTTCGTAGAATACCTTAATCTAAGAAATTTTTCTCCATTATACTACGCTTTGTCCCTTATTTCAATGGGATTTTCTATCAGAAATGTTTAAAAATATCAATATATATCTTTGTGAATTTCTTAATTTCTTTTTCTGAACAAAAAAATCAGATTTTATTCCAAATTGTCACATGCCGCATTTCGTAGAGTAAGGTATTCTACGAAATGCGCAGACGGCGGCAGTGCCAAAAGGGGTATGTCAGATGGATCAATGGTATGTTTTAAAAACACGTCCGGGAAGGGAAGAGGCGGCGGCCGCGCTTGTCAGAAGGGCCGTACACCCCGGGCTCTGGGAAGAATGCCGGGTTCTCAGGAAAATAAAGGTATTCCGCTCCGGCGGGGCGCTGCATTTTTTGGAGGATGTGATGTTTCCGGGGTATGTCCTGGTCAGGACGCCTTCTCCCAAAGCGCTGGAGAAGGAACTGAAAAGAGCCGGGGATTTCCCGCAGTTTCCGTCCGTCACTCCTGTGGAACCGGCTGATTTGACCTTTTTAAAGGGCGTATGCGGCGAAACGCTGGAGCGGCCCATGGGTGTGACCAGGCTGATCCTGGACGGAGACAACCGGATCATCCGCGCAGACGGGATTTTGAACCGGTACCTGGATCGGATCGTTAAGCTGAACCTGCACAGGCGGTTTGCGCTGGTGGAAACTGCGCTGTTCAACCGGATTCAGCCTGTGCTGTTTGGCGTGACGCTG
The DNA here is from genome assembly GCA_009911305.1 of Clostridiaceae bacterium. Lineage (GTDB taxonomy): Bacteria > Bacillota > Clostridia > Lachnospirales > Lachnospiraceae > Otoolea. Next base: position 4,889 of record QXXC01000009.1, on the reverse strand, counting down.
GAGCAGGATCCGTGAGGATTCGCGGCAAAAGGCGTGGAGAAACGAACCGTGGAAAGAAGCAGGGGAAGGAGCGTGTATGTACAATTTCAATTCAGATCCAAGATTTAAGAATGTGCAGCCATTTGAAAAAAGGGTGTGGCTGTCTTCTCCCACCATGCATGGGGAAGAGCTGGAGTATATGAAGGACGCCTATGAAACGAACTGGATGAGTACAGTGGGGACGAATATTGAGGAACTGGAACGGCTGATTGCCGAAAAGGCGGGGGTGAAGCATGCGGTGGCGCTTTCCAGCGGAACGGCGGCCCTGCATCTTGCAGTGAAACTGGCGGGTGAACGCCTTTATGGCATGCCGAAAGCCGGGAATGGGACGTTAGCCGGCCATAAGGTTTTTTGCTCGGATATGACGTTTAGCGCAACCGTAAATCCCGTCGCTTATGAGGGCGGGGAGGCGGTATTTATTGATACGGAATACGACGCCTGGGGAATGGATCCCATCGCGCTGGAAAAGGCGTTTCAGCTTTATCCGGATGTAAAATTAGTTGTCCTGGCCCACCTGTATGGCACGCCGGCGAAAATGGATGAGATAAGAAACATATGTGACAAGCATGGGGCGTTCATCGTCGAGGACGCGGCAGAAAGCTTAGGCGCTGAATATAAGGGCGTAAAGGCCGGGAAGCTCGGCGATTATGGCATAGTCAGCTTTAATGGGAACAAGATCATTACAGGCAGCTCCGGCGGGGCATTTCTGACGGACAGCCGGGCGGATGCGGATAAGGCGCGTAAATGGAGCACGCAGAGCCGTGAAGCGGCGCCCTGGTATCAGCATGAGGAGCTGGGATACAACTATCGGATGAGCAATGTGATTGCCGGCGTGGCGCGGGGGCAGATGAAGTATTTAGAGACCCATATCAGGCAGAAAAGGGCGGTTTACGAACGCTATAAGGAGGGGCTTTGTGATCTTCCGGTATCGATGAATCCAATGGATTTGCAGAACAGCGCCCCCAATTTCTGGATGAGCTGCCTTCTGATAGACGCTGAGGCGATGTGTGAGAGCGTGCGCTCTGAGAGAAATTATTTATTTGCGCATCGTTTTGGAAAAAGCTGTCCGGATGAAATCCTGGGGGCTTTGGACAGCTTTAACGCAGAGGGAAGGCCCATATGGAAGCCGATGCATCTGCAGAGTATGTATAGAAGCCATGCGTTTGTAACGGCTGACGGGGACGGCAGGGGAAACAGCAATACCTGCATACACGCACAAGGCCATGCGGATCATGGCGCAGACATATTTAACCGCGGGCTGTGCCTGCCGTCGGATAATAAGATGACCTGTGAAGAACAGGAGAGAATTATTGATATCATTCACAGATGCTTTGAGTAGGGGAGAGCTTACATGAGACTAATGGGCCGGAAGAAATTGACGTGTCTGCTGTCCGCAGGTACGGGCATTGTATTAGGGGCGTGGACATATACAGCGACCAGGAGGAAACAGGAGAAGGCCCAAAAAGAGGGGGGACATATCCCTTACGGGCCGTATGAGGCGCTCTTTAAAAGGCCGTTTGATGCAGCGCTTGGCAGCCTGGCGCTCGTTTTCTTAAGCCCTTTGCTGGCTGTGACCGGAATGCTCGTCCGGGTGAAGCTCGGTTCTCCCGTGCTTTTTAAACAGGAACGCCCGGGGCTGAACAGAACCGTGTTTCAGATGTATAAGTTTCGTACCATGACAGAGCAAAAAGGCGCGGACGGCCGTTTACTGCCGGACGAAGAGCGTCTGACAGGCTTTGGGGCGATGCTGAGAAGCACAAGCCTTGATGAGCTTCCGGAGCTTTTTAATATCATCAGAGGCGATATGTCGATCGTGGGCCCCAGGCCGCTTTTGACAGAGTATCTTCCCCGATATAATGAGAGGCAGAAGCACAGACATGACGTGCGGCCGGGCCTTACCGGGCTTGCACAGGTTTCAGGGCGCAACGGATTGTCCTGGGAGCAGAAATTTGAGGATGATTTGGAGTATGTGGAAACAATCACATTTCTTAAGGATCTGTCGATCCTGCTTAGAACGGTTGCAGCCGTTTTAAGACGTGACGGCATAAGCTCTCCCTCCTCTGCGACAATGGAGATCTTTATGGGAAATGAGGAAGGGAGAGATGAGGCATGAACGAATACCGTATTTTATTTACCGGAATCGGAAGAAGGGTGGAACTGCTCCAGGCATTCCGCCAGGCCGCGCTGTGTCAGAACAGGAACATCAGGCTGTATGGAACCGATATGGCCGGCACGGCCCCGGCGCTTGTTTTTTGCGATGCTGTAAGGGAGATCTGCAGCATGCGGGATGAAAGCTATATTCCGGAACTCCTAGAGATCTGCAGGAGGGATTCCATTCATCTGGTCATCCCGACGATTGACACCGACTTATCCGCGCTGTCCGGGAATCGAAAACAGTTTGAAGCGATTGGCGCGAAGGTGCTGATCAGCAGCCCGGATATGGTGCGGATATGCAGGGATAAACATGTCACCTCCCGTTTCTTTGCGGAGTGCGGCTTAAAAACCCCGATGCCGGCGCGCGACTGGAAACAGTATACGGGCGGCTATCCTGCATTCATTAAGCCCAGGGACGGCAGCAGCAGCGTGAATGCCTTTAAGGCCCTGAACGCGAGGCAGTTAGAGCAGTACGCCTCACAGGTGGATTCTTATATCGTACAGCCATTTATCGAAGGGAACGAGTATACGGTCGATATCTTCTGCGATTTTGAGGGCCGTCCTGTGTTTATTACACCAAGGCAGCGCATGGCGGTCCGGAGCGGGGAGGTCATAAAGACGAAGATAACCATGGACGCCAGAATGCTGGAGGAAAGCCAGGCCATTATCAGACGGTTTAAGCCATGCGGCCCGATTACGGTGCAGCTAATCCGGGAGGAAAAAACAGGGGAGGATTATTATATTGAAATCAATCCGAGATTTGGCGGCGGGGCTCCCCTGAGCATGAAGGCAGGGGCAGACTCTGCGGCAGCGGTTCTGCGGCTGTTAGCGGGTGAGAAGCTTACATATACAGCGGGAGCGGCAGAGGACGGAACGGTATACAGCCGTTTTGAACAGAGTGTCTGCGTGGGGGGCAGAAAACAGGGCCGTGCGGTACAGGGCGTGATTTTTGATCTGGATGATACGCTGTACGGAGAAAAGCAGTATATCCGGAGCGGTTTCCTCGCGGTAGCCAAGCGGCTGGGGGATCCGGAGCTGGCAGGACGGATGTGGAGGTTTTTTACAGAGGGAAAGCCGGCGATCGACCGGCTGCTCGAAGAAATGGGGCGGCCTGATTTAAAGGATGAATGCATGGATGTCTATCGGGAGCATACGCCAAAGCTTACACTGTATGACGGTGTGAAAGATATGCTGCAAAAGCTGAAAGCCGCCGGGATAAAGGTGGGAATCATAACGGACGGCCGGGTGAGAGGGCAGAAGCAAAAGCTGAAGGCGCTGGGGCTTGATGCGCTTATACCGGATATCATCATGACAGACGAGCTGGGGGGAACGGTATTTTGCAAGCCGAATGATATCGCATTCCGTATCATGCAGCGGCGCTGGAAGATTCCTTTTGAACAGATTGCATATGTGGGAGATAATCCGGAAAAGGATTTTCAGGCCCCGGAACAGTTGGGGATGCAGCGGATTTATTTCCGGAATCCGGACGGGCTGTATTCGTCGGATCCGGACGGAGGTATAGAGGAGATTACAGATGTGCTGAAGGTCCTTGAGGGGATGCAGAATTAGGATAACGCGGCAGGCATGGGAGGGGCTATGATAAGTGAGGATAACCGGGCGCTTGCCCGATTGCAGAGAAAGCAGTTGGAAATACTGCGGGAACTGGATCGCGTCTGCAGGCTCTGTAATATACGGTATTATCTGTCAAGCGGCACCTGTCTGGGGGCTGTGAGGCATGGGGGATTTATCCCCTGGGATGATGATGTGGATGTATATATGTACTGGAAGGATGCCCAAAGGCTGGCAGAGCATCAAAACCTCTTCAAACCACAGTTTTTTGTGCAAAGTAAAACGACCGATCCAAATGTCAGGACATCGCATTACCGTCTGAGAGATTCCTCCACATCGATGTTCCTGAAGGAGGACTGCGGGGATGACATCAATCACGGCATATTTATTGATATTTATATTTTATATCCGTATCCGGATAACCGGCTGCTGGCCGCAAAGCTGCGCTTTGATTCATTTATTTACCGGATCCTGATGGCAGGCCGGGGGCCTCAGAACCATGGGAGAGCGGCAAAAGCGGCAGGAGAGCTCATCTGCTGGCTCTACAGAGGGGAAAAAGCAAAGAGAAAGGTGAAGGCGATCGAGAGGGAATACCGGAAAAACGGCGGGAAACACTATCTGGCCACGTATTTTGGACGGGATATCACCCTGTTTCACTGTGTCATCTATCCGAGAACATGGTTTTCCAAACCCGTAAAGCTGCCGTTTGAGGATATGGAGGTCTGCTGCCCGGGAGATCCGGATGCCTATTGCAGACTGCAGTATGGAGATACGTATATGGAGCTGCCGCCAAAGGAGAAACGAATCCCGCATCACGAGTTCATGTATTGCAGCGTCAGCGAGCCCTATACGAACTATACGGGGAAATACAACGGCCGGATGGGAAGGGTGACACGCTCCAGCGGGACGGCAGCGGTAAAACGGCGGCAGAAGGGAGGCAGAAAACGGTGAACTATGCATTAATTCTTGCGGGAGGAGTGGGGCAGCGCATGAGAAACTCCGGCATGCCAAAGCAGTTTTTAGAGGTGTTTGGCAAGCCTGTCATTGTATACACACTGTCGGACAGCGAATTGAGGGAGACGCAAACCGCGAATTATTTTTCCAACCTTTATCCAATTGACTGCGCA
>QXXC01000104.1 GCA_009911305.1 Clostridiaceae bacterium | reverse complement strand
ACCACAACTACATTTATTCTGAATAATTTAATTCCTATGGGCTACACCACCGTAACAATCTGCAATCTTTAGCATCGCTTGACAATGGTAAACACACCATTGAATAAGACGCTGGGGGCAAGAAATCAGATTTTCCACTCAAAAGAAACGCGCTCGGCGGTGGCCTGGACCTGGGAGAGAATGATGTCGGCCACCTGCCGCCGGTCGTCAAAGTCGATGTTGTCCCAATTCCCCAGGTGGGAGGACAGGTACTCGATCTTTTGCGGGGAGACGCTTTCAGCGTTCAGCGCGGCAATCTCCTTTATCAGCCCTTGACGGCGGGCGTCCAGCTCCTCGATCTTCCCGTTGGCGTAGGACATCAAAACCGCGCTGGCCCCGGTCAGGGTGTTCAACAGCTTTTCGATCTCGTCCTCCACCTGGGCCAGTTCCACGTTTAAGGCGGTCAGCCTGGGGTTGACTGTCTCGGCCTTGGCGGTCAACGTCTGAAACTCGGAGAGCTTATGTACCATCGCCTCATAGACAAACTGCTCAAACTCCGCCGTCCGAAGCGTCCCGCAGCCCTCACAGCTCATATTGTCTGCCCGCTTGGTGCAATAGAGGTATTGGGTCCCCGCCCGGTTGCCCAGGCTTTTCAGCGCCCGTCCACAGTGGCCGCACTTCATCTTTCCGGCCAGCCAGGTATTTTTCGGTTTGCGCCCGCCCTGGAATGTGATATTCGCCATCAGCTTTTTCCTGCACCGCAGCCAGGTATCGGCGGGAACAATGCCCTCGCTGGGGGCCAGTACAAGGATCTGATTTTTCAGCTCCTTGTTTTTTCGTTCCTGCACGTCCCGGCCCTGGTAGAGATAGCAGCCGTTGGTCCCGGCGAAGTCCGCCGCCTCGTTCACCACCACGGCCCCCTGTCCCTTGAAAAACTCGTACAGCTCCAGGTCCGCCTGGGCGTAAATGGGGTTGCGGAGCATTTGAGAAATGAAGCCCCGGCGCAGTTCCTTGTCATACACTAGGATGCCCTCCTGGGCGAAGTACCGGGCGATGTCTCCGAACGACGTGGACGGCTCGGCGTACATCTCAAACATCAACCGGGCGATATTCGCCGTGGCGGGGTCCGGGATCATCATTTTCGTGCGGATGCCCTGGATAGTGGTGGGCTCCAGCTTGAAGCCGTAGGGGGCCGCGCCGCTCATGTGGAAGCCCCGCTGACACCGGGAGTAGTAGGCGTCGGTCACTCGCTTCTGGATCGTCTCACGCTCTAACTGAGCGAACACGATGCAGATATTCAGCATGGCCCGGCCCATCGGCGTGGAAGTGTCAAACTTTTCCGTAGAGGAAACAAACTCCACATTGTACTGCTGGAACAGCTCCATCATGGTTGCGAAGTCCAGAATAGAACGGCTGATACGGTCCAGTTTGTAAACCACCACACGGCGGATCAGGCCCCGCTTGATGTCGGCCATCAATTCCTGGAAACGGGGGCGGTCCGTGTTCTTGCCGGAAAAGCCCTTGTCCTTGTAGTCCTTGAAATTCCCTCCCCGCAGTTCGTACTTGCAAAACTCGATTTGACTTTCAATGCTGATACTGTCTTTACGGTCCACAGACTGTCTCGCGTAGATAGCGTCAATGCGATTTTCCATTGTCGGCTCCTTTCCATATCGGAATGGAGCTGTCAACCTTTACAAGTATATTATACCAAAGACAGCCCCAAATCACAAGGATGTGGGGGAACGCAGAAAGACAGCACCCGAAAAAGTGCTGCCTTTCAACCTTGCTCCACATCTGGTCACGGTGTCCAGAGGCCAGCAGGGATCAATCCATTTCGATCTATAATTGATAAATGCTTGCGCCGTATTTGCCACGCACCCCGGCACAGGGGAGCATCCCAGGCCGCCGGCGGCTCCGGCTGTCATAGCTCCGCAGGATTGCGAAGCTCCCCCGCAAGTCCATGGGAGGGCGTGAGCAAGTTTCATTGTCCCCCGCGCTGTCGTCGCGCCCGGCTTGCCAGGGCCGGGTCAAAGGCTTGCGTTAATCGCTCGACCCGCTTTTGTCACCTCCTCAAGCGGGCTGTCCTGGCGGCGCGCCTTTCGTCGCTCATCACACGGGTTTTGTGCCTGGAATACTGTATATTCAGTTGTCCTCAAAAAGCGTATAAGCCTCCTTACCTATCAGGCGGTTTTTAGGCGATTTCGGATACCCCTCAATGAAAATTTTTCAAAAGTTCAGAGAGATTTTTCAGGCCCCGGCGGATACTGTCGCAAACGGCACTCCCCTCCACATTTTCGGCCCTGGCAATCTCGGACTTCTTCTTGCCCAAGATATAATGGGCATACACTCTCCGGGCCTGGATGGGCGGGAGCTGGTCAAGAGCGGCGTAGAGGACAGAACGGTTTTCCTCGTCCAGAATGATTTCCTCCGGGGTCAGGGGCGGGAACATCACATCCGGCTCAAAGCCGGGGTCAGCGTCCAGGGAGCACTCGTTATGCTCCCGCTTGCGGCGCTTGTAGCTGTCACACTGACGGCCCCCGGCAGAGAGCACAACGGCGATCTCGTCGGAGACTTCCAGGGTGATATTTTCGGTCATGTGGGGATAGTAGCGGTTCAATTTGATGGTTGTCATATGTAACCTCCATTTCGATGTTGGCGGAAAGGGACAGATCGAAATGGAGGGGCGGGGAACGGCAGCGGGCCTCTGGACACGGTGTCCAGAAGCACCGCCTGGATAGAAAAACGCCCGCATAGCGCAAGGCTACACGGACGTACCGGGGCGACAGAATATTACATTTTTCGCAGTTACGGCCAGGGCTTCCCTTTAGAGAGGGTGGGCTTTTTTTGACAGCAAACTATAAGAAAAGGACATGACAATACCTCCCGGATACCGCCGTGTCCTTAAAAATGGGCGACTTTAACACACCCTCCGTTTTCCGTTTTTCAAAAGAAAGCGGCGGCTTTGAATTTGATATTTCAAAACCGCCGCAAGGCTACTTGTTCTTTTGTTTGGGCGCATAGATACCAGCCGCCGAAACAACGGTTTTTTTATTTACCGCTGGGCGACAATCACTTTTTGAATATCCCTGCAATACGTCTTTTACTTGATACGAATACTTGGTTCAATCGTTATCTTCCTGCCAGGTATTTTGCCACCAATCATCTTCCCAAGGCTTGCCCTGCCATTCGTCCTGCCACAAGTCTTTCCAGTCATCCGGGAAATTCGATGTGTCAAATGCGTCCGAGGTATAAATCCCCATTACACCGGAGCCTTTCCGTGTTATCTGAATTACATTAGCTCCAGTGCCATCTGTGAAGGTAGCCAAATTTCCACTTTCCTTGAAATTTTTCGGCCTATATATCTCGCCCCAACTGCCGTTATCTGTAATAGTCGCAGTGGTATTCTTGAAATCATCTTGGGAAATTAGCTGAAAATATCCACTGTTGGCTGTAGCGTCCACCGAGCCAGCGAAGCCCTCTGGCAAGGTCAAAAAGACGGACGCCATATTGAAGTTGCCTACAATATTGCCAGACCTGATAAGGTCGCAAGTCAAATGCCCATTGTCCACGTTCAAAGTTACATCCCCATACGCAATATCAGGAATATACAATTTGATGGTCTCAGCATTGTTGTTTGTATTTGTCTTGCATGATATCGACACGCTCCAGATATCCCGCTGTCCGTCAATGCGAGGCTCAACCTGATATACATCTTCGTTAAACTCAGCATAGATCTTGCTGCCCCGGGGAGCTGCCAACACATTGACGGCGGCGCTGCTGACATCCAGCGACAACGAGGGTCTGCCGGTGGTGTCCAGTGGCGTACCAGGGAGAGACGCTGCATGGGCGTTCACCGTAGCTGGCCCCAGCGAATAGACACCAACAAAGGCCGCTCCCAAAACTACACACAGTGTCAGCAGGACAGTCAATATCTTAACCGACCTCGATTGTTCCCTAAACTTCATAATTGCACCTAACCTTTCTTTCAATAGCTGTTTATTTTCGCTTAAAGTAACAGCTCCGAGATTTTCCTTGTATCTCCCTACTGCCACCATAGCGTCAAGCAAAGTTTTCCCATAGTCCTGTGCGTTGCCGCTCCCCATTTTGGCAAGGACGGCTTCATCGCAGGAAAATTCACAAGCCTTGGTAATTTCCCGGCTCATAA
>QXXC01000103.1 GCA_009911305.1 Clostridiaceae bacterium | reverse complement strand
GGCGTTACCGCGCGCCTGATCAGCGCAGCCGCCTTCTGTTCCTTTCCCGGAATTGTTTTTAAAACATACCATTGATCCATCTGATATACCTCTTCTAACTTTGCAGCCATATCCGGATTTCGTAGAATACATGATTCTACGAAATCTGTCAGATGAAAATTTGGGGTAAAATCTGATAGTTTTGTTTTGGAAATGAAATTAAGAAATCCACAAAGATATTTATTGAAATTTTTAAACATTTATGATAGAAAATCCCATTGAAATAACCGAAAATGCGTAGTATAATGGAGAAAAATTTCTTAGATTCATGTATTCTACGAAATATGGCCTCAATTTCCAGCCAATCGGACAGGCCCCTCTTCCCGCGCGCCGCTTTACGGCATATCCCTCTGAACCAGATTCGGACATAAAAAAACAGGATTCCCGCTCTTTTGGAAATCCTGTTCTTAAAGAATCATTCATTCTGTCTGAAATGCCCCGCCAGCCAACCTTTAACCAAATACTGCGCCTGTCTCCCCAAACTCCAGAATATCCGCAATCCGCCTGCTCGCCAGGCCGTCCCCGTACGGGTTGCTGGCGCGGCTCATCTTCTCATACTCTCCCGGATCCTCCAAAAGCTGCTTAAACGCCCGGTAAATCGTCTCCTCCTCTGTCCCGACAAGCTTCAGGGTCCCCGCCTTAATGCCCTCCGGACGTTCCGTGGTATCGCGCATCACAAGCACCGGCTTGCCAAGGGAGGGGGCCTCCTCCTGTATGCCGCCGGAATCGGTCAGTATCATAAAGGACTGGGCCAGGAAATTGTGGAAATCCAGCACATCCAGAGGCTCTATCATCCGGATCCGCTCATCTCCCCCCAGCACTTCATTCGCCGTCTCGCGCACAGCCGGATTCATGTGGATCGGATAGATCGCCTTCACATCCGGGTGCTCGTCACAGACCCGGCGGATCGCCCGGAACATATGCTTCATCGGCTCCCCCAGATTCTCGCGCCGATGCGCGGTAATCATAATCAGGCGGCTCCCCTTTGCCCACTCCAGGTGCTCATGCGTATAATCCGTGCGCACAGTTGTTTTCAGGGCGTCAATCGCCGTATTTCCGGTCACAAAAATGCGTTCCGGATTCTTCCCCTCCCGGATCAGGTTCTGCTTCGACAGCTCGGTAGGCGCAAAATTCCAGGAAGCCAGAATTCCCACTGCCTGGCGGTTGAACTCCTCCGGATAAGGGGAATAAATATTATAGGTGCGCAGGCCGGCCTCCACATGCCCCACCGGAATCTGCAGATAAAAGCAGGCCAGCGCGGTGACAAAGGTCGTGGAGGTGTCCCCGTGAACCAGAACCACATCCGGGCGTTCCGCCTCCAGCACCTCCCGGATGCGCTCTAAAATATTCGCAGTCACATCAAACAGCGTCTGACGCTCCTTCATGATCGATAAATCATAGTCCGGAACCACCCGGAACGTTTCCAGAACCTGCCGGAGCATCTCCCGGTGCTGGCCTGTCACGCAGACAAGCGTCTGCATATTCTCCCTGGCTTTCAGTTCATTCACCAGAGGACACATCTTAATCGCCTCGGGACGCGTGCCGAAGACAAGCATAATCTTTTTCATAATGATCCTTTCTGACGTGTAATCCTATCGTAAGACTCATAAATCAGCCCTCACGGCTGAGCATGCCCTCTCATTATATCAAAGCAGCGATGCGGCGTCCAATTCTTTTTCTCAATTTTATCTTCCCCTTCAATAATAAATTCCTTAGGGGTTTCTTCATTGTACTGAATAGGGATTTCCTGGCCGACCGTATAAAACCCCTCTCTTTTTTGGGGAATGGTGAAGATTCTTGAACCTGCAGCAAAAAAATGGTATCATAAGGTTGCCAGTTGTTGGATCATTTGAAACGTACACAATCACAGAACTCTCAAGAGATGTAATAAAGGAGAATTGCAGAACAAACATTGCACAATCCGGCCGTAAAACCGGAACATATGAACCAATAAAGTGATTCAAAAAAAATTTCAATCAGGAGGACTACATATGAGCGTATACAAAATCACCTTCAGTCCCACCGGCGGCACGGAAAAAATTGCCTCCCGCCTGGCATCAGTCTTCGGGGATGTCCATAACATTGATTTAACCGATCCGGCCGCTGATTACAGCCGCATGCTCCTCAATCCGGACGACATCTGTATCACCGCTGTCCCATCCTTCGGAGGACGCGTCCCGGCTGCGGCGGCCTCGCGCCTTGCCAAGATACAGGCCCGGGGGGCAAAAGCAATCGCAACCGTTGTTTACGGAAACCGCGACTATGACGATACTCTGCTGGAATTACAGAGCATCCTGACCGCCGCCGGCTTTCGCTGCGCCGCGGCGGTCGCCGCGATTGCGGAGCACTCCATCCTGCGCCAGTTTGCGCAGGGACGCCCTGACACAGAGGATGAAGCGCAGCTTAATCAGTTCGCCGGACAGATTCGTGACGTCATCGAGGCAGACCGTATCAGCGGCCATATCGCGCTTCCAGGCCATACCCCATACCGGGAATACAATGGCGTTCCCATAAAGCCCAAAGCCGGCAGGGGCTGTACCTCATGCGGGCTCTGCGCGCAGAAATGCCCGGTCGGCGCGATCCCCGCGGATTCCCCCTCCCAGACGGATACAAAAGCCTGCATTAGCTGTATGCGCTGCGTCAGCATCTGCCCCGCCCATGCCAGGAGCGTCAATCCCCTGATGGTGGCCGCCGCCGCGCAGAAAATGAAGAAAAGCTGTCAGACGCGGAAGGAAAATGAGCTGTTCTTCTGAGCCTTTACGTTTCTGTATCTGTATCTGAGGATTTTTTTCACGGACTTATCAGTCCAGGAGATTCCATCCCATTTGCCGCCCTCTGCCGCAGATCATTCTGCGCGACAAGAGCGGCGGCAGGTTTTGCTCTTTTTACCATAATTATACCCTAAAATACATCGGTTGTCTTTCTCTCACAAATATCTTATAATCCCGTATATATTCACACGCATTATATTCCATGTCTGACAGGCCAGATCGATCTGTTTTCCAGCCTCTGACTGGTTTTGATTCCTCCTGATTCTGTCATAGACAGCTTCTTCCTCTTTATATGTCTGAGGGATCCCAGTTTTCAATTTCTTTTAACGATTCCTCCAGAATGCCGTTTACATCCGCCCCCCGGATATCCAGCATTTCCGCCTTGAAACACACGACCTCCTGTATCCCGTAAAATCTGCCTGCCAGAGCCTTTATATGGTCATACCCCAGATTACAGCCGCCGATTGCTCCCCCTGCTGTCGTCACATAAATGATCCGTTTTGCATTGCACAATCCGACAGGGATCCCCTCCGGAGAATACTGAAATGTCAACCCCACGATCGTTATATGCTCCAGATAGATCCGCAGGACAGCCGGGAACGCCAGCTCCCAAAAGGGCGCTGCGATCACGATGTCGTCTGCCGCCGCAAACTGCTTTGCATATTGAAACAGCGGCGACGAAAAATCCCGGGCTGAAATGAGGGCATCCCTTTCCTCCAGCATCTCCCAGTTCAGAGGAAGCAGATGTTCCTGACAGAGATTTACCTCCTCTATCTGCCCCTCCAGCTTTTCAAGCGCCTTCCGCGCTAATACATGCGTCCGTGAATCCGGCCTTACACAGGCATTGACAAATAATATCTTCTTCATGGCAAACTCCTTTTTCCTGAATATGTCAGAATTTAAGTATAGTATAATTTATCTGGAAATGCAAGAAAGGATGATGGCGCCGATACAGCCGATACAGCCGCAATATGATTTAGATCTGTATAAAAAATGCCCGGAGCTACGCCCAGGCATCTTCTTGTTGCTAATGATTAAAGCAATTTTTTCCGAACTTTTTTTGATTTTGATCCGGAAATCAGTTATAATATATTTACCAGATATATCGGCAAAAACGTGAGTGTTTTTTTGAGATAATGATCTGAAAGCCTTATAAAATAAGGCCTGAAGGTTCCGGGACGTTATACCGCCTGAAAGGGGGATGGATATCATGGCAGATTTTCTGATGAGACCCAAAATTGATTACGCGTTTAAAGAGATCATGATGGATGAACAGGCGCGGATCGGCTTCCTGTCCGCCGTCCTGAAACTCAACCCGGCAGATGTCCGAAAAACAGAACTGCTGAATACCAATTTAAGGAAGCTTCACGA
>QXXC01000102.1 GCA_009911305.1 Clostridiaceae bacterium | reverse complement strand
CATTATGCCTCCATTTGACTTTTTATAATGATATTATAACATACTTTATAAACTATGCGTTATTAATTATTCGATGTACTAGCACATCGTTCATAAAGCAACTCATAATATTTGTATTGCTTTATCAACGGATTATCAATAAATGGCGTAAATGCAAAACTATGAGCTATTTATTGTCTGCTATACTAGGACGGCAGTACCGCCATTATATGCGGATGCGTGTGGAAAGCGTGTTGGAACTGACCCATCTTCTGGACTATACGATGCCTGGGATCAAAACGCTGCTGAAGGGCTGGAATGAAACAAATGGGAAAGATAAGCTGGGGGATTTTGCGGAAGAATACTGGCATTATGACAATATCACGAAGAAATCGGAGGAACAGTTTATAGAGAGCTATCTAAAATGGGCAAAAGAGAAGGGATACCACCAGAGCCAGGATAAAGCCGTCAAGATTTATGCGTTGGCAAAAGAAGGCATCCCCACAGTATCCTCCGATACCCCATCGACCAAAATGCTGGTACAGGAGGCAGTGCGGGTGTTACGAGAAGTCGATAACACTCTAATGACTATTCTAACACAGATGCAGGCATTAGCCAAGAGTCTGCCGGAATATCCGGTTGTCAGGGCAATGGGAGGTGTTGGAAATGTCCTTGCGCCTAAATTGATCGCGGAGATTGGGGATGTAAGAAGATTCCATAGTGGAAAAGCCTTGATAGCCCACGCAGGAATCGACGCTCCGCCATATCAATCAGGGCAGTTCATTGGAACAGAGAGAAAAATATCCAAGAGAGGATCTTCCAGTCTGCGTAAGATCGGATATGAAGTGATGAGATGCCTAAAAACCCATAAAGAACCAGAAGATGCAGCAGTATATAGATTTATTTTGAAGAAAGAAAAAGAAGGAAAGTCAAAACGTGCAGCAAAAATAGCGGGATTAAATAAATTCCTTAGGATTTATTATGCACGTGTGATGGAAGTATACCAGAAGTAAAAAGAACTAAAACAGAGGATAAGGCAGACCGGATTTTTCACCGGTCTAATCGTCGTGGGAAAAATTCATACCAAAAATTTATTTAAAAACCTGCTAAAAAGTCTTGACTTTTGTTAGCAGGTTTTCATACCATACCTCCGAAAGTATCTCATTAAAACCTGCTTCGGTTTGTTCTCTCAAGATAGCAGACAGACCGGGGACAAGGGAGTAATAATACTTTGTGCTCTCCAGCATGGCATGTCCCATACTTTTGCTCAGATATGTGAGACGGTCATAGAATTCTGTCCCTGTACCGGTCCAGGCATTGATGTTTTCTATCGCATAATGATGCCGAAGGTCATAAACAACTGCATGGGAGCTGTTTTGTGCATCCCAGAACCTGCGGAAATATTTACTGATGATCTTTTTGTTAAAATAGGAGTCGTTTCCAGCAGGAAAAAAATATTTCCGTTCTGGATATAGCGTCCTTACCGCATCATCATACCTGCGCATCAAGGAGAGCATTGTATCGTGCAGCGCCACATAATGCTGCCCGTTTCCCTTGGAATGTCGGATGTTTATGATCCCGTTATGCAGGTCAACATCCGCCGCAAGCAGCATCCTTGCCTCTTTGGCACGCATCCCGCTGCTGTACAGAAGGCGGAAAAAGACAGGGAATACCATCGCCTTGCTCCGTGCCCGTATGCTTTTTTCTCTTGACTCAAGATGGTCGCAGGCCCGGAAGAAGTTTACAAGTTCTTTTTCACTGATAGGATGGGGCAGGCCCGTGCAATGCTCCTGTCTGGGAGCCGGGGGCGGGACAAGGGTGGTCTGCTCTCGGGCATTCAGGTACCTGATAAGATCGATGATAATATATATCCGGGTACGGTGTGAATTGTTCGTCTCATTGGGAAAACGCCTGCACCATCCGTCAACCATTTCCTGCGTAATCCCGCAAACAGCCGGGTATCTCTGGGAACAGTATCGGTCAAAACGACGAAAGCGGGATTCATAATCCTCATTCCAGGATCCGGATGCTTTGCGGAACCGGATAAATGCTTCCAGCATATCTTGCCTCGAAACGCTGAAGGTACTCATGCGTGGAACACCTCCTCACTGACAGGAAAACGGGCGATGCTGAGGGCGCATTCCTTTAGATGGGTGAAGTCCGTGTGCAGGTATGGCGTCAGGGAGTTGGGGGATGTGTGTCCAAGTGCCCGGCTTATAACTGGCTGGGGCACTTTCTTTTCCAACATTTCCGTTGCCATGTGATGGCGGAACAAATGCAGGCCTTTCCTCGTACCGGGTGTCTGCCTCAGGCAGGCGGCACAGAAGATATGCTTTGACGCCTGATAGACACACCTCAGGGGCCTGTATGGTTTATCCGTGGTAAGAAATACATGCGGGTCATCTAACCAGGGACGTTCCTGCGTGATGTAATCATAGAGGGCATTTCCTACCATGGCACTCAGTGGGATCTCAATCGGAACCTGCGTTTTCTGCTGGGTGAGGCGCAGCCTGTCCTGTTCCCAGTCTATGGCAGAGATCTCCAGGTTTATGATATCGATACTCCGTAGCCCCGTATAAAGGGCAAGCACACCGATGGCCCTGTCCCGCAGGGAGATCCTTCCGTCAGGGGTTCTTAGGAGTTCTTTTACTGCAGAGATTTCTTCAGGCATCAGGACTGGTACATTTTTACGGAAGCCCTGGGTGGCGGGGAGATAATTCAGTATGTTTTTGATGTGAAAAGGCTCTGACGGCAGGCATACAGTCAATACTGCCCGGACTCTTTGTATGTAGTCATGGCCCCGTATCCATTTATCATCCTGGGTAAAAAAGGATTGTACCATTTCTTCTGTAACATCCTCCAGGGAATGACAGCCATTATTTTGCAGATAAGCGAAAAATTTAGAAGCAGAACAGGCTCTGTTGCTGATTGTCGATGGGCGTAGACTGGATTTTTCCTGGGAATCTTTATAAAAATCAATGATTCTTTTGAAATCCGGGAGAAGAAAATCATATGCATTTCTTGCAAAAAACGGATAATGATGCTTTCCATCCGGATATTCACCATGCAGATCAAACCGTTCCAGAGTACCAAGGAGAGCCTTTTTTCCTCGTAGCCAGTTATAGGAGTAGCCATATGAGGCATACTCCAGATAGATATCCTTATAAGATGTCCATTCTCTGTTCTCTTCATTATCCAAAATCCATTGGATCTGGTGTCGGTAACAGTTGATTGTGGATTCCTTGTATCCTTTCTCTGCCATGAAAGAAAGGAGATTTTGATAGTTTTCTTTGAGATTTGTTACATTCATGTATGTACCTCCTGAAAAATTTATGGTAAGATAATCATACATGAAAAATTAAATCCAAACCTTTTTATTTGGAAAGTATTAAGAATTCAATACTTTCTAAAAAAGTTTGGATTTTATAATGGTTTGGATAATGATAGTACCTTGATCTCTTGGGCAGGGTAGCCTTTCTGTGCTTTCCGCGCTCCATTTCCACATTATATACAGTTCCCTCGTCATCGTTCAGGTATACGTCGAGCCGGATGCCTTTTCCGTCATAGAGCATGTTGATGGTTTTCTGTGTGGCTGGCACGGAAACTTCCCGTATGGAAACGCCCAGTATTTTTTCTAATACTTTTCTGCAGACCTCCTTATCACTCATTACCTTAGCGAAAAGAAAATCGTCCTCCAGATTTAGCTGCTGGATGGTTTTATTTGTGTTTGGCATAAATGTACCTCTTTTTCTTAAATTATAGCATGATTCTGCCGTTTTGTCAGTTGCGTTATGAAATTGTTTTACGGGTTGCAAACAGAAACCGTATATAGAATAAGTACCTTGCGGATATCCGGATACTTGAAAAAAGTTTTCGTTTTTCAGACAGCTTTTTTCGCAGCATTAGATTTACCGGTATCCTTTCCATTTCTTGTGATTTTTGCTCAAAAAAGATTTCTGCTATAACTTTTGTAACCTGATATTCAACCGTCAAGCGGCCGCATTTCCATACCTTCATATGTGTCTTAAAAATATATGTGGGGATTACTGAACAATCCCCACATAGTCATTTCTTCGCCCATTATTTTCTCCGTGCCCTGCCGCTCTGCTTCGCACACTTTGACGCTGTATAGATGGAAATTCCCAGTCCAACGCCTGCTGTCACGGATTCAATAATAACGGTGGATGCTATGGTACTTCCCACAGCCGCTAAAAATCCTAAAATCATGCTTCGACTCCTTTCTGGTAAATC
>QXXC01000101.1 GCA_009911305.1 Clostridiaceae bacterium | reverse complement strand
GCCAGTTCTCCCCTGTCAAATACGAAACGGGTAACCTTATCATTCTCCTCCGTCTCATACCGCAGCGATTCTCCGTCATAGCGGTTCTTCCACACACCGGCTCCGGAACGGATACCGCCCAGGCGGTTCAGCGCGTCATATTCATAAATCTTGTTCCCATCCCCGCGCTCTTCCAGCAGGTTCCCCTGCGCGTCATAGCTGTAATCCGTCGCTTTCCCGCCCTTTTCCAGCCGGGTTAGCTGGTTCTTTACGTTATACGCATAGAATTCCTTTCCTTTTTCCGTCTCCTTCCCCAGCCGGTTCCCTGCGCGGTCATATGTGTATTTTTCCCATTCCCCGTTGTATGCAGCCCCGGCCAGGCGGTTCATCCGGTCATATGTATACTCGTTTTGGAAGCGCTCCCCGCTCTTCTTCGTGCAGTTCCCGTTCCCGTCATACGCATAGTCATAGTTTAAAACCACTTCGCCCGTCGGCGTCACTGTCACAAGGCCGGAGGGCATCCCGTCATCGCCGTAGCGGTATTCGCTGCGTACGCCGTTTCCGTACTCCAGCACCCGGAGTCTTCCGGAATCCATATACTCATACCCCGCCAGCGCCGTCCCCTGCGTCCCATCCTCCACACGCTTCAGGCGATCCATGGCATCATATACGTACCGGACCGTTTTCCCTGTCGCATCCGTGAGGCTGGAGAGGTTGCGGTTTTTGTCATAGCCATAAGCCAGCAGTATCTCTCCTGATGACTTTTTGCTCTTTAGCAGGCCGTTTTCCGTATACTCGTAGCGGTAGGTAATCCCCCCGCCGGACGCCTCCTTTAAGCTGCCGTCCGGATAGTAAAGGTACTGGTTCACCACCGGGTTCCGGCCCTTTTTGTCCTCCGCGCGCTGGTAAGACAGGCGGTTGTCCATGTTATAGAGGGTGCGCTCCACATTGCCGTTGCGGTCAATATGCGTCTCCCGCCGCCCTTCCTTATCGCAGTAAAAGGATTCCGTATTTCCTTCCTGGTCGGTAATCTCATATACCTGGCCAAGGCTGTTGTACCGGTAGGTGACAATCCCCCCGTTGGCGTCTTCGGCTCCCGTGATGTTGCCGGCGTAATCGTATGTATACCGCTCCACGCCGCCTTCCGGGGTGTGTATCTCTGTAATCCTGCCCCACGCATCGAGCACAAATTCTGTCCGGTTATGGTTTCCATCCTCGACTCCTGTGATATTGCCCCGGGCGTCGTAGGCCAGTCTCTGGGCGGCGGCCTTTTTCGCCGCTTTTTCCCGCCCGGCGTACACGGCCACCGGGTTCCCGGCCAGGTCGTAGTCATATTCCGTGTAGACCTGGCCGCCTTCCAGGATGGTTTTCAGGTTCCCGCTGTAATCATATGTGAACCTCTTTAAAACCGACTGGTCCGGGCCTGTGATCTCTGTCACGCGGCCCTCCGGGTCGTAGCGGTAGCAGAGCCCGGCCCCGCCGTCCTGCCGGCTGTCGTACTGCTCCGGGCGGACGACCTTTGCGATCCGGTCGTTTCTGTCATAGAATACGCGGGTGGTTGCGCCTGCCTCGTCGGTTAAGTGTGTCAGGCGGCCTTTGCCGTCATACCGGAAGCTGCGGGCCCTTTCATGTCCCGGCAGGCTTTTGTCCAGGCGCTTTACAAGCTTTCCGCCCCCGTCGTATTCATACTGGAAGATCCTGTGGATTCCCGAAGAGCGGTCGCGCTCTTCTTCCTGTATTACCCGGTCTGACGCGTCATACGTTTTCCCGCGCTCATAGCCATTGGGGCTCACGCTCCGGGTGCAGTTCCCGTTCTTATCGTACTCATAGCGTGTCACCGCCCAGACTGTGCTGCGCCTCCCGCCCGGCTTTAAAAAGCGCTCTTCAATTCCCTCTGCTTTTTCTGTCAGGTTCCCTGCCGGGTCGTAGCAGTAGCGCACGATCCGCTCCACGTCAGGGCTGATACGGAAGCGTTCGCCCGTCTTCTGGCCCAGGCAGTCATAGGTGTAGGCGGCTTTTGCGCCCGTCTGGTCGCTTACGCTTATCAGGCGGTTCAGCCCGTCGTAGGCAAAGGCCAGCTCATGGCAGTTTTCCGCGTATTCCCCCTGCCTGACTTTTTCGAGGCCCCGCTTTTCCAGGACCTTGTTGCATTCTGAATCGTATTCATAGGCAGTGACGCTGTACCAGGTTTCCCCGCCAATCTCTTCTGCCGGCTGCCAGGTGGCGATCCGGTTTCCCGCGCAGTCATAGGCGTGGAAAGTTTCATTTCCGGCCCCGTCCGCCTGTTTTACCAGGTTTCCGGATGGATCGTAGGTGAATGTGCTGCGCGTCCTTCCGTCCTCCCCGGTAATCCGGATCAAGCGGTTCATGGCGTCGTATTCATAGGCCAGGCCGGGGCCGTCGTCGGCTTCCGGGTCATACGATTCCGGCATGACTTTTTTTATCAGGTTGCCGTTCCCGTCATAAAAGAGGCGCTCCACAGAGCCGTCCGGGTAAACGGTCCGGATTTTTAAGTTGTCTGTGTTGTATTCGTAGCGGGTTTCATAGCCGTCCGGGGCCGCCTCGCGAAGGACAGCGCCCGCCAGGTTCCGCTCCTTCCTCCAGATGTTGCCCAGCGGATCCTTTGTCTCAATCAGGCGGTCAAAGAAATCATAGCGGTACATCCAGGCCGCCCCGTCCGTCCCCTGCTCCGGCGGGAACAGCGCGGTTAAGTTTCCCATTTTATCATAGACGCGCCTGAGCTCATTCCCGTTTCCGTCCCGGATATAGCACGGGTAATTCTGGCTGTTATAGCGGATCTCGGCTGTGCCGTATCCGGTTGTGATCCGGATACGGCGTCCGGCCGCGTCATACTCATAGCTGGTGTGCTGCCCGAGGGCGTCCGTCACCTCTGACGGTTCGGTCTGTATATGCCCATGCCTGTCCTCATAGCCAAACACAGTTGTATTCCCCCGGCTGTCGGTCCGGCTGGTGATCCTGCCGTATCTGTCACGGCTGTATACGGAGCGCTTCCAAACCGAATCCTGAAGCTTGAGGGAGTCCTCGGCAAGAAAGCCTGCGTCATCATAGCGGTACCGCCAGGCTTCGCCTGTATTGGCTGTTTTCGACAGCAGATTGCCCCGCCCGTCGTACTCATAACGCCATTTCTGGCCGGAAGGCAGCTCCTCCTCCATGAGCAGCCCGTATTTGCTGTAGCTGCGCCTGGTGATGTTGTTGTTTCTGTCCTTCTCATAGATGCGGTTTGTGTATGCGTCGTATCCTGTCTCCTCAGTCGTGCCGTCATCAAAAAATGTATGGGTCACCAGGTAATCCGTGTTGTATCGGTAGCGCTCTGTCCTGCCAAGCGCCTCAATATACACCGTATTTTCCTGCTTCTCATCGTCATACGATATGGTGCTTTTGCTCCCGTCCGGATAGTGCTGGGATATCACGCGTCCCTTTTCATCGTACTCGTTTGTCACATACGCATGGCCGTTCTGATCAATGATCTGGGTGATATGGAGGGCTTTGTCATAATGGTAGGTCGTGACCCCTTCATCCACATGGCAGACGGCCTTTAAACAGCCGTCCTCATACCGGTAGCGCACCGCCCGCCCTGTCGCATCCCGGATCTCCACAATCCGGCTGTCCTCATACCGGAAGCTCAGCACATAGCCGGCTGATGTGATCACCTGGCTGATGCGGCTTTCGTCATACCGGATATCCAGGCGCGCGTTTCCTTTTCCATGGATGGCTGTAAGACGCCCCGTATCATCATAAGCATAGCATGTCTGCCCGGGAATGTAAATCAGGGCGTAGCCGCCCTCCTCAAGCGTCCTGAGCCGGTATCTGGCATCGCCTCCGCGCCGGTTGATCCACGCGCCGCCCTGCCTGGAAAACCGCTCCATATGGCCGTCTGTGCATATGGCGCTGACCAGCCCGTCCTCCTCCCGTAAAAACAGCCTGGATTCCAGTCCCAGCATCCAGTTCTTCCCCAGGCCGCCGCGGCACGGCAGGACGGAATTGTAGATGCGCTGGAGGCGGAAGCTTCCCTCCATCAGATCCGGCAGCTCCAGATCCGTGGCGGTCAGGCAGAACGCCCCGGTGGCCATATTGACAGGGTCAAGGGAGGCGACAACGTTGGAGGCCAGCGCTGTGGCCACAGAGGACTGCCATACAAATTTCTCCCCTGTTATCATGCTGGCCACATAGTCTGTCAAAACGTCAATCGCTGTTTCCGCGCCGATTATGAGGGCGGGCCCGTATTTCCCGGCAGCGTCTACGACTGACTGCAGGCCGAGCGCGTTCCCCATGGCCCCGGCGGCCATGCCAATCCCATACCCTATACCGGCGGTCGCCGCCGCAAAACCGGCGGCCCTTGCGTAATCCTGCCAACTGTGGTCGATGTAACCATCCGCAAGATCCTGCATCAGCATCGATGTCGCTGACACGCCGGCCGCCATGCCCATCTGTATGTAGCCCAGCAAACTAAAGTTCCTATCTCCCGCACAAAAACGTCAAATTAAAATCTCAAGTGTCAAATAT
>QXXC01000100.1 GCA_009911305.1 Clostridiaceae bacterium | reverse complement strand
GTGGAGGATATGCGGGCTTGCCATTGCATCGGCGCTGATGGCCGGGCTTGCGACGGGTGTGCTGATTGCGATGATGTACTGAAAAAATAAAAACGATGGAGGTAAATAAACATGCTGGCTGTTAAAAGCTGTAAAAGCATAGCGGAATATGCCATCCGCCGCTGGATGTGCGAAAAGGGATTCGAGGGCGGGTGTTTTTCCGTGAAGATGACCGGGAACGAGGGATTGCTGAAGGATCAGAACGGCGACACGCTGACGCTTGTATATGACGGGAAAGAAAAATGTGTGTACATAAAGGAATGATTGATATACCCCGCCTTTATTACCACACTGAAAAATGCCCCGGAGAGGCGCAAACTCTCATCAGGGGCATAACAAATTAACCATGTACGGATTGTAACAGATAATGGAGGAAAAATCAATGGGTAAAAATATACCGGATCCACAGGAAAAGTGTTATGAGCTTACCCTCACGCCGGATTACGTGTCAAACTGGACATTTAATGACGCGATCCGCGAGCTGATCCAGAACGGTACGGATCAGGAAGCCTTAGACAAAAGCAATGTGTTCAGCCTTGGCTACGATGAGGATCAGGAGGTTCTCAGGCTGAAAAACGCAAAATTGTCCCTCAAAATCAATACCCTCCTGCTCGGACGCAGCAGCAAGGCGGATAATGAGGATACGGTTGGGAAATTTGGCGAGGGATATAAGATCGCCGCCCTTGTCCTTAACAGGCTTGGCAAAACATTTACCATTTATAACAACGAAAAAGGGGAAGTATGGAAATCCCGGTTTAAGAATTCTGAGAAGTGGCTTGAAAAAATCCTTGCTTTTTACATAAGCAGGCCGGGCGCCGCCTCTCCCGGTTTATGCATTGAGGTTGGGAACGTCTCCCCGGCCGAGTATACAGGCTTATACGGCATCTGGCTTGGGATGCATGATCCTGGTTATGAAAATGTCGCGACACAGTACGGTGAAATCCTCACCGGGGAAGAATATGCCGGCCGGGTATTTGTAAACAGACTGTTTGTTGACTGTAACAGCGATTTAAAGTTTGGCTACAATTTCAAGCCCAGGTACATAACCCTGGAGCGCGACAGGAAAACATGCGATTCATGGAACGTTGAGGATATTACTTCCAAAATGATCGCGGAGGGGATGGTATCCGGCGGCATCCCGATAGAAACCGTCCGGCGGATGGTAGAGTCGAACTGTGATGATGTATACCATCTGAAATTTAACACTTATATCGGGGACGTGAAAGAAGTCCGGGACATGCTCATCCGTTCGTTTGACGAACAGAACCCGAAGCCGTTTTCCATCCCTGTCAGAAGCGAGGAAGAAATAAAGAAGGTAAAAGCTTACGGCGGGAACCCGGTTGTTGTGCCTTACCAGGTGGCGGAGCTTTTGAAGGAGGAAACAGACAGGCGCTTTGAGGAGCTTGTAAAAGCCCCCTGCAGTTGCGGACTGACCTTAAAGGAACGGTTTTTAAGGTGGCATGGCGCTTATTCCGGTAAGCTGTCAGAGGCCGCGGGAAACGAATTAAAACAGCTTATCGACGAAATGGAGTAACTATGGGCGGCTATCAGGGGATCGGCCCGGAGGCCGGGACATTTGTCCCCAAAGAAAAGGCTTATGATTACGCGCTGGGGCGTTGTCTTTCCGGCCTTCCGGACGAGAGGGAGGAATTCCGGGAAATGCTGGTGGAGTGGTATTATTCCGGGAACTGGATTGAGGAGGGTTAAGTTAATTGCAGCAGAGGATCGAGGTTATCGCATCGGCCATCACGAAAGAGGAGCAGCTTGAGATTGCGAGGCTGCTTATAAAGGCCGGGTATACGGTGAGTATTACCGCAGGGAAAGCGGTGAACGGAAAAGGGAAACGCTATATCAATTATGAGAGGACGGAGGAAAGTTAGGTTATGGCAAATGAAATGATCCAGCAGAAATCAGATATCACGGCATATTTAAACCGTGACGACGTTAAAAGGCAGCTTAACCAGGCGGTGGGAAAGAATGTGGCCAGGTTTGTCTCTTCCGTGGTGTCGGCGGTGACAGTCAATCCGGAGCTGCAGAAATGCTCCAACACTTCCATTTTATCGGGGGCGCTCCTGGGGGAGTCTTTAAACCTCTCGCCCTCCCCACAGCTTGGGCACTATTATCTGGTTCCGTATAACAATAAAAAAGAGCCCCTCCCGGTTGCGCAGTTTCAGATGGGGTATAAGGGATATATCCAGCTTGCAATCCGTTCCGGCCAGTACAGGAAGATGAACGTTGTTTCCATAAAAGAGGGGGAATTAATCCGCTTCGATCCGCTCAATGAGGAGATTGAGGTGAAACTGATTGAGGATGAGGAGGAGAGGGAGAAGGCCAAAACGGTCGGCTACTATGCCATGTTTGAGGAGGTAAGCGGCTTCCGCAAGGCCATGTACTGGAGCAAAAAGAAGATGGTGGCCCATGCGGACCGGTACAGCCAGGCATTTTCCAGGGATGCTAAAAAAGTCAAAACAAAAGATTTTAAGACCGGGAAAGAGGTATGGAAAGAAAAGGTTTCGTTTGCTGACTATGAGGCGGGAAAGTTTCCTGAAAAGGATTCCTGGCTGTATTCGAGCTTCTGGTATAAAGACTTTGATACGATGGCCTGCAAAACCATGATCCGGCAGTTGATCAGCCGGTGGGGGATTATGAGCATTGAATTCCAGAAAGCATTTGAGTCCGATATGTCGGCGGTGGGGCCGGATGGCGGGAAGGAGTATGTCGAAAATGAGACGGAACCGGAAGTGTTCGATCCATATGAGAGGGCGGCACAGGAAGCTGTACCCCGGGAAGATGCAGAGGGGCAGGCACAGACGGGACCGGATCCGGCCCTGGATGACATCCCGCAGGACGGTCCGTTCGCATAAGGAGGGGTTATGGATATCAGGGAGGTTATAAAAGGTATTTTAATGGGCCTGGATGCATCGCAGAAATTAGGGGAGGAGCTGGGCGGCGTGCTGTGTTCCGACGAGATCACGGCATTTTACCGGATAGAATCCCCGCTGATTGATGCGTTAATGGCAATCATCTGCCCACAGGAAAATGACTTCCGCAGCGGCCGTGCGCTTGATATCTCCATGAATTATGAAATGGATGTGGAAGAACGCGCTGATATGCTGCTGAGACTTCAGGAAGAGGTTAGGGAAAATGATGCATCTGACGCAGGATAATTATTACGGGAAGGCCGCCAGCGAACATTATTTCAGTGTTTCGCAGTACAAGGATTTCATGAAATGCGAAGCCGCCGCCCTTGCGCGGATCCGGGGGGAATATAATCCTCCCCCTACAAGGGCCATGCTGGTCGGCGGCTTTGTGGACAGCTATTTTGAGGGGACGCTGGAGGCTTTTAAGCATGAGAACCCGGCTGTCTTTACCCGCAGGAAAGAACTGAGATCCGAGTTTCGGAAGGCAAATGAGATTATCGGCAGAGTACAGGAAGATCCCCTGTTTATGCAGTTTATGAGTGGGGAAAAACAGAAGATCCTCATCTTTTGGATGTTTGGAGCGCCGTGGAAAATGAAGATGGACAGCTTTTCAGAAGGGATCTGTATTACGGATTTGAAGGTGGTGGCAAACTTCCGGAACCTTCCCCTGTGGCGGTATGACCTGCAGGGGGCTGTATATCAGAAGGGCGCTGAGATATGCGGGTATGGGCGGCTCCCGTTTTACCTGGCGGCGGTTACGAAGGAACGGCTCCCGGATCTGGACATCTTCCAGATCCCGCAGGCGACGCTTGACATGGCGCTCCGGGAGGTGGAAGGGAATATGCCGCGGTTTATCGCTGTAAAGAATGGTTTGGAAAAACCGAACGGCTGCGGCGTGTGCGACTACTGCAAGAGCATAAAGCGGGCGGGGATTAGAAATTATAATGAACTGCTGGAGGGATAACGGGCCGGTTTTTCACAGACAGGAGGAAAACAGATTGAAAGAATTACAGGTTGTAAATATCAGGGGGATCGACTGCTATGAGCAGGATGGGACTGCTTATTTAAAGCTGGAAACCGTGGCACGGGGGTTAGGGTTAACCCAGTCCCAGACCAAAAGCGGAAAGATGTATGCATCGGTCCGTTGGGAGAGGGTGGAGCAGTATCTGTCAGAGCTGGGTTTCCCCCACAAGTGGGGGAAAGATGATTTCATTCCCGAAAACATCTTTTACCGCCTTGCGATGAAAGCCAGGAACGAAACTGCGGAGAAATTCCAGGCCATGGTAGCGGATGAGATCATCCCCTCAATCCGCAAGCACGGCGCATATATGACAGAAGACACGCTCCGGAAAGCCCTCAACTCCCCCGATTTCCTCATCCGGCTGGCCACAAAGCTGAAAGACGAACAGGAGCGGAACAGGGCCCTGGAGGGAAAGGTTGAAGAACTGGAATCATCCGTCCGGACCATGGACCGGGTGATCGGGGAGCTGGCCCCAAAGGCAAACTATGTTGATATTATCCTGAAAAGCAGCTCCACTGTCCTCATAACGCAGATTGCACAGGATTATGG
>QXXC01000099.1 GCA_009911305.1 Clostridiaceae bacterium | reverse complement strand
TTGGTTCGCAAAAGAGATTCAATGGAGCGGAACAAAGTTCCGCTCCGGATCCCCTGCCGCGAAATAATCAATCACATCGATCTTCTGCTCGTAGGGCACATGGACACCGTATTTCCGGCCGGAACCGCGGCTGAGCGCCCGTTCCGCAGGGAAGGCGATTACGCCTATGGTCCCGGATCCGTTGATATGAAATGCGGGCTTATCTCCATCTATTATCTGGTGAAGGAGCTGCTCGCCCGGGAAACCACTTTAAACATCTGCATCGCCATGAACAGCGACGAGGAGATTTCCTCCAACTATTCCAAAGAATGGTTAAAGTCTCTGGCACGCCGTTCCGACTATGCCTTTGTCATGGAACCAGGGAGAAAGAACGGGGAATATGTCTCCGAGAGAAAAGGACTGGCCAAATATGAGGTACAGGTCACGGGTATCGCCGCCCATGCCGGTGTGGCTCCGCAGAACGGAGCCAGCGCCATCCACGAGCTGGCACATCTGATTCAGGAGATTGTCAGGCTGAACAACTATGAGATGGGTACCTCCATTAACGTAGGAACCATCAGCGGCGGAACGGCTGCCAATGTGGTCAGCGCGCATGCGGAGTGCCTGATCGATACCCGTTTTGATGATATTGAGGAGCATAATAAGATCAAAGCAGCCATGGATGAGCTGGCCGCGCACCCGTCTGATCCCCGCACACAGATTACCTGTGCCATCGCCGGGTTCCGCCCGCCGATGAACATGAATGAGCGGTCAAAGCAGCTCATCGGGAGGATGAACAAGAATGGCGAAACTCTCGGCATGACTATGAAATGGGTAAAAACCGGCGGTGTCTCTGATGCCAACTTTATCGCTTTTGAGGGCTGCACTGCCATTGACGGAGCCGGTCCTGCCGGAGAGGGCGTTCACAGCGCCAATGAAATTCTTCAGGTCAATACCATCGAACCACGACTCAGGGTGTTACTGGAAACCATCAAAGAAATCGAATGCGAGAAAGAAGGCCGTTAAGATGAATTATAATGAGAGTTCTTTACAATTACATGAGAAACACAAAGGAAAGATTGAAGTCTGCAGCAAGGTGCCGCTGCGCGGAAGAGATGACTTGTCCATGGCGTATACTCCCGGCGTTGCCGAGCCCTGCCGCAGGATCCATCAGAACGAAGAGGACGTGTACCGCTACACAGCCAAAGGGAATTTAGTTGCGGTTGTCTCCGATGGAACCGCCGTTCTGGGGCTGGGCAATATCGGCCCGAAGGCGGCTATCCCGGTCTTTCATGATGACCAGCACGGTACCGCGGTAGTTGTCACTGCCGGACTGATGAATGCGGTAAAACTGACCGGACAGAAGCTGTCTGACTTAGAAGTGATTATCCGAATCAGATTAACAACGTCCTTGCCTTCCCCGGAATCTTCCGCGGCGCGCTGGACGCAGGAGCAAGAGATATCAACTACGATATGAAATTCGCCGCCGCCAGGGCAATCGCGTCGCTGATTAAAGACGACGAGCTGGCGCCGGAGCATATCATTCCTTCCGCCTTCAATCCTGATGTCGCGGCATGCGTCGCCGCTGCCGTCAAAAAAGCAGCCGAGGAAAGCGGAGCAATCCGTTAAAGCACATTTGAAACGTCATTCCCGGGATCTTTGGATGGAGTCATCTTCTGATAAGGAGACGGCTCCTCCTTTTACTGGTGGTATGGTGTACCATAACATACCCATGTGCGTGAAACAGCCCTGTGTTATTCTGTCAAACAAGGCAGAACACCTGCAAATGCCCCGCCTCTTAATACTCCTGCGCTCAAATAATATGATATTCCACATAAAGTTTCTGACAATATTCTTTATCCTGCGATACTCTGATAACATCTGATAAACGGCTATTCAAGTCCCGCAGGAGCTACTGTGGCTATAGGACAGTGGTAGTCAAGCGAACGCAGTTCGCTTTGCAGATATATAGCTCTGCGCCGACCGAAGCGGAGCGGAGACCGATTCCCCCTGGTCACATTATGGATGGGCATGCCTAGCGGCGAGGGCAGCGGACTGTAAATCCGTCACACAGAAACACCGCAGGTTCGAGTCCTGCCCCATCCACTTTACGTTTGCGTGTCCGAGAGGTTTATGGTACCACCCTGCTAAGGTGGTGTGCGGCAACGCACCGAAGGTTCAAATCCTTCCGCAAACGCTCTTAATTGAAGATATATCCGAATAGAAAAGGACCGGCAAAAAACGGTCCTAAGTCATTCTGCGGATCAAATGTCTGCTGTTATAAAATGTTATATTCTTCAAAAAGCTTGTTTCTGAAGTCTGTGTCTTCTAAAGCACGTTTCAAATCATCGGTACGGTTTTCTTCAAGAAGAATTTTAGTCAATGCAGCCATATTTTCTTGTCCCTGTTGTATATTTTCCCTATCCCTCTGTAATAAAGTCATATACTCGACCTCCAATTCTTTACTTTCTTTTACTTCGGTAACCTTTTTATGGATCTCTTTGATGAGCGGGCTTCTGGCCTGCGCTGCAAAGTCATCTGTTGTATTCTCCACATAAGAGAGGAATTCCTGCATTTCAGGATCGACATCGTGCATATTGCCCTTTGTGTTCAGGAAAATTTTGGTGGTTTCATCTCCCAGTGTGAGGGAAGAGTTTTCCACACACCTGTTTTCAAAGGTGTATAAATGGCGTCGATCTCCAAACGGATCAAAGGTGCAAATGAAGATGACAAAGGATTTTTTTAGTTTCCTGTAATCTTCTCCTGCGGAAATGATGTCAAGGTCGATGTTTCCCTGATAAAAATCCAAAGTTTTGGATTTTAACAGTTATCCAAACTTATATAAAATCCAAACTTTTTTCTTAAATGCAGTATTAGGAACTTTTTCAGAGAAAAAAGTTTGGATTCTTTTTTTATTTCTTCAAGGGTAGTATACCACAGAAACTGGCAAGTGTACTACTTTTTTCTTTCCATTTGGGTTTTATCTCTTTGTCACATTCGTCTTCAAGCGTTGCCAGTGCCTTCCTTTCCTGTTCTGTTGTTATATCAAGGTAGACCATGGTTGTTTGAAGCTGTTTGTGTCCTAGCAGGAAAGAAATCTGAACGATATTCATCCCATCCTCAAGCCAGTGGGACGCACGGGCATGTCGGAACTGGTGGGCATGAAGCCTCACAGGGACATCCGCACAGAGGTCATGTGCAGCCAATGCATATTTTTTCAGCATCTTATCAATGGCTGGCTGTGTCATCTTCTGTGTGCCGCCATGATTACGGGAATAAAACACATACCTGTCGGGTTCCGGCGATTCCCCATGGAATGTTTCCCTGTACTTTTCCAGATATGCAGCAGCTTTTGGCAGGATATACAGCGTCCGTACTTTGTTCCCCTTCCCGATTATCGTTGCATGGGAGCGTTCACCACACAGATACAGATCCCTGTTTTTTAAGGAAAGGATTTCATCAATCCTTGCGGCTGTCCCGTACAGAAGGAGCATGAATGCCAGGTCACGCAGCCCTGTGCGGGAACCCGGATCAGGAACGGATAGCAGAGCCTTTACCGCATTTCTGGACAGCCCGTCCACCTTATTCCGTACCGTTTTTCTGCGTGGGATTCCGGAAGACTCATGTGAGATGCTCAGATAGCCTATATTGGATTCCCCGAGGTATTTTAAGAAAGCCCGCAGAGAGGCAAGGCGGTTATTGCAGGTCTGGGGGCTGCATCCCCGGCTGTCCGACAGCCAGGACAGCCACGCTTCAATCATAGGACGCTTAAAACATCCTGCACAGAGCCGCTCAGGAGTAACGCCCTTTTCTGTTTCCAGAAAACCGATATATAGTGTCAGCGCAGATGAGTAGGATTTCAGGGTATGGCTGCTGTGGGTTTTCTGCATGGGGG
Organism: Clostridiaceae bacterium; assembly: GCA_009911305.1. Lineage (GTDB taxonomy): Bacteria > Bacillota > Clostridia > Lachnospirales > Lachnospiraceae > Otoolea. Next base: position 789 of record QXXC01000099.1, on the reverse strand, counting down.
CATACTCAAATAGAAAGGAATGGATATATCCCGCGAGCATAACTGCTTCATTCTTCGCTTTTTAGTACCATATAAGTGTAAGAGATAAAGCATATCATTAGTGCTTTACCTTCTGCACTTATTTTTTTATGATAAGGGAGTAATTGGTCTGGCGAGGCGCTTTTTGGATTAACCACATCCGTCATGAAAACCGTCAACCACCCCTTATTATAAGCAGTCGTTTAAGCAGGTTGAAACCCGTAAGGCGCTTTCGTGTAACGAACTAAAATGAGTGGTAATAAGTGTGGATGGGACAATTACAAATTTATTTTGGAGGTTACAGATGATAAGTGTAGGAATTGATGTATCAAAAGAAAAAAGTACCATATGTATCCTGAAGCCGTATGGTGAGATCGTGAGCAGGCCTTTTGAAGTCTGTCATACAGAGAAAGAATTATCTGAATTGACTTCTATGCTGCTACGTTTGAATGATGATGTTCGTGTAGTTATGGAAGCCACCGGGATCTACCATCTGCCTGTATTATGCTATCTGAAAGAAAAAGGGCTGTTTGTGGCAGTGGTCAATCCATTTGAAATGAAGGAATACCGTTGCCAGGGACTGAGGCGTGTGAAAACAGATAAGCAGGATGCTGTTACGATCTCTAACTATGGGATTGACCATTGGTATCGGCTGAGAGAATATGAAGCGGAAGAAAGCATCTACGCAGAGCTGAAGCTTCTAGTACATCGTTCATAAAATAACTCATAGTTTTGTGTTGGAAAATCAAAGCTGAATTTCATCCATTTTAT
>QXXC01000098.1 GCA_009911305.1 Clostridiaceae bacterium | reverse complement strand
GGGAAGAATTCGGCCCGAAACCGGAATATATTGTTCCAATTAACCGGAACCTGATACTGAAATGGATACCGTCCAGACAGGAACAACAGTATATTAGCCGGAATCATTTCTCCTGCCATCTTTCTGATAGCACGCATAGTGGCTATTGTCTGATTAAATATCTCTATCCGCAGTTCATATACTTTCAAGTGGGATGTGTCCACTATCAAAGGCTCTTCCCCACAGAGAAGCAAAAGCCGGTCCATCAGCATCCGCCAGGTATATGGGAGCATTGTGAACCATTTTGACCGGATATTTAGCCGCCTGCTTTCCAGGCTGTCCTCTTTTGATGGAAATAAGCCCATCATTTTCTCAAACCTTGAAATTCCGTACTCATCTGCTGTTTCGATGAATTCATTGCGCAGCGCCCGGTCGGCGGCTTCCCAGATGAGCTGAAATTCCGGGTTTTCCGCAGCAAGGGCAGTGTTTATTTCTTTATATTCTGCAATAAACGGGGGAAGGTATGATACAAGGTCAACTTCCCGGATCATGCTCCCACACCTCCCAGTACCGGAATTTCATATTCTCCCAGAACCAGATTACCCTGCTCCCCGTTGATTGACGTGTGCTGTACGTCAACCACTCCCGGGACGTTCAGAAGGCGGGTATCTATCTGGCTCAGCCTTACTGTCAGGTACGGGCTGTCTGCCCATGCCTTCCTGAGCTCCAGCAGATACGACGCAACAGCTTCCTCAAGGCGGCCCTGCAGATTATTCCATCCAAAGCCGTCTTCAAAGGTCAGAGACGTCTTTACATTCACCGGCCTTACAGCCGCGCTTTCTACTTTTACCACATGGCCGACAGGCGCAAGGCCGTAGCCCTCTCCTGCATTTTCTTCGGGATCGATCGCTGTCTGGACAGCCTTTATAAGAGCAGCGGAGGCAGCGCCGAATTCTGAATCAATCACCGTCAGCCGTACGCATCCCCCAACCGTCAGTTTTTTCTCTTTTGCGGCATGGAAAACAGAATCCAGCCAGCGCTGTGCCTCTACATCTATGGCGCCCTTCGTATTTTCATACCACCTTTCAACACTTTCTGTGGGGATCATGTCTGCCGGAGAGATGTCGCTGTTCCATGTCCTTGTTACTTTTGTCCTGCCGACTCCCGGGATTGCATTTGTCTTTTCCAGGTAATCCCTCACATTTCCGCCGAAGGCGTGTTCGTGGAATGAATCCAGGTAGCGCTTCCGCAGGGCTTCTGTCTCTTCTTCGTCCTCGCCTGGTATGAGGACTTCTGTCAGTTCGGCCCTTTGCAGCCCTTTGATGTACTCAACGGGGAGCATCGCGCCTAAATACTGATTGCCGGCGCTCCCGGCGGTTTCGCACTGTACCTGATACTCGCCGTCTGCTGTCTTTTCTGTGACTATATAATTCATATCGCCAATATTGAACCGCTTCCCGGAAACATCGGTACTGGCCGGGACAAACCGCCCTTTCAGCACGGCTTGTGTCGCCTGGAATGGGAATATCCCCCGCTCTTTGCAGCGCAGAATCAGGAATTCCCTGGAAGCGGTGTCGCCGTATGCCTCCCGCAAAACAGCGTCAAGCTCAATATACAGAATCTGGAGCTCAATCGCCGCCGGCGAATGTGTGTCCCAGATAACAGAGCCCTCCCGCTTGTCCAGTTTATCAGGAACGCGCGCAAGCATCCGTTCCAGAAGCGACTCATAGGTCACATGTTCATACATCAGAAATTCACCTCCTTTTCCACATCCACATCCCCGTACAGGGTGTGCACGGTAAATGATACGTGGATCACACCTTTTTGCGGATAGCTGAATTCAAAGTGATCAACGTTCCGGATCCGGTCATCACACAGCAGCGCTTCCGAAATCCGGCGTTTCAGCTCCGGGCATACATAAGTGACAGGCTCCCCGAAAAGGTCAAGAAGCTCGATCCCGTAATTCCAGCTATACATGATATACTGGTACCGTTCGGTCATGAGGATCTTGTAAATTGCCTGTTTTACTGCCTCCAGCCCGTCCGCATAGCCCTGCACGCGCTTATCCTCCGGCCGCATCCGCCAGGTCCGATCCGGCTGCTCTTCGATCTCAAAATCTCTATTAAGAAAGCCGGCTGTCAATGGAATCATCCTATACCCCCAATCCTGTCAACTACTATAAATTTCTGGCCTTCCTGCTGTCGTATCAATATCACCCG
>QXXC01000097.1 GCA_009911305.1 Clostridiaceae bacterium | reverse complement strand
TCCTCGTTGTCATAGGTCAGCTTGACTTTATTATAGGTATTGTCGTCAATAGATGAGATGTACTCGAAATTTTCTCCTGTCTCTTCGTCAATCATCAGATAAGCTCCCTGGCTTCCTACTGCCATCGAGGACAGGTGTTTTAAAGCCAGCTTCCCGAAATCATCGTATAAGACAAACATCTCCCCTGTATTGGTCAGGGTCAGGTCAAGGGCATTCTGGATCATTTCAAAGAGTGATGTATCTTCCTCCACTCTTGATTCAATCACATAGTTTGTGTTTTCCAGGACTCCGACATTCAGGGAGTAACCGGCCGCGATCCGCCGTATCAGCTGATCCGCTGTCTGGGCTTCATAGACGATGGTATCCTCATTTTTCAGATAACGGAGCTGATCCCATGCCGTGACAGTGATGAGCGGCCCTTTCTCCCTTTGCTGTTTAAACACAAAACCAAAAAAGATCTCATCGCCGTTTTCCTTCATCCTTACCGCGCTGCCTTCTGAAAAGTCCAGCGCATCATCCATCAGGACCTTGAAAGTCAGCTTCCCCGGCGTATTTTTCCGCTGCGTGGTCCATTCAATCCCTTCCTCTACTGCCGGAAAAAACGCTTTGGTCCCTGTTTCGTTCCCTATTAAAAGTTCAACCCCAAAACGGTTCCCCTCCTTTCTATGCTGCGGGGATTGTCAGTACCTGCCCCGGATAAATAAGGTTTGGGTTTCCGCCTATAACGTCCCGGTTCGCGTTGTAAATCACCGTATACTTTGAGCCGTTGCCGTAAAACCGTTTAGCGATATTCCAGAGACAATCCCCCTTTACAACCGTGTAGGTCTGCGCCGCCGGAGGGGCCGGCGCCTCCGTTGTCTCCCGCGGCGGCTGCGCGGCAGCTTTTGGCTTTTCCATGTCGAAGCGGATGCTGACTGTCTTTGTCCCGTATTCCCTCCACTGTTTCAGCTTTATTTTCACAAGCAGGTCAAAGCCGTTTTTCGCATCCTCTGTGATCTGGTAATCCTCCATGGATACTTTTATGTTGGTGTCAAATAATGGCGTCCCGTCCGGACGCCGCCTGCAGACAATAAACTGGAACGGCTTCCCGCGCGTTTTCAGGTCTTCAAAATAACCGAGGAAATAGTCCGCTCCTTTAAAACCGGCTTTGTAGACAGAAAACGGATATTTTTCCTGCGGTATCCGGCACTCAAATTCAATATCCGTAAGGCCCGCCTGTTTTAACAGGTTGATCTCCCCTTCGTTTATCAGGGTAACCGTTTCATTGTTGCTGTTAATCTTTACCGTCAGCTTAGGGGGAGCGATCGGTAACAGGCATTTTTTTAAATAAAAATCATATCCGCTTTTTGTCATCAGTCATGCACTCCCTCTGCCGTTGATTCAATCGCCTCCAGCATTGCATCCGTAAGGTTGGAAACAACCCCGTCCAGATCCATCCCCCGCTTAACTGTGTTATGGTTCGTCTGTTCTATGTGGATCTCCGCGGTTGTGAAGCGGTTGACTGCCTCCTGCTCTGCGATATCCCGCAAATATTTCAGCTCTTCCCCGGTGATATCCATGCTGTCAGCCATTTTTCCTGTATTCCCCGCAATATCGTTTACGCCGCTTCCAATGTCCCCCAGCTCCGGGGTGTAATTGCTTAGGTCCGCATAATCCCCGGCATCCGGGATATTGCTGTCAAATAATGAGGACAGATTAAAGTCGGCAAACCTCTCGTCAATCCCTTTGCCAAAGGAGTAACCCGCATCCCAGGCCCCTTTATACTCAAACCTGTCAAGGTGGTAATCCTGCGCGTTTACTTTAGCCATGATCTCCTCCCCCTGGCCAAAGGTCCGGTCTACCCAACTGCCAAGCGAATCCCGCCAGCCGGAAACTGCGCCGGCAAGGTTTGAGCCAAAAAC
>QXXC01000096.1 GCA_009911305.1 Clostridiaceae bacterium | reverse complement strand
GCTCTCAAGGTGGAAACTTCCAGGTGGCTCTCAAGCGGGAAACTGGTGGCTCCCAAGGAGGATAATATTCATGCAAGAATAAAACTGGCAAAATTATATCCGACAGTGCTCTAAAAACTGTCCGGATAGAACACTAGAAACGCTTGCGCACGAAAAAAAACAATGTTACAATATTCCAAAACGTATCTTGCAGGCGGCGAATGTATCAGGCCGCCATACACAGGAGATCCAGACAGAAACCATTTCAGCCGGAAGGGAGACATACGATACGCCATGAAAGTTATAAAGGAGCCGCAGTTAAGGACAGAGGAAGATAAACGGAGTTTAAGGGACCGTGTGACGGAGATCATTGACCACGTCCGCTCAGAGGGAGATCAGGCGCTTCGGGAGTATAGTGAACGGTTTGATGCCTGCAGCCGCGAGTCGCTGCGGGTATCAAAGGAGGAGATCAGGGCGGCTTATCAGGAGCTCACGAAAGAGGAGACAGAGGATTTAAGGGCAGCCTGCGAAAATATCAGATCCTTTGCCATGGCGCAGAAGGAAACGCTCAGGCCGCTTGAGGCGTTCAGCCCCCAGCCCGGCATTTTCCTGGGACATCGGATTATACCCGTGGATTCGTGCTGCTGTTATGTGCCGGGAGGTAATTATCCCCTGTATTCCACGGCTCTTATGCTGGCGGTTCCGGCGCGTGTGGCCGGGGTGAAGCGTGTGGCGGCCTGTTCGCCGGCTGCGAAGGGGACGAACCAGATCAATGCGAAGACATTGGCAGCCCTGGATATAGCCGGTGTGGATGAGATATATGCAGTGGGCGGCGCACAGGCGGTTGCCGCTTTTTCTTACGGGACGGAAAGCATCCGCCCGGTTGATATGATTGTGGGACCGGGAAACCGGTTTGTCACGGAAGCAAAGCGCCAGTGCTATGGACAGGTTGGAATCGACTTTGTGGCAGGTCCCAGCGAGGTGCTGGTGATTGCGGATGCACAGGCGAATCCAAGGGCTGTGGCAGCGGATCTGCTGGCCCAGTCAGAGCACGATGTGAATGCCAGCGGGATCCTGGTCGCGACAGACGAGTCCTTTGCGCTGCGTGTTATGGAAGCCGTGGAGCAGGAGCTTGACACCCTTGCCACAGCCGGGATTGCCAGAGAGTCCTGGGAGCGTTTCGGAAAGGTCTGCGTGGCAGAGCATCTCAGAGAGGCGGTCGATTTCGCCAATGCCTGCGCGCCGGAGCACTTAGAGCTCAATATCAGCCGCCCGGAGGATGTGATGGAAGAACTCACGAATTACGGTTCCCTTTTTATCGGGGAAAATACAGCGGAGGTGTTTGGAGATTACGCCTCGGGCACAAATCATACCCTGCCGACGCTCCGGGCAGCCCGCTATACGGGAGGCGTCTGGGCCGGGACCTTTTTAAAGACGTGTACACACCAGAGCATGACTTTGGAGGCGTCGAGGCGTCTTGCGCCCCTGGCGGCCAGGCTTGCACGCGGGGAGGGCCTCGCAGGCCACGCCTTTGCAGCGGAAATCCGCGCAGAAGACTAGTGTTCCATCCGTCCAGTAATTGGATTGTCAGTGCCGAATATTTTGTCAGCCTGCAAGGCGGAGGAAGGAGGCGATGCGGTGGCATCGTTGACTGACGACAACGCAGCAGATGGCAAAATAGGCGGTTCTGACAATCCAATTACTGGCTGGATGGAACACTAGTACATCGTTCATAAAGCAACTCATAATATTTGTATTGCTTTATCAACGGATTATCAATAAATGGCGTAAATGCAAAACTATGAGCTATTTATTGTCTGCTATACTAGTACATCGTTCATAAAGCAACTCATAATATTTGTATTGCTTTATCAACGGATTATCAATAAAATGGCGTAAATGCAAAACTATGAGCTATTTATTGTCTGCTATACTAGAGCGTGTTTCACTGGCCTGATTTCTTGGCAGCACATGTCAAAAACCTTCAGCGCAGGATCCGCAGCGCCTCCGTTTTTTGACGCGCGCTCCTGAACAATCGTTCTCAGCAAAACAGCGGGTTATTCAGGGCGGGGTGTATCAGAGAGTGCCTGAACTGCTGTATATTACACAGCACTGCTTTGCCGCATCATACGGCGGGGCTGATAACAGCCGCAGTCTGCGGCGGCAGAGGCAGCCGTATCCGGCGCTGAGGGAGCCGCTGTAGTTTTATATGTTTACGGAGGAAATTATGCCTACGACAGATCCATTGGTCATGCCCATTGTCAAATGGGTGGGCGGTAAACGGCAGTTACTGGATGCCATCGTGCCGCGGATACCGGAACATAATATGTATTATGAGCCCTTCACAGGAGGGGGAGCTGTTTTTTTCCATATGCAGCCGGCGAAGGCTGTGATTAATGACTCTAATGAGGAGCTGATTAATATTTACCGGATGATCCGGGAGCGTCCGGAGGAGCTGATCTCCCTTTTGCAGCGCCACCGGGAACAGAATTGTCAGGAATATTTTTATGAAATCCGTTCTCTGGATCGGGATGGGGAGGCGTACGCGGATTTAAGCGACGTTGAGCGGGCCGCCAGGATTATTTATTTGAATAAGACCTGCTATAATGGCCTGTTCCGGGTGAACCGCGCGGGTGAGTTTAACGCCCCGTGGGGACGCTATAAAAACCCGAATATTACCAACGAGGAGACGATCCGCGCTATGAGCGGGTATCTGAAGCGCGCGAAGGTTAAGATCCTCTGCGGGGATTACAGGGAGGCTCTAAAGGGGATTCGGAAAGATTCCTTTGTCTATCTGGATCCGCCCTATATGCCGCTGAGCTCGTCCTCCTCATTTACAGGATACACCTCCTCCGGCTTCGGACCGGAGCAGCAGATGGAACTGAAACGGCAGTGTGATCTGCTGAATAAGCGCGGGATCCGTTTCCTGCTCTCCAATTCCTGCTGTGAGTTTATTGAGGATCTCTATAAGGATTACACTGTGGAGCGGGTGCGTGCGAAGCGTACGATCAACGCGAAGGCAGACAGGCGGGGCGCGATTGACGAGGTGCTGGTGAGAAATTATGAGCTTGACAGATGAAAAATGGGAGCTGCTCTTTGAACGGTACGAAATCGAGAAAAAGGTGTCAGAGAACGGCCTTTTTTATATTTCAGCAGATCAGATCCGGGAATATAAGGAGCCCAGGCTGATGACAAAGTTTGATACCAGGGAGTCGCTTCCGGCTGTGTTCGGGGGACGGCTCGGGATACTCCCTGTGACGCGCGGGAGTTATGTGATCGGGGACTTTGATCTTTACGAGGATTTCCCGGAAGAGAGATCAGGGGTGTTTGGAGAAAAAGGGGCTCCCGGATCATACGGACATGTCCCGGCAAGACACATAAAGCGGGCCAGCCTTTCTGATGAGTATGAAACGATTGATATTCATGATATCCGCTCAGAGGCCGGCGCGATCAATGTTCTGGGAATCACAGGGATCCTTGATGACTTTCTTGGGGGAGATGGCTTTAAGCAGACGGTTTCCGGGAGGATGGCCTCCGGGCGCTTTGATTTTACCGTGGATCCGCACAGAACCGGAAGGGGGCAGAAGCTGTGGGCAGGGAGGAACGGGCGGGCTGGCGCGCCGGGAAGCCGCATAGAGGTCGCCAATTCCCAGGTAGAGATCGACGGAGGCTTTGAAGACCGCGCTTCTTTTGCGATCATTGAGGGGAAAAATGTTGTCCACAGCAATTTCCTTGTGCGTCAGCTATACTACCCTTACCGCCTTTGGGAGGGGAAAATAAAAAAGCCGGTGCGCCCGGTGTTTCTGGTATACTCCAACAATATCTTTCATCTGATGGAATACGAGTTTACGGATCGGCTTCATTATAATTCCATCCGCCTGGTAAAAGAGCGGTTTTACAGTCTTGAGGACACGGAGATTACGACAGCATCCCTTTGGGAGGCATGGAGACAGGTTGAGGTAAAGCCGGAGCCGGAGGTGACATTTATCCAGGCGGACAGCTTTGAAAAGGTGATATCGCTGGTGGAATGCCTGTACAGGCAGCCGATGACTTCAGCGGAGATAGCAGAGGTATTCGCCTTTCAGGAGCGGCAGTCGGACTACTATTTTAACGCCTGCCGTTATCTTGGGCTGGCGGTGAAGGAGAAGGAGGAGGACGGCCGCATCCGGGCGCAGCTCACGAAAGAGGGACGTAAGCTCTGCAGGCTGCGCTACAAGGAGCGCCAGCTCGCATATGTGCGTCTGATACTGGAGCACCGGATTTTCCACGAGCTGTTTGGACAGATGCTTGAGAGCGGGGAAGCGCCGGACCGGCGTGAAATTGAGCGAAAGATGGATGAACTCAGTGTATGCAGCCAGAGCCTTCTCAAACGCCGGGCCTCGTCTGTGGCGGCATGGCTCAAGTGGATTGAGGGTTTAGGAACTGTCCAAAAATAATTGGTAATAGCGCGCAGGATTTTTCCGGACAGCTCCCTAGAGCGTGTTTGAAAATTCATTCCCGCCATCTGCACGCCCCACTTTGCGTGATATTTGCGCCAAATTCAGGTTACATAGCCCGCTATGCGCCCTTCATTTGGCACAAATCTCCCACAAATTGTGACGCACATCTGTCAGAAAGCAATTTTCAAACACGCTCTAGTACATCGTTCATAAAGCAACTCATAATATTTGTATTGCTTTATCAACGGATTATCAATAAATGGCGTAAATGCAAAACTATGAGCTATTTATTGTCTGCTATACTAGTACATCATTGCATTAATTCTCGAGTAAACAACACTCGCTATCCGCGCCCTCTGCACGCCTGAGAAG
>QXXC01000095.1 GCA_009911305.1 Clostridiaceae bacterium | reverse complement strand
ATACTTGTATTTACTGTAAAATATTAAATTTTCAAGGTTCTATTTCGTGGGCTTTTGACCCCAGCATCATGACATTGTGTAAATGCAAGCCTTTCACCCGGAGTATACGGCCTGCTCGGAGCAAACGGCGCCGGTAAAACAACACTTATGAGAATGATATGCGGTGTTTTAAAGCCATCTTCTGGCAGCATCCGCCTAAACGGCAAAAGCATTGAAGAATTAGGCGAACGGTACTATTCCCATTTAGGGTACATGCCGCAGGATTTCGGCTTTTATCCCGATTTTACCGCCCGTGAATTTATGCTGTACATGGTAGCGGTAAAAGGGCTTGACACCAAAACGGCAAAACAAAGGACAGAGCATCTGCTTCATATGGTAAACCTGCAGGATGTGGCAAACAAAAAAGTCAAATCCTATTCCGGCGGAATGAAACAGCGTTTGGGAATCGCCCAGGCGGAGTTGAACCATCCCTCGATTCTGATACTGGATGAACCCACTGCCGGACTTGATCCCAAGGAGCGGGTACGTTTCCGCAACCTCATATCCGATTTTGCAAAAGAGAAAATTGTTATCCTGTCCACGCATATTGTATCGGACGTTTCCTATATCGCCGACTACATTTTGATGATGAAAAGCGGGCAATTCCTGCTTGGTGAACCCATGGACACAGTTACAGACCATATCAAAGGGAAGGTCTGGGAAATCTTGATTGACAACCGGGAAGTCCCAAAATACAGCCGGAATTTTTCTGTTGTAAACCTACACCACGAAAACAATATGGTCCGGCTGCGTATTGTGAGCGATACAGCGCCGGCAGCAGATGCAGTTACTGTAGATCCAAGCTTAGAGGATCTATTTTTGTATCATTTCGGAGAAGATGCACAGAACGAAAGGAGCGATGATTATGTTGATTAAATATGAATTCTTAAAAATCCTGCGAAAAAAGTCCACCATTATTGTCATGGCGGTCAGCCTATTATTAACGGCATTCCTGTTCGGGCTGCCCATCCTGCAGTACCAGACCTATAACCAGAAGGGCGTAATCAAAGGGTCTGAGGGCATTGCTTATACCAAAGACCAGTATAAGGATATATCTGTACCGATTACTGACGAATATGTAGAAAAAACAATCACAGAATATCAAAAGCTCTTTGAGAATCCCGACAATGTAGGTTATGACGGAAGCGAAAAGTTCCTGATCGGCGACGCATACTGGAATTTTGTGGCTCCCAGGGAAAAACAGCTTAGCATGATTGCCTCTGCATATGACTCTCCCGGCGAAAATTCCGGTTTCAATAAACTGCCCGAACTGGATCTGACAAACGGGGCTAATTTTTATCAGGCGAGGAATGAAAAGGTAGAATCGCTCCTGAACACACCGTCAAGGGAACTTTCATCCCAGCAGAAAGATTACTGGAGCAATATGAGCAGTAAGGTGGAAACGCCCCTGCAATACGGATACCATGAAGGCTGGGAAATTATCATGAGCAGCTTTGAGCTGCTGATGTTCGCCCTGTTGGCCGTCTGCATTGTGATAGCGCCTGTCTTTTCCGGTGAATACCAGGCCGGCACGGATGCCGTCATCCTGTCCGGCAAATATGGCAAGACCAAGCTGGTAACAGCCAAAATAATATCATCTATGCTGTTTGGCGTCCTTGCATTTACGCTGCATGTTATCGTCGCTTTCGGTCTGCCCCTTGCGGCTTTCGGGGCAGATGGATGGAACCTGCCTTTACAGGTTGCCGGCCTCACAATCCCATACCCGTTCACCTTCCTGCAGGCGACCCTGATCAACCTGGGCGTTATTTATCTGGTACTGCTTGCCATGATCGGGCTGACGCTGCTGCTGTCTGCCAAAATGAAAAGCCCTTACCTGGTGCTGGTCGTACTTGTGCCCGTGCTTTTTATTCCGCTGTTCCTCTCCCCTAATGGAACAACCGGGGCATACAACCTGACTTTGTTTCTGCTGCCGTACCGTTCTGTCATGCCGGAAATTGGTAAATACGTTTCCTACCAGATTGGCGGGCTTGTTCTTGACGCCCTTTCCATGCGTGCCATCCTGTATGCAATCCTGACTGCGGTTATGCTGCCCCTTGCAAGGCTGGGCTTTAAGAAGCACCAAGTTGCGTGAGGTACGGATATGAAGAGAAAAAAGACTGTCATTTTCGGCGGCATTATCCTTATCATAGCCGTCTGTGCAATTGGGCTGTTTACACAGTCGCCAAAATGGTCGCAAAGATCCTTTGAAGCTGTTGTAAAAGAAACGGTCACACAGCCTGACGGTGAAACCCGCCTCATTGTGGAACGTACCACGGAGATCTATGGAAACCCAGCTAATTCACTTGGCATCAGCAAGGATACAAAGTTGCTTGACGCAGACGGAAAGAAGATTTCCGCAAAAGATATTCCTTCTGGCAGCTCTGTCAAAGTCACAGTGAAAGATGCCTTTAATGAAGAAACTCCGTTCTACTATCCTGTTGTATATGAAATCAGACTGATTGATTCAGGCAAGTAGGCCTTTATGGTAATAAACGATTTTAAATGGAAAGAGGTGATAGCAGGAAAACACATTTTCCCCTTACAACATATCTGAACATTAAAACTGAATAACTGGTAGCCTGTTCAGAAAGCATGAATAATGAAGCCCTGATACTCCACGATTTGATGCGGATATCAGGGCTTTACCTATTTCCTATTCCGTAATTCTTCCAATCAATACAAACCTTGCGTTATCAAACTCATAGCTGCAGGTAGAAAGCGTTATGACATGATCTGTGGCTGCCGGGGCAATTTCACTTTCAAAGCAGGAGCGTTCTTTTGTTTCTGTCAACCAGTTTTCAAATTCCGCATCAGATTCCATGGCTATCTCCCATGCATTATCTTTCACACTGGCCACATAACCGGCAAAGATTTCTACTCTGAAATTCTGATCCGGTGTCATGAGCAGTGTGACCGGATGCGCATCATAAAACTCCTGCTTTTTGTATTCTGTCAAACCGGAAAACATGGTACCGTTTTTCATATGATGCCCATAGATAATGCTGTGTCGGTCTGAGAAATCCGGTGTGTTCCGGCTGTCAAGGAAGATACATCCGGAGCTATTCCATTTCCCATTGAATAAATGCTTCAGGTAATACTGATTATCTGATCCCTGTACAACCGGATAATTGATTTCTGTGCCTTCAATATAAATCCATGCCACAATATCCGGATTAATTTCGGCAAGCGCAGCAAAATCCACGGCCGGCCAGTTGACATCCGGCTCGTTCTCTCCAGACTGACTTTCATTTTCCTGTCCATTGCTATCGCCTTCGGACTCCTCCTCTATCCGGACATACTGCTCTATGTCAGTATAGACGGAATCCCCTTCGCCGTACTCTCTGAGCTGCCGATAAATCTGGAAGGCACCTAAAACAAAAATTCCTGTAAAAAATAAAATGAGTATCATATATAATCTTTTCTTTTTCATAGTTGTTCACAGCCGGTTGGCTTTCTCTTTCATCTCCTTTACTGTAGGGTTACTGTAAATTAAAGTTGTCTGGACATTGCTGTGACCTGCCTGGTTTGCGACCTCATGAATGGCATAACCGTTCTGCAACGCATTAGAACAGAAATAGTGCCGCAGCGTCTTCGGGGTAATCACATCCGAATACTGGTTAAATATCTGGTTGATCCTCGAAGGACTCAGTTTCCCATTCTGGCGGCTGACAAACAGATATGGACTGTCCGAGTCCCGCACTTTCAGGTATTCCCGGATGGCATTGACAATCTTATCATTGAGATAGACCAGCCGGTGCTTGTCTCCCTTACCGACAATCCGAAGCTCCTTGGCTGTCAGGTCAATCTGGCCCAGTTTCAGATTGACGCACTCACTGCGCCGGATCCCGGAATAAGCATAGAGCGTGACAATGCAAAAGTCCCGCTTACTTCCGCTTTCCAAAAGACGCTGGCGGAACGCCTCCACGTCCTTTTTCTCCACCGTACAGGGGCTGGCATACTGGATCTGGATTTTCATGAAATCACTGTCCAGCACCGCAGCTTCCGTCTGCCTGCCGCTCGTGATTAAATACTCGTTCAGACTTCGCAGGGAAGACAGATGGTGGTTTACGGTCTTTGGATGATATCCACGCACATTGCGCATATAAGAAATGTATTCCTGAATATTGGCCCTGTTCAGCAGCTTCGGCTCATCCCCAAAACTATCCTTGCACCAGACCAGAAACAATTTTGCATCCCGCAAATATGCTGCCGCTGTATTCTCTGATTTTCCCATGTCCAATAAATAGTCTTTGAATCCATGTAACATAAGCATCGCCTCCTACTTACATTACACAAATGAGAAACCGATATTACAACGCGATTCGATTGTGTTTAACTTGATTTTCATGGGCTTGGCACTGATTGTGTTTAACTCAGAACTGATTTTTACCCATCCACATCTTCTCAGTTAAACATAATTGGCATTATGTTTAAGCCGCCTCAGACAGATTTTCAAAGAATATAGTCTATGTACCTCTGAATTTTTAGGGAAATCCCTTGATATTATTCTCCGATGTGAATATAATAGATATAGCAAAAGAAACAAGGAGCGAAGAGTGAAAAATAAAGTGTATTTTTGGACGCACTTATACAAGGGTTCATAAAACCCCATTTTTTGCAAGTATAGAAAACAGAATAATGTTAGTTATCGTTGCGTTTTACTAACTTAGAACTATCATAACCAAGGGTTTCAAGGTAAGCAAAAACATTGTTTTCATTTAAAACAACACGCTCCACATGATTTTGAGGGTCCATCAATTCCTCATAATCAGCAGGAGTGAAAGGCTTCTTTTCAGAAAC
>QXXC01000094.1 GCA_009911305.1 Clostridiaceae bacterium | reverse complement strand
ATCGGTCGAGGGCTTAACCAGGAAGTAGGGAAGGTATGGATGGATTTCAATATGTGGTTTTGAGGGTACATGGTACCATTAATCCTCGATAGCTCAGTCGGTAGAGCACGCGGCTGTTAACCGCGCTGTCGTAGGTTCGAGTCCTACTCGGGGAGTTTGAGTATATTTTTTATAAATCGGCATATAATAGAATATCGGCCCCATGGTCAAGCGGTTAAGACATCGCCCTTTCACGGCGGTAACACGAGTTCGAATCTCGTTGGGGTCACTCAGGCGACATAGCCAAGTGGTAAGGCGTGGGTCTGCAACACCCTGATCACCAGTTCAAATCTGGTTGTCGCCTCTCAAAAGTCCTTGATTTTCAAGGGCTTTTTGTTTTTGTGTTGCATTTTGTGTTGCATAAATCCGTAAAATGACTATTAGATTGATGTTGCCCCTCTCGGTCTGTACGCCTTTGCGCTCTAAAGCGTTGGCAACCGCCCCGATATGGATAGTCGGCTCTCTGTCAATTCCCTGTTCCTTAAAAGAACGGTGTTCCCAATGTACCGCAATCCCCAACTGTTCATTAGTGGCATTGATTGTGTCGGCTAAATCCCTGCGCCACATCTTGGCGTTTTCTTTGCTGTTCCAGTCGGTGCTGTCGGCGGTGTGCCATTTCCACTGTTTCCTGTTCCGCTTGTCAACTTTCTGCTGACCTGTCTTTTTGTCAATCACCGGTATCTTTTCGCCGTTCTCGTCAAGGTCATAGACTTTTTTCTGTTTCGCTCCCCATTCCCCGTTTTCAGTAAGAGGGCGCATTGTGAGTAAAACATGGATATGGAGATTGCGTTGTCCTTTATCGTTCTCGCTGTCATGGATTGCCCAATCAGCGCACATACCTTTATCAACAAAATTCCTCTGAACGTAATCCCTCACGACTTCCTCTGCAAGTTCGTAACTCCATTCATTGGGGAGTGACGCTTTTAACATTCTCGCAAGCTGTGATTTCTGCCCTTTCTCGGACAGTTCAACAGTGTTCCATAAAGTGGCTCGGTCTGCGTATTCTTTGGGTGCGTTGGGTGGGAGAGTGATTTCACTATACACTAAATCTTCATGGTATTTCGGGCGATAGGTTTGCCCGTCAAACTCGCTGACAAGAACGCTCCTGCTGATATAGGACGCTTTCTCAACCGCTGACTGCCCCTTGCTCCGCTTGACTATGGAAAAACGTGTGCTTGCCTGTTTCGTAACATTACCCATACACAACACCTACATTCTGCCGATAGGGTAGTGGGGCGCACTCATAGACTTTGTGGGCAGATAAAGGCTGCTCTGTAGCCTTTGTCTGAACGCAAAGTTTACTAAAGGGTAGCAAGCGCAGCTTGCGAAGGGGAATAGTCGTTTCCCCTTTTGGCTGTCGCAGGACAGACAACGCCCTCCGCAGGAGTCCATGCAAGTGAAACTTGCCCCTCGGAGAGCGCACATACCACCTCTGGTGGTATATCTGTGCGCACCCCGTAAACGGGGTGAATACGTTACCTCGGCTTTCCAGTTCCGTTGCCCTCGTCATTCCGTACCGCCCACGCTTTCATTTACGGCATTGGGGAGAGTGGGTTGTGGGGGAGTGGTTTCTCGGCTTTCCGCTTTGATTTTAGATATAACCTGCTGACACTCCCTTGTCTGCAATGCAACCGACAAGATACGGTTTAACTCGCCCTCGCCCTCGTCATAGCGATAACAGTCGGGGAAATACTTTACGATAATACCGCCCATGATATACTTGTGGTGGTTCTCAGCTTTTCGCTTTTTCTCGTTCTGCTTTTTCTTCTCGTTGGCTACACGCTGTTGCGCCTGTTTCAATGCCTGCAATGCTTTTTCTAAGTTTTTGCTTGTATCATTCTTGCTCTCAATCATTTCTGATACCTCATTCTTTCTGTGCTGTGTTGATAGGTTCTGAAAATAAAAAAGGCAGCGGATTGTCTGTTAAGATAATCGCTACCTAAAGGTAAACAATATTCAGTTTTTACATCATTTTTCTGTCTTGATTTTTCCTGACAAATAAGAATTTAACTACCCCTTAATTGGTAGCCATATTTCAATAATAGAATTTTCCTTATTCCAATGAAAGCGATAATCGTATTTTTCAAAGTGTAAAAAGTTTTCTTGTAAAGGTATATATTCCGTTTGGGGTAATATTTCTTGATAAATCATTCCGTAGGTTTCATATATTTTGTCCATAGAACCTATATGCTCTACAACAAGATATTTGTAATGTTGTATTTCTTTATAGACAAAATTATTTGGAACGACATTCCTTTTTGGAATAGAACAGAAATAAAATAGTTTCTCATTTCTTCTTTCCATAAAGGCATATTTTATCCAGTTTCCCGATTGTGAAAGATACGATTTCTTCAAATTACTGTTAAACTTTCGCCAAAATTGTGTACTGATTTGAATGTTTCTTTTTTGATAATTGGTGAGTTCTACTTCCTGCCCAATAACTGAAAATGTTTCTAATTCACGAATTGTATATTTCATTTCTTTTCCTTATGTGCCGTTATAATCGTGTAACTATATGCATTTACCGTTAAAATATAATTGTCTACCTTCACATACCAGTTTTTTCCATTTCGGGTAATGACAGCATTATTGGAATTGATTTTAGTTTTACACCAGTCAACCACATCATCTGTATCTAAAGATAGATTTCTTTTAATGCGCTCTACGCCTAATTCCGTTGTGTGCAATTTATCCAAATTTATTAGTAATTCATTATCCGCATTCATTTTACAATTATCCCTTTCCTTATCATAAATCCCGATTATTGAGTTGTTCAACGTCACAATTTTACTACAAACACATACACAATACCAATAAATTTTCCTTAATCTTTCTTTGCCCTATTATTAGCAATCATCATCTGCCTTGCCCGTTCCCTCTGCTCGGTGCTGACTGTCCTCGGCTTTCGGTAACTGACGTGTGACTTCGGAAAGGAATAGGTCTTAGATACCTCGTCCTGCCCTGTCAGCTTGTATGTGTCGGGATAATCGGCAACAAGTGTGTCAAGTTTCCGCATGACTGCTTTATCTCTTGTGTAGAGGGTGGCGGTCTGTTCTCCTGCGGTTATAATTGACAATCGTTTCCTGCTCGTATCGTGAAAGTTTCATAGCGCCATATCCCCCTTTCCTTTGCTGTGGGTTCTGTGCAGTTTTCCCTCGGCAACTGTCGGCTGTTTCGCCTGTTCCTTTGCTTTGGCTAACCTTGTCTTTATGGAGTTGTCACGCTCGGTCAGTTTCCGTCTTTTGGTGGTGGCGGTCAGTTCCGCACACGTTTCTTCGGACAGGGCATTTAATTTCTTCAATGTGCCGCTTACTATCTGCTTTGTGTCGCTGTCCTTTATCTGCGGAGGAATAGCGGACAGACTGGCACACGTTTCCGCTTTGCTCTGTTCCCCAAACTGATAAATCAGATTGACTTCATCAGCGTTAAAAGGTATCTGAAAATTTGCGCCCTCACATAAACGCTCCACGCCCACGCACTTAGGGATATTTCTTGTCAGTTCGTAATTATCCCTTGCTGTGATTGTTCCATGACTGTCGGTCTGCCTTACCTCAACTTCGCACTGGCTTTTCTGCTCCAACACAAGCCACTGGTATTTGTCGCTTTCTTTGGTGAATACCGTCTGATGCGCATTGGAGTGTGTCTTGCTACGGATATATTTGTCGGTGGTGTTGTAATAGTCCAAAATCTGTGAAAACAATGGAACATTGTTTTTTCCTGCATTTTTATTCATGGTCTTTCCCCTCCTGTGATATGGATTGATTGATATGATTGATTGGTTTCGGTGCTGATAAATGGTTTTCTTACGTTAATTGCTGGGAGATTGGATTGCGAAATATCATGGTTGGGTATTTCTCTGCTTGTGTGAATAGGTGTTCATTTCATACGGTAATTACCGTATGAAAAAAGACTATAACCGTTACTGTCATAGCCTTTTAAGAATTGAGGAGATCCCTTTCTTATTTGTATTTGTTTGTCACCCCTCCGCACTATCCTACATCTGAAGGAGGCGCTGGAGAAAATGGAGCTTGCGGAAATGAAGGTCCATACAGACGATGGGGGCAGCATAAAAGCCATAGAGCTTAAATATACATGCGGGAACCAAAAACAGGAGCCGGAACAGAAGCCGAAAAGAGCTTCATATCCCTATTTTTGACGGGATGCAGAATAGCGAAAGGATGGAGACTGGAAATGCGTAAATTTGATAACGTGAACCCAGGGGATTGTGGGGAAAATGAAAGACAGATCGAAAATGCGCAGTAAGACCTTCCCCGGCATCGCAAAAGCCATGGCGGAACAGTGGGCAGGTAAGAACACCCAGGCTTAAAAAGGAGGCGCCGGCCAGGGTTTCCATCCGGCCGGCATAGGTCTGAAAAAGTCTATGTAAAAGGATTTGCCCCTGTTGAAGATTACTATACAGGGAAAATGTGATAAAAGATTGTCCGGGAGATAAAGGATTTATAAAATGCCTTAAGGAATCCTGACAGAAAAAGGAAGTGGTGGAAATAAGTTTGGAAAAGGTAAAGTATCTTTGTGCACTCGAAAAAGGCGCGGTTACGCAGGAGGAAGTGGCGTATTACCGGAGGAATGTCCGGATCGGGGACGTCTTCCGGATAAGGGATGTCCGGAGGGAAAGCGGCGCGCGTGAGGATGTCCGGCCGGTTATACGTAAGAGCCGGGTGACAGGAAAATATAAGCATCTGGTGACATTAGACTGCGGGCATTCTGTGACCTATGCGCAGATTGCCCTGTATTACAGGCAGAACGGAAAAGGCGGATACATAAAGTAAGGAGGCGGGGCCGGTGCAGATGACAAGGGAGCGGCTGGAAGGGTATCAGAAGGTTAT
>QXXC01000008.1 GCA_009911305.1 Clostridiaceae bacterium | reverse complement strand
CTTCTCAGGCGTGCAGAGGGCGCGGATAGCGAGTGTTGTTTACTCGAGAATTAATGCAATGATGTACTAGTGGATACTGACGATGAATTGAGATTAGAGGAAGAGACTGCCAGGCTGATTTCTGATGAGGGATTAAGAAAGACAATCAGCTTTGAGGCAAAAAAGCTGAGAAGCGAGGTAGAACCAGAGCTGATTGCTGGGAAGTGGATGGAGATTATCCAGAGGGCAATGGATAGAACGAAACCAAAGAAGGATGAAAGCAGATAAAAATGAAGAGAACGATACAGATATATTATTTGTTTTTTGTGGTGTTGCTGTCTGTGTCTGGCCTGATTATCACAGTCCTCTTATTTGCAGACAGAAACGCGGATCATTATTTTTCACATTTGTACCTCCTTCCCCTTTTTTATACATGCTATACAATGGGAACTGTGGTATTGGTGAAGAGAGTGTCCGTCAGTATCAGCATATTTGGGATCGTGGGGATGTATTTTATAAAGGATGTGCTGAATCCGTTTTTTTTAATGCTCGGAGACTATCAGACCATGACAAAAAATACAGAGATTTTTTTATGTCTTGATAAAGCGATCGCGCTGATGATTTATGAGACGACCTGTGTATATATACTGTTAATCATAATGGCAGCTTCAGAAAGACACATAAAAAAAAGAGAACGTTCTGTAAAGGCCGGGGTTTTCTTTAGAATCACGATTTCCCTGATGATTTTACTGATTGGAGGGATAATCGTAGTATATCCAAGTTTAGCAGGACGCTTCCATACAATTATGGAAATTGGAAAACCCGAAACGTATATTCCGGTGCGTTCATGGAGAGTGTCAGGGCGTGAACCGCTTGGATTAGTTGATACTTTTATGAGAGCGCTTTTTACACTTGTACAAATTATTTTCCCTGCATATTTCGTTGTGAAAATCCACAATAAATATGGAAAGAGACATCAAACGAAGGCAATTGTTTATATGCTTTTGACGGTAGGATGTTTGTTTTTTGTCATGACAGGAGAAAATGCGAATACAGTTTTTGCGGCTGTCGCTGTTTTAATAATGATTTGCGCTCTTTATTTTGAGAGAATCAGAAAATTTATTCCAATTATTGTTACCGGAGGGCTTCTGATTGTGATCACTGCATTGCTGGGCAAAGGAGGGGCCTTCGCTGGAGAAGATAGAAATTTATTATATGAGCTGTCGCAGATATTTAACGCCTATTTTGGGGGCGTTGCGAATGTTGCAGCAGCTTGCCTTTTGAAGGAAACATCGGATCAAATCTATCTGGCAGCCGATTTTTTTCGCTCATTACCGTTTATATCTTCAATTTTTTCCGGAATGGCCGGAAGGTCGTTGGTTGTGGATTTTAACGATGCTTTTTGGGGATTTACGGGCCGGAGTGACCAACTGCTGCCTTCTGTAGGTCAGGGCGCGCTGTACTTTGGCTATATATACGCTCCGGTTATTCCCTGTTTTTTTGTCATGCTTACAATGAAATTGGAGAAACTGGCGAAGGGAACTGCTAATTACTATTTAAAATATTATTTTTATTACGTAACATTTGTAATGTTGATTTTATTGGGAGGAAATAATCTGACCCATTTTTACAGATATGCCATTCGGTTTGGAATGGTATTTTTGATAATGCAAACCATGTCTGTTAAGATGCCACGAGAACGGAGTGTATGAGGAGATGACGGAGGAGAGAAACAGGAAACCTACATTTTTGTTTATCAAACGCAATATGGAAGTTGGCGGGATCGAGGTATATATGGATCGTCTTGTAAAATGGCTGAAGGAGAGAGGATATCGGATAATCTTTTTAAAGCTTTGTGGGACGGTTATATGCGACGATTTTAAGGCTGACTTTTTGGATGGATATGTAACGGTAAGAGAAATAGATATTCATTGCAGGAGATGGCATGAAGGATTAGAAGGCATATTTCATGCTGATGAGGAGATTATAGCTTATGCATTTGATCTGTATCAATATGCTATGTTGGAGAAGATAAAGGTATATTATCATCTTTGCCATATGAATACGTTTTATTGGATTCCGCATTTTGAAGAAGTATTTCCGGAAAAAAAGATTCCGCGTATACTGGGAAAGGCGGCGAAAGGGTATATTGGAAGAACGATTCAGACGATGGATCGCAACCGGAATATCATATATGTAAACGAGAGTCATATGAAAGCGTTTGAAAGGAGATATGGATATAAAAGCATTTACGGGAAAGAAATGCTGGTAAAAAGCTTACGATCCGTTCCCCCGGCGTTTGATGAAGAAAAGGCCAGGGGGCGCAGCCTGAGAAAGCCGTTTTGCATTTTATCAGTAGGCCGTTTTGTCTTTCCGCATAAGGCATATTTGCTGGGACTGATAGACAGCTTTTGCTCGTTAAAAAGTGAAGAGCCGGACTTAAAGCTAATTATAATTGGCTACGGAAGAGATGAGGCGATTGTAAGAAAAAAGATTTCAGAGATACCGAAAGCGATTCGGATGGATATAGAATTGGTGGGGGAGGTTGCCCCGTCCGGGCTGGAGGCATATTTTGATCAGGCGTCCGTCCATGTAGGCGTGGCCGGAGCTATTATGGACAGCGCATACAGCGGCCTGGTATCGATTCCAGTAAGGCATTACTGTTATCAATGCGAGGGATACGGATATTTTGTAGATATGGCTCAGAGAGAACGCCTTGTATCTGATATGCCGGGAAAACCCATAGAGACGTTTTTGAAGGAACTGATTCATATGGACGCGGACGCCTATGTGGATTTATGCAGACAGACTCAGATTTCCTATACAAATAACGAAGATTACAGAGATTTTGGGATCCGTGAGATGAACCAGAGAAATGTAAACAGCAGGCAGCATCTGGCCAAAGGCTTTATCGCAGCGGCCCAGCTTCGGTATATAATAGCCGGAATATGGCACAGAGCAGGTTATAAAATGAAAAATGGATGGAGAAAAGAAAAGTAGGATTATAAGTTCCCTGCTCTGGAAATTCTGCGAGCGTATTGGAGTTCAGGGAATTCAGTTTATTATTCAAATCTGTCTAGCCAGGCTTTTAACGCCGGATGATTATGGGATGCTTGCGCTCGTGCTAGTATTTATTAATATTGCAGCGGTATTTGTCCAGGGCGGATTTGGCTCAGCTCTGATTCAGAAAAACAGGGTGGATGAAGAGGATATGACATCCGCATTTTTTATCTGTTTTGCGATGGCCTGTTTATTTTACAGCGTATTGTTTGTTTTTGCTCCCTATATTGCATCGTTTTACCATCAGGAATGTTTGAGCCTTTATTTAAGGACAGCGGGCGTTATATTGTTTCCAGGCGCATATAATGCGATTCAAAATGCATTTATACAGCGGAACATGCTTTTTCAGAAGCTGTTTAAAGTGAGTCTGAATACGATTTTTATATCAGGGGCAATCGGCATTATTTTGGCAGCTTTCGGATTGGGAACCTGGGCGCTTATTTTTCAGCAGATAACCTATAATGTTGTTATCTGTATTTTTTTAATGAAGATTGTTCCATGGAAACCGCATCTGCATTATTCCAAAGAGAAGGCCAGAGGATTGTTCCGCTTTGGAAGTAAGTTGCTTCTGGCATCCCTGCTCAATTCAATTTACAGAAACTTAAGAAATCTGGTGGTAGGAAGGAATTTTTCGGCGGAGACACTGGGATATTTAAACCGCGCAGAACAACTGCCAGGTTTAATTGTGAATAATGTGGACGGAGCGATGCAGTCAGTCCTGTTTCCTGTATACTCTTCTGAGCAGGAGAATAAAGATGTTTTAAAAACAATTATGCGAAAGTCGATCAAGATGAGTTCATTTGTATTATTTCCGATGATGATTGGATTAATGGCAGTTTCAAAAGAATGTATCCTGATTTTATTTGGGGAAACGTGGCTGCCCTGTGTGCCGCTTATGAGAATTATATGCCTGGAGTTTGTCTTCTATCCGATTCATACTGCAAACCTGCAGGCGATTAATTCCGTAGGCAGAAGCGATATATATCTGAGATTAGAGGTTTTGAAAAAAATATTCGGTCTGACGATATTATTCGCTTCCATACAGTATGGAATATATGGAATTGTAACAGGATCCGTTCTGATATCGATCGGCTCTGCTTTTATGAATGCATATCCCAATCAGGCAATTTTAAATTACAGCTATGTTCAGCAGATAAAAGATATCTTTCCGGGATTTTGCATGGCAGCAATCATGGGAGTAACGGTGCGTATGGTATCTTGTATAGAAATGAATCTGTTTTTTATGTTTATTGTTAAGATAATAACTGGTATTGCAGTCTATATAGGGCTGGCATTCATTTTCAGGGCAGAGGAAATGAAATTTTTTAAACAGCTTTTATCCATGGTATATAACAGGCATAAAAAATAAAGAGAGGTATGAGGGATTGTGGATATCGGCCAGGAGCAGGAAATATGTGCCAGACAAGGGTGTGCAGGATTGCCTTGGGCGTAATGGGTCACGCTTTTTGAGGAGCAAAGCAGCCGTCTGGCAAACGGTTTCTACAGTTTGAATCAGAGAAAAGGGAGAAGGAGATGAACCAGATCAATTGGGATATTAAAGCAGGAATTGAAGAGGAAAATTATTTAGAGAATTATATACTGTCTATTTGTGTGGAAGAAGAGAGGTGCGCGGCATGAAGCTTGGGATTATGCAGCCATATTTTTTCCCCTACATAGGCTACTGGCAATTGCTGAATGCCGTGGATATGTATGTAATTTATGATGATGTGAATTATATCAAGGGCGGATGGATTAACCGCAACCGGATTCTTGCGGGCGGCAGTCCCCATTACTTGAATCTCCCGTTGGCAGGCGCAAGCCCGAATAAAAAAATTAATGAGATAGAGGTAAATAAAAATGACCGGCTGTTTGAAAAAGGATTGCAGACGCTCCGGTATAATTACAGGAAAGCTCCGTATTTTAAAGACGTTTATCCTGTGATTGAAGAGGCATTTTCGTGCAGGCAGACGAATCTGGCCGGATTTATCACAGAATCCCTCAGACTCGTATGCAGTTATCTTGGGATTGAGACAAAGATGGTCGTTTCATCTGCGATCCATAAAAATAACGAGTTAAAAGGAATGGAAAAGGTCCTGGAAATTTGCCGTATTCTTGGGGCTGATACATATCTGAATGCGATCGGCGGAAAAGAATTGTACAGTAGGGATGAATTCGGAAAGCATGGGATTACATTGTATTTTTTAAAGACAGACGATATCCGGTATGAGCAGTTTGGCAATCCGTTTCAGGGCAATCTTTCCATCATTGATGTGATGATGTTCAATCCGGTTGAGAAGATCCGGGAAATGCTGGCGCAATTTACGCTGATTGAATAAACAGAGAGCTTTTTTGATGGCAGATATCCGGAAAAGACAAAAAAGACATATGTTTTTCCGGCTTAACGTTTACAGAAGAAAGGATAACCGGGATGAAGTTTGCATTTTACATATCAGGGGCGGGAACGCGGCTGCGGAATTTTTTAGAGCAGGGGGATATGGAGCGGATCCGGCAGATTGAGCTGGTTATTTCAGATGCATGTATTCCAGATGCATTAGTAAAAATTTTAAATATTCAAAAAATTACATACAAAGAAATTTCTTATGAGGCGCTTGGAGGGGACAGCCGTACGGAGAAGAATCTGGCGCTGTCCGGACGGATTTTGGAGCTTTTGGAGGCGCATGAGATTGATTACTGCTTTTCCTTTGGCTCCCATCTTCTGTCAGGACCGCTTTTGGAACGGTATCATATGAGGCTGATCAATTTCCATCCCAGCCTGCTCCCCATGTTTCCAGGAATAAAAGCGATCGATCAGGCCGTGAGGCAGGGAACGGTATTTTTGGCCGGCAATACGGCCCATTTCATCGATGCAGGCATGGACACAGGGCCGGTGATCATGCAGAGTGCGGTACCGTTCCAGGCTTTTTATGACAGCGGAGGGGATTATGAATGCATTTTGAATTTGCAGACAGAGATGCTGGGAATGCTGATGGATCTGCTGTCAGACGGCAGGATCGGTACAGAGAATGAAAGAGTGAAAATCAGAGGGGCTGATTATCATGCGTCCGCCATATTTCCGGCTTTATAAGCTGGTGCATTTTATACCATGCGGCGCTGCGTGAAACGAAATCAGAAAAAACAGGGAGGAATCTGTTTATGAACAAACCAATTTTAGTCACCCGCTCTTCTATGCCTTCACTGGAGGAATACATAGAGGAAATCCGCGATATCTGGGAATCGCACCAACTGACCAATATGGGGGAAAAGCACCAGAAGCTCCAGAAGGAATTATGCTCCTATCTGGATGTGCCTCAGATTGAGCTGTTTACAAACGGACATATGGCGCTGGAGCTTTCACTGCAGGCCATGCATTTACAGGGCGAGGTGATTACCACGCCCTTTACGTTTGCTTCCACCACACACGCCATTGTGCGCAACGGGCTGGAACCGGTTTTCTGCGATATTGATCCAGACGATTTCACAATCGACGTGTCAAAGATCGAGGACTTAATTACGGATCGCACCTGCGCCATCGTTCCGGTTCATGTGTACGGAAATATCTGCAATGTGGAAGAAATAGAGAGGATTGCCGGAAAGTACGGCCTGAAGGTCATCTATGACGCGGCCCACACCTTTGGCGTAACGTATAAGGGGCGGGGAATCGGCTCCTTTGGGGATGCGTCCTGCTTCAGCTTCCACGCGACCAAGGTGTTTCATTCCATCGAGGGCGGGGCAGTGAGCTACACGGATACAGACTTCGGCCTGGAGCTGTACCGCCTGAAAAATTTCGGGATCCGTGGCCCGGAGGTGGTGGACGGGGTCGGGGCGAATGCGAAGATGAATGAATTCTGCGCGGCGATGGGGCTGTGCAACTTAAAGCATGTGGATGAGGAGATAGAAAAGCGCGCGGCCGTCGCCGGCGTTTACAGAAAGCTTCTGGAGGGAGCGGAAGGGCTTACTCTGAACCCTGTGCAGGACGGCGTGAAGTCCAATTACGCCTATTTCCCGGTGCTGTTTGATGAAAAACGGTTCGGGGCCAGCCGGAACGAGGTGTTTGAGCGGCTGGCGGCGGAGGGGATCTTTACCAGGAAATATTTTTATCCCCTGACGAATACCTTTAGCTGCTTTCATGGGAAGTATGATGTAAGGGAGACGCCAGAGGCGCTGTATGTGAGCAAGCGGGTGCTGACGCTGCCGCTCTATGCAGAACTGACGCCCGGGGAGGCAGAGCGGATTGGAAGGCGTGTTTTGTCATGCGGGAAATGAGGCCGCGTCTGCAATGGGAGGATGGAAAGAGGGTGAGGCAGTTCCTGAAGGCAGCCGGATTTTCCTATGCCGGGGTCTGTTTTTTTCCGGAGCTGCTGCCGAAAGGCTTTGATGGGTTCAGCCACAGCGTTTTGCATCTGGCTGTGTTCGCAATTCTTATGACGGTTTATTTAAAGGGATCGTCTTTTTCAATCAGCCCGTATTCCTATGTGCTTGGCGGGACGTATTCGTTCTGTCTTCTTGCGGGAAAAGCCATTTCAGAAACAGGAATTCTGCCTCTGCGCGCCTGGAGATTTCTGGGAGCATGGGCAGTGTTCAGCATGTTAGCGGCCCATGGGCTTGAGTGGGGGTATCGCCGGATTTCCTTTGTTTGTCTGGAAAAAAACGGTTTGGACAGCCGGGGGCTGAGGATCAGCCGTAAATGGATATGGGCCGGAATATTTTTGGCTTGGCTTCCGGTCTGGCTTGCCTTATATCCGGGAGCGTTTGCTTATGATGCGGAATTTGCGTATGAACAAATCCGGACAGGAGAGCTGACATCGCATCACCCGGTTCTGCACACGTTAATCCTGGGAAATGCGGTGAGGCTTGGAAATTTGAGCGGGGGGGGGGTATAACCTGGGAATTGCGGTATACTGCCTCCTGCAGATGGCATTTGTCTCATTCGCATTCAGCTATGTGACGGAATGGATCGGAACGCTTACGGAAAAGCCGTGGACGGTGTGCCTGACATTTATCTGGTATGCATGCTTTCCGGTTGTGTCCGTTACAGCGGGCTGTACGACAAAGGATGTCCTTTTTACAACGTTTGCCCTCCTTGAGGTCGTTTGGATTTACCGGCTGATAAAGAACAGAGAGATCCTGAAAGGTGAGTATGCGCTCTGGGCGGCAGTCAGTTGGTTTGCGGTTGTGCTCCGCAGTGCAGGTATCTATATCTTTATTGTTTTTTCTGTGATTCTCTTCCTGAATCTGGACAAAGATAAGAAAAATCTGTTTGTGAAAAGCGGTTTCTGTGTTCTCATGTTCTGGTGCCTTTATGCAGGGCCGTTTTACCGGCTCCTGGACGTGCAGCCGGTCAATAAGCGGGAGATGCTGAGCATTCCGGTGCAGCAACTGGCGAGAGTCTATAACCGCGGCGGAGATATCCGTCCGGATGAGAGGGAGGAGCTGTTTGAAATCCTGCCCAGGGAAAAGCTGGAACAATTCTATGAGCCGCGTCTGTCGGATCCCATGAAAGGCAGCCTGAAGATGGAAGCCATTGAGCGGGATCCAAGGAAATACGGGGCGTTATGGCTGAAAATCGGGATAAGAAATGCAGGGGTTTATATCAGTTCATTTCTGGACAATACGCTTGCATACTGGTATCCGGACGGCCTTGTAGACGGGTATACGCAGTATTATAACAAATATCACCGGAACGGCTATGAACTGTACCGGGAGAGCAGCTATTTTGCGCCTGTTACCGAACCTCCGGGAGAACGGGACAGCCGGCTGCCTGTTCTGGAGTCAGCGATTATGAAGCTTATGATGACAAATTTCCCTCAGAAGATCCCTCTTGTATCAATGCTGTTTTCGCCGGGGCTGCTGTTCTGGATCCTCCTCGGGAGCCTGATCCGCTGTATGAGGGAGAAGAAGCGGGAGGAGAGCATACCGCTTTTGTTCATCCTGCTGATCGTGCTGTTCTGTTTTGCCGGGCCGATTGCTCTGATCCGATATTGTCTGATTTTATTTTATGCGCTTCCGGTGACTCTTATGCTTCCATATGTACAAAAATAAGTGGGAATCTCAAAATGAGATTCCCACTTTTTCAGAGCATCTGCTTCTGACTGCCCTTTTTATGGAGACAACGGGATTCGAACCCGCGGTCTCTGCGTTGCGAACGCAGCGCTCTCCCAGCTGAGCTATGTCCCCTTACCGACTCCTCTATTATAGCACAACTTCAAAAAATTTCAATATTTTTTTCGCGAAATAAGAGAAAAATTTGCCTATCGGGTGGATGTATGATGCTTCCTGTCTGTCCCGGACGGACAAGAGGATGCGTTTCGTGAACAGTAACCTTTCACGCAAAAAGAGATACAGAAATTTGAAATTTCCTCTTCCCTTTTTACGGATTCTGTGTTATAATAACACACATCGAAAGACAGAGGGGCATTAGCGCAGCTGGGAGCGCGTTTGAATGGCATTCAAAAGGCCACGGGTTCGAATCCCGTATGCTCCATTTTTCACAGTTGAAGGATTTTTGTTTATAAAGAGTTTCAGACGGATGTATTCTGAGAGATATTTATAAGAAGCTAAAATGTTAGTTCCGGTTACTATGGTATGGTAGTTGGAAATAGCATTTTATTTTTTTATATGTCTTTTTGACAGAAGCAGAAGGTCTGTATACTGGTAGAAACGCGCAGACAAAAGCGGACATGAGGAGGCGTAATATGCAGGAAAAGGATACAGAACAGGACGGACAGGAGACGTTTGAAAAGATTTGCTATGTCTGCCGCCGCCCGGAGAGCAAGGCGGGACCGATGATCAGTATGCCGGGCGGGATGAATTTCTGCCATGCCTGCATGCAGAAGGCGTTTGATTCTGTGACGCAGGGCGGGATTGATTTCAGCAAGCTTCAGAATATGCCGTATATGAATTTAAATTTAAGTGATATTCCGGGCCTTGCGCCGGGGACTACGGAGATTCCGGAGAAGAATAAGGTTAAGAAAAAGAGGGCGGAAAAGAAGAAGCCGGAATTTACCATGAAGGATGTTCCGGCTCCGCACCGGATAAAAGCGCGTCTGGATGAGTATATTATCGGACAGGAGAGGGCGAAGAAGGCGATCTCCGTGGCAGTATATAACCATTATAAGCGCGTGCTCCTGCAGGGACAGGAGAGCGATGGCGGGGAGGTTCAGATTGAAAAGTCGAATATTCTGATGCTGGGGCCTACGGGGAGCGGGAAGACATATCTGGTAAAGACCCTGGCCAGGCTTCTTGACGTGCCGCTGGCCGTGGCGGACGCGACGTCCCTGACAGAGGCGGGCTATATCGGCGATGATATTGAGAGCGTGGTGTCCAAGCTTCTGGCTGCGGCGGACAATGATGTGGAGAAAGCGGAGCACGGCATCATCTTTATTGACGAGATTGATAAGATTGCCAGAAAGAAGAACCTCACGACCCGGGATGTGAGCGGGGAGTCCGTGCAGCAGGAGCTTCTTAAGCTTCTGGAGGGCAGCCAGATAGAGGTTCCGGTGGGCTCGAACCAGAAGAATGCCCTGACCCCGCTGGCGACGGTGAATACGGATCATATTCTCTTTATCTGCGGCGGGGCCTTTCCGGATCTGGCGGACATTGTGAAGGAGCGCCTGTCGCGCTCCATGGGCATGGGCTTTAACGCGCACCTGCGGGATGAGTACGACGGGGATCCGGAGCTTTTAAGCCAGACGACGACCGAGGATTTGCGCGCGTTTGGCATGATTCCGGAATTCCTGGGGCGTCTGCCTGTGCTGGTTCCCCTGCATGGCGTGACGAAGGACCTTTTGGTGCGGATCCTCAAGGAGCCGAAGAATGCAATTATCAAGCAATACACCCGCCTTCTGGAGCTCGACGAGGTGAAGCTGGTCTTTGAGGACGGCGCTCTGGACTGGATCTCAGAGGAGGCGCTTAAAAAGGATACGGGAGCCAGGGCGCTGCGGGCGATCATCGAGGAATTCATGCTGGACATCATGTATGAGATCCCCAAGGATCCGAATATCGGCTCTGTGGTGATTACGAGATCCTATCTGGAAAAGTGCGGCGGGCCGATGATCGAGATGCGGGGACATGGCTGACGGCGGGGCCTGCAATTCCTTAAGTTTCTGTTTATTCCCGCATGGCGAGAAAGGACTGGTACAGGTTGAGCGTCCCGTAGCCCCATTCCCGGTTGGGGTAGGTGAGGCCGGGCTTGCGGTCTGCGCCCCGGATGAGGATGGATTTGGCAATCAGGGTGTTGATGCTCCTTAAATTGTCTCCGAGGACAGCCCATGACAGCAGGTTGGCCGCCGCGCCGGCCGTGTGGGCCGCGGCAATGGAGGTTCCGGTCATGTCAAAGCGCTGCTGCGGGGCGCTTATGGCGACTCCGGGCGCCGCGAGCTCCGGCTTTATGGCCCCGCTTCTTGCAAAGCCCCGGCTGGAGTGGATGTAAATGCTGTTGTTGCGGTGGTTGTAGGCCGCTGTGGTGATCGGGCCGGGCGTATTGCCGGGATCCGTGACGGTGGTGTCAGGGCTGGACTGCAGAAAAAAGGTATCCTCTGACAGGAAGCCATGCACAGGGAGCCACATGTGGTACTGGCCCTCGATAAACAGGGAATTATAGACCCGTATATGCCACAGGCCGGGAGCCGGATCCTCGAAGCGCATGATGATAAGCTGGCTTCCCGTGGCCAGCTCGGAGGAGGTATATGTCAGGTAGATGATTGTATCTTCAAGCAGGAAATGGATTTCGCGTTCTAAGACGGCTGAGATGGGGACGCGGCTGATCTCCTCGCCGGAGGGGGACAAAAAGCCGACGGAGTAGAGCTCGGATTCGCGCGCCCACAGCTCCAGGGTAAAGCCGCGCTCGTCATTGCCCACCCGCATTTCCACGTCCTCATAGTCCTCCTGGGCAGAGATATGCCCCAGATAGTGATGGCCTCTGCCTGTTTCATTTCCGGCGGCCAGGACGAATATCTGCCCCGGGTTTCCGATCTGCTCGGTTATGTACTGGGCCAGGGGGGAGGTGCCTTCATGGCTGCCCATATTCGTGCCTGCGCCGATCAGGATCGTGATGGGAAGCTGGTGGCGGCGGGCGGAGAGAAGCAGGAATTTGATTCCCAGCATAATATCATTTTCCTGATAGGCCTCCGCGTCCGGGGAGATGAGATAAAAGTCCCGCAGGTATTTCTTGGCCTTCTTGAGGCGGACAATGACCAGCCCTGCCTCAGGCGCCGCGCCCGTAAAGTCAGGGATGGCTGTGGCGCTTCCCGCCGCGATGGCCGCCATGGCGGTTCCGTGCCCGTTTTCGTCGCGGGAGGGAACGATGGAAAAGGGATCGTCGCTGCGGAGCGCTTCGTTGATCTCCTCCTGTGAGAAGACGGTTCCATAGCGGATGTCGTCAAAGGGGGTTCCGGTTAAAAGTCCGCTGCCCTCAATGGTCTGATCCCATATCTCGAGGATTTTGGTCGTGCCGTCCGGGTTGCGGAAAATGGGATTTAAGTAATCGATCCCGGTATCGATGATCCCGATGACGGTCCCGCGCCCTTTATAGCTGAGACGGGGCTGATCAAAGGTTTTGAGGATGCCGGCGCTTTCCATACTCCCGGAATCAAGCAGGGAGTAGAGGTTCGGGATGGAGTCATAGCCGTCGCGGATAAACGATAAGGGCAGGCTCTCCGGGAGCGGGCGGTGCAGGATCAGATACTGGCTGCTGACAAAGTCATAGCAGATATCCTGCCGGGACAGCAGTTCATTAAGGGAAAAGGAGTAGTAGCGGTAGATGAAGTCCGCGAGCTCCTCAGAGGCGGGGTTTATGGCACATGGCATGGGAAATTCCTTACATTGGTTTTTATTAATATATGCGCAGCGGGGAAAAATATGGTTGGAAAAAATCAGGGACAGAAAGTGAAGGGAGGAACGAATATGATATTTTTAGGGCTGACGGCCGGCTTATCCGGCCTGGATCTGTTTTTAAAGGGGAGAATTGAAGCGCAGGATGCGTCCCGGTTCCCCAGGGATTTGGAAGGGACGAACGGAAAGATCCGGCTTTACCAGAACCACAATGAGGGATTCTGTTTTGGAAGGCTGGAGAAATATAAGGAGCTGACGAGACAGCTCCCGCTGATTTCCACATCCGCATCGGCGGGGATGCTTGTCTGGACGCTGACGAGACAGAGCCGTTTCCTGGATCGGCTGGGCCTTTCCCTGATCACAGCCGGGGGTCTGAGCAATCTTTACGACCGCATGAAACGCGGGTATGTGGTGGATTATTTCAGCGTTCAGGCCGGATGGCTCAAAAAAGTGGTGCTCAATGTGGGCGATGTCTGCATTTTTATGGGGGCGGCGCTGCTGTGCATATCGGGACTGTTTGGGACAGGGCGGAGAGGGAAGAAGAGGAAGGGATGACGCTTCCCCTTCCGGCATCGTATATTCTCCCGCCTGCTTACGGCTTTGCGAAATGCTCTCTGTTTCCGGCGCTCCATGCGCCGACAGCCGTTGCAAAGGCCGCATGGGGCGGGATGATGAAGTTGACATGGAAAATATCATTCATGCGGTTGAAAACATCGAACGTGGTCCTGGCCGGCGCGAGGCAGGCCAGGGAACCGGTGAGAACCACATCGCGGACCGTGTCGCCGGCAAGAGCAAAGACAGCCATCACGCCGATATTTTCATAGATCATATTGAAGAGGGCAGCGGCCACATCCTCGTCTGTGGCGCTGCTTTTTATTTTCCCGAAATTGGCGGCGGTCAGTTCCGGATGGAGCGCCGGGATCTCTGCGTCCAGGAGATCGCCGATGCGCAGATCCGCCATGGCGCGATCCCCGCGGCCGGCCATTTCCTCCAGAGCCAGGATATCGGTCTCATGGAGAAAACGGGAGGCCAGCCCGCATAAGGTTCCTCCGCCGATGCCGCTGCCTCCGAGATGCGTGCAGCCGCTTTGCCCGGCTCTCACAAAAGCGGCGCCGGTTCCCATGCTGACGACAAGCGCCTCCCTGAGACCCGCCAGCCGTAAGCCGCCCAGCCCGATAGCGTCCAGTTCCGGGGCGTGGAAGGTGGGAATGCCAAGGAGATCCTCTGTAAAAAAACTGGATCCCAGGCCGGTGAGCGTGATATGTGAGAGATCGGCGGGGGAAAGGCGGTGCTCATGCATAAAACGGCCCAGCGCCCCGAAGGCACTGGTCCGCGGATCGCCCGCCCGGATCTGGAGCGTGCCGAAGAGGTCGCCTGCTTCGGTAAATCCGGCGGCTTTTGTGGTAGAGCCGCCGATGTCGATGGAAATGGATGCGTTCATGTTCGTTTTCTCCTGTTTTGGGTGCGGTTTGAAGGGAGTGTCGGTTTTTTACTATTATATATGGAGCGGGGGGATTTCGCAAGCGGTGTCGGAGGTTCGGGGGAATATCATGGGATCTGGCGGTTACGGTTCACACGCCAGTCCATGTGAGGCGTGTTTTGTGAGTACAGCGCAGCGAAAGTCACAGATAACCCGGGAGAAACGGCGCCAAACCGCGCTTTTTTGTACAGAAAAGAATACCCCCTGACGTCCTCAACCTGTTGACAGAAAAGCCTAAATATTGTAGAATCGGATCATTATCTATAATTTATAAAATGGGGGTTGATTTTTTTTGGATTCAGGCGACTCGATACAATTGATAATTTTACTGTTCTTATTGGCTTTGTCCGGCTTTTTCTCATCATCTGAGACAGCGCTTACAACGGTGAATAAGATCCGCATGCGGACTCTGGCAGACGCCGGGGACGCCAGGGCTTCGTTTGTCCTGAAGGTGATCGGGAATCCGAGTAAGATGCTCAGTGCGATTCTGATTGGCAACAATATCGTAAATCTGTATGCCTCCTCTCTCTCTACCATGCTGGCCACCAAGCTGTGGGGCAATGAGGCGGTGGGACTGGCGACCGGCGTACTGACTTTGCTGATTCTGGTTTTTGGCGAGATCACGCCGAAAACGATTTCTACGATTTCCGCGGAAACGATTGCGCTCCGTTTTGCGCGATATATATATGTGATCATGGTGGTTCTCACGCCGGTGATTGCGGTGGTCAATCAGCTTTCTTTTATGGTTCTGCGGCTTCTGCGCGTGGATCCGAATAAAAAGGCGGAGGCCATCACAGAGGATGAGCTGCGCACGATTGTGGAGGTCAGCCATGAGGAAGGCGTGATTGAATCAGAAGAGAAGAAGATGATCAACAATGTGTTTGATTTCGGTGATTCGGTTGCAAAGGATATCATGGTTCCGCGTATTGATATGAGCTTTGTGGATGTAAACGCCGCTTATCCGGAGCTGATGGATCAGTTCCGCGAGGAGAAATATACGCGTTTTCCGGTCTTTGAGGAGACGACGGACAATGTGATTGGCGTGATTAATATTAAGGATATCTTTTTAGGCGGCGATGTGGAGGATTTTTCGGTGCGGAAGTTCCTGCGCCAGCCGCTGTATACGTATGAGTTTAAAAAGGTGTCTGAGCTGATGCTGGAGATGCGCAAGACGGATGTGAATATCGTGATTGTGCTGGATGAATACGGCGCGACGGCGGGCCTTATCACCCTGGAGGATATGCTGGAGGAGATCGTGGGCGAGATCCGGGATGAATATGACGGCGACGAGGAGGAGCTGGTGAGGGAGCTGGGCGAATGCGAGTATGTGGTGGAGGGCTCTATGAAGCTGGACGACCTAAATGACCGCCTGGGGCTTTCGCTGGAGTCTGAGGATTATGATTCCATCGGCGGGCTGGTGATCGGATATCTGGATCATCTGCCGGAAGAGGGGGAGGATGTAACGATCGGAAATGTCCGCCTGGTGGTGGAGCATGTGGAGAAGAACCGCATTGACAAGATTCACGTTTACATGCTGGAGTCCGCGGAGGAAGAGAAGGAGAGCGCGCCGGAGGAGGAATAATGTCTGCGGCGCAGTATGCGCGGGCTTCGGCTTACTGTAAAAAGCCGCCGGCGGTTTTCTGCAGGTTTTCGTGGATACAGAAACCTGCCGCTGGAGCGTGTTTGAAACACGCTCTAGCGGAAGGCTTACGTTTATGTAACTGGCCGGTACAGAGTCAGCTTATCATTCCCCCTATGGTTCCGCTGCCTGCGCACATGGCGAAGATAAGGATCAGCTCTCTTGGGCTGGTTCCGATCTGCTTTTTGATCAGGAATGAGGTTCCGAGCAGGATGAGGAAATAGCATGCCCCGGCCGCCAGGCCCCAGAGGAAGCGCTTAAAGCGCGACAGCTTTCCGGCGACAATGCCGGAGATGAAGCAGGAGAGGACGTAGATGATGTTGATTCCGATCTCGACCTGCGGCTCGGTTAAATGGAACCGGTACAGCCCGAATGCCAGCAGAAGGAGAAAGAGGGCGGTGAGGATGTAGGAGGTAAAGAGAGCGCGGATCAGGATCCGGTAGCTTGATTTTCCCATGGTTGACTCCTTTTTTGTTATGTTCTGCTTCATGTATATTCACGATGCGGGGCGGATATTCGGACATCCGTTCCGGAACGATTCTTTGGCTGTTCCGCTTTTTATATCCAACCGAAATTCCGCTTCCGTCCGGAGACTTAAGAGCCCGGGGATTTTTTGCTTTCATGTTACGGTACGTTATGTTATACTAAAGGACGACACAATACAGCTATTTTAAGGAAACAGAGCCGTATGCTCTGCAAAAGTATACGAACACAAGGCAGGAAGGCACATCAAAGCAGGAAAGGCCGTTCACATGAAACGTATCTCATTAGAAGCTCTTTTATCCCTCCACGCCGCGGCCGAAGCCCCTTATTCTGTCCAGTATCAGACGATTCTGGGGCTTCTTGAGGCCGGTGAGGTGAAGCCGGTGAAGGCGTCCGGCTTAAACGGAAAGAAGCCGGCCCTGTACCGGGAATACTGGCTGGCGGATCCGGAGGAGGACGCTCAGGCTCTGAGGGAGGAGCTGCTTTATAGGCTGTCGCCGTTCATCTGTGTGGATTACTATCTGAAGCACCCTGCTGTGTACAGGCGGGATCGGGAGTGGGTGCTGCTCTTGAGCGATTTTCTGCTGTATCGAAGGGAGCTTTTAAAGACGCAGGAATCGGTGAATGAGAGGAGCTTTGAGATCTGGGCGCGCGAGAAGTTTTTGTCAAGGGAGCAGGGGCCGGCGGTGCTGAAACGGTGCGGCCTGGATCTGACGTTTCTGAACCTGTATCTGACCACGGAGCCGCTGGCGTATTATTCCCACACGAGGGCTGTGCCGCAGAATCTCCTGATCCTGGAGAATAAGGATCCCTTTTACAGTATGCGCCGTTTTCTTCTGGAGGGCGGGGAACGGCTCTTTGACGTGGAGGTGGGGACCTTAATCTACGGGGGCGGAAAGGGGATTTGGCGATCGTTTGAGGAGTTCAGCCTGCAGGCGGAGCCGTATATGCGGGAGGATGGGAACCGGATTTTTTATTTCGGGGATCTGGATTATGAGGGCATCGGAATCTATGAGAATCTGGCCGCCCTGTTTGAAGGGCAGTGGGAGATCCGGCCGTTTGTCCCTGCCTATGAGGCCATGCTCTGTAAGGCCAGGGCAGTTCCGGCGCTTCCGCTGATGAAGGAGGGGCAGAACCGGAGGCTGAGCGGGCGCTTTTTTTCGTTTTTCCGGGAGGAAACGAGGGAGGAGGCGCAGGCGGTTTTGAGCGGAGGGCGGTATATTCCGCAGGAGATTTTAAATATGTCGGATTTAAAGAGGCTGGAGGGGACGGCGGATCATGCAGTATGAGTTTCTGAAGCAGTTTCCGAGACGGATGAAGAATGTGGGCCTGTTTGCGGTTCTGACGGCGCAGAGCATTCAGAAGACGACCTGGAAGCAGTACGGGTTTGCGCGGTTTGACGAGCAGATGAACCTGCTCATGGCGGTTCTTCTTTATATCATGGAGCAGTCCTTAAAGGAGGAAAACTGCACCATGGATGATATCGGGGCGTATATTGATTCCCTGAATGCGCAGCATTTTGGCAAGCCGGTTTCGTATGAGGAATGCAGGAGCCTGGGGGATTTTATTGTGAATGTGGTTTTGTCCAATGAGGGCAGGGCCATGTATTTTGACGGTTATAATTTTGAGCAGAATGCGTATCAGATCATGCATATCCATTATGTGGCCAACCGCGTGGTGTATCTGGATCAGGAGGTCAAGCGCACTTCCTATTACCTGACGGACGACGGCTATGGCCTTCTTTTGTCTACGCTGGAGATTGAGAGCAATTTAAAGCTGACTATCCATGAAATGATCTTTCAGCTTCACCTGGAAAAACAGAGCTATGATAAGGCTGTGGATGATATTAAAAATGTGTTTAACCTGCTGCGGATTCAGATGCAGAAGATTCAGGAGGCCATGGGCCGGATCCGCCGCAATGCGCTCGATTATTCGGTCAAGGATTATGAGGATATTCTGCTGGAAAATCTGGAGACGATCAGCGATACGAGGAAAAAGTTCCAGGAGTACCGCGACATGGTCAGGAAGCGCGTGAAGGAGCTTGAGGAGGAACATATCAATGTGAAGCGCCTGGGGCCTGAGGATGCGGAAAAGCTTCAGCATCTGCGGGTGATTGAGACGTATTTAGGCAGGGCCATTGACGAGCATCAGAGAATCCTGGGCGGCCATTTTGATCTGAAATCGCTTTATACAAGAGAGCTGGAGGCGCTTTCGCAGATGTCGTTTATTAAGCGTTTTCCGCTGCGGACAGCCCTGTATGACCAGGTGCTTAAGAAACCGGAGTCACTGGCGGAGCTGGATTATTTTCTGCGTCCCCTGTTCGGGCGGGAACCGGATAAGAGCTACAACCCGAACCAGGCGTTCCGGTTCCGGCGGATGAGCCGGAGGCGGGAGGACGACGGGGGCGGGGAGGAGGAGCTTGATTTTGACGAGGGCGCCTGGAGGGCGGAGCAGGAACGCCTGCGGATGAGGAAGAGGCGAAAGTATGAGGGCTGCCTTGCGTCTCTTGTGGACTTTGCCATGAAAAAGGGCGGGGGATCCTTAAAGGAGCTGGCAGAACAGCCGATGAGCCGGGAGGAGAGGCAGATACTGATTCCGAATGTGGAGATGTTCAAGGAGATCATGGTGGAGCTTATCAAAAACCAGCGGATCGATCTGGAGGCGCTTCGCAGGGAAAAGAGTGAGTTTATCCAGGAAGCTTCGCATGAATTTCAGTTAAATGAAATATTGTTATCTCTGACGGAAAAGGATACACGGTTTGAAGCGCTCAGGGGGTTTCTGGTTTACCGGATGGAGGACAGGGAATACGTAGTGTTTGACGGCGTGGAAAACGAAGCGGGCGAGAGGAAGCGGATCCGCTGCTCCAATGTATGGATGGAGGCGCTTTGGTAAGCGGATGCATGCAGATTGAATCCGCGTATGGTCCGCGTACGCTTCATGGAGAAAGGAGGGGGAGGCGATGGCATATGAGATGGAGGAGATCCGGCTGGGCCAGGAGATTTTTTATTATCTTCTGGAGCATCACGAGCTGCGGGAGGAGAGAGAGCCGTTTCTTTACAAGGCCTATGCGGAGCGGGAGGAGGTGCAGAGCCTCGTTAAGTCCCAGGGGGAGATTGCGCGCAGCAATATTGAGCGGTATGGGGATGTGATCTATCTGATTCCAAGGGAGGAGAATGATTTCCTTGGCTTTTCCAAGGCGCAGCTTAAGGCCGTGCTCTGCCGCTCCGGGGCGGTGGATCGCGATTATTATCTGTCCCAGTTCACGATCCTGACGCTCTTAGTGGAGTTTTTTGACGGACAGGGCAGCAGCAGTAAGTCCAGGGAATATATGCGCGTGGGAGAGCTGCAGAACTGTATCTCCGCCCGCTTAAAAGAGGGGGCGGAGTATGACGGGCAGGAGGAGGCCGGCCGGGAGGGGCCTGATTTTGCCGCGCTGTATCAGGCGTATGAATCTCTTAAGTCGGATGAAAAGGGCTCGCGCGCCCGCACGACCAAGGAGGGATTTCTGCACGGGATCCTGCTGTTTTTGCAGAAACAGGGGCTGATCGAATATGTGGAACAGGATGAGATGATTAAGACAACAAGGAAGCTTGACCATTTTATGGACTGGAATCTGCTGAACCAGAATCATGTGAAGCGGGTTTTCCGGGTGCTGGGGGTGCAGGAGAATGAGTAAAATAAATGCAATCCGCCTGATTAATGTGAATTATAACCACAATTCGATCCGCATCAGCGACGAGTGCTTTGAGCTTGGCGGCGAGAGCACCCTTTTGTCGCTGCGCAACGGAGGCGGCAAGACGGTGCTGGTGCAGATGCTTCTTGCGCCCTTTGTGCATAAGCGCTACCGCGATATGAAGGATCGCGCCTTTGCGGACTATTTTACCTCTGCAAAGCCGTCCTTTATACTGGTTGAGTGGGCGCTGGATGACGGGGCCGGGTATGTGACCGCGGGCCTGATGATCCGCAGGAGCCAGGAGACAGGGGAGGAGGCGGATGAGGAGCTGGAGATCACGTCCCTGATCAGCGAATACGAAGAGCCCTGCATCCAGGATCTGCGCCGTCTCCCGGTGGTTGAAAAGAAGAAAAAGGAGATCACGCTTCTCGGCTTTTCCGCCTGCCGCCAGCTTTTTGAGAGCTATAAGCAGGATCGGGAGATGAAATTTTATTATTATGATATGAACCAGCCGGCGCAGTCGAGGCAGTATTTTGACAGGCTTTTGGAATACCGGATCCACTATAAGGAATGGGAAAATATCATTAAGCGGATCAATCTGAAGGAATCAGGGCTGTCCGAGCTGTTTCTGGACTGTAAGGACGAAAAGGGGCTGGTGGAGAAATGGTTTTTGTACGCCATTGAAAATAAGCTGAATAAGGATAAGAGCCGCGTAAAGGAATTTCAGGAGCTTGTGGGAAAGTATGCGGGGCTTTATAAGGACAACCGCTCCAAGATACAGCGGCGCGATACGATCCGTCTGTTTGAGGAGGAGGCCGGGGCAGTGCGGGACGCGGCGCTGGCGTACCAGAAGGCCGGGAAAGAGGTTTTATCGCAGGAGAACCGGATCGCCTGCTTTATCCGGGAAATGGACAGCCAGAGGAAGCGCTGCCAGGAGGCGTATGACGGCATAGCGCGCGAGACAGAGGGCATCCGGGAGCAGATGCTGCGCATCCAATATGAGAAGCTGTCGTACAGGATCCACGAGCTGGAGGATAAAAAGCGGTTCCATATGGGAAACCGCGATATGTACGGCCTCGAGCGTGAGGCGCTTGAGCGTGAGGCCGGGCGGATCACGCAAAGGCTTCATCTCCTGTCATGCGCGGGGCAGCAGGAGACGGTCGGGGAGGAGCGGCGCGAGCGGGATTTTGCGGCCTCGCGCCTTGAGATATGCGCCAGGAGGAACGCGGATCTGGAGCCGGAGCGGATGAGCCTGGGCCGCAGCCTGCGGCGCTATTATGAGAATGAGTGCGAACGCGCGGGACGCCTCGTTAAGGAAAACCGCGATAAGAGGAGAGAAAAGCAGGAGCAGACATGCTCCGAGCAGGAGAGGCTTGCGGGGATGATGGAAAAAGCCCTGGCGGCCGCGTCGCAGCAGGGGGCCCTGGAGAGCCGCGCAGAAGGCTACGATGCGTC
This sequence comes from Clostridiaceae bacterium, assembly GCA_009911305.1. Taxonomy (GTDB): domain Bacteria; phylum Bacillota; class Clostridia; order Lachnospirales; family Lachnospiraceae; genus Otoolea. The sequence goes on along the minus strand of QXXC01000008.1, from coordinate 103,567 downwards.
AGAGCGGGAATTTAACGGCCGCTATGGGGAAAACCTGGCCCGGAACATGATGGGCGAATATCCGCCCGGCCTCCTGGAGATCCGCAGGGCCGGGTATGAAAAGGAGCAGGAGGAGACAGCGCGCGAACGGGCGGGATTGAAAAAGAAGCTGGAGAGCGCAAGGGAGCTTTTGAGGAAGCTGGAGCGCGATCTGGAGGATACAAAAGAGGAGCAGACCCGTCTGAAGGCGGCGCGCTCCGAAGTGGAGAGGCGAAAGGCGCGGTATGAGGAAGAGCTCTCTGAGCGGGGCGTGATCCTGAAATATCTGGGCCTTGCACAAGCGCTCCTGTTTGACCGGGAGGGGATTCTGAAGGCATCGGAGCGCAGGCTGCAGGAGATTGAGGCGATCTGGCGCAGCCTGGAGAGGGAGAGGGACACCCTGGAAATGGAGCTTAAGCGCCTGATAAACGGAGAAATTCCGGAGCTTTCCCTGGAAATGAAGCAGGCCTTTGCCGACGCGGGGATCCATCTGGTCTACGGGATGGAGTGGCTGAAGAAAAATGGGTACGGCGAGAGCAAAAACCGGGAGCTGATACGACGAAATCCGTTCCTTCCATATGCCCTTATCATGACCGGGCAGGAGATAACAAGGCTCAGAACCGGCCTTGGGGACATCTTTACCTCCTTCCCGATCCCTGTCATAGAGCGCGGGCAGCTTGGAGAGACGGAGCTGGAGGGACAGGGGCCCCTCATCCCGAGCCAGGGCGTCAGCTTTTACATGCTGTTTAACGAGGGCCTCTTAAATGAGGAGGAGGTGAAGCGCCTGGCCTGGGAGAAGGAGCGCCGGATCGAAAAAAAGGAGGAAGCGATTTCCATCCGCAAAAGGGAGCAACGGGAATATCTGGAGCGCCAGGAACGGCTGCGCGCCCAGAGCGTGACAAAGGAGGAGTGGAAAAAGGCTGAAAAAGAGCTTGCGGCCCTCCTCAAGTCGCTGGGAAATATCCAGGAATCCCTCATAGAGCAGCGCGCCGCCCTGGAAGAGGAAAAGGCCGGGATCAGGCGGCTGGAGAGCGGGATCCGCTCATGCAGCGAGAGCATCGGGCGGCAAAGCCGGAGAATGGAGGACTTTGAACGGCTTTGCAGCGCGTTCGGGTGCTATGAGGAGGACCGCAGAGCGCTGGAGGCATGTAAAAAGGAGAGGAGACGCCTGGAGGAACAGCAAAAGCTGTCGTCAGAACGGCTGGAACGCTTAAAAGAGGATGCCAGAACGCTGGACGCCGAATTTCATCTGCTGAACCGGGAAAGCGATCGCCTGGAAGAGCGGCTTTGCCGCTATGAGGACTATACAGGGCCGGAGAGCGCGCCGGATGAGCGAAAGGAGCAGGAAGGCCCGATCCACGAGCTGGAGGCGCGGTTTGAGGCGATCACAGCAGGCGTTTCCATGGAACAAAGAGAGCTTGAGCGCCAGAAGGAAAAGAGCCAGGAACGCGTTTTAAAGGCTGAAAAGGCCCTGCGCCGCCTGCAGGAAAAATATGGCCTTTCCGACGGCGCATGGCAGGCGATCCGCTACAGCCGCGAAGAAGAGAGCCATCAGGAGGAGCTGCTTAAGGAGCGCGAAAAGGCAATCCGCGAAAAGGAAGCGCTGTGGGGCCGGGAGGATAAGCATACGGCGGTCGCAGTAAACCAGATAAAGGATGTGGAGAGCCGTATGGAGCGGGAATGCGGTCCGTCCGTCCCGCTGCCGAGAGAGGAGATACAGAGCCAGGACTTTGACGCCAGGATGCAGCAGCTTTCGTACCTGGAGCAGGAAAAGCAAAAGGAGCAGACCGCGCTTTCCGGGCGCCTCAGGCACTGTGACGAAATCCTGACAGCCCTGGCAGAATACGACGCCCTTACCGTGCAGGAGGAGATAAGCTGGGACACCGATATCGCAGAGCTGTCGGGAAAAGGGCTGCGGGACTTGAAAGGGATCCTGATCCGCGACTATCATCAGCTCCTGAAGGCCTCCCAGGACAGCAGGGAACGCCTGACCGCAGCCTTAAACCGGATGATCCGCCGCGATGCCTTTCAGGACGACTTCTACCGGAAGCCGCTGGAATCCATGCTGGAGCTGACGGGCGAGGCCTTTCTGGTGCTGGAGCAGCTTGAAACCACCATTGCCTCCTATGACAGCCTGATCGAAAAGCTGGAAGTCGACATTTCCATAGTGGAAAAGGAGCGGGCCCGCCTGGTAGAGCTTTTAGAGGAATACGTCCACGAGGTTCACCGGAATATGGGCCGGATTGACAAAAATTCAACGATCACGATCCGCAGCCGCCCCATAAAAATGCTCAAGCTGCAGCTCCCCGCATGGGAGGACAACGCCGAGCTTTACCATATGAGGATGCAGGATCTCCTGGACGAGGTGACGCACAGAGGCGTAGCCCTGTATGAAAAAGGCGAAAATGCCCAGGAGTATTTCGGAACCCGCATAACAACCAGGAATCTGTACGACACAGCGATCGGGCTTGGAAACGTACAGATCCATTTATTCAAGATAGAGGAACACCGCGAATATCCGATCACCTGGGGCGAAGTTTCCAGAAACTCCGGAGGAGAAGGCTTTTTGTCTGCCTTCGTCATTCTGTCAAGCCTCCTGGACTACATGCGCAAGGATGAAAGCGATATTTTTGCGGAGAAAAATGAAGGAAAAGTGCTGGTCATGGACAACCCGTTTGCCCAGACAAACGCATCCCACCTGCTGATACCTCTGATGGACATGGCAAAAAAGACGAATACACAGATGATCTGCTTAACCGGACTTGGCGGAGAATCGATCTATAACCGGTTTGATAATATTTATGTAATTAACCTGATTGCAGCAGGATTAAGGAACGGCATGCAGTATTTACGTGCCGAACGGCTGCGCGGAAGCAAAGAGGAGGAGATGGTAAGCGCCAGGATTGAGGTAGACGAAGCGCTTTTTTAGGAGGTCGTGAGAACCATTCGTTTCCTGCTATAAACTCCTGCATGTGCGGAGACACTATCCAGGAAGGAAATGTACTCCCGGAGTCTCTCCGCACCTGCCTTTGCGGCTGATTTTCCGCCAGATGCCCCCAAATGTAATCCACGTACGCTACACGTACGCCTCATACATTTGTGCCCATCTGACAAAAAATCATCTCACAAAATCAGGCGCGGCGAGATTCCGGGAGTACATGGAACACGAAAGGAGGAAGCGATCGGATGAGAAAAGCAAAGGATCAGGAAGAGATAAAAACGATTCCCCATGGCTGCTATGAATGCGGCGCGGGGCAGGAATCAAAAAAGGATACGGCTAAAGAGCGCAGGCGCCATCTGGCCATGGATCTTCAGGGTAACGGATATCCTGACTATGGGAGAGACTAAAACTCTCTCTGCTCCTGGATACAGCATATGATACAGCCTGCCAGTCACGTAGCCAGAAACAGGTCATATATCCGTAAGGAACCCATTGAAAACCGCCGGCACTTAGCGAGGTCTTTTCGAGCTTAGTGTCCGCTGCGCTTTTCACTGAGCGGGAGCGTGGTTCCGTCGGATATATGACCTGTTTCTGGCGGCCTGTCCGCAACTCCCCGTTCTGTCATCAATCTCAACAATAAAATATGATGGAACCCCCATATCTTCTATTTACATTCATCAAACCTGAAAAGTGAACCTTAATAAACAATAAACACATAAAAACACTAAACCTTTATTTACATTAAACACAAATCCCTATTATAATCCATTCAACGCCCCCGGCAACGCTCACAAATCCGATACCCATACCCCACCGGAAGCATCCGCCCGCAATACTGGCACCGGGCGATATAGCTTTTCTTCCCTTTTGACAAGAGCTGCATAATCGCCGCCTCCGTCTTTTCGCGTTCCTTCTGAAGCCATTCCTCATCAATCATTTTTCCGAACCGATGGGAGAACTGATAGTACAGATCCAGCTTTTTATAGTAAGTTTCAAACTTCTGGATCCCCTTTTTGCTGCCGGAGCTGCGATCCGGGTGGCAAAGGGAAGGGGCGGCGGGATAGTTTTTGCAGTAGTCGAGCCACTGGGATACAACCTGCCAGTCCTTTACATCAATGGGGCATGTAATCATGCGGTACAGGACATGCTTGTCCTCAAATCCGTAGATATCGTCCCTGTGGCGCTGTGCCTGGGCATAGAGGGCAAGCGGCTCTTCGATGTTGATTTTTTCAAAGGGCGGGGACGGCTCAACGGATTTCCAGACCTGTAAAAGCACGTCCAGAGGTTCCTCAAGGTTTAAGAGAATCTGAGGGAAGCCAAGGCTGACGATATGGATCGGGGGTTCCGGGGCCTCAAAGCGCTCTTTGATATAGGCCAGGGAATCGGCTCCCATGGCGGTGACGTAGCCGGTGTTAAAGATGCCGTAGCGTCCGGCGCGCCCGGAGATCTGGCGGATCTCGGGTACGGATAGCCCTCTCTGGCAATTGCCGTCAAATTTTTCAGTCTGGATGAACACGATGCGGCGGACCGGAAGGTTTAAGCCCATGCCGATCGCGTCCGTGGCCACGACCACGTTTGTCTTGCGGCTGGTGAAGAGCCGCATCTGCCGGCGGCGTATCTCCGGGGGCAGGCTGCCGTAGATGACGCTGGCCCGGATCCCGTGTTCCTCAAGGCGTCCGGCTATGTCCAGGACGGCTTTTTTGGAAAAGACCACCAGGGCGTCGCCGGGGCGCACGTCGTCCGGGAAGGAGAATGGCTGTTCCTCGCACACAAGCTCCGTCTTGCGCTCATAGCGGCGGATTTCACAGGAGTCTCCGCACAGGCTGATCAGATGGGTGACAACCGGTTCGGCGGAGGGGCTCATGCAGACATGGATTTCCTGCGCTTTTATGCCCAGAAGCGCCCGGGTCCAGCAGTGGCCGCGATCCGGATCCGCCGCCATCTGCGCTTCGTCGATGACCGCTATATCGTAGTCGGCGGTGAAGTCTGCCATTTCGATGGTGGAGGCAGTGACCCGGCTGTGTTCGGAGGCGATGCATTCCTGGCCGGTCAGCATGGTGCAGGGGACATGGAATTCCGTCATCCGCTCATACACTTCCAGCGCCAGAAGGCGCAGGGGCCCTAAGTAGATACCGCAGGAGGCTTCCTTAAGCCGCTCCAGGGCATGAAAGGTTTTCCCGCTGTTTGTGGGACCCACATGAAGGATAAAGCGGCGGTTCATGGCCATGGTTTCCGGAAACTCCATTTCGGGCCGGGAGGGGACAAGATCCATGATCTTGTACTGGATCACATAATGCCTGTACGCCTGATATAATTCAAGCAGCGGCCTGGAGCAGATCCCGCCGGACTGCTCTGTTTTCATGTAATCCAGGAAATCGCGGCTGAGCTCATTCTTCTGGCCGGGCAGAAACAGCGCCAGGTCAAGGCGCACAAGTTCCGGAAGAATCTGTCCGCATATCTGGGCGATGACGGCCGCATCCTGGGAGCGGAAGGCAAAATAGGACAGATTTTTTACCTGGCGGTGGTAGTCCTCCAGATGGCGGGTGGTCATCTGACGCTCCTTTGAGCGCTTTAAGGCCGTATAAAGCCTGGCAAGCCTGTTTTTATAGTCTCCGGGGCGTCTGGCGTTTTTCCTGCGCGTTTTACTTTCGCTCCGGTATTCGTCTGCGTACGCTTCAATCAGTTCCTCTAACCATAACATAATGTATAAACTCCTTTATTTCAGAAAATGAGGGCTGTCCGCGCCGGCCCGCAGCCGGCGGAAATGATTACAGGCTTTTACAGCTTTTCCGCACAATGAGCGAGTGGGGGACGATGATTTTGGTGGCCAGCAGATTCGGGTTTTCTATGTGGTTAATGAGCTGGGAGGCGGCCTCTGTGCCCAGTTGAAGGGAGTTTATGTCAACGGAGGTAAGCTGCGGCGAGGTGATGCGGGCAAAAAGGGAGTTATTAAAGGATACAATGGACAGATCCTCCGGTATGGAGAGTCCTCTAACGGCGCAGGCCTGTTCCAGGGCAACGGCCAGGATATCGTCGCTGGCGACCACGGCAGTGGGGGGCTCGTCCTGTGCGAGCAGAGCGTGGAAGGCCCCGGCGCCTTCTCCGGAAGGATCGTCGATTTCCAGGCAGTAGGCGGGATTGGCCTGAATTCCATGCCTGCTTAACGCCAGATGGTAGCCTGCCCTGCGCTCCGCGGAAAAATACATATCCGATTTGCTCCCCACAAAGGCGATTCGGCGGTGCCCCAGGGAGCAGAGGTATTCCGTGGCTTCCTGCCCGGCCAGGAGATTGTCATTGTCAATGTAGATGGTCTGATTCACAAACTGTTTCGCCTTCCCGATCAGGACATAGAGGAGGCCCTCGCTGTAGAGATAATCAATCACGGCGTCGTCCTGCCTGGAGTACAGGACAATAAAGCCGCCCACGCGTTCATCCTTTGAGAGCATGCGGATGGCCCCTAAAAGCTCCTCTTCATCCTGGCCTGTGATAACGGCGCTGGTGTAGCCGCGCCCGTTGCTGAACTGGCTTACGCCCCGGATGGCCTCCAGATAGAAGGAATTCTCATAGACATCCCTTGACGAGGGAGGCAAAATGATGCTGATGAGCGACGGCGTCTGTCCGGCCGGGGCGGCGGGGGGGATGTTCGGCTCATAGCCCAGGCGGGCCATGGCCTGCCGTACCTTTTCTTTCGTTTCTCTGCTGATAGAGGGGTGATCCTTGCAGGTCCTGGAGACCGTGGAAGGGGATACGCCGGCCAGCGCGGCGACATCCCGGATTGTAACCGCCATAAATTGCGCTCCTTTTTCCGAAAATTGCTGAAAATCTTGTGTTTGCATATCATTATAAGTAATAACAGGGGAAATGTCAATTCGCGGGAGACGTTTGCGGGGGTATGTTCCTGTAACACTTTATACAAAATGAAAGCAATGCTTTTATGCATTATAGAGAAAATACAGGCATTCTGCAAAACGGGATTGCGTTTCATTTGCGGATGATGTATAGTTGTGTTGCATAAAAATTACGCAATAGCAGTGCAAATAAAAGGTGAGATTGTAGTGTGTTGCATAAATAGAAGGAACCATTTGTCTGATTCCTGTGCGGCGGACAGGGAACAATGGGGATATGGTTTTGTTTTGAGGAGATGGAGCGCTGTTCATACGGATGCGCAGTGGCTTTCTATAAAAAGGAGGAGTGATTCATGAAACGCGCAGCGGGTATTTTGCTTCCTGTTACCAGCCTGCCGTCGAAGTATGGCATCGGCTGTTTTTCACAGAGCGCATATGATTTTGTGGACTGGCTGAAGGAGGCGGGACAGACGTACTGGCAGATTTTGCCGCTTGGGCCGACCAGCTACGGTGATTCCCCGTACCAGTCGTTTTCTACCTTTGCCGGGAATCCCTATTTTATCAGCCTGGAGGCGCTGGTTTTGGAGGGCGTCCTGGAGGAGGAGGAGTGTGAGGGGACGGATTTCGGGAGCAGGGCGGACGACATAGATTACGAGACGCTTTATAAGAAGCGCTACCCCCTGCTCCGCATGGCCTATGAGCGCAGCAGGATTGCGGAGAATCCGTCGTATCTGCGCTTTGCAGAGGAAAATGACTGGTGGCTTTCGGATTATGCCCTGTTCATGGCAGTCAAGGAGCGGTTCGGCGGCGTCTGCTGGACGGAGTGGGCGGAGGATATCCGTCTGCGCTGGGGCTTTGCGCTGGACTATTACCGGAAGGAATTGTATTTTGATATTGAATTTCAAAAATATATGCAGTTCAAATTTTTTGAACAGTGGTATGCATTAAAGGCGTATGCGAATGGGAAAGGGATTCAATTGATCGGGGATATTCCCATTTATGTAGCCATGGACAGCGCGGATGCCTGGGCGCATCCGGAGCTGTTTCAGCTTGATGAACACAATATGCCAGGCGCCGTGGCGGGCTGTCCGCCGGACGGCTTTTCCGCGGACGGCCAGCTCTGGGGAAATCCCCTGTACCGCTGGGATTACCACCGTGCGACCGGGTATGCGTGGTGGATCTCGCGCCTGGAATACTGTTTTAAGCTGTACGATGTGGTGCGGATCGATCATTTCCGCGGCTTTGACGAATACTATTCCATTCCTTACGGCGCGGAATCCGCGAAGGAGGGACACTGGGAGCAGGGGCCGGGCATGGAGCTGTTTCGCGCCGTGGAGCAGCGGCTGGGCTGGCATGAGGTGATCGCAGAGGATCTCGGCTATGTGACGGATTCGGTCCGCCGCCTGGTCAGGGAAAGCGGGTTCCCCGGAATGAAGGTCCTGGAGTTTGCCTTTGACTCCAGGGATTCAGGCTCAGCGAATGATTATATGCCGCATAATTATGCGGAAAACTGCGTGGCTTACACCGGAACGCATGACAATGAGACGATTGCGGGATGGTTCGGCTCCATTACGCAGGAGGAGCGGCAGATGGCGAGGGATTATCTGTGCGACCATTTTACGCCGGAAAAGCTGCTTTATAAGTCCTTTGTCGCCCTGGCGATGCGCAGCAGTGCGAAAACATGCATCATCCCGCTTCAGGATTATCTGGGATATGACAACACATGCCGGATCAATAAGCCGTCCACAGTGGGGATCAACTGGAGGTGGCGTCTGACGGAGCGCGAGCTCACAAAGGAGCTTCAAAAGGAGATACTGGCTGTCACGAAGCGGTATGGGCGGATGAACCGGGGATAAAAGGCCGTCCGTCCGGATTTTACGGATATGGAACGGGAGAGTGGTTCGGGCTGTCCGGATTGTTGTGAATAATGGAGGAGTGTTCATGAATTTCAATAAAATACATCACATTGCGATTATAGGAAGCAGCTATGAAAAGACAAGGCATTTTTATGTGGATCTGCTGGGATTTGAGGTGATACGGGAGAATTACAGGGAGGAACGGGATGATTATAAGATCGATCTGAAATGCGGGGAGCAGGAGATTGAGCTGTTTATCATAAAGGGCTGCCCGCCGAGGGCTTCCTACCCGGAGGCGCTGGGGCTGCGGCATCTTGCCTTTTATGTGGAGGATATCGGGGAGGCGGTCGCGCAGCTTGCGGAAAAGGGAATCGGCTGCGAGCCGGTGAGGGTGGATGAATTTACCGGAAAACGGATGACATTCTTTCACGATCCGGACGGGCTTCCCATTGAAATTCATGAATAATTGAAATCATGTGACAGTTCCGTTTGTCCGGAATGTTGCAGATAATAAAGTAAGGAACAGGCAGACTGCCCGGACAAAATCCGCAAAAAAACGCTTCGCATCATGGAGCGGCGCGGATATCCGCCGGATCAGCCGCCTGTTTTTGTTAGGCTTGTTCACGCCTGGCCGCCTGCCGGAATATACTATGAATAGACAAAAGCATAAGGCTGTTTCTGTCAGGGATCATAAGAGAATGGAAAATAAAAGGTACTCCCGGAGTTGCGCCCGTGAATGCAGGCGCGATTCCGGGAGTATCTGGAAACGGAAGGAGGTGCGCAGGCCGTGAAAAAATTGTTATGGAATGAGACGCTGAATATAGGCGTCGATGTAGTGGATCGGGCGCATGCCCGGCTGTTCCACATGGTGGAAAGGCTGATGGATCTTGTGGAGTATAAGCCGAACTGCCGGACTGCGTGTGAGGAAAGCATTGAATTTTTGGAAGATTATACGATGACGCATTTTTCTGAGGAAGAAGCGTATATGCGTTCCATCGGCTATGATGGATATGAGAAGCATAAAAAAATACACGACCATTTCAGGGATATCACACTGGTTTCCCTGAAGAAGGAAATGGAGGCGTCGGGGTACTCAAAGCCGGCTGTGCAGCGCTATCTGGGCGCTTTGCTGGGCTGGCTGACCGGGCATATCATGACCGAAGATCAGGCGATTACCGGGAATGTGCTCGCCAGAAAGGTTTATGAGAATCTGCCGGACGCAGGGGTGGTATCCCGGGCCGTGAACCATGCGATGCGGGATGTGTTTCACCTGGACGCAGAGCTTGTCAATGCAGAGTATAAGGGTAAGAGCATCCGAAACGGGTATTATTACCGCCTGTGCTATGACATTGATAATGGGGGGAAGACGCAGCTTCTTCTGGGGGTTGAGGAGCATCTGGCGCGCCATAACGTTGGTCTGATGCTGGGGCTGTCCGCCCTGAAAGAGACGGAGATGGTCAGGCACGCTTCGATACAGATCCTGGAGCAGTTTTTCTGTCACCTGGGGAAGCTGTTTAAATCTGACGCCGAATACCGGCTTTTCAGTGAGGAGATGCTGACCAGGGACGAGTTCCGAAAGGATTTTATGACCAGATATCCCTGCAGCCTGCTGTTTGAGACAAGGCTTGGGCATTTTATTTTCTGCGCCCGGAAATGAGGGGATGACAGGATCCGGATAGAATAAAAACAGGGGGAAGCGTCGGGGCTAAAGCATTTTTCAAACACGCTCTAAGCCGTCAGACGCTTCTTCTGTGCGCGCTTCTGAGGCTTTATGTGTTGCAATGCGGCTGAACGGGTATATGCAGATATGTTCTGGCTTGTCAGAAATGTTTATGATAATACAGAAATTTTTGACAAAAATAACAGCATACCATAGACTTTTTGAATATTATGGCTTATAATAAAACCAGCATCTATTCTACAGCTGTTTTTGTCGAAATATGATAAAGGGTAATTATGGAATGAGGGGGAAATTTTTTTATGAAGCTGAAGCTGCGCGGGAAACTGATTGCAAGTATAGGTATACTTACCTTTGCAGCCGTATTTTTACTTTCTTTTTTGTCATATCTGTCTCTGAGGAGGGCCTATGACAAAACGATTGAGGCCGAAAAGGAAAAGCTGGATCAGATTATCCAGAGCCAGGTGGAATGTATGATTGGGGTGCTGCAGGCGGAATACGGCAAGTATCAGAGCGGGCTGGTAACAGAGGAAGAGGCTTTGGAAAATGCCAAGTATATTGTGCGTTCCGCCAGGTATAACAACGGATCCGGGTATTTCTGGGCGGACATGGCGGACGGAACAAACGCAGTACATATTAAGCCTGAGGTAGAGGGAACCAACCGCTATAATTCCCAGGATGAAAAAGGGAATTATTTTGTGCGGGATACGATTGCCGCAGGTGATAAGCCGGGCGGAGGCTTTATTGATTTTTATTTCGCAAAGCCCGGGGAATCCGAGGCCAAGGCGAAAAGAGGCTTTATCCAGAAATTTGAGCCTTATGGCTGGTATATCGGAACCGGAAATTATGAGGAGGATATGCTGCCTATTATTGAGGATGAGCTGAACGCCTGCAACCGATCCAGCAATCTGTCCATACTGCTCATGAGCCTTGCCGGCTTGATGGTATTTGTTTTCGGCATTATTATCATTTCTGCGATAGCCAAAAAGATGTCGGATCCCATTCAGCAGGCATCGGAGCGTCTGATAAAGCTCAGCCTGGGAGATCTGAAGGCCGATGTGGAGATATTCGGGGCGGAGGACGAGATCGGAGATCTGACGCGGGCCCTGTCAAAGACAGTACAGATATGGCGCGATTACATCGGGGATATATCGTCATGCCTGGCAGAGCTTGAGAAGGGGAATCTCAGTCTGGATATGCATATGGAGTATGCAGGAGACTTTGCCCCCATCAAGGAGTCCTTCCAGCGCACGATCCATACGCTGAACAACATATTCAGGAATCTGAACATGAGCGCCGAGCAGGTGGCAAGCGGTTCGGAGCAGGTGGCGAGCGGCGCCCAGGCGCTTTCCCAGGGAACCATGGAACAGGCTTCGTCTGTGGAGGAGCTGGCGGCCACCATCAATGAGATTCACAGCCATGTGGCGAGCAATGCAGAAAATGCGAAGATGGCCAGCGAGCAGGCTCTGACGACGGTGTCAGAACTGGAGGAGGGGAAAAAGCAGATGGAGCAGATGACCTCTGCCATGGATCAGATTAACAATTCCTCCTCTGAAATCAGTAAGATTATCAAGACCATTGAGGATATTGCCTTCCAGACCAATATCCTGGCCCTCAATGCAGCGGTTGAGGCGGCCCGCGCCGGTTCGGCGGGAAAGGGCTTTGCCGTGGTGGCTGATGAGGTCCGCAATTTAGCCAGCAAGTCCGCGGAAGCCTCTAAGAATACGGCGGCGCTCATTGAGGCGACGGTTCATTCGGTACAGGAAGGGGCCGGCATAGCAAGCCAGACCGCGGCATCGATGGAGCGCATTGTCCTCTCCTCTGAGGAATCGGCCAAACTGGTGCATAAGATTTCCAAGGCCTCGCAGGAGCAGGCGGCGTCTCTGGAGCAGGTGACACAGGGAATTGACCAGATTTCCAGCGTGGTGCAGACGAATTCCGCCACATCGGAGGAGAGCGCGGCCGCCAGCGAAGAGATGTCAGGCCAGGCACAGATGCTGAAGAATCTGGTGAAACAGTTTAAAATTAAAGAAGCAGTGTAAAAAGAATTTGTGAAAGCAGGCTGTACATAGAAATTGCTTAAAAAAAGCGCCCCTGAACCTGGTTTGTGAAACGGGTTCGGGGGCGCTTTTTGCATTTTTATGTAAAGGAAGCGCTTTTGACAAACCCGGACAGGCGGGTTATAATGCATCTGTAGCAAAATCTTTGATGAAAGGAAGCGCGAAAATATGGGAACGATTTATACATCAGCGGATGCCCTGATTGGCAGGACGCCGCTTTTGGAGCTTACAAATATTGAGAAATCCGAGGGACTTTCAGCCAGGCTTCTGGTCAAGCTGGAGGGCTTTAATCCGGGCGGCTCTGCGAAGGACCGGGTGGCGAAGGCGATGCTGGACGACGCAGAGGAGAGGGGACTTTTGAAGGAGGGCTCTGTGATTATTGAGCCGACGTCTGGGAATACCGGGATCGGGCTGGCGTCTGTGGCCGCGGCCAGGGGATACCGGGTGATCATTGTGATGCCGGAGACGATGAGCGAGGAGCGCAGGAGGCTCATGAAGGCTTATGGGGCAAAGCTGGTGCTGACAGAGGGCGCAAAGGGCATGAAGGGCGCGATTGAAAAGGCGGATGAGCTGGCGAAGGAGATTCCGGGAAGCTTTATACCGGGTCAGTTTGTGAATCCGGCCAATCCGGCGGCGCACCGCGCGGCAACCGGGCCGGAGATATGGGAGGATACGGACGGCAGGGTGGATATGTTCGTGGCGGGCGTGGGCACGGGCGGCACGATCACCGGCGTGGGCTCCTATTTAAAGAGCAAAAATCCGGCGGTGAGGGTTGTGGCCGTGGAGCCGGCGGATTCGCCGGTGCTCAGCAAAGGGACAGCGGGCGCGCATAAAATTCAGGGGATCGGGGCCGGCTTTGTCCCGGAGATTCTGGACACCGGCGTGTATGACGAGGTGCTGGCCGTGGAAAGTGAGGATGCGTATGCGGCCGGACGGGAGCTTGCGGCAAAGGAGGGCGTGCTGGCCGGCATTTCCTCCGGCGCGGCGCTCTGGGCGGCGGTCCGGCTCGCAAAGCGGCCGGAAAATGAAGGGAAAATGATCGTGGCGCTCCTGCCGGATTCCGGGGAGCGGTATCTGTCCACACCGGGATTTTTTTGCGGCGGGTGAGAACAGTAACAAAATGTCGGCCGCCCCGTGATAAGGCCGGGTTTTTCGCTTGCGCATGTGAGAAACATATGATATAATTTTCTACAGCTTTGTCACAGAGACAGGGCGGTCAGTGATGTATTTAATTTTAAGCAGGAGGATATAGGGCAATGAAACATGTAAAGACATTGAGCAAAAACACCTTGAAGGACAGCATGAAGAAGGGCGGCTGCGGCGAATGCCAGACATCCTGCCAGTCTGCGTGCAAGACTTCCTGTACGGTGGGAAACCAGAGCTGTGAGAACAAAAACCGCTGAGCATTTTTCAAACACGCTCCGGAAAGCGGCGCGTGACAACTGATACGGGAATGATCGGGAAGGCAGGCAAGGCAAATTCTCCGGGACGCGGGGGAGTTGTGTTGTCTGCCTGCCTGTGTTCAGATAAGGAGTAGACGGGTGGTTCATCAATTTATCAACAATGGCTATCATATGGTTCTGGATGTCAACAGCGGTTCCGTTCACGAGGTGGATCCGCTTCTTTATGATACAATCAGGGCTCTTTCCGGCCGCGTGGCGGACATGCGAAAGCCCGCGCCCCTTTCAGAGGAGGCAAAGGCCGGGGCGGCAAAGGAGCTTTCCGGGCGCTACGGCGAAGAAGAGCTTGAAGAGGCGTTTGCGGACGTTCAGGAGCTGATCGACCGGGAGGAGCTCTTTGCAGCAGATGTCTATCAGGACTATGTGACGGATTTTAAGAAGCGGGAGACAGTGGTGAAGGCTCTGTGCCTGCATGTGGCGCATGACTGCAACCTTGCCTGCCGCTACTGCTTTGCCGAGGAAGGCGAGTACCACGGCCGCCGGGCTCTGATGAGCTTTGAGGTCGGGAAAAAGGCGCTGGATTTCCTGATTGAAAATTCCGGTTCGAGAAGGAATCTGGAAGTGGATTTTTTCGGAGGCGAGCCGCTTTTAAACTGGGAGGTTGTAAAACGGCTGGTGGAATACGGCCGTTCGCAGGAGGAGCCGCGCCAGAAGAAGTTCCGGTTTACGATCACCACGAACGGGGTATTATTAAATGAAGAGATCATGGAGTTCTGCAACCGGGAGATGAGCAATGTGGTCTTAAGCCTGGACGGCCGTCCGGAGGTGAATGACCGCATGCGCCCCTTCCGGGACGGGAGCGGGAGCTATGCGCGGATTGTCCCTAAGTTTCAGGAGTTTGCGGAGAAACGGGGAGAGAGGGACTATTTTGTGCGCGGCACGTTTACAAGGCATAACCTGGATTTTGCAGCGGATGTGCTGCATTTTGCGGATCTGGGCTTTGAAAAGCTTTCCGTTGAGCCGGTCGTGGCGCCTCCTGAGGAGGAGTATGCGATCCGGGAGGAGGATCTGGAGCCGATCCTTTTGCAGTATGATATGCTGGCCGCGGAGTATGTGAAGCGCCGCCGGGAGGGGAGAGGCTTTACCTTTTTCCATTTCATGCTGGATCTGGGACAGGGCCCGTGCGTGGCGAAGCGCCTGTCCGGCTGCGGCTCGGGCACGGAATATCTGGCGGTGACGCCGTGGGGCGATCTCTATCCCTGTCACCAGTTTGTCGGGCAGGAAAGGTTCCTGCTGGGAAATGTGGAGGACGGGGTTACGAACACACGGATCCGCGATGAATTTAAGCTCTGCAACGTCTATGCAAAGGCAAAATGCAGGGACTGCTTTGCGAGATTCTACTGCAGCGGGGGCTGCGCGGCAAATTCCTGGAATTTCCACGGCTCCATCACAGACGCCTATGATATCGGGTGCGAGATGCAGAAGAAGCGCATCGAATGCTCCATTATGATTCAGGCGGCTCTAGAGCGTGTTTGAAACATCATTCCCGCCATCTGCACGCCCCACTTTGCGGTATATTTGGGCCAAATTCACTTAACGCAGCCCACTGCGCCGCGTTTATTTGGCCCAAATCTCCCACAAAGTGGAACGCACATCTGGCAGAAAGCATTTTTCAAACACGCTCCAGCCGGTGAGGCTTTGGAGTGAGAAGGCGGCCGGGCATGATCCGACAGGGATCCGCGCGGCGGGTGAACATGCATAAATAAAGGAGAAAGAAATGAAAAACAAGAAAGGAAGCAGCCTGTTCGGGCTGGTGCTTCTGATTGCGGCGATCGGCCTGTTCGGGTATTTCGGATATTCGACGATGAGCGCGATCAAGCTGGGCCTTGACCTGGCGGGCGGCGTCAGCATCACGTACCAGGCCAAGGAGGCCAATCCGTCGGCGGAGGATATGTCTGACACGATCTACAAGCTGCGGCTGAGGGTGGAGAATTACAGCAGTGAGGCGGAGGTATACCAGGAGGGCGTCAACCGCATTAACGTGGACATCCCGGGCGTATCGGACGCGAATGCGATTTTACAGGATCTCGGGCAGCCGGGCTCTCTGGTGTTCATGGATTCCGAGGGGAACCAGATCCTTGAGGGACGGCAGGTGACGAGCGCCAAGGGCGGTATCATTGACCAGAACGGCGTAAAGGAGTATGTGGTTCAGCTCGCTTTTGACGAGGAGGGGACCAAAGCCTTTGCGGACGCCACGACAAACGGAGTGGGGAAGCCGATCTACATCATTTACGACGGCCGGATCATTTCCTATCCTATGGTGCGCGAGCCGATCACAGGCGGGCAGTGCCGGATTGACGGCATGGAAGATCTCAAGGAAGCGGAGGAGCTGGCGGCCAACATCCGCATCGGCTCGCTTTCCCTGGAGCTTGAGGAGCTGCGCTCGAATGTGGTGGGCGCAAAGCTGGGCCAGGAGGCGATTTCGACCAGCTTAAAGGCCGGCGCGATCGGTTTTGCCATTGTCGTGGTATTTATGATCGCCGTGTATCTGATCCCTGGCGTCGCGGCCTCCCTGGCGCTCTGCCTGTATGTGGGGCTGATTCTGGTGCTCCTTAAGGCCTTTGAGATCACCCTGACGCTTCCGGGCGTGGCCGGCATCGTTCTTTCCATCGGTATGGCCGTGGACGCGAACGTTATTATTTTCACGCGTATCAAGGAGGAGATCGGCGTGGGGAAGACGGTAAAGTCTGCGATTAAGACGGGCTTTGCCAAGGCATTGTCCGCGATCATCGACGGAAATGTCACCACCCTGATCGCGGCGGCGGTCCTGTTCTGGAGAGGCTCCGGCACGGTGAAGGGCTTTGCCTCCACGCTGGCGCTGGGTATTGTGCTCTCCATGGTGACAGCGCTGTTTATCACGAAGTTTGCGCTGAACTGCCTGTACGAGGCGGGCTTTCAGGACGTGAAGTTCTATGGCGTCCGCAAGGATATCGCCGCCAGGCCGTTCTTAAAATCGAGAAAGGCGTTCTTCGGCGTTTCTCTGCTTCTTATCGTGGCCGGCTTTGCGGCTATGGGCGTAAACCGCGCCTCCACGGGAGCGATACTTAATTACGGTATGGAATTCAGGGGCGGCACGTCCACGAATGTGACCTTTAATGAGGATTTTTCTCTGGAGCGCATCTCCTCCGAGGTGGTTCCGGTTGTGGAGCAGATTACGGGCGAGGCCGGCACACAGACACAGAAGGTGGCCGGGACGAATGAGGTGATTATTAAAACCAGAACCCTCAACATGGAGGAGAGGGAGGCGCTGGATACGGCGCTGGCAGACGAGTTCGGCGTGGATCCCGAGCTGATTACGGCAGACAGCATTTCCGGCGCGATCAGCGCGGAGATGAAGCGCGATGCGATCGTGGCAGTGACAATCGCGACGATCTGCATGCTGATCTATATCTGGTTCCGCTTCAGCAATATTACCTTTGCGGCGAGCGCCGTTCTGGCCCTGGTCCATGACGTGCTGGTGGTGCTGACGTTCTACGCGGCCCTTAAATGGTCCATCAGCTCTACGTTTATTGCCTGTATGCTGACCATCGTGGGTTATTCCATCAACGCGACGATCGTGATTTTTGACCGTATCCGCGAAAACATGAAGCTGAAGAAGTATAACCAGACCATTGAAGATGTGGTGAACTTAAGCATAACCCAGACCTTTACGAGAAGCATCAATACCTCCCTGACGACTTTTATCATGGTGTTCGTGCTGTTTGTGATGGGCGTGTCCTCCATCCGCGAATTTGCGCTGCCGATGATGGTCGGAATCGTGTGCGGAACGTATTCTTCGGTATTCCTGACCGGCGCGATGTGGTATGTATTCAGCCAGAAGAAGGAGAAAAAGGATACGGATGGAGTATAAGATTGAGTACAGGGACCGGCGCGCCAAACGGGCGCGGATGAAAACCGTGCATGGGATGATTGAGACGCCGGTGTTTATGAATGTGGGAACCGTGGCGGCCATTAAGGGCGCGGTTTCCACGGATGATTTAAGGCAGATCGGGACGCAGGTGGAACTGTCCAATACGTACCATCTGCATGTGCGCACGGGCGATGCGCTGATTAAGCGCTTTGGCGGCCTGCACCGGTTTATGAACTGGGATCGGCCGATTCTGACGGATTCGGGCGGGTTCCAGGTGTTTTCGCTTGCGGGCCTTAGAAAGATTAAGGAAGAGGGCGTTTATTTCCAGTCCCATATCGACGGACGCCGGATTTTTATGGGGCCTGAGGAGAGCATGCAGATTCAGTCCAATCTGGGCTCTACCATCGCCATGGCCTTTGACGAGTGCCCTCCGAGCCTGGCGGACCGGGCTTATGTGCAGGCTTCCGTGGACCGGACGACGAGATGGCTTGAGCGGTGCCGGGCGGAGCTTTTGCGCCTGAACGGCCTGGAGGACACGATCAACCGGGAGCAGCTTTTGTTCGGCATCAACCAGGGCGCGATTTATGAGGATATCCGCATCCGCCACGCGGAGGCGATCAGCCGCATGAACTTAGACGGCTACGCCATAGGCGGCTTGGCCGTGGGGGAAAGCCATGAGGAGATGTACCGGATCCTCGACGCGGTGGTTCCCTGCCTTCCGGACGACAAGCCGGTGTATCTGATGGGCGTGGGAACCCCGGCCAATATTCTGGAGGCCGTGGAGCGCGGAGTGGATTTCTTTGACTGTGTTTACCCGTCCAGAAACGGGCGTCACAGCCATGTGTACACGAACCGCGGGAAGCTGAACCTTCTGAATTCCAAATATGAGCTGGACGCCCGCCCGATAGAGGAAGGGTGCGGCTGTCCGGCGTGCCGTTCGTACTCAAGAGCCTATATCCGGCATTTGTTTAAGGCAAAAGAAATGCTCGGCATGCGATTATGTGTATTGCATAATTTGTATTTTTATAATAAAATGATGGAGGAGATTCGCGACGCCATCGAACATCAGTGTTTTGCGGAGTACAAGGAGCAGAAGCTGTCCGGCATGGCCGCCGGGGAGAATCAGGCCGAATCATGATTGGACACAGCGCGGCGAGGCGGCGCAGGTGGCGAAAGGAGGAAAAGGCATGAATACAATGGGATGGATTATTTATTTTATCTTTATTATAGGACTGATGTATTTACTGGCAATCAGACCTCAGCAGAAGGAAAAGAAAAAAGCGCAGGAGCTGATGGCCAGCGTTGCGGTGGGCGACAGTGTTCTGACATCCAGCGGTTTTTACGGCGTGATTATTGATATGACGGACGACACTGTGATTGTGGAGTTTGGAAGCAATAAGAACTGCCGGATACCGATGCGCAAGGACGCCATTGTCCAGGTGGAAAAGCCGGAGCTGTAAGGCGCGGGAAACGCCCTGCGGCGCAGGGGCGGGAGAGGACCGGAAGGTGCATGGAACGTGAGATTTGCGTCCATGCACTTTTTTGTAACCGGAGGCGCAGGTATTTGACAGGATAAAAGGAGCGGGATGAGGGATAAAAAGGTGCAGTGGCATTCGGGTTTTGTGGCAGCTATGAATCTGGAACTTATGGGGAGCCGGGATGGGCTGATATTTGAGAAAGAATACAATTTAAATACAAAACCGCTGGAAATTGACTTGTTGATCATCAGGAAAGATGAAACGACCCGGATAGAAAATGAGATCGGACATATATTCAGGGGACATAACATACTTGAGTACAAATCGCCGGAGGATCATCTGAATATCGACAGCTTCTATAAGGCGCAGGCATATGCGGCTCTGTATAAATCTTATGGAGAATCAGTGGACGCGATTAAGGCGGATGATATAACGGTTACGCTTGTGCGCGAGGCAAGGCCGGAAGGGTTGCTTCGTTATTTTGAGGAGAACGGCTGTCAGGTACAAAAGGGCGGTAAGGGAATCTATTATATAAAAGGGGCGGTTCTGTTTGAAACACAGCTTATTGTCAGCGGAGAACTGGACAAAAAGAGCCATATCTGGCTTGGGGCCTTATCGGGTAAGATGAAAAAGGCGGATTTGACAGAGCTTTTAGAAAACATCCGGATGCTGAAAGGAAAAACAGACCGGGAACTGGCGGATTCTGTGTTGGAAGTAAGCATTGGAGCTAATAAAGAGATAGTCGAAGATCTGATAGGAGATGAGAGTATGTGTCAGGCATTAATGGAGCTTTTGGAGCCTCAGATTCAAAAGAGAGAAAAGGAATTGGAACAGGTATTATTAAAAAAAGGGATGAAGGAAGGAATGAAGGAAGGAATGAAAAAAGGGATACAGGGCATGGTAGCGGCCCTGAGGGATTTTGGCCATGCAGATGCGGAAATTAAAACGGCGATTATGGATCATTACAGCCTGACACAGGAAGAGGCGGAAAGCTATCTGAAGACGCTTCCCCAAAAGATGATGGGTTCTGGGTCCACAGAATAAGGAGTGGGTGAAGGCTGAGGCTGTCTGAGCCGTTATGGCAGTTGAATGAATCGTAGAGGAGGATACAGAACATGAAATACGAGATTGCAGTGATCCCGGGGGACGGGATCGGACCGGAGATTGTCAGGGAGGCATGCGGCGTGCTTGACCGCGTGGGGGAGGTGTTCGGCCATTCCTTCCATTACACAGAGGTTCTGATGGGGGGCGCTTCGATTGACGTACACGGGGTTCCCTTAACCGACGGGGCGCTGGAGACGGCGAGACGCAGCGATTCCGTCCTTTTGGGGGCTGTGGGCGGAAATGTGGGTAACTCCAGGTGGTATGACGCACCCCCGAACCTGCGCCCCGAGGCCGGGCTTCTGGCGATCCGGAAAGGACTGGGCCTTTTTGCGAATATCCGGCCCGCGTACTTATACCGCGAGCTTTCGTCTGCCTGCCCGCTGAAGGAATCGATTATCGGGGACGGCTTTGACATGGTGATCCTGCGGGAGCTGACAGGCGGGCTTTATTTCGGAGAGCGGTATACGAAGGAAGTGGACGGCGCGCTGACGGCGGTGGACACCCTGACCTACAGCGAGCATGAGATCCGCCGGATTGCGGTGAAAGCGTTTGATATTGCGATGAAGCGCAGGAAGCATGTGACAAGCGTGGACAAGGCGAACGTGCTCGATTCCTCCCGCCTGTGGAGAAAGGTGGTGGAGGAGGTTGCGGCCGGTTATCCGGAGGTGACGCTTGCGCATATGCTGGTGGATAACTGCGCCATGCAGCTTGTGATGAATCCGGGCCAGTTTGACGTGATCCTCACGGAAAATATGTTTGGGGACATCCTCTCCGACGAGGCGAGTATGATCACCGGTTCGATTGGCATGCTCTCGTCCGCGAGCTTAAATGAGGGGAAATTCGGCCTCTATGAGCCGAGCCACGGATCCGCCCCGGATATTGCGGGGAAGGATCTGGCAAATCCCATAGCCACCATCCTGTCTGCCGCCATGATGCTCCGGTATTCATTTGATCTGGACAGGGAGGCGGCCGCAGTGGAGGACGCGGTGCAAAAGGTCCTGTCCGAGGGATACCGGACGCCGGATATCATGGCCGAAGGGGGGATCCAGGTGGGAACGGCGCAGATGGGACGCCTGATCTGCGAGCGGATTTAGGAGATGCCTCTGATCCGCAGCGATGGAAAATATTTTTGCTGCAATCATGTAAAAAACAGGTGAAAAACCACGGAAAATGCGTTAGAATAAAACATACGCGGCAGAATCACGAAGCCTGACGCGGCGGTTGCGGCTGCAGGGCGTCTGCCCTGTTACATAAAAGGAGACAGATCAGAATGAAAAGTGATGCGGTTAAAACGGGGATGCAGCAGGCGCCCCATCGTTCGTTGTTTAATGCGCTGGGCTTAACCGAAGAGGAGCTTCATAAGCCCCTGGTCGGCATTGTGAGCTCGTATAATGAGATAGTGCCGGGTCATATGAACCTGGATAAGATTGTGGAGGCTGTGAAGCTGGGCGTGGCCATGGCGGGCGGGACGCCGATCGTATTTCCGGCCATTGCGGTCTGCGACGGGATTGCCATGGGGCATATCGGGATGAAGTATTCCCTGGTGACGCGGGATCTGATTGCGGATTCCACGGAGTGTATGGCGCTGGCCCACCAGTTTGACGCGCTGGTGATGGTTCCGAACTGCGATAAGAATGTCCCGGGCCTTCTGATGGCAGCGGCCCGCGTGAATGTGCCCACGGTGTTTGTCAGCGGCGGTCCCATGCTGGCGGGGCGCGTGAAGGGCCAGAAGCGCAGCCTTTCGAGCATGTTTGAGGCGGTCGGCTCTTATGCGGCGGGAACCATGACCAAGGAGGATGTAAAGGAATTTGAAAATAAGACCTGTCCGACCTGCGGATCCTGTTCGGGCATGTACACGGCCAACAGCATGAACTGCCTGACCGAGGCGCTCGGCATGGGCCTTAAGGGCAACGGCACGATCCCAGCCGTGTATTCGGAGCGGCTTAAGCTGGCCAAGCATGCAGGCATGAAGGTCATGGAGATGTATGAGAAACATATCTGTCCCAGGGATATCATGACCAGCGAGGCGTTCTTAAACGCCCTGACGGTGGATATGGCGCTGGGCTGCTCGACGAACAGCATGCTGCATTTGCCGGCGATCGCGCATGAGGCCGGCGTGGAGCTTGATATGGAGCTGGTGAATGAGATGAGCGCCAGGACGCCGAACCTGTGCCATCTGGCTCCGGCGGGGCCGACCTATATGGAGGATTTAAACGAGGCGGGCGGCGTGTATGCGGTGATGAACGAGCTGTCGAAAAAGGGACTTCTGCATCTGGACTGCATGACTGTGACAGGGGCCAGCATGGGAGAGAACATTCAGAACTGCGTAAACCGGGATCCGCAGGTGATCCGGCCGGTGGAGGATCCCTACAGCCAGACCGGCGGCATTGCGGTCTTAAAGGGCAATCTGGCCCCGGACACAGCGGTGGTGAAGCGCTCCGCCGTAGCGCCTGAGATGTTAAAGCACGAGGGCCCGGCCCGCGTGTTTGACTGCGAGGAGGACGCGATTGCGGCCATCAAGGGCGGACGGATTGCGGCGGGCGACGTGGTGGTGATCCGCTACGAGGGGCCCAAAGGCGGCCCGGGCATGCGCGAGATGCTGAATCCCACATCGGCCATTGCCGGCATGGGGCTTGGATCCACGGTGGCCCTGATCACGGACGGCCGTTTTTCCGGCGCGTCCAGGGGCGCGTCCATCGGCCATGTATCCCCGGAGGCGGCGGTCGGCGGCCCGATTGCGCTGGTGGAAGAGGGCGACATTATTTCCATTGACATTGACAATCATGCGCTGAATGTGCTGGTTTCGGATGAGGAGCTTGAGGCGAGGCGGGCGAAGTGGCAGCCCAGGACGCCGCAGATTACGAGCGGCTATCTGTCGCGCTACGCCGCCCTGGTGACGAGCGGCAACCGCGGCGCGGTGCTGGAGCTTGCGAAGCGCGGATAACGTATGTTTAGAAAGCAGGTAGAGACAGAATGAAAACACTGACAGGAGCAGAGATCGTCATTGAATGCCTCAAGGAGCAGGGCGTGGATACGGTATTTGGCTATCCGGGCGGGGCTATTTTAAATATTTACGATGCGCTTTATAAGCACCGGGATGAGATTACCCATATTCTGACCTCCCACGAGCAGGGGGCCTCCCATGCGGCGGACGGCTATGCAAGGGCTACGGGGAAGGTGGGGGTCTGTCTTGCGACCTCCGGGCCGGGCGCGACCAACCTGGTGACGGGGATCGCCACGGCAAACCTGGATTCCGTTCCCATGGTGGCCATTACCTGCAATGTGACGACCAGCCTTTTGGGCAAGGACAGTTTTCAGGAAATTGATATTTTGGGCGTAACGATGCCGATCACGAAATATAATTTTATTGTAAAGGATGTGACAAAGCTGGCGGACGTGATCCGCAGGGCCTTTGTCATCGCAAAGAGCGGCCGTCCCGGCCCGGTCCTGGTGGATATCACCAAGGATGTGACGGCGGCGCAGTGCGCGTATGAGCCCAGGGAGCAGAGGGTGCCGGAGCGCCAGTCCGATACGATCCGGGAGGAGGACATTGAGCAGGCGCTGGCCATGATCCGCGCGTCGCAGAAGCCCTTTATCTTCGTGGGCGGAGGCGCGGTGGCCTCGGAAGCGGCGAACGAGCTTTCGGCCTTTGCACATAAGATCCACGCTCCGGTGGCGGACAGCCTGATGGGCAAGGGCGCGTTTGACGGGACGGATGAGCTGTATACCGGGATGCTCGGCATGCACGGCACCAAGACCTCGAATTTCGGCGTGGCGGAATGCGATCTGCTGATCGTAGTGGGCGCGCGTTTCAGCGACCGCGTGGTGGGGGACTCCTCGCGGTTTGCCTCCAACGCGAAAATCCTTCAGCTTGATGTGGATCCCGCGGAGATCAATAAAAACATCATGACCGATGCGAGCATCATCGGGGATGTGAAGGTGATCCTGCGCCGGCTGGCGGCCCGCCTGGATCCCATGCGGCACGACGAGTGGGTGAGCCATATTGAGCGGTTTAAGGATATGTATCCGCTGCGCTATAATAAGGATACGCTGACGGGGCCGTATATTATGGAAAAGATTTACGAAGTGACAGAAGGGGACGCCATCATCAGCACCGATGTGGGCCAGCACCAGATGTGGGCTGCGCAGTATTACAAATTCAGGCGTCCCAGGCAGCTTTTAACCTCCGGGGGGCTTGGCACCATGGGCTACGGCCTGGGCGCGGCGATCGGGGCCAAGATGGGCTGTAAGGATAAGGTCGTCATCAATATCGGCGGGGACGGCTGCTTCCGCATGAATATGAATGAGATTGCGACGGCGACCCGTTACAATATCCCCGTTATCCAGGTGGTTTTCAATAACCATGTGCTGGGCATGGTCCGCCAGTGGCAGACCCTGTTTTACGGAAAGCGGTATTCCCAGACCGAGCTTTATGACCAGGTGGATTTTGTGAAGGTGGCAGAGGGGATGGGGGCAAAGGCTATGCGGATCACGAAGCGCGAGGAAGTGGAACCGGCGCTGCGCGAGGCCATAGGCCTGAATATCCCGGTGGTGCTGGACTGCCAGCTCGGAAGCGACGACAAGGTATTCCCCATGGTTCCGGCCGGCAAGCCGATCGAGGAGGCGTTTGATGAGATCGATCTGCGGATTGAATCTGTACCGAAACAGTAAACGGATTGGAGGAGGAAATAGAAATGAGCAGAGTCTATAACTTTTCGGCGGGGCCGGCGGTCCTGCCGGAGGAGGTATTAGAGGAGGCGGCCCGCGAGATGATGGATTACCGCGGCACGGGCATGTCTGTGATGGAGATGAGCCACCGTTCTAAGGACTATCAGGATATTATCGACGAGGCGGAGAAGGATCTGCGGGAGCTGATGAATATCCCAAACAACTATAAGGTATTGTTTGTGCAGGGCGGCGGCCACACGCAGTTCGCCATGGTTCCCATGAACCTGTTTAAAAACAAGGTGGGGGATTATATTATTACGGGCCTGTGGGCAAAACGGGCCTGGAAGGAAGCGCAGATGTTCGGCACGGCGAACGCGGTGGCTTCCAGCGAGGATAAGACCTTTACCTACATACCGGACTGCTCGGATCTGCCGATCGATGAGGATGCGGATTATGTGTATATCTGCCTGAACAATACGATCTATGGAACCGTGTACCACGAGCTTCCCAACACCAAGGGAAAGGATCTGGTGGCGGATATTTCCTCGTGCTTCCTGTCTGAACCTCTGGATGTGAGCAAATTCGGCATTCTCTGGGGAGGCGTGCAGAAAAATGTCGGCCCGGCCGGCGTGGCGATCGCGATTGTCCGCGAGGATCTGATCCGTGAGGATGTGCTGCCCGGGACGCCGACCATGCTCCGGTATAAGACGTATGCGGACAATGGCTCCATGTACAACACGCCGCCCACATACATTATCTACATGTGCGGCAAGGTGTTTAAATGGCTGAAGAAAAACGGCGGCCTTAAGGCCATGAAGGAGAGAAATGAGAAAAAGGCAAAGCTTCTCTACGATTTCCTGGACGAAAGCAGGCTGTTTAAGGGCACGGTAGAGAAAAAAGACCGCTCTCTGATGAATGTGCCCTTTGTGACAGGGGACGCGGATCTGGACGCCTTATTCGTAAAGGAGGCAAAGGAAGCGGGCCTGGTGAATTTAAAGGGCCACAGGAGCGTGGGCGGCATGAGGGCCAGCCTTTACAATGCAATGCCCATCGAGGGCGTGGAGGCGCTGGTGGAATTTATGCGCGAATTTGAGAAGAAACATGTGAAATAACCGCAGATGTTCAGAGGGGCCCGCGCATGCGCTGCGCGGGACTACGGCGGCAGAACGGGGACTGAAGGAGCGGGGACTGATTTATGAGAAAGATACATTGTCTGAATCCGATTTCCAGCCTGGGAACGGATTTGTTTACGGAGCAGTATGAGATGACAGACAGCCTCAAGGAGGCGGACGGCGTCCTGGTGCGGAGCGCATCCATGCACGATACGGAGTTTCCGGAGGGCCTGCGGGCGATTGCCCGCGCCGGGGCCGGGGTGAATAATATACCGCTGGAAGCGTGTTCTGAGCGCGGAATCGTGGTGTTTAACACGCCGGGCGCGAATGCTAACGGCGTGAAGGAGCTGGTCTTAGCAGGGCTTCTCCTGGCGGCCCGCGACATTGTGGGCGGCATCGGCTGGTGCCGGGAACAGAAGGATAACGCGGAGATTGCAAAGGATATGGAAAAGGCGAAAAAAGCCTTTGCCGGCCGTGAGATCAGGGGGAAGAAGCTGGGCGTGATCGGCCTTGGCGCGATCGGCGCCGAGGTGGCCAATGCGGCGGCGGCCCTTGGCATGGAGGTCTACGGCTATGATCCGTTCATTTCCGTAAACGCGGCCTGGATGCTGTCGCGGGATGTGAAGCATATTACCGCTGTGGACAGCATTTATCAGGAGTGCGATTACATTACGGTTCACGTTCCGCTGGCAGACAAAACCAGGGGAATGATCAACCGCGAAAGCATGGAGCAGATGAAGGACGGCGTGGTGATCTTAAATTTCGCCAGGGATCTCCTGGTAAATGACGACGACATGGCAGAGGCCCTCGCCTCCGGTAAGGTAAAGCGCTATGTGACGGATTTTCCGAACCCCAGGGTCATGCAGATGGAGCGCGTGATCGTGACGCCGCATCTGGGGGCGTCCACAGAGGAGTCGGAGGACAACTGCGCCGTGATGGCGGTAAAGGAGTTAAAGGATTATCTGGAGAACGGGAATATCCGCAATTCGGTCAACTATCCGGCCTGCGATATGGGCGTGTGCGCCTCGGTGCGCCGGATTGCGCTGCTGCACATGAATGTGCCGAATATGATTGGGCAGATTTCTTCGATTCTGGCGTCTGCGGATGTGAATATCGCGAATATGATGAATAAGAGCCGGGAGCGGTATGCGTATACCATGGTGGATCTGGAGACGGATATTGACGAGGCGACGCTTGAAAAGCTGCATGCGATCAGAGGGGTTATGCGGGTGCGCATGATTAAATAGCGCGGCATTTTGGCGTGCCGCGCCGCAGATGCTGGAAGTGCGGCGGCTGAGTGAAACAGAGCCCTGAAAAGGAGTCCGGGAGGCCGGGCTCTTTTTTCAAACACGCTTCAGAGGGAGCGAAGGGGAGCGCCGGAACAGGCTGCTTTGCCGATGGCCTGTTCCGGGCTGTGATTCGGGAGGCAGGTTTAAAGCAGCGCTTTCCAAAGATAAATGAGAGAGGTTTGTAGCTTTTAGGTTGACAGTTGTGTAACAAGGAGGAAACTGGTATGGCTGTAATCAGACCATTTTACTGCATCCGGCCGGCGGAGGAGCTGGCGGGGCGGGTGGCGGCTCTGCCCTATGACGTGTATAGCCGGGAGGAGGCGAAGCGCGAGCTGGAGAGGGAGCCGCTGTCCTTTCTGGGTGTTGACCGGGCGGAGGCCGGGCTTTTGGATACGGTGGATGCGTATGACGGGCAGGTGTATGAGAAGGCGCGCGAGACGCTGCTTCGTTTTGAGCGGGAGGGGATTCTGGTCAGGGAAGAAAAGCCCTGCATGTATTTGTATGAGCTGACGATGGACGGCCACACGCAGACCGGGATCGCGGCCTGTGTGTCAGTGGATGATTATCTGAACGGGGTGGTGAAAAAGCATGAGAACACACGCGAGGATAAGGAGCAGGATCGGATCCGCCATGTGGATACGTTGCATGCGCAGACCGGGCCTATTTTCCTGGCATATCGGGCAAGGAAACGGATCGGGGAGATTTTTGAGGAGGTAAAGAGAGGGGAAGCGCTCTATGATTTTGAAGCGGCGGACGGGATCCGTCACCGTGTGTTCCGTATTGGGGAGACAGAGCAGATCGGGGCGCTCATAGAGGAGATCGGGGAGGCAGGGGACGCTTATATTGCAGACGGGCATCACCGGGCGGCTTCGGCTGTGAAGGTGGCTTTACAGAGAAGGCGGGAGCGCCCGGACTATGATGGGAGCGAGGAATTTAATTATTTCCTTTCCGTGCTGTTTCCGGACAATGAGCTGCAGATCCTGGCATATAACCGTGTGGTCCGGGATTTGAACGGCCTGTCGGCAGAGGCTTTTCTGGAGCGGGTCCGGGAAAATTTCCGGATCGTGGAAGCGGACGGCGGGGCGGGAGCAGAGCGTCCGTCCGAAAAGGGCAGGATGGGGATGCTTCTTGACGGGACGTGGTATGCCCTTGAGGCGCGGGAGGAGATCCGGACAGAGGATCCTATCCGGGGACTGGATGTATCGCTTTTGCAGGACTATATACTGGCTCCGATCCTGGGCGTGGAGGATCCAAGGACAGATCAGAGGATTGAATTTATCGGCGGCATACGGGGGACTGCGGAGCTGGAGCGCCGGTGCGGGGACGATATGCGGGTCGCCTTTTCCATGTATCCGACATCCATGGAGGAGCTCTTGGCTGTGGCGGACGCAGGGCTTCTGATGCCGCCGAAATCAACCTGGTTTGAGCCGAAGCTGCGCAGCGGGCTGTTTATCCACGAGGAGGAGTGAGGCAGGCGGCCTGATTCTGCGCGCCGCCTGCGTCCCGTTCCCGACTCACCTGATGAAAACCGCCTGTGCTACCTGCTCTCCTGCGCGACAGCCGGATCCTTCATCTGGTAAATGCGCCTCCATTCCTTCGTCCCCTCTGCCTTCACCGACTCAGAGCGGTTGACGCTCAGGAATTTAACCAGCTCATAGCAGTCGATCCAGATTTCATTGTTTCCTTCTTTCTGGGATTCATCGAAAATGAGCTGGAGGCCGAAGTGCAGGTGGGGTTCGTCGATGTTATTCGTGTTTTCCGTGGCGCTGTAGCCGGTACGCCCGAGATAGCCGATGACATCCCCGGCGGTGACGATGCTGCCTTCCTTCAGCTCGCCCTGATAGGGGTAATCCTTGCGCAGATGGGCATAATAGTAGTACCGTTTTTTGTCAAAGCTGCGGATGCCGAGCCGCCATCCGCCGTACTGATTCCAGCCGATGGCTTCCACATAGCCGGATTCGACGGCGATGACGGGCGTGCCCGTCTGCCCCATCATGTCATGGCCTAAATGCTGCCTGCGGTAGCCATAGGATCGGGATACGCCGAAATCATTGTAGTGGCTGTAGGGAAAATTTTTTGCCAGGGGGTGGAAGGCTTTCAGCCCGTATTTCGTCACCCAGATCTTTCGCTCGCCGGAAGGGGTCAGGGAGCTGTCTTCCTGTCCGGCGGCGCTGTCCTGATTTTGCGCGAGGGCAAAGGCAGGGGCCTCTGATTCGGGGATCTGGATTTCGTAATAGCCGACCATGCCGTTTAAGACGGCTCCATATGCTTCCAGATAATAGGGATAGTATTTGAGATCCTTTGAGACGGCCTCGATGGTTTCGCCGTTTTGCAGGCGTTCGGCCAACTGTTCCATATCCGAAGGTCTGTATTTTGAAAAATCCCCCCCATACCGGGCTCCAAGGACGGCAAGAAGCTGTACCCAGTTTAAATGGATTTCCTGCTGGCAGGTGGCGACGTCAAAGCGGAAGGCCTGCGTCATGGCGTCGCAGGTGACATCAAAATCTACCCATTTGATAAAATCCGCCTTTTCGGGCTCTGCGGGATCATTTTCCTGTCCGGAAAGGGGAGAGGGCCGTCCGGAAAGAATCCCCGTCCGGGAGGCCGGGCGGGCGGGCCCGGTTATGTATGCGGCCAGAAGAAAAACAACAGCCAGGGTTTCCAGGCCGATGAAGATTTGGATGCGGCGCCTGAAAAGCCATAAAAGGAGCCGGTCCGGCCCGGCTCCTGAGTGATTCCGGAATAATTTCAAATCGCGTCCCTCCTGTCTGATGGAACGGTTCAGAGCTTCCCTGCGGCGGCAGCGCATGGAAAACAGGCGTGAACCATTACGTGTTTTTGTATAATAATATGAAGACAGGACAGGGAATATGCGGGGCGTGCAGACGGCGGTTCTGACAGCCTGATGGCCGGCTGGATGGAACGGACATGAAAAGAAAGGTGGTAAATAAAATGGATGAAAAGAATCGCACGGGACTGACGGAGAGCGCGGAAGAGGGAGGCACATTTGCGGACGCGTGGAAACACGGCAAGGAGCCGGGGACAGGCCCGGAGGATTTCAGAAAGCTGGTGGGCTTTGAGATTGTGGAGCGCAGGATGGGCTATGCAAAGGGGGAGCTTGCGGTAAAGCCCTGCCACTTAAACGTGCTGGGCGTGATCCACGGCGGCGTCCTGTTTACCATAGCGGACACCACCTCCGGCGCCGCGGCTTCTGCTGGAAGGCCCTATGCCGTGCCGACCGTAAACGGGAGCATAAATTATTTAAAGGCCGGGAAAAATACTGAAAAAATTATCGCGGAGGCAGAGGAGATCAAGAACGGAAGGAATTTTTCGGTCTGCGTCTGCAGCATCTATGACGACAGGGGGGAGCTCCTCGCTACCACAACGATGACCTTTTTCCATCTGATGCCGCCGGCCGGCCAGTAATGCTGCCTGCCCGGTACCGGTCAGCATTCAGGAACATCTTCCCTTTTCCTCCATCTTGTGATACTATATCTCTGTCAGATCAGAAAAAAAGGGGCATGTATCAGCAAAAATGTTTATATGGGGGAATTGGAATGAGAGACTTGGCATATTTAAAGCTGCTTGCAAGGGAATATCCGAATATCCGCGCGGCGTCGAGCGAGATTATTAATATGAAGGCCATCTGCGGCCTTCCAAAGGGAACGGAATATTTTTTCAGCGATCTGCACGGCGAGTACGAGGCATTTATCCATCTGCTGCGCAGCTCATCCGGAATCATCCGTGAGAAGATTAAGGAGACATTCGGACATATTATCTCGCAGGAGGACGAGATAAGGCTGGCGAATCTGATCTATTATCCGGATCGGATCCTGTCGCAGCTTCGGCAGGCGGGGGAACTGACGGAGGACTGGCAGAAGATCGCCATTTACCGTCTGGTGCAGATCTGCAAGGAGGTTTCCTCCAAATATACGCGCTCCAAGGTGCGCAAGAAGATGCCGGCGGAATTTGCCTACATCATTGATGAGCTTCTCCATGTGGATTATAATGACGAGAATAAGAAGGTTTATTACAGTGAGATCATCCACACCATTATTGATATCCACGTGGCGGACAGCTTTATTACGGCATTGTGCCGCCTGATCCAGAATCTGACCATTGATAACCTGCACATTATCGGGGATATTTTTGACAGGGGGCCGCGGGCGGATATTATTATGGAGGAGCTGATGCATTTCCATGATGTGGATATCCAGTGGGGCAACCATGATATTTCGTGGATGGGGGCCGCGACGGGCAATCCGGCCTGCATCTGCAATGTGCTGCGCATTGCGATCAGCTACAATGGCTTTGATGTGCTGGAGGACGGGTATGGGATTAATATCCGCCCCCTCTCCATGTTTGCGGCTAAGGTGTACAAGGACGATCCGTGTACGCGCTTTATGCCGCATATTCTCGATGAAAATATTTATGACGCCGTGGATCCGGGGCTGGCGGCCAAGATGCACAAGGCCATTGCCATGATGCAGTTTAAGGTGGAAGGGCAGATTATCCTGCGCCATCCGGAGTATGGGATGGAGAGCCGGATTCTCTTAAAGGCCATTGATTTTGAGAAGGGTACGGTCCGGATCGGGGGAAAGGAGTATCATCTTTTGGATGCGCATTTCCCGACCGTGGATCCCGCGGATCCGCTGAAGCTTTCGCAGGAGGAGGAGGAGCTTCTGCATGCCCTGACGCTTTCCTTCTGCCACAGCGCGCTTTTGCATAAGCATATTAAATTTCTGTATTCCAATGGCGGGATGTATAAGTGCTGTAATTCCAACCTTTTGTATCACGGCTGTATTCCGATGCGGGAGGACGGCCGCTTTGACGAGCTTGTGATGGACGGACAGGCTTATAAGGGGAAGGCGCTGATGGATTTTATCGACGATCAGGTCCAGAAGGCGTATTTCCTGGAAAGAGGCACGCCGGAGAAGGAAAAGAGCTGTGATTTTATGTGGTACTTATGGTGCGGCTCGAAATCCCCGGTGTTTGGAAAGGATAAGATGACCACATTTGAGAATTATTTCCTGGCGGAGCCGGAGCTTAAGAGGGAACGGCTCAATCCGTACTATAAGCTGAGCGTGCAGGAGGAACACTGCGATCGGATTCTGGAGGAATTCGGTTTTTCCACGGTGGGCTCCCATATTATCAACGGCCATGTGCCGGTGAAGATCAAGGACGGCGAGACGCCGGTCAAGGCGGGCGGGAAGCTGTTTATTATCGACGGAGGGCTGTCAAAGGCGTATCAGGGAAAGACGGGTATCGCCGGCTATACGCTGATTTTTAATTCCAGGCATCTGGCGCTGGCGGAACACAAGCCGTTTGATCCCAGCCAGGAGCTGACGCCGCGGGTGAGTATTGTGGAAAAGATGCGCAAGAGGATACGCGTGGCGGATACGGACGAAGGGCGCGAGCTGGCGGGCCGGATTGAGGATTTGAAGGAGCTTCTGGAGGCGTACCGCAAGGGCGTCCTGAAGGAACGATTCCAACAGAGGAGAGGCATATGAGAAAGGCAGAATTTTTAAAGGAGCTTGAGGAGGCGCTGTCCGGGGAGGTTCCGGCGGCTGTGATGCGGGAAAATTTAAATTATTACAGCCAGTATATCTCTGCGGAGTGTTTAAAGGGGCGCAGTGAGGAGGAGGTCATACGGGAGATCGGAAGCCCAAGGCTGATTGCAAAGACGATCATTGACAGCAGCGCCGCGGGGGGCGGACGGACAGGGGCCGGAGGCGGCTTTTCGGAAGCGCAGGGAAGCTTTGAGAGCCGCTATGCCGGGCCGGCTCCGAACGGGCGGCGAAACTCTTATTTTCACTACGTGGATCTGAATAAGTGGTACTGGAAGCTCCTTGGGGTGATTCTGTTTTTTATTATAATTGGCGTTCTGTTCGCCATCGTGGGCGGCGTGTTTTCACTTCTGATCCACCTGGCCCCTGTCCTGATTGTGGCCTGGCTGATCTATGCGGTGATCCGGAATATGAAGCGGTGATTGGGCGCGGGCGGCGCTGTACCAGGCAGGCATGTCTGCATGCGCATTTGGCGTATGCCGCGGGGGTGATGGATGATGAAACGTGAAAAAATGACGGGAATGCAGGAGGCGTTGTCCCGGCCGGTGGCAATGGGGCTGCTGGCGTTGTTTTGCTGCGCCCTGTGGGGGAGTGCATTTCCCTGTATTAAGATTGGATACAGGCTGTTTGAGATATCAGCGGGAGATACCGGGTCGGTGATTTTATTTGCCGGCCTGCGTTTCGCGCTGGCCGGGATTATGGTGATCCTGGCCGGGAGCGCGATGCAGGGGCGGCGGCTGGTTCCGCGAAGAGGCGATATCGTAAAGATCGCAAAGCTCTGCACGTTTCAGACGGTTTTTCAGTATTTTTTCTTCTATATTGGACTGGCCCACGCCAGCGGGGTGAAGAGCGCGATTATCACAGGGAGCAACAGCCTTTTGACGATCCTGATGTCAAGCCTTGTGTTCCGGCAGGAGAAGCTGACGCCTGCGAAGGCGGCCGGCTGCCTTCTGGGTTTTCTGGGCGTGGCGGCGGCAAACTTAACCGGGGGCGGGATGGATCAGAATGTCAGCTTTCTGGGAGAGGGCTTTGTGTTTTTATCCGCGGTGTCGTATGCGGTTTCCTCTGCTTTAATCAAGCGCTACAGTGCGGATGCGGATCCCGTTCTTTTGAGCGGCTGGCAGTTTCTGGCGGGCGGCGCAGTCCTGGCAGCAGGCGGCCTGGCGCTTGGGGGGAGTATTCGCCATGCCTCATTTCCGGCGGCGGCGATGCTTTTGTACCTGGGCTTTCTGTCAGCCGCCGCCTATACGATATGGGGGCTTTTGCTCAAATACAACCCGGTGTCGCGGGTGTCGATCTACGGCTTTTCCAACCCGGTCGTGGGCGTGGTGCTGTCTGCGCTTTTACTGGGCGAGGGAGGCCAGGCGTTTTCAGCGCGCAATGTTGCGGCTCTTTTGCTGGTCAGCGGCGGGATTTTTGTGGTGAATCACAGCGCGTTTGCGAGGGGAGAGAGGCAGAGGGAAGGAATGGATTCATTTTGGGGGAAAGAAGGGAGCAGGGATTGAAAAGGAGTACAGGGCGGATCCTTGCCGCTTTATGCTGTCTGGCGCTGATAGGCGGATGCGGCGGAAAACAGGAGGAAGAAACAGAAATGCCGGCAGCACGGGCAGAAGGGGCGGATTTTTCAGAGGATCATACAAAAGCGCCTGCCGGGACGGACGGGCAGACGGACGGAGGGCCGGGAGCCGGCGGAGAAACGGACGGCGGCGATGTCACGGAGAAACGCAAGGAAACGGGACAGGCGCAGGCCGGGATGCCTGTGGAAACGGACGGATTGCTGGAGGTGTATACGGAGAGGGACAACATCCCTATTTCGTCTGACATCATGATCGCAGAGGTTTCTCCCGGGGAGCTGTTAAAGGGTTCGCCGGTTATTTATGATCGGTTCCGGGTGGACGGCTGGATTTTTGAGTGGATGCTCGCTTATTATGGCAGTGATTTTTTAGAGGACAGCGTGCTGGTTATTTCCCGGGAGGATAATGGCGGGGATACGCAGGTCATCCATGTACAGGGCAAAGGCGACTGGGGAACATGGGTTTCGGTTGAGAACAAATTTGAATATATGGATGTGAATTTTGACGGCAGGCCGGATCTTCTGATATGCACAGGGCATCACGGAAACCAGGGGTTCCTTACATATTATTGCTTTTTGCAGACAGAGGATGGCTTTTCGGAAGCGCCGACATTTACGGGCATACCAAATCCCGCGGTTGATGAGGAGAACAGGCTGATTCTCAGCCAGTGGCGCAATTGGGCGGCTTCTCATAGCTGGGCGGAATACAGATATCAGGACGGGGAGTATAGGATGTCCAGAGAGCTGAAGGAAGAGTTAATGACCGATGAAGACAGGAAACAGGATGGCAAAGAAGTATGGGTTTGGACCGTGAATGGAGAGGAAGTAGGAAGAAGCGATGAGATGACGGATGAGGAAGTCCATGCGCTGCTTTTTGACGAAGACGGCGAATGGGGGATTGGGGGCGACAGATGGAGAACGATCTATAATCATGGCCTGACAGCGGATTACAGCATTTACAGCGAGCCATAGGCTGCAGGAATGGCGAATGTCCCCACGTCCATTTTGAATAACAGTAAATCAGCCAGCGCAGAAAAGTTTGGAGCTCCGTACTATCACTGGAGTCAGGCCATTTCGTTTATGTTGCTGCTCCTGACTATGATTCATGAAGAAAAAATATAAAACGGATCTGCAGGGCGGGATAGTCCCTGCGGATCCGTTTTTAGGTACAGGTCCATGTGTCGCTAATGCGGCGCATGGGCCGCGTGGCGAGCAGGGAGAAAAATCTTCTCTGTTCGATTATACAAAAACAGCCTTAAATCAGACAAAATCTCGATTTAAGGCTGTTCTATACTGGGCTACAAGGATTCGAACCTTGAAATGACGGAGTCAGAGTCCGTTGCCTTACCATTTGGCGATAGCCCATTGGAATGAACGATTTATATTATACTGTATAACAGGAAAATCGTCAATAGTTTTTTTGGAAAAATACAAAAAAAATAAGCGGATATGTGCGTAAAAGCCTCATCCTCTCCATCTGCCCGGATGCCCCTGATCCCTGTAAGATTCCGGTTGACAAAATTTGCTCGGGGGGGGGGTATAATGATTTTAACGATGTTTCGCACCGCGAGGCACGTTTTACCCCCGTTCAAGCGAAGTGCAGGCCTGCCGCGCAGACGGAAAGCAAACAGCAGCAGAAAGGAAAAATGGATGTTAAGAGCAATGGATTCAGCAGTCGCAGGGCTGCGCGCGCATCAGAATAAGCTGGATGTAATTGGGCATAATATTGCGAATGTCAATACATTTGGCTTTAAATCGCAGGTCTACAGTTTTCAGGAGGCGATGTACCAGACGACGAGTCCGTCCACAGGAGGGAGCTCCAATGCAGGCGGCACGAATGCGGCCCAGTTTGGCTATGGCTCCCTGATGGGGACAATCGCTACGGATATGACAGCGTCCACGCCCACTTATGTGGGCGGGTTGAACGCCAGTATTAACGGGGATGGATTTTTTGTCACATATCCCTCAAAAATCAAGATAGACGATCCGAATGATGCGGATTCCGGTATAAAAGGCCAGGATTTTGACTATACCCGCGTAGGGCAGTTTAAGCTGGACAGCAATGGGTACCTGGTTGACGGGACGGGAAATTTTGTCTATGGTTTCCAGACGGAATACGGTCAGGTCGGTCAAAACGCTGCCGACAAGGATTTTATACCCAAAGAGAGCCTTGAGCCGCTGCGGGCTCCGGCCGCTTATACAAAAGCGGTTCCGCCTGCGGCCGGCGCGACAACCGGCGGATCCGATCCTTCCATCAGCTTTGAAGGCGATCATGCGCTTGAAGTGGTTGATATACAGATCGATAAGCTGGGGAGGCTGACTGCGAAAATCAAGCATCAGGATGATCCCAATGCGGATGAGAAAGACAAAATTGACGGGCAGATTGTCACGCTTGGCTGGGTGGCGGTTGCCACCTTCCAGAACCCGGAGGGACTTACGAAAAAGGGCGGTTATTATTACGGCGCGACCGACGGCGATAATACCGGCTCCTTTTCGGTCACACAGCCCGGCGGTTCCACATCGGATTTGATGACCGGTTATCTGGAGGCATCCAATGTGGATCTGGCCCAGCAGTTTTCGGACATGATCACCACCCAGAGAGGATTTCAGGCCAATTCAAAGCTGATTACGGTCAGCGATGAGGTTTTGAACGAACTGGTCAATATGAAACGTTAGAGCGTGTTTGAAACATGCTTTCTGCAGGTGCGCGTTCCGCTTTGCGGGAGATTTGAGCCAAATAATCACGGCGCAGTGGGCTGCGTTACGTGAATTTGGGCCCAATCTCCCGCAAAGTGGGGGGCGCTCCCCACATGCGCTAATTTCCGCTGCTGGGGATAAATCTTGCGATTCTTCCGGCGAATTCGGCGATATTCTGGGTCTGCAGGTATACCTTTCCGGGGCCTTTTAGGGTGGTGAGGAATAAGCCCTCTCCGCCGAAGAAGATATT
Organism: Clostridiaceae bacterium; assembly: GCA_009911305.1. Taxonomy (GTDB): domain Bacteria; phylum Bacillota; class Clostridia; order Lachnospirales; family Lachnospiraceae; genus Otoolea. Next base: position 66,121 of record QXXC01000008.1, on the reverse strand, counting down.
TCCAAGTCCCTTTACGGTTTCAATGCCGTATTCGACGCTTCTCTCGAATGCGACCACATTTCCGGTGTCAACCTTTAAGAGCTCGCCGGGAGCGAGATCCTTTTCCACCATATCCCCATCGATTTCCAGAAAGACCATGCCGCTGCCGCTGATGTCCTGCAGGATAAAGCCCTCGCCGCCGAACAGGCCGGAGGAGAACTTTTTCGTGAAGGTTACATTGAGCCGGACGCTGTCCTGTCCGCACAGGAATGCGCCTTTCTGGCAGATGAGTCCGCCTCTGGCGCTGACATCCACGGCCAGGATGCGGCCTGCGACCGTGGAGGCAAAGGCGATCTGCGCGCCCGCCCGCGAGGCCCGGTAGGTGGCCATGAACAGGGATTCCCCGGCAAACATACGGCCAAGGCCCTTCATAAGGCCGCCTTTTGTGTTGGTGCTCATCTCGATTCCGTCTGTCATCCAGGCCATGCCGCCGGACTGCGTGAACATGCTCTCTCCCGGGGCATCGAACTGAACCTCGACGGCGGGCATGGTTTCTCCTATGATACGATACTGCATAATATTTGTCCTCCTTTTCTGTCTGCTGTACAGGCGATCCCATCCGGTTCTGGCAATCTGATTACTGGATGGATGAAACACATTTTAGATCAGGGAAAGGAATCACCGGCGCCGGATCCGCTGTATGGCGTCCGATGATTTTTTCCATCCACACCATGTGATACCATGTCCCGAATTTGTAGCCGCATTTATAGAATTGTCCGACCATCCGGTATCCCATGTGCGCATGAAACTGCACGCTGTTTTTGGTCAGATGCTCATCCTCTGTCTCCGGATAGCCGATACAGGCGTTCATATTCAGGATATTCTGGGCTTTGGAGACAGCCTCCAGGGCGGTATAGAGTTTTTTTCCCACGCCGCTTTTTTGCTGTTCCTCCCGCACATAAATGCTGGTCTCAACGGCCCGGTCGTAGGCGGCCCTTCCGACGAACGGATGGGTATAGGCATAACCGAGCAGCCTGCCCCCATGCTCTGCGACGAGATAGGGGTATTTTTTCAGTGTGTTTGCGATCCTGTCCCGGAATTCTTCCAGAGCGGGGATCTCGTATTCAAAGGTAATGGCCGTTTTCGTTACGTATGGGGCGTAAATCTCAAGGAGCTCCCGCGCATCGTCCGGCGTTGCGGTCCGGATGGCGATCCGCTCCTGCTTTGCTGGTGTCTGCATATTCATTTCCTCCTGTGTCAACTTTCATACGTCACTCCTGTGCTGCTCTGCCGCTGCTCCGGCCGGCTTTTCAGAGGTACGGCAAAGATCGGCATTTGCTTTTACAGAAGGCATGATTTCATTATTATACTGGAAAAGAGCGGAAAAGGCAAGGCAGCGTAACGGTACCTGTAAAATCATTCCCTCCCATCCGCGCCAACGATAGACAACCCTCCCCAAATACGCTATAATTAGGAAGGACGCTGCCGCAGCAGAGCATCGTTGCGGCTGAATATACAATCGCAGAGGTGAAGCATGTACACATTTGAGAGCAGAGTGCGCTACAGTGAATCGGACGAATCCGGGAGGCTTTCCCTGGAGGGGGCTTTGAATTATCTTCAGGACTGTTCGACCTTTCAGTCTGAGGATCTGGGGATGGGGCTTTCATCCCTGAGGGAGAAGCGGCGGGCCTGGTGGCTGAGTTCCTGGCAGATCGTGTTTCACCGCCGGCCTCTTTTCGGGGAGCGGATCCGCATCAGCACCTGGCCGCATGGCTTCAGGGGGATTTACGGGTACCGGAATTTTACGATCGCCGACGAGACAGGGGAGTATCTGGTACAGGCTGATTCCTGCTGGTTTTTTTATGATTTGGAGCGCCGCTGCCCGGCCAGGGTAACGCAGGATGAGATACGCGGATACGGGCAGGGGCAGGAGGCGCTGGTTCTGCCGCCTGCGCCGCGCCGGATCATTCTTCCGCAGGAATACACGGACGGAGAGCCTGTGGCTGTTAAACGGCGTCATCTGGATACGAACCGGCATGTGAACAATGCGCAGTATGTGTCCATTGCCAGGGAGCTCCTGCCGGAGCAGTTTTCTGTCCGGGAACTAAAGGCTGAGTACAAAAGGGCAGCGGCGCAGGGGGAGCGGATGTATCCGAAAATCGCCAGAATACAGGAGGGGTATGTCGTTTCCCTGCAGGATGAGAACGGGACGCCCTACGCGAATATCTGGATGGCGGAAAACGGCGGCGGGGGAAGCGCGGATGCGGTCCGGGCCGCTGAATAAACGCGGCGGTCCGCGGTCTGCGCGGTTACAAAAAAGAGAGGACGAATGACATGTTTGAGCTGGGTAAAAAACAGGAGCTTATTGTGATGAAGGAGAAGGGGTTTGGCGTATATCTGAGGGAAAAAGAGGATGACAGCGCCATGGTCCTGCTTCCGATAAAGGAGGTCCCGCAGGGAACAAAGATAGGGGACGCGCTTTGGGTGTTTATCTACAAGGACTCGGATGATCGGCTGATTGCGACGACGAATGAACCGAAGCTTATGCTGGGGGAGACGGCGGTTCTTACGGTAAAGGAGACATCGAGAATCGGGGCGTTCCTGGATATGGGCCTTGAAAAGGATCTTCTGCTTCCCTTCAGGGAGCAGAACCACAGGGTTGAGGCCGGAGAGGAATGCCTGGTGGCGCTCTATGTGGATAAGAGCAGGCGGCTGGCTGCAACGATGTATGTTTATCCCTATCTGAGCAGGGAGTCCCCCTATAAAAAAGACGACTGGGTTGAGGCGCGCGTGTATGAAAACAATGAAAACCTGGGGGCGTTTGTGGCCGTACAGGATAAATACTTTGGCCTGATTCCCAGGAAGGAGCTGTACAGGTACCTTCGCCCGGGCGAGGTGGTCAGAGCCCGTGTGACCAAGGTCCGGGAGGATGGGAAGCTGGATCTGAGCCTGCGCGACAGGGCGCATCTGCAGATCGGGACGGACGCAGAGAAGATCCTGTCTGTCATCGCCCGCTATGACGGCGCGCTGCCCTTTAATGACAAGGTCAGCCCTGAGATTATCCGCGAGGAGTTCAGCCTCAGCAAGAATGCCTTTAAGCGGGCCGTGGGGCATCTTTTAAAAGAAGGGAAGATCGAGATTACGGGGACGAGCATCCGCCGGATTGGCTAAGGCAGTTTCGAGCGTGTCTGAAACATCATTCCCGCCATCTGCACGCCCCACTTTGCGGTATATTTGGGCCAAATTCACTTAACGCAGCCTACTGCGCCGCGTTTATTTGGCTCAAATCTCCCACAAATCAGGCGTGGAGAGACTCCGGGAGCGCCTATATAAGGAAAGGAGAAAAACAAAATGGATTTGAAACAGATTATCAGCACAGAGAAAGCGCCGGCCGCGATCGGCCCCTATTCGCAGGCTGTGGAAGCCGGCGGCATGGTTTACACATCCGGGCAGATTCCGGTGGATCCTGCGACGGGGGAGATTCCGGAGGGAATCGAGGCGCAGGCGGAGCAGGTTCTAAAGAATGTAAAGAATCTGCTGGAGGCGGCGGGGACCTCCCTGGAGAATGTGGTTAAAACCACGGTTTTTATCAAAAATATGGAGGATTTCGGCACAATCAACGGCATTTATGCAAGGTATTTTGCGGAGCGCTGCCCGGCCCGCTCCTGCGTGGAGGTTGCCCGGCTGCCGAAGGATGTGCTGATGGAAATGGAAGCCATTGCAGTCAAACCGGCCTGACAGCAGGCCGGCCGCTGTAAATTTGTATAAAATATACAAACAAAAGAAATAATCAAGAGTATTGCACAGATTCAGACAGGGAAGTTTGTACGTTTTTGACAAAGATTGTTTGGCATTACACAATTGTTACAAATTCAAATGGGATTTTTGAAATTAAATCCGATTAATTCGGCATTTTGAGCAATTTTTATTTCCTCCTGTACAAAGTCACGAAAAGTCAGAGCGGATTTTGGTGATTTGAAACATGGCCGGAAAAGCCGGGGCATGGTAAAGTATAGTCAGTGATGAATAACAAACAACGTATGCAGAGCTGGCAGAGGTTCTGGCATGGGATGGTTGAAACAGGAGGAATCAGATTATATGGCAAGCTTATCATTAAAGAATGTGTGCAAGAAGTACCCCAATGGATTTGAAGCGGTAAAGGATTTTAATCTGGAGATAGAGGATAAGGAGTTTGTTATCTTTGTAGGCCCGTCGGGCTGCGGCAAGTCCACGACGCTGCGTATGGTGGCCGGGCTTGAGGACATCAGCTCAGGGGAATTATATATAGACGGCAAACTGGTGAATGATGTGGAATCCAAGGACAGGGATATCGCAATGGTATTCCAGAACTACGCCCTGTATCCGCATATGACGGTGTTTGACAACATGGCGTTCGGGCTGAAGCTGCGCAAGGTGCCGAAGGACGAGATCAAGCGCCTGGTGGAGGATGCGGCGAGGATTCTTGACCTGTCCCATCTTCTTGACCGCAAGCCCAAGGCGCTGTCCGGCGGCCAGAGACAGCGTGTGGCCATGGGGCGCGCGATTGTGCGCAACCCCAAGGTGTTCCTGATGGACGAGCCGCTGTCCAACCTGGACGCCAAGTTAAGAGGGCAGATGCGTATTGAGATTTCCAAACTCCATCAGAGACTGGGCACGACGATTATCTATGTAACCCATGATCAGACGGAGGCCATGACTCTGGGAACCCGTATTGTAGTGATGAAGGACGGCGTGGTGCAGCAGGTGGATACGCCGCAGAACCTGTATGATCATCCGGTGAATAAATTCGTGGCCGGCTTTATCGGAGCGCCGCAGATGAACCTGGTGGATGCAAAGGTGCAGAAGGCCGGATCGGATGTGACCCTGAGCTTTGGCGGCTGCGTGATCACTCTGCCGCAGGCTAAGGCAAAGAAGCTGGAAGAGGGCGGCTACATCGGCAAGGAAGTGACGATGGGCATCCGCCCGGAGGATCTCCACGACGAGGCGGAAGTTGTGGCGGCGGCAGGGAGCAATGTGCTGACAGCCTCGATCCGCGTATATGAGATGCTGGGAGCAGAGGTATTCCTGTACTTTGATGTGGAAGGAACAAACTGCACCGCAAGAGTGAATCCGCGGACCGCAGCCAGACCGGGGGATACTGTAAAATTCGCCCTTGATCTGGAAAAAATTCATCTTTTCGACAAGGACACCGAACGAATTATCACAAATTAAGATTTTATCATAAAAACTTATGACTTATGTCAGGTAAACGGAACAATAGAAAATGCTATGCAAAAGTTCCACGGACTGCATAGCATTTTTTATTGTTCAGAAACGGTTATCCAGAAAGCCAGATTATCCCGAACAACTCATAGAAAGCCGGTAACAGAAGCATTTCTTAAAGAAATATTCGGGATAATTTTACAGCTTCCATAAAGGCGTTTGCTGATCATGGTGTCAGCAGGGATTTCCCTGGCTATACCACAGGAGGCATCTGTACGCCCCACTTCGCGGTATATTTGGCCCAAATTCACTTAACGCAGCCCACTGTGCCGTGTTCATTTGAGCCAAATCTCCCACAAAGTGGGGCGCACAGCTACCAGAAAGTAATTTTCAGTCACGCTCTAATACCCGCGGCGATGTGGTATGGGTGGTACGCAGGTATCTTCACCACTTTGAAGCGCTCGGTCACGAATCGCTGGAACATATCTCTGTCGATGATGTGAGGGAATTCTTCTATAGCATTACTCGACATAACGTGCTATAATTCTCTTAGTCAGATTAGAGCAGGTAGGGATAGTCTGCGGTTGTCCTTTCTGGAAACAGAAAGGAGGTCGGTATGGATACGTTAGAAGTGCTTACGTTGGTGCTGGTGATCTTCGCAGCCTTGACATACATAGACAATAAACACAACCGCAAGTAACGGAAAAGGCTATCTTCTACTGCAATAGAGGATAGCCTTGTAATCCGTATTTTTTTTACGCTTTATAAGTTTCCGATTGAACAACCGTCGGACGTGCAATATCCTCCGGCTTCTAAAATGATTATAAACCAACACTGTGAATTTTGCAAGAGGGTTTAGGAAATGGGGGTGCTTCGGCGCTCCTGTTTTTTTTGCGGATTTGCAAACTATTTTACATGAAAGTTGTCTTGCCAGCAAGATTCGGGATAACTGCTTTCCATTCCCGTTTTAATTCAATCCGTTCTTTGATGTGCTCCTTCGTGTATTCCTTTCCGAGTGACCTGCGCCGCGCCGTGTTTACCGGAAATTTCATATACCTCCTTATGAGCTTCCGCCTAAAGCCAGGCTCCTTTTTTGTGTGCAAAACGCCGTGAAACAGGCGGGAAATCGCAGGAAAAAGGTTGGTTCGACAAAATGTGATTCGGTATTTTTGAAGTATAAAAACAATTTGTTAATAAAAAAACAATGTATATTAAAAATATTTTGAAATTTCCGACGAATAAACTTGACAAAATTTATCCAGATTGGTATAGTAGTAATCAGGAAACAGGTTCAGGCTGTGTGTTCCAGCGCTGGAAGTCGGAAGAGAAACGGGACAGCGGTCCGGGCGGGTGGAATGATATATGTTCCGGGAAACCCGGATGACTTGCGTGAAATTAGGAGGAGAAGGACATGCTGATTACAAAAGAGACAGATTATGCGCTTCGCATCCTGAGGACGCTGTCAGAGGGCGGCTGCCATACAGTGGGCTCGCTGGCCGCGCGCGAGGCGCTGCCCCGGAATTTTGCCTACAAGATCGTAAAAAAGCTGGAACGGGCCGGACTGATCGGCATTTCGAGGGGGAATGGCGGGGGCTGCTATCTGGCCTGCGATCTGGGGGAGCGCAGTCTCTGCGAGCTGATCAACGCGATCGAGCAGAATTCAAGGCTTTCTTCCTGCATGGAGCCTGGGTACGACTGTGAATGGCAGAGGGCGAACGGGCCCTGCGGGATCCATGTGCAGTTGTGCAGGGTGCAGAAGCAGATCGACAGGGAACTGAGTTCCAGGAGCCTTAGCTGGGTTTTATCAGGGGATGGCGGGTGATCGGCCCGCACAGGGGGATGTTTTGCAGATTCCAGGCAGCGGGCGTCTGCCATGGCGCGATTTTCTGGACAGACGCCGGAAGCGTTCAGGCTGTCTGAACGGCTGCCTTATGTCAATAAAAAGGAGAAGGAGGAAGACGAATGTTATTTACAACCACACAGGAACATGAAGAGCTGCGTAAACGGATCAGGAAGTTTGCGGAGGAGGAGATTAAGCCCCAGGCATTTGAGCTTGATCAGACGAATGGCTTTCCGGGCGAGGCGGTGGCTAAGCTCGGGCAGATGGGGCTCATGGGCATTCCCTACCCCAAAGAGTACGGCGGAGCCGGCATGGATGTGTTGAGCTATGCCATCGCAGTGGAAGAGCTGGCGCGCGTGGACGGCGGGGCCGGTGTTATCCTTTCCGCGCACGTATCGCTCGGCACGTGGCCGATTGCCGCATTCGGAAATGAGGAGCAGAAGCAGAAATACCTCGTGCCTCTTGCCAAAGGCGAGAAGATCGGCGCGTTTGGCTTAACGGAGCCGAATGCGGGCTCTGACGCGGGCGGCACGGAGACGACGGCTGTGTTAAAAGGTGATTACTACCTGTTAAACGGCGGCAAGATCTTCATTACCAATGCGCCCAAGGCGGATACATACGTCGTATTTGCTGTGACTACGCCGGATATCGGAACCAGGGGTATCTCTGCCTTTATTGTGGAAAAGGGCTGGGAGGGCTTTGAGTTCGGCGATCATTATGATAAGATGGGAATCCGTTCCTCCTCCACGGCGGAGCTGATTTTCAATGATGTAAAGGTTCCCAGGGAGAACCTCTTGGGCAAGGAGGGCGACGGATTTAAGATCGCCATGGCGACCCTGGACGGCGGGCGCATCGGCATCGCCGCGCAGGCGCTGGGCATCGCGCAGGGCGCCTACGAGCACGCCCTGGAATATTCCAAGGAGCGGATCCAGTTCGGAAAGCCCATCTGCCAGCAGCAGAGCATAGCCTTTAAGCTGGCCGACATGGCGACCAAGCTGCGCTGCGCCCGCTTCCTGGTATACAGCGCTGCGGAGCTGAAGGAAGAGCATGCGCCGTACAGCATGGAGGCCGCGATGGCAAAGATGTACGCCTCGGATATCGCGCTTGAGGTGGCGAATGACGCCCTGCAGATCTTCGGCGGCAGCGGATTCTTAAAGGGCATGGAGGTGGAGCGCGCTTACCGCGACGCAAAGATCACCACCATTTACGAGGGGACGAACGAGATCCAGAGAGTGGTTATCGCCTCCTGCATCATCGGGCGCATGCCCAAATCCTCGGGCGGCGGCGGATCCTCAAAGCCGGTGAAAAAGGCCGCTCCTATCACAGGACTGCGCAAAAAGATGATTTTAAAGGAAGGCCAGGCCCAGGAAAAGGTAGAAACCCTGGTAGCGGCGCTTAAGAAGGACGGGTATGATTTTACGGTGGGAATCCCGTTAGACACGCCGATTGCCCAGGCAGAGCGCGTGGTATCCGCCGGAAAGGGAATCGGCAGTAAAGAAAATATGAAGCTCATCGAGGACCTGGCGGTTCAGGCCGGCGCGGCCATCGGATCTTCCCGGCCGGTTGCAGAAACCTTAAAGTATGTGCCGTTAAACCGCTACGTGGGTATGTCAGGCCAGAAATTTAAGGGAAACCTCTATATCGCCTGCGGTATTTCCGGCGCGACCCAGCACTTAAAGGGTATCAAGGACGCCTCCACGATTGTAGCCATCAATAAGAACGCCAATGCGCCTATTTTCAAGAACTGTGACTACGGCATTGTGGGCGATGTGAATGAGATCCTTCCGCTTCTGACAGCCGCTCTTGACAACGGCGAGGAGAAGCAGCCCGCGCCGCCGATGATTAAGATGAAACGCCCGCTTCCTCCCAAGGAGAAGCCGATCGGAAAGACGTATGTGTGCGGCGGCTGCGGCTATGAGTACGACCCGGCGATCGGGGACGAGGACAGCGAGACAGCGCCGGGAACGCTGTTTGAAAAGCTTCCGGACGAGTGGGTATGCCCGGAGTGTGCAGAGTCCAAAGACATGTTTATTGAGGGATAAAAGGAGGTCTGATCTATGTATTGTGTGAGAAACGTAACCGAAGATTTATACTGGGTAGGGGCGAATGATCACCGCCTGCACCTGTTTGAAAATATACACCCCATCTCCAGAGGCGTATCCTACAATGCCTATCTGCTCCTGGACGAGAAGAGCGTGCTGTTTGATACCGTAGACTGGTCCGCCTGCCGTCAGCTCCTGGAAAACGTAGAGCATCTGCTGGACGGAAAGGCCCTGGATTATCTGGTGATCAACCATATGGAGCCGGATCACGGCGCATCCATTGAGGAGATTCTCCTGCGTTATCCGGAGGTGAAGGTTGTCAGCACCGAAAAGGCATTTATGCTGATGCGCCAGTTTGGCTTCCACGTGGACGGCCACGAGCTGATTGAAGCCCGCGAGGGGGCTACCTTAAGCTTTGGCTCCCATACCGTTACCTTTGTCTACGCGCCTATGGTTCACTGGCCGGAAGCCATGGTAACGTTTGACACCACGAATGGCGTGCTGTTCGCAGCCGACGCCTTTGGCTCCTTTGGCGCGCTTGACGGCAAGCTTTTTAACGACGAAGTAAACTTTGAGCGCGACTGGCTCGATGACGCAAGGCGCTATTTCACCAATATTGTGGGAAAATACGGCCCGCACGTACAGGCCCTGCTCAAGAAGGCGTCCACGGTTGACATCAAGCTTGTCTGCCCGCTGCACGGCCCGGTATGGCGCAGCAATTTAGGCTGGTTCATTGATAAATACGATCACTGGAGCCGTTACGAGCCGGAGGAAAAGGGCGTTCTGATCGCCTATGCCTCCATGTACGGAAACACAGAGGCAGCCGCGCAGGCGCTGGCGTCTAAGCTCTGCGAAAAGGGTATGACCAATGTGGCAGTGTACGACGTCTCCAACACCCACGTATCCGAGCTGATCTCCGAGTCCTTCCGTCTGAGCCATATCGTTCTGGCTTCAGTGACGTATAATCTCGGAATCTATCCGGTGATGCACAACTTCCTGATGGATATGAAGGCCCTGCATTTGCAGAAACGCACCTTTGCGATCATCGAGAACGGTTCCTGGGCCTGCAAGTCAGGGGATCTGATGCAGAAGTTTATAGACACAGAGTTAAAGGATATGACGGTGTTAAATGACCGGCTGTCCCTGGCATCCGCACTTCATGCGGATAAGGCTGTGGAGCTGGACGCGCTGGCTGACAGTATCATTGAATCCATGAAGCTGGGAGAGGCATAAGAGATTCCCGCAGGGGCTTTGATTTTAACAACAAACAGCATGGCTTAAGTTATAGATTCAGGTGACGAAAAGGAGCTTTATCGGAGATAGAACACACGGTTTTATCCCGATAAAGCTCCTTTTTATAGTCAAAGATACTGTCATTATAAGAAGGCGCGGTGCGGTACCCCAGGATCCCGTTCTTTTTTCAACACAGTAATCCGCTTTAAATTCCGTACAATTCCCTTTCCCCCGCGCGCCCCTGAAAAAAGTTCACTTTTTTTCCTCCCCCCTCTTTTATTTTTCTCATTTTTGCTTTAAGATAGTATAAGGAAAAATGCCGCTGCCCGAAGCGGCGATTATAAGGGAAGGAGAGAGCGGTATGATATCAAATCAGATACTCCAGACAAATATTGAGGGGTTAAAGGGCATTGCAAGGGTGGATCTGGCTGTCTGTGATACGGAGGGCAAGGCGCTTGCTTCGACCTTTACCGGAGCCGAAGAGTATGAAAGCGCGATTCTGGCTTTCGTGGACTCTCCTGCGGACAGCCAGGTGATTCAGGGATACCAGTTTTTCAAGGTATTTGACGAACATCAGTTAGAATATATTCTGCTGGCCAGGGGCGGCAGCGACGATGTATATATGGTAGGCAAGATGGCGGCATTCCAGATTCAGAATCTCCTGGTCGCCTACAAGGAGCGGTTTGACAAGGACAATTTTATCAAAAACCTTCTGCTTGATAATCTGCTTCTGGTTGACATCTATAACCGCGCCAAGAAGCTGCATATTGAGACGAATGTAAAGCGGGTGGTGTTCCTGATCGAGACGGAGCAGGAAAAGGACGCGAACGCGCTGGAGACGGTGCGCAGCCTTTTTTCCACCAAGACCAGGGATTTTATAACCGCTGTGGATGAGAAAAATATTATCCTGGTTAAGGAAGTAAAGCCTGGGGAGACGTATGACGAGCTGGAGAAGACGGCATGCATGATCGTGGATATGCTCAACACCGAGGCCCTGGCCAGGGTCAGCGTGGCGTTCGGCACGATTGTGAATGAGATCAAGGATGTGTCGCGCTCGTATAAAGAGGCCAAGATGGCTCTTGACGTGGGCAAGATCTTTTACAGCACGAAAAATGTGGTGGCCTACAGCAAGCTTGGCATCGGCCGGCTGATTTACCAGCTTCCCCTGCCGCTCTGCCGGATGTTTATCAAGGAGATATTTGACGGCAGATCGCCGGATGAGTTTGACGATGAGACGCTGACCACGATCAATAAGTTCTTTGAGAACAGCTTGAACGTGTCCGAGACGTCCCGGCAGCTCTACATCCACCGGAATACGCTGGTGTACCGGCTTGACAAGCTGCAGAAAAGCACGGGTCTGGATCTGCGGATCTTTGAGGATGCGATTACCTTCAAGATTGCGCTCATGGTTGTAAAATATATGAAGTACATGGAAAATATGGATTACTAAACAGGATAATGAGTTTGGCTGAGGTACAAAGGGCATGATTGAGATAACGGATCTCAATAAGACGTATAAAGCGGGGAGCCGCGCGCTGAAGAATATCAGCATTACCATTGAGGACGGCGAATTTGTTTTTATCATGGGGCGCAGCGGCTCGGGTAAATCGACGCTGCTTAAGCTGCTTTTAAAGGAGGTGGAGCCCACCTCCGGCCGCATCATGGTCAATGATATGGATCTGGGGAAGATGCCCAAGCGTTATGTGGCGAAATACCGCCGGAGCCTGGGCGTGGTGTTCCAGGATTTCCGGCTTTTGAAGGATAAGACGGTTTATGAAAATGTGGCGTTTGCCCAGCGTGTGATCGGCGTGCCGCCGCGCGTGATCCGGGAGTCGGTTCCCGAGATGCTGCGCATGGTGGGCCTGTCGTCCAAGTATAAGGCTCTGCCAAGGGAGCTTTCAGGCGGTGAGCAGCAGCGGGTGGCGATCGCAAGGGCGCTGATCAATTCGCCGGAGATCCTTCTGGCCGACGAGCCGACCGGGAATCTGGACGCGCAGAATTCGATGGAGATCATGTATCTTCTGGAGGAGATTAATGAGCGCGGAACCATGGTGATTGTGGTGACGCACAGTGAGGAGATTGTGGAACGAATGGGAAAACGGGTGATCACCCTGGATCGCGGTATTTTGACTGACGATCGGGAAACGGGCGGCTGGGATTATGGGTATTAGCAGGTTTTTGTACTGCCTGAAAGAGGGCATGAAGAACATAGGGCGCAATATCTGGTTTTCCCTGGCGTCAACGGCCATTATTTCGGCCTGTATTTTTCTCTTCTGCCTGCTGTTCGCCTTGGCGGCCAATGTGCAGTACATGGTAAAGCGGGCGCAGGCGACGGTTGGGATCACGGTATTTTTTGAGGAAAGCCTGCCGCCGGAGGAGATTCTTAAGGTAAAAGAGGCGCTGGAGGGCCGGCAGGGGATCGCGAAGGTCGAGTACGTTTCCGCCGAGGAGGCGTGGGAGCTCTTTCAAAAAGAATATTTTAAGGGGGTGGAGGAGCTGGCGGCGGGCTTTGCGGATGACAATCCCCTGGCAGGCTCTGCTTCCATTGAACTCTATCTGGAGGATATCAGCCAGCAGGAGGAGGTGGTCGGGCATCTGAAGGCCGTTTCGGGGATCCGTCAGATCAATTACTCCAACGCCGCGGCTTCGGGCTTTACAAGCTTCGGGCGGATGGTGGGCCTGATTTCCGCGGCGGTGATCGGGATCCTCCTGGCTGTGGCCGTATTCCTGATCAGCAATACGATCTCCAGGGCGGCAGCCTCCCGCCGGGAGGAGAACCGGATTATGCGCCTGATCGGCGCCACGAATTTTATGATCCGCGCGCCCTTTGTGTTTGAGGGCATGATGATCGGCTGCATGGGGGCGGCGATTCCCCTGGCCGGAAGCTATGTTCTGTACCGGCACATGACGGAATATATGACAGAGAAATTTCAGATCTTGTCAAATATTCTGGCATTTATCCCGATCGAGCGCCTTTTCCCCTATATGGCGGCAGTGGCCGGGGCTTTGGGGCTGGGGATTGGCTTTGTCGGAAGCTTTTTTACGATACGCAGGCAGCTAAAGGTGTAAGGACAGGCTGCAGTATTTTTTAAGGATGAATGTGAATGATCAAGCATACGGCGGGAAAACGGTTATTATTTATATCCCTGATCGCCTGCCTGGCCGGGCCGCCGGTTTACGGGGCCACGAAGCAGGATGTGGACAATGCCAAGGGGAAGATTGATTCCCTTGAGGAGGAGAAAAAGCGGACCGAGCAGGCGATCCGGGAGCTGGAGGGACTGAAACAGGATACGGAAACCTATGTGCGCGAGCTGGACCGTCAGCTTGACGTGCTGCACACAGAGCTGGACCGCCTGGAGGGCGAGATTGCGGATAAGGAGCAGACGATTGAGGAGACGTCGGTTCAGCTTGCCGCCGCCCAGGAGACGGAGCGGGAGCAGTACGCTTCCATGAAGCTGCGGATTAAGTATATGTACGAGCGGGGAGACGAGAGCTTCTGGGATCTCCTGCTTGCATCAAAGTCCATGTCTGAGCTTTTGAACCGGGCGGAGTATATTTCCAAGATCTCGGAGTATGACAGGAAGATGCTGGATCGCTATATTGAGGTTAAAAACGGCATTGCAGAGGATAAGGCGGCGCTTGAGCGGGAGAGAGAGGAGCTTCTGATCCTTGAGGAGCAGACCATGGCCAAGCAGTCATCCGTGGAGACGCTGGTAGGTGAAAAGACGGCGGAGCTGCAAAAGTACGCCGCCCAGATCGGAGAGCGGACCGCGCAGCTTGAGGCGTATGAGAGGGATATCAAGGCTCAGGAGGATAAGATCGCGCAGATCGAGGCGGAGCTTAAGCGCCAGGAGGAAGAAGCCAGGAAACGGGCCGAGGAGGCCGGAAAAACGTATAATACGGTCAGTATTGGGAATATTAAGTTTATATGGCCGTGCCCTGCCAGCGGGCGCATAACATCCCGCTTCGGGGATCGGGAGTCACCGACCCAGGGCGCGTCCACGAATCACAAGGGCATTGACATCGGCGCATCCACCGGATCCAACATCGTCGCCGCGGCGGCAGGGACGGTGACGATCGCTACATACAGCTATTCTGCTGGAAATTATATTATGGTGAATCATGGAGGCGGCGTATCCACTGTGTATATGCATTGTTCCCAGTTACTCGTTTCAGCCGGGGATACGGTCAGCCAGGGGCAGGTGATCGCAAAGGTCGGTTCGACCGGCTATTCAACAGGGCCGCATCTTCATTTCGGGGTTCGTTTAAACGGCTCGTATGTGAACCCGTCGCAGTATGTGAGCCCGTAGCCGGGGCTCAGAGGACGGCCGTATTCAGTCAGATGGCTGTGAAGCGCAGCGATCCGCAGAAAGCAGGAGGCAGATAAGATGGACAATAGAAATAAATTCTGGAAAGGCGTTATGGTCGGCGTGCTGGTGACGGCGTTTACCTGTTTTGTGACAGTGGGCGCATCGACCGCTATCTACATGTTCGGACAGGACGTCATGGGAAATCAGGCGGGCGCCGGACCCGGGAGAGAGGAAGCCGGCGCGCAGACGTCTCCGGCCGGCGAGGGAAACGGAGGGCTTGACCTGGAACGCATCAGCGGGAAGCTTTCCCAGATAGAGAATCTGGTTGACGAGGTATACCTGTTCGAGGATCAGATCGAACCGGATAAGGGAGAGGCGGGGCTTTACCAGGGCTACATCTTTGGCTTAAACGACCCCTACGCGGCGTATTACACGCCGGAAGAGCTTGCGAGCTTTATGGATGAGACAAAGGGCACGTACTGCGGGATTGGGGCCATGGTTTCCCAGGATGTGCGGACTCAGATCTCCACGATTGTCCGGGTGTTTGAGGGCAGCCCCGCCGAGGAGGCCGGTATCCTGCCGGGCGATGTGATCTATAAGGTGGACGGGGAGCTGATGGCAGGCGTGGATCTGACGCTGCTCGTAAATAATTATGTAAAAGGCGAGGAGGGCAGCCAGGTAGCGATCACCGTTTACCGCGAGGACTCCGGGGAATATGTGGATCTGACGGTCACAAGGCGCTTTATCGATGTCCAGACCGTGTCAGGAAAGATGCTGGAGGACAAAATCGGCTATATATCCGTGATCGAATTCGACGAGGTGACAGCGAAGCAGTTTAAGGATAAGATCGAAGAGTTAAGAGGACAGGGAATGGAGCGGCTGATCATCGATCTGCGCGACAATCCGGGCGGAGAGCTGAACACCGTTGTCTCCATGGCAGACTATCTCATCGAGGACGGCGGCCGCATTCTCACCATATCAGATAAATATGGAAATGAGGAGATCTACAAGGCAGAGGACGGCCACAGCCTGGATATGCCCATGGTGGTGCTGGTCAATGAAAATTCTGCGAGCGCATCTGAGGTATTAACCGGGGCGCTGAAGGACTACGACGCTGCGACGATTGTGGGCATGCAGACCTTCGGCAAGGGCATTGTCCAGAGCCTGATCCCGCTTTCGGACGGAAGCGCGGTTAAACTGACCACCAGCCATTATTATACGCCGGGCGGCCTGGATATCCACGGCAAGGGCATTTCCCCGGATGTGGAGGTGGAGCTTGACGACGAGGCGAGACGGCTGGCCGTGATCCCGCAGGAGCTGGATAATCAGCTCCAGAAGGGGATTGAGGTGATTCAGGATATCATAAAATAGATGTCATGAAAGAAACAAATTTTACCTGTGAGGGCCGCATTGCCGGCATTTATATCCGGCAGAATCTCCGCTCCCGCCCGCTTTTCTCCGGGCGGGAGCGGGATATTTATATTCCCTGCGTCACATATGTTTTGCAATGCTGACAGGCCTGTCAGCTTTCATTTGGCGCCCGCCGTTTCGCTATTGCCTATATTTTATGACAGATCGCAGCCATGCTTGATGTCAGCGATTGGATCATAGGATAAAGGCGTAAGCAGAGGCTGACGTTCACGAAAGAAAACGGAGGAAGTTATGCTCACAGTTTATGTATACGTTCCTGACACCCTGGCTGACTGGGAGCTGGGGTATGTTACAGCGGAATTACATTCCAGGCGTTTTTTCAAAAAGAGCGCGCCGGAGATTTCAGTAAAAACAGTCGGTATTACAGCAAAACCGGTCAAAACCATGGGCGGGCTGACCGTCATTCCCGATTGTGTCACTGACGATATTATAGTAAATAAGGAAAGCGTACTGCTGCTGCCGGGAGCAGATACCTGGGATCATCCTGAGCATGGCGCTATTATTGGAAAAGCAGGCGAACTTCTTTCCGCAGGCGCTGTGGTATGCGCCATCTGCGGCGCGACTGCGGCGCTGGCAAATGCCGGCCTGTTGGATAAAAGGCCGCACACCAGCAATGGGGCAGGCTATCTTGAAATGGTTTCGCCCGGCTACAGGGGGCAGAATTTCTATGTTGACGAGCCGTCTGTCGCGGCTCATAATCTGATTACCGCAGGTTCCACAGGGGCCTTACTGTGGGCAAGGCAGATTATAGAGCGCCTGGAGGTCTTTCAGCCGGATACACTGGACGCATGGTACGCGTATTTCAGTACAGGAGAGGCGCAGCATTTCTTTGCTCTTATGCAAACCTTGAGCGGCAGTCAATAAGTGTTGTCAGCGGCGGCATTACGAAATAAATCGGGAAAGGAAATAAGGGGTAAAAAAATGAAAAGGAGTTATCTCATCATGCTCCCGGCAGCGGCAGCGGCGCTGCTGTCCGGCTGCGGGGCATTGAAAAAATCTCCGTATCCGGAGGTATCGGAGTATCTGGAGAACCTGTATGAACAGAAATTTGTGATTGAGGAAATCTCCGAAGGGGGATCCGTTTCCTATAAGGCATCCCCAAAGGACAGGCCGGATCTTTCGTTTAAGGTGGTTCCGGCAGGGGAGGAGTACACGAACACGGGGTTTGACGACACATATCCCGCTGCCTTTGTCCTCAGTGAAGCCGAAAAGCTGGGGCTTCACCTCGAACCGGGTGAGGGGGATAAGGAGTTTGTGGTGTCTGTGGACGGGTATGAGGAGGTGGCGGCGCTCAGCGAGTCGCTTTCAAAGATAGCAAAGGCGTATGAGGCGGCCGGGCTTCCGGCGAAGTTTACGCTGGGAAGCGTTGACAACGGGTGGAACTGCGCCGATATCCGGGTAGAGATCAAAGGGCCTGAGATGAAGGGGTATGAGCCGGAGGTGATTCATATCCCGGACAGCCGGCAGATTGGGCATACGGACATCAATGATGTGGATCAGATAAACGAGCGGATTGGGAGCGGCTATGTGTCCAATATCTGTCAGTATTATTTAGGCGATCCGCTCGATTACCTGACGCAGGATGCTGTGACGGCCTTTTATGCGGATGAGGGAGGGATGACGCTGACGACGGGGGATGATGTAACCGAGTATCCGTATCTGTCCATGGACAGCCTGCATTTCGGGGAGATATACCGCCTGGCCCAGGCAGAGGGCTGGGAGCCGTCTGTGGAGCAGGGCAGCTTTTCCATCACGGTAAACGGGCTGACTTCCCGGTTCTTTTTGGAGTTTGAGGACAATGCGGAAGACGCCGGCGGGGAACAGACGGCCAGAGTCTACTGGGAAGCACAGGAGACGGGAGAGCGCCAGCCCGCCTGGGGAGATTATACATATGAGCCGGGCGTGATTTGCCGGGAGGTGTTGGAGGAGCGGACCGGAAGCAGTATGGAATCCGGGCTCACACTGCAGAAAGCAGAGGAGAGGAGAGAGGAAAACAGGGAGAAATTTAAGGGCTATTTAAGCGGCGGCGCGCTGGGGCCGATCGGAAGCAGCGTGGAGATCGGCAATTGGTCGATCACGGTAAAGACAGCGGAGGAGACAGGACGCATCACCAGCGGTTCGATGTATTTTGACCCGGATGAGGGGAAGGAGTTTGTCCGTATCGATGTGGACATCGCCAATCAGGGGACGGAAGAAGAGAGCTTCCTGCCAATGGTGATCATGTCCGATGAGCTGATGATCGAGCTTGCAACCTCCAGCGGGCACAAGTACACGCCTGTGGATCTGCTCGGCGGCGGGGATTTGACAGGGGCGCGCCTGGAAGCGGGGGAGACGAAGAGCGGCTTTATCGTGTTCCATGTTTCCCAAAACCTGCTGGATACGGAGGAACATGCCCTGCTTCTGATGACGATAGGTGAGGAGACGAAGGCGGTTCAGATCAAATAAGCGGACAGAGTGACAGGGGACAGCCCTGAAGCCTGCAGATAAACATGCGGCCCGGATTTAAAATCCGGGCCGCATGTTATTTTAAGCGTTAATAGTTGATTAAGCGGTTGTAATCATCAATGATATTGGAGAGTGTGTCAAAGAAATTCTCAATGGATCCGTCAGCCGCAAAGGCGGAATTGAGTTCATAGCTCTCGAAGCCCTTCTGATCGCGGACTCTCTGGAACAGATCCGTCAGCGCCGTCTTGGACTCGCGGATGTTGCGCTCAAACGAGGAGTAGTAAGCGGAGTGGGTGGGATAGCCCTCTTCTTCCATAATATTCGTGTCCGCCAGGTAGTTTAAGCAGGTCTGAACCTCCTCCACATACTGATCATAGAGCGGCTGGAGCGCTTCAATGTTCAGGCTTGTGATCTGGGAATCATCGATTTCCTGCTCATAGATAGCGGTCTGGATCTCCTGGCCGGTGGTGATCAGCTTTGTGAACGCATAGGTGGCCTCATAGCCCTCTTCCTTTAAGCGCTCCAGATTCTCATCACGCTTCTGATCCGCCACAACGGACAGCTCATTGATAAATGTGTCAGCCAGCGTCTCATAGGATGCGTAATCGCTCCAGATCCTGGCGTGCAGCTCTTTGCCCTTTGCATAATCATCGTCCAGATATGATTTCATATCTGTATAATCATAGACCTCGTCCAGGGCCTCAGCCAGATCCCGCATGACCGGGTAGAGCTCCAAATAGGCATTGTCCAGGGACGTCTTGTCCGTCTTCTGCTGGGCCAGCTCATTGGCATCATCCATGTGCTCATAGAAGGTGCTGATATTTGACAGGCACCAGTAGTCGTCCTGAAGCGGGACAAACTCCTCCTGAAAATCCACGTAACGGAAATAGCTGCTGATCACATCGCTGAAGCGGTCTACCATGACGTTATTTACATCAATATAGGTATTGTACAGCTCGCTCTCTGCTTCCTCCGCGTCGTCCTCGCTGATCGTCTCCTCCTCCGCTTCCGTGTTCTCAGACGTCTCGGCAGCGGCTTCTGAGGGCCGCATACTGTTCAGGACATCCTTTGTCCCGCAGCCGGAAGCTAACGCTGCAGCGATCACTGCGGTGCAGACAGGGAAAAATAATTGCTTTTTCATCCTTTTGTTCCTCCTTTGCTAAAGCATGTATTATACAATATATTACCTCATAAACGGGAAAAAGGGAAGAGGCGGTTTCTTTATTTGTTTTGCGGTGGTATAATAAAATTACATGATACCAGGGTCAAGAGGATTTTTGAACCTGGGACCCGCAAAAATATGAAAAAGCAGCCCGATCCGAGCGGATTTTGCATGTTTTTGAGGATTGCGGGAGTACAGAGTACGGGGCAATCCGGTATCAGAGGGGGCTAAAGACCTTTTTCCCCCAACATCATGACATTGAATCGAAGAAACGGAGGCATATACCATTGATAGCCAGAATTTTGATTGACAACAACACCAGGAGCGCCCTCACACCGGAGTGGGGGCTGTCTGTATGGATTGAGCATAACGGCCACAGGTTCCTGTTAGATACCGGGGCTTCGGCGCGGTTTGCAGAGAATGCGGTTCAGATGGGGCTCGATCTGGAGGAGGCGGAATTTGCGGTTTTGTCTCATGCCCATTATGATCATTCGGACGGAATGGAGGCATTTTTTGAGAAAAACAGGACGGCTCCCATGTATCTGAGGAAGGGGTCCGGGGAAAACTGCTACAGCAGGCAGGAGAAGGTTTACCGCTATATCGGTATAAAGGAAGGGTATCTGGAGAAATTTAAGGACAGGCTTGTCTATGTGGAGGGAGATTTTGAAGCGTGCCCGGGTGTTACGCTTATTCCGCACAAGACGCAGGATCTGGAGACGCTTGGCAGGAAGGCCGGGATGTACATAAAAAGAGGTTCCTCGTGGCTGCCGGATTCCTTTTTCCATGAGCAGAGCCTGGCAGTGGATACAGAGCGGGGAATCATGGTGTTTAACAGTTGTTCCCACGGCGGGGCGGACAATATTATCCGGGAGACGGCAGAGACATGGCCGGATCGCCATATCTATGGGATCGTAGGCGGCCTTCATCTGTTCCGTTCATCGGACGAGGAGGTGCGCGCCCTGGCCGGTCGGATCCGGGAGACGGGAATTGAAGCAGTCTATACGGGCCATTGCACAGGCGAACGTCAGTTTGAAATTTTAAAGGAGGAGCTGGGAGACGTGGTCTGCCCGCTGTATACAGGGCTGGAGATTGTGGTCTGACGGCAGCCGTCCGGGGAAATTGAGCGGTTACGCCTGATGCGAAACGTTTATAAAACTGTAAAAAAAATGTAAAGCAGTCAATATACGGATATGTTATGATGGAGCTGCTGTATTTTAACGTGTGGAATGGATGGAACACTAGAGCGTGTTTGAAAAATCATTCCCGCCATCTGCACGCCCCACTTTGCGGTATATTTGTGCCAAATTCACTTAACGCAGCCCACTGCGCCGCGTTCATTTGGCCCAAATCTCCCACAAAGTGGAACGCACATCTGGCAGAAAGCATTTTTCAAACACGCTCTAAGACATGCTACGAAATCAGGAGGAAAAGACAGAATGAACAGAAAAGCAGGCAGTATAAGGAAAAAAGGAGGGCGCGCGGCGGCCGGGATGGGCGGCCTTTTGCTGGGGCTTTTGCTCCCGTTCAGCGCGCTGGCGGCGCAGACAGGCGCGGGCCCCGCGGGGGATCCGGCCAATATCAGGGAGGAGGCGCAGGCGATGCAGCCCTATTCAGGCGATGTGAATACCTTAAAGACGGCAAAGGAAGCTTCCCAGATGATCATTGTGATCGGGAATCCGGATGATCCGGCCAAGGGGAATCTGTCCTGGTATCAGAAGGACGCGTCCGGTGTGTTTCAACAGGTTCTTTCCGTGGAGGCGGTCCACGGCATGAACGGGATCTCGGCGGAGAAAAAGGAGGGGGATAAAAAAACGCCCTGCGGCGTGTATTCCTTCCCCATGGCGTTTGGCATGAAGGAGAATCCGGGCAGCATTCTCCCCTATCATCAGATTCAGGACGGCGACCACTATGTGGACGACAGCGAAAGCCGCTACTACAACCGCCTGGTCAATGAGCGGGATGTGCAGCGGGACTGGAATTCCTCGGAGGTGCTGATAACCCAGGCTCCGCAGTATAATTACGGGCTTGTGCTGAATTATAATGAGGACTGCGTGCCGGGAAAAGGCTCCGCTATCTTCCTGCACTGTCCCAAGACCAGCAATAATACGGGAACCTCAGGCTGCATCAGTGTTCCGGAGGAGTATATGAAGCAGATTATCTGCTCCGTGGACGCTGACACGCGGATCATTGTCGTCCCGCAGGAGGCGGATCTGGCAGCCTATTGATGGGCTGCGTTCATTGATTGAAGAAAGCCCTCTGTTAAATTTCGGAAAAAGAGCGCCCTGGCGGCCTGCGCAGAGATGTGCCGGAGCGCGGCTGTCTCCAGGAGAACGGCGTCCAGCGCCCCGGATACGGATCCGGGAAGCGGGCGCCTTTTTTGATCCGGCGCTTCACAAAAGGCCCAGCTCACGGCAGCCATGCCGTCTGTTTCAATGAGAATGCGGTCAGCCGGAACGGCTTTGGCGGCATGCTGTACGGCTGGATTCCACCACACATCCGGGCCGATGGAGATATAACAGCCAAGGCGGATATAGTCCTCCAGAGATTCCTCACAGGAATACCAGTGGATGAGATACGTATTGGGATATTCCCGGAGGATGCGCGCGATCCGCGCTTCCTGGCCCTTGGTGTGGAGAATGACCGGCCTGCAAAGCTTTACGGCGAGCGCGAGCTGTTCCCGGAACACGCGCTCCTGCACGGAAAGGGGGACGCTGCACCAGACGCTGTCCATGCCGATTTCCCCGATCACAGGGCAGGAACAGAGCCAGCGCTCCATGTCGGAAACGGAATATGTATCCGCATGCCACGGGTGCAGCCCGGCTGTGGGGATAAGGCAGGAAGAAAGGCTGTTTCCGTTGTTCTCCGGACAGGCTTTGCTGATACGCTTTAAACGCGTGAAGAGCGCCTCTGCTTCCGGAGGGGTGGAGGCGCAGATCAGGGACAGGATCCCGTTTTCGAGGCGTTCCAGCCACTCCGCGTCCTCCCCGGGATGCGTATGGGCATCGCAGAGGGGCATGAGGGATGCCTGCCGGGACGCCTGCGCCGGATTTGTCATAATGGGCATGAGGTGTCTCCTTTCGCTGCGGCCGCTGTCTGTGTGCGCCGGATTTGGCTGTAGATTTCTCCTCGCAGGGCGCTCTGGCTGTAGAGCCATTCGCGGTTCCGGCCGGCAGCCAGGACGGGAAGTCCGGCGCTCAGCCCGTCCGGAGGAGGATTTAAGATCAGGATCCGATCCGACAGGTAAATGGCCTCGTCCATATCGTGTGTAACCAGCAGCACGGTCTTTTTCATCTGCTCCCGCATGCGCAGCAGCCAGTCCTGCATTTCACCGCGGGTGATGACATCCAGCGCGCCAAAGGGCTCGTCCAGAAGAAGGATGTCCGCACGGCACAGGGCGGTGCGCAGGAACGCGGCCCGCTGGCGCATACCCCCTGACAGGGAAGAGGGGTACGCATGTTCATACCCTTCAAGGCCGAACAGCGGGAACCAGGCAAGGGCTTTGCTTTTTATTTCACGGAGAGAGCCGTGGATCTGCCCGTACAGGCAGACATTGTCAAGAATCGTTTTCCAGGGAAACAGAAGATCGTTCTGCGGCATATAGGCAAAGCGTTCGGAAACCCCGTTTATGGCCTGTCCGTCTACAAGGATTGTCCCGGAGCGCGGCGTGAGAATCCCGGTCAAAAGCTTTAGAACCGTGGATTTTCCGCAGCCGGACGGGCCGAGGAGGCTGACAAATTCGCCGTCCTTTACATCAAGGCAGAGGCGGTCAAGGATGGGGCGGTCTTCATAGGAAAACGACAGATTTTCAATACGCAGCTTCACGTCATACCCTCCTGTTCAGGGAAGAAATTCATTTGTATAGCAGTCAGCCGCCGGGACAGGCTGGCTGATGACGCCGTATTCCAGCATAAAGTCTGTATAGCGGTCCCACACCTCATCCTTCATTTCCCCCCACGCAGGCGCGTCGTCCATGTATTTATCCGCCAGATATTCCTGGGACATGACCAGCATGTCGAGCGGATAATCAGGGGCATATTCATGGAGGATGGCCGCGCTTTCCGCCGGGTGGGAGACGGCGTATTCGTAGCCTCTGGCTGTGGCAGAGAGGAACTTTTTCACCATGTCCGGGCGTGTTTCCAGGACCCTGTTCCCGGCGATGATCACCGGGGTATAGTAATCAAGGCGTTCGTCCAGATCGCGTACCGGCATATAGTGGATGGGGAAATCATTCAGCGTGCATGTTATATTGTCCCACGCCTCATAAAACCACATGACATCCACCTTATCCTTCAGGGCCTCAAAGCCGGAACCATCCGAAATCACAAGGTTCAGTCTGGAAAAGTCGGCCCCGCTCTGCGTCATCACGGCCTTCAGCACCGCCTCCTCACCCGGGCCGCCCCAGCCGGCATAGGTTCTGCCCTCGAAATCCGCGGGTGAGGTAATGCCTTTCTCTTTATAGGAGGCAAAGCCGGAGGTATTGTGCTGGATAATGGCGGCAATGGCCTTGACGGGCAGAGGATCCGCCGCGGTCAGGGCAATGGTCACATCCTCCTGGTAACTGACCCCGAAATCGCCCTTTCCGACTGCCACCAGCGTGGCGGTTGCACCCTCGGTGGGTTCGATAATCTGCACATCCAGCCCTTGTTCGGCGTAGTAGCCGTTCTTTAGGGCAACATACATGCCTGTGTGGTTTGTATTGGCTGCGTAGTCTAAGATGACGGTTACTTTTTCCGGGGAGTCGTCCGGCGCGTTTGGGGTGTCCTCTGGTACAGCGGCGTTCGTCTGCGCTGGCTTGGGGTCGGATGCGCCTGAGGAACAGGCAGTCAGGGCAGTCAGGCAGCAGGCGGTTAGGAGTCCGGCTGCGCAGTATGCGGTCAAAAGGTGTTTTTTCATGATGTTCTCCTTGTTTATTTTAATGAAGTGAAGTGATGTGTGGCGGGCCGTGGTTTATCGTGAGGGGGCCGCCAGTGTCAGGTTGTAAATCCAACGGAACCCCGCTTCCGCTCGGAGAAAAGCGCAGCGGACGCCAGAGTGTGTCTGAAAAATCATTCCCGCCATCTGCACGCCCCACTTTGCGGCATATTTGTGCCAAATTCACTTAACGCAGCCCACTGCGCCGCGTTCATTTGGCCCAAATCTCCCACAAAGTGGAACGCACATCTGGCAGAAAGCATTTTCCAGACACGCTCTAAGCTCGAAAAGACCTCGCTAAGCGCCGGCGGTTTTCTACGGGTTCCTTATGGATTTAAAACCTGACGCTGGCTACACGATCGGCAGGCTATAAGTATTAAACAGATAATTTTACTTATAATAGCCTCGTTACATAAAATCAGTTGTCAGTTTGTTTTTCTTACTAAAAAAGAAAATATTTACATAAATACAAAAATATTGCAGTTATTTGAGTGAGATGACATTGGCTTCAGAGCGTGTCTGAAAATTAAAAACTGCACAATTTCCGATGTAATATGACCGCAAATACTTGGGAAAACCAGGGTATTATGTGGGCTTAAGAGCAATACACCAAGCCAATTCCGGCATATTGACGAACATTCAGCAATTTTCAAACACGCTTTAGCACTACAGCGAACATTTGAAATCATACTCACTTTTTGCAAAGAAATCTTTGTAAAATCAGCAGTAAAGTGGGACTATTTCGCCTTTCACACAGCCGGATATGCAGTTTCATAATAGGCTGATTTCGGAATGTTCACTGTAGTGCTAATGTTCCATCCAGTAATTGGAGTATCAGAACCGCCTATTTTGCCATCTGCTGCGTTGTCGTCAGTCAACGATGCCAGCGCATCACCTCCTTCCTCCGCCTTGCAGGCTGACAAAATATTCGGCACTGACAATCTAATTACTGGATGGAACTCTAGTACATCGTTCATAAAGCAACTCATAATATTTGTATTGCTTTATCAACGGATTATCAATAAATGGCGTAAATGCAAAACTATGAGCTATTTATTGTCTGCTATACTAGGCCCGCTGATAACGTAGCCAGAGCCAACTTTTATATCCATCAGAAACCCGTAGAAAACCGCCGGCGCTTAGCGAGGTCTTTTCGAGCTTAGCGTCCGCTGCGCTTTTCTCCGAGCGGAAGCGGGGTTTCTGATGGATATAAAAGTTGGTACTGGCGGCCTTCTCACAATAAACCAAGGCCTTCTCACAATAAACCAAAGCCAGCCCCCAGCCCCCCTCACCCAGCCTTTTTCATATAAGGCAGCGCAACACGCTGGTACAGCCCTATCAGCCCGTTCATGCACAGGCTCAGAAAAATGATAACCAGCACACAGGCAAACACCTTGTCGAGCATATAGCTGTTTTTTACCCGCAGCAGGTAATAGCCCAGGCCCTCCTGGGAGCCGATCCATTCGCCGACCACAGCGCCGCTGACGCTGTAGGTAGCGGCGACCCTGAGGCCGGAGAGAAGCGGGGGGAGGGCGGCCGGGATCTTGACCAGGCGGTAAGCGTCCCATTTTCCTGCCCCGTAGGAACGGATCAGATGTACATATTCTTCATTTACCTGGGAGAGGCCGTCGGAAAAACTGACCACCACAGGGAAAAAGCACATCAGAATGACAGTCAGGATCTTCGGCGCGGCTCCAAAGCCCATATAGATAATGAGAATGGGGGCCAGGACGATCATGGGAATTGTCTGCGTCACCACAAAAACCGGATACAGGCCATGCCGGAACAGGGGAAAGCAGTCCATCACAATTCCCAGAAGCAGCGCCAGCGCCAGGGAGATGGCAATGCCCGCGGCGGCTTCCATAACCGTAACCCGGCCATGGGCAAAGAGGGTGGGAAGCTCCGCAAAGAGCGTTTGCAGCACCTTTAGGGGGGAGGGGAGCACATAGAGCGGGACAGACAAAAGCCGTACCGCGCTTTCCCAGAAAAGCAGGAGAATCAGAAGGAAGGAGGCGGGGGCCAGCTTTGGGAGCAGTTGTTTCATGTCGTTCGGACTCCTTTCGTGTCGTTATGCGGGGGCGCGCAGAGGGCGGGGGCGATGCGGTGGCACCGTGACTGACGACAACGCAGCAGATGGCAAAACAGGCGGTTCTGACAGTCTGATTGCTGGCTGGATGGAGCACTGCGGGCCCGGGAATAAAAAAGATCGCCGGATAACGGCGATCTGCAAAGACTTCAGTATAAACATCCCTACGTTGGCATTATCCAAATCAGGTAAAGGGTCGAAATTGTGGAATTTCCTCTCAGCCTGCCTCACAAGCTCCCCTGGTTCTTTTTTGTTTTGATTATAGCATAAAAACAGAAAAATGCAAGATGAATATGAAGAAACATTCACAGAAACATGCACAGGAAGACATCTGTGTGTTACGGTTCACATGCCAGACGCTTCAAATCCGCATAAAACTTCGGATAGGAGATATCGACGCACTCCGCGTCCCGTATGGTGGTTTCCCCGTCGGCGGCGAGCGCGGCGACGGCAAAGCTCATGGCGATGCGGTGATCCTTTTTGCTGTCAATGACAGCCCCGTGAAGCGGTTTTCCTCCCCGGATTATCATCCCGTCCTCTGTCTCCGTCACGTCCGCTCCCATGGCGCGCAGTCCTTCGGTCATGGCGGTGATGCGGTTGGATTCCTTGACCTTTAGCTCCGCCGCATCGCGGATGACGGTTTCGCCGTCTGCGAAGCAGGCGAGCACGGCAATGACGGGGAGTTCGTCTATGAGTGTGGGGATCAGGCTGCCGCCAATGGCGCATCCTTTGAGGCTTTTGGAGCGGACGAGCAGATCCGCTGTGGGCTCGCCGGGGCCATCGGTACCGTTTAAGAGCGTCACGTCCGCGCCCATGCTGCGGCAGACGCGCAGGATGCCGTCGCGGGTCGGGTTGACGCCCACGCCCTTTATCAGGATCTCAGAGCCGGGGAGAATCAGCGCGGCGGCGATGAAAAAAGCGGCGGATGATATATCGCCCGGCACGGTGATCGCCTGTGCGCGCAGAGGTGATCCGGGGCGTATGAGAGCGGTGGTTCCCTGTGTCCGGATATCTGCGCCGAAGGCGGAAAGCATGAGCTCTGTGTGGTTGCGCGACACATAGGGCTCGGTCACGGCCGTTTCTCCTTCTGCGTAAAGCCCGGCCAGAAGGATGGCGGATTTTACCTGGGCGGAGGCCACGGGGGTCTGATAGTGAATGCCGCGCAGCGCGGTTCCTGTGATATGCAGCGGGGCGCAGCCGTTTCCGGAAAGGCTTTCAATACACGCCCCCATCTGTGAGAGCGGCGTGATGATGCGCTTCATGGGCCGTTTCTGAATCGATGCGTCCCCGGTGAGCGTGACGTCAAATGCCTGCGCCGCCAGAATGCCGGAGATCAGGCGCGTGGTGGTGCCGCTGTTGCCGCAGTCGAGAACCTCCCGCGGTTTTTTGAGCCCGCGCAGGCCGTTTCCGTGGACGAGCACCATATCGCTTTTTTGTTCAATGGAAATCCCCATTTTTGAAAAGCATGCGATGGTGGACAAGCAGTCCGCGCCGCGCAGGAAGCCTTGGATCTGCGTCGTTCCGTCCGCCAGAGCGCCGAGCATAATGCTTCGGTGGGAAATGGATTTGTCGCCCGGAACGGCGATTTCCCCCCGGAGACATGTGGTTCTGGAAAATTTCATAAAATAACCTCGTTTCTTTGCTGCATCCGTTATGGATGCGATGCTGTGCCGGGCCGGGGCAGAGCGTGCTGTGTTTTGTGGCCGTTCCTTACCCGGCAAACAGGCTGTAATTATATTTTTTGAGCCGTTCCCAGGCGGCTTTTAAGGAACTCTCATCATAAAAGCTGATGCGGAGCGCTCCCTCGCCGCCCTCGCGGTTGTGGTTGATTCCGATATTTTTGATGTTGATCCCCCGCGAGGACAGGATGGATGAGATGATGGTGATCGCGCCCGGCTCGTCCACGACGTCCACGGAAAAGGAAAAAACGGGTTCGATCGCGCCTTTGGAGCTGTCTGCAAAGGAATTCCGGTAATCGCCTGACGCTTCAAACAGGCGGTGTATGGCGCCTGGTTCCCGGTTTTTAAGCTGTCTGCACACAGCCCGCAGGGAGTCGATGTAGCGCTCCAGCATGAGGGAAATATTCGCCTCATTTGACATGCAGATCTGCTCCCACATGACCGGGGAGGAGGAGGCGATCCTGGTGATGTCCTTAAAGCCCCCGGCAGCCAGCCGCTTCATAAGCTGATCCGAATCATCTGAGTCGTGAACCAGGTTGACGAGGCTTGCAGCAATGAGATGGGGCACATGGCTGATCGCAGCGACCGCCAGATCGTGTTTTCTGTAATCCAGGACAAGCGGGATCGCGCCGATGCCGCGCGCGATCTGCGTCATGGTTTCCACCGCGCCTGCAGGCGTGTTCGGGGTGGGGGTGAGAATGTAGTACGCATTTTCCAGGAGGTGATCCGTGGCGTTCTCATAGCCTGTTTTTTCGGAACCGGCCATGGGATGGCCGCCCACAAAGAAGGGCTCCAGGCCCAGGCGTCCGGCCGCTTCATGGATATCGGTTTTCGTGCTCCCCACATCCGTCAGGATCGCGCCTTCCTTTAAAAAGGGGCGGATCCGGCTCATATAAGCCGCGTTGTATTCCACAGGCGTACACAAAAAGACGATATCGCACTCGCAAAGCGCTTCGCCCACTCCGTCGAGGATCACGTCCACGATCCCATCCAGCTTCGCCTGCTCCAGCGTGCGGCGGGTGCGCATGTAGGCCATGATGCGGATGGAAGGATCCCTGCGCTTTAAGCCCTTTGCGATGGAGCCGCCGATGAGTCCAAGGCCGATAAAGGCCGCTGTCATATGTGCCATAGCTTCCTCCTGCTTAAAGTTCTCTGCCCGATAGCTGCGCGTAGGGCTTCAGCTCATCCATCAGCGTTTCAAACTGGTCAAAGGTCAGGGACTGGGGCCCGTCGGAAAGCGCTTTTTCCGGACATGGGTGCGTCTCGATCATCAGGCCGTCGGCTCCCGCCGCCACGGCGGCCTTTGCAAGCGGCCCGACATAGGCCCGCACGCCGGTGGCATGGCTGGGATCCACGATAATGGGCAGATGCGTCTTTTCGCGCAGCACCGGGACGGCGCTTAAATCCAGCGTGTTCCGCGTGGAGGTTTCATAGGTGCGGATGCCCCTCTCGCAGAGCGCCACGTTTTCATTTCCCTCTGACATAATGTATTCCGCCGCGTTCAGCCACTCGTCAATGGTGGCGGACAGGCCGCGTTTTAAAAGGATGGGGAGGCGTGTTTTCCCGGCTTCCTTTAAAAGCTCGAAATTCTGCATGTTTCTGGCTCCGATCTGGAGCATATCCACATACCGGACCGCCTCCTCAATGGCATGCGCGCTGGTCACCTCGCAGATCACGGAGAGGCCGGTGGCTTCTCTGGCTTCCTCCATATATTTAAGTCCCTCTGTCTCCAGGCCCTGGAAGGAGTAGGGGGAGGTTCTGGGCTTATAGGCGCCGCCCCGTAGCACGGTCGCGCCGGCCTTTTTTACGGCAAAGGCCGTTTCCAGGAGCTGCTCCCGGCTTTCGATTGCGCAGGGACCGGACATCACTGTGAGCGTGGACGGCCCGAGAACCGTGTTTTGGAGCGCGATCGCTGTCGGTTCCGGGTGGAACTTGCGGTTGGCGACTTTATAGGATTCTGTGACGGATACAACCTTGTCCACCTCGTCGGAGATCTCGATGTTGCTGCCGGCAAGCCTGGCCTTATCGCCGACTACGCCGATGATGGTTACCTGATCGCCCTTTGAGAGATGGACGACAAGGCCCTTTGATTCGATCAGGTTTGTTACTTTCTGTACCGACGCCTCCGAGGCGCGCGGTTTCATTATGATAATCATGGTCGTTCACTCGCTTTCTGTCATGTTGATGACTATTGTAGAATAGAATGCGGGAGTTGTCAATACTGCGTTGCGTTGAAGCGTAAAGGTGAATGGTCAGAGAGGCAGCCGTTCAGCCCTCTGCAGCAAAAAATGCCTTGACAAAAATTAACTAACTAATTATTATAGAGTTAATTATTTTCACCGGATCAGGTTCCCGCCTTTTCCGGCGATCAGGAGAGGAGGTTACAGTATGTGCAGCAGCAAGATGAATGATGAGTCCAGGAATAACCGGCTTGTGAAGAAATATATCATGACAAATAAGCTTCACCGGATGTATCTGGATCGGGAACTGAAAAAATCAGGAGTTTTCAGAAGCCAGCATCAGATATTAATGTACATTGCGCGGTTTCCGAACGCCTCGCAGAAGGAGATTGCGGGCCACCAGAATGTCTCGACCGCGACGATCGCGGTGTCTCTTAAGAAGCTGGAAAAGGGAGGCTATATCAGCCGTGTTTCCAATGAGAGCGACAACCGTTTTAATCAGATCTGTATTACACCCAAGGGGCAGGCGGTAGTGGAGGAGAGCTGCCAGGTGTTTCACAAGGTGGAGGAAGCCCTGTTTGAGGGATTTGACGAGGAAGATTTTGAGCGGTTCGAGGGATATCTGGATCGGCTCCGTCTGAATCTGGAGCATCTTTTGCAGGAATAGGAAGGTGGAGGACACGATATGAGGAGATATAAAAAATATGCGGCACCGTACAGGAGCGCGTTTATCATCGGCCCTCTGATGATGCTGACCGAGGTGGCGGGGGAGATTATGCTGCCCAGGCTGATGTCCTTTATTATCAATCGGGGGGTGGCGCAGAGGGATGTGGGCTATATGGTGCGGATCGGGCTTTTGATGCTCGCGGTCACGGTTTTTATGGCGGCGGGCGGCGTTCTGGGCGCTTATTTTGCGGCCAGGGCATCGATCAGCTTTACGAGCGATCTGCGTCAGGATGTATTTTCCAGGGTACAGCAGTTTTCATTTAAAAATATCGATGATTTCAGCACGGGCTCCCTGGTGACGCGGCTTACGAACGACATCCAGCAGGTGCAGAATGTGATGATGATGGGTCTGCGGATGATGCTGCGCGCGCCGGGCATGCTGATAGGAGCGCTGATCATGGCGTTTATTATGAATGCCAGGCTGGCTGTGATCATTCTGATCGTGATTCCGCTTCTGACGGCCGCGATCGCCGTGATCCTTACGACCGCATATCCGCGCTTTGAATTTATGCAGAAGCGCCTGGATGCCCTGAACAATGGGATCCAGGAGGCGCTGACCAATGTCCGGGTGGTGAAATCCTTTGTCCGGGAGGACTATGAAAAGGAGCGCTTTGGGCGCATGAACGGGGAACTGAAGGAGAGCAGCCTGGCGGCGATGCGGATCGTGATTGCCACAATGCCGGTGATGATGCTGGCCATGAATGTGACGACTCTTGCCGTGGTGTGGAACGGGGGGAACTTAATCATTGCCGGGGATATGCCGGTGGGAGACTTAACGGCGTTTACCACGTATATTGTGCAGATCCTGATGTCTCTGATGATGCTGTCCATGGTATTTTTACAGAGCTCGCGCGCGGTGGCCTCGATCCGCAGGATTGACGAGGTGCTGAGAGCGCCCATTGACTTAACGGATGAGGGCGCGGCGAGGAAGGACGCGGCAGTGACAGAGGGGAAGATCGAATTTCAGGATGTCTGTTTCTCATATGAGGCGGGCGGGGAAACGGTGCTTGATCACATAAACCTTACCATACAGGGCGGCGAGACGGTGGGGATCATCGGCTCAACAGGAAGCGGCAAGACATCTCTGGTCCAGCTCATCCCCAGGCTGTATGACGCCGTATCGGGCCGCGTGCTGGTGGACGGGATTGACGTGAGGGATTATTCTTTAAAGCATCTGCGCGAGGGAGTGGGGATGGTTCTGCAGAAAAATGTCCTCTTTTCCGGCACGATTGAAGAGAATCTTTTATGGGGAGATGAACATGCAGACGAAGAGGAGCTGCGCGAGGCGGCCAGGCATGCCCAGGCAGACGGCTTTATCACATCCTTTTCTGACGGGTACGACACGGAGATGGGCCAGGGCGGCGTCAATGTGTCCGGCGGCCAGAAGCAGAGGCTGTGCATCGCCAGGGCGCTTATAAAGAAGCCGAAAATCCTGATTCTGGACGACAGCACAAGCGCGGTCGATACCGCGACGGAGGCGCAGATCAGGGAGGCCTTTAAGGGCGGGCTGAAAGATACCACGAAATTGATTATCGCGCAGCGCTTAAGCTCAATTGAGGACGCGGATCAGATTATCGTGCTGGAGGACGGGCGCATCACCGGACAGGGCAGACATGAGGAGCTTCTGAAGACGTGCGGCGCATACCGCGAGATCTATGAGACGCAGTACGGGGTATCGTCAGAAGAAGCGCTGCGGGAAGCGGAAAAGAGGAGGCAGGGAACGGATGGATGAGAGACGAATTCAAAGCCTGAAACGGCGTTATGGAAACCGGATTGAGCGTACGCCGGCAAAGAGGCATGGGCCGGGCCGGCACGCGGCGGCGCACGGCGGGGGACGGCCGAAAAACAGCCGGGAAACGGTGAAGCGGCTGATGTCCTATCTGGAGAGAGACCGGGCCGGCATGGCGGCAGCCTTTGTCTGCGTGCTGATCGGTTCAGCCGCGAACCTGGCAGGGGCTTATATGCTGCGCCCCATTATCAACCGCTATATTGCGCCTGCAGACGGAAGCCGGGGCGACGCGGCGGGGCTGCTTCAGGCGCTGATCGTGATGGCAGGCGTGTATCTGATCAGCGTGTGCGCAAATTATGCGCAGTCGCGTATTATGGTAGCCATTGCCCAGAATGCCCTGGAGCGGATCCGCGGGGAGCTGTTCGGGCGGATGCAGAAGCTTCCCCTGCGGTTTTATGACACGAATAATAACGGAGATCTGATGAGCCGTTTTACGAACGATGTGGATACCATCGGGAACATGCTCAGCAGTACGCTGGTTCAGCTCTTTTCCGGGGCCTTAAGCATCCTGGGGACGCTGGCTCTGATGATTTACACGAATATGTACTTAACCGTGATCACAGTGGTCATGATCCCCCTGATGATGAAGGCCGGAGGCTATGTGGCGGGCCGGAGCCAGAAATATTTCTCGGCCCAGCAGTCGGCGCTCGGCGCGCTGAACGGTTATATTGAGGAGACGATCCAGGGCCAGAAGGTGGTGAAGGTCTTCTGTCATGAAGCGATCGCAGAAGAGGAGTTTTCGTGGCTGAACCGGGATTTGAGGGATAAGCAGATAAAGGCCCAGTTTTTTGGCGGGATCATGGGGCCGGTTATGGGAAATTTAAGCCAGATTAATTATTCGCTGACCGCGTGTATCGGGGGCCTTTTATGCGTCCTGCGCGGCTTCGATGTGGGAGGGCTTACGGTATTCTTGAACTTTTCCCGCCAGTTTTCAAGGCCGATCAATGAGATTTCCATGCAGGTGAGCAATGTGTTTTCGGCCCTTGCGGGAGCGGAGCGCGTCTTTGCGCTGATGGATGCCGGGCCGGAGCCGGAGGATGAGGCGGACGCGGTTTCCATAGAGCCCATCCGGGGCGATGTAGAGCTGTCGCATGTTACGTTTGGCTATGATCCGGATCAGGTGATTTTAAAGGATATCAGCCTGTACGCACGCCCGGGGCAGAAGATTGCCTTTGTGGGCTCCACCGGAGCGGGAAAGACGACGATCACGAACCTGATTAACCGCTTTTACGACATTCAGTCCGGGCGCATCACAGTGGACGGGGTGGATATAAGGAAGATGAAACGGGAGGAGCTGCGCCGCAATATCGCCATGGTTCTGCAGGATACGCATCTGTTTACGGGAACCGTGATGGAAAATATCCGCTACGGAAGGCTTTTTGCCACGGACGAGGAGGTCGTGGCGGCGGCTAAAACAGCTTCGGCGCATTCCTTTATCATGCGTCTGCCAAAGGGGTATGACACGATGCTGGAGGGCGACGGGGCAAACTTAAGCCAGGGCCAGAGGCAGCTTTTAAATATTGCCAGGGCGGCGATCTCCAAAGCGCCGATCCTGATCCTGGACGAGGCCACCAGCTCTGTGGATACGAGGACAGAACGCCATATCGAGCATGGGATGGACCGCCTGATGCGGGATCGGACCACGCTCGTGATCGCGCACCGTCTGTCCACGGTGCGCAGCGCTGACGCCATTATGGTACTGGAGCGCGGAGAAATTATAGAGCGGGGCGATCACGAGGATCTGATTCGGCAGAAAGGCAGGTACTACAGCCTGTATACAGGGATGAGCGAGCTGGAATAAGGGGCGTATACGGCATTGCGGATACACTTTTCAGTAATTGCAGGCGTTTCACCGATCTGAACCAGAGCTGCCCCGCGATAAAAATCTGGAAAAATTTCCCATAAGATTACGCTGAGGACGATGTATCGCCCGGCTTTTGCCTGTTTTTCGTATAAACTATGTGCATACGAAAGACAGGAGGATACAGCATGCAGGTACGTGAGGCAACAATTATACGAATCCGGGAGCTTCTTAAACGGGAACGGCTCACTTTATATGCATTGGCCTACAAAACAGGGATGCCGACGTCCACATTGAAGTGTATCATCAATGGGCGCAGCAAAAATCCCGGGATTGTGAATATCCAGAAGATAGCAGAAGGCTTCAATATGTCGATTCGGGAATTTTATGACAGCGAGCTGTTTGATAATTTGGATCAGGAGGACTGACCAGAGCTTGTCTGAAAAATACGTTCTGCCAGATGTGCGTTCCGCTTTGTGGGAGATTTGGGCCCAATATAGCGCGAAGCGGGGCGTACAGACGGCGGGAAGGAAGGATCTAGACACGATCAAAAAAACAGGGCTGCCGCGCAACGCATGACGGCTGCAGGACAAAACGGAGGACAGTGACCGGCAAAGGCGCCGGCGTCCCTTTGTTCCTGTCAGCAGGATGCTTGGTGCGGCAGCCCTGTTTTCCAGCAGGTTTGTTATCTTGTCCCGAAAATCCGATCGCCGGCGTCGCCCAGGCCCGGACAGATATAAGCGTCCTCATTCAGGCAGCGATCCACATGGCCGGTATAGATCTGGATGTCCGGATGGGCCTCATGAAGGCGCTTTAAGCCCTCGGGGGCGGCTATGATGGACATGAATTTGATGGAGCGTCCGCCGTGCTTTTTGATGAAATGCACGGCCTCCACCGCAGAACCGCCGGTAGCCAGCATGGGATCCGTCACTACAATGGTGCGCAGCTCAATCGGCGTCGGGAGCTTGCAGTAATACTCATGGGGCTCATGCGTCTTCTCATCCCGGTAGAGGCCGATGTGGCCTACCTTGGCGGAGGGAACCAGGGCCAGAATTCCGTTTACCATGCCGAGCCCGGCGCGGAGGATGGGGACGACAGCCAGCTTTTTGCCGGCCAGCATGGGAGTCATGCATGTTTCCATCGGCGTCTCCACCTCCTGATCCTCCAGAGGAAGATCGCGCAGGGCCTCATAGCCCATCAGCATGGCGATCTCCTCAATCAGGGAGCGGAATTCATTGGTTCCGGTCGCCTTGTTCCGGAGAATGGAAATCTTGTGCTGGATCAGAGGGTGATCAAGGATCGTTACATTTTTCATAGGAAAGCCTGCCTTTCTATTTGTTATCAGGGCTGTAATGGATGAGCACATATCCGCCGGCTGCCTGGCTGACCGGAAGGCTCACATAGACAACACCCTGTTTTTCATAGCTGAATATCCCGGGCCATGCATCGCCGCCCGCGGAAAAATCGGCGGCCTTGAGCTTGTTATAATAGTATTCCACCGTGCGGTCCGGCGTGTTCAGCTCGCTGCGGATGCTCTCCTCATTCCCGGCCGCGTCAGACAGCTTATAATCACCGGATACGATGTAGCCGGCTACGGTATACGCATCCGTAAAGTCGGAAAGCCCGAGATTCTCCATGGTATCGAGATCAAGGGTATTAGAATAGAAGAAGCGCTCTTCTCCCCCCGCGCCGGAACTGACGCTGCCCCGGTAGGAGACGGTGACGCGCTTTAAGTTGACAGCCTCCACCGAAGCCCTCACGGAAAATGTCTGATCCGGGTAAGCCTTTGCAACGGCCAGCGCGTTATTCTTTAAGATCGCGTTTGCCTCCTCCTGCCTGGAGCTGTCCTTCATACCGGAAATCTGCGGATACTGCACCGAAGAGCTGCCGATCTGCTCGGTTTTAAGCTCTGTCTTTACAGCAGCGCTGTCAGACGGCGCCGGGGAGACAGATTCGGAAGGGGCGTCTGTCGGCTTAGCCGGGGAGGTTTCCTTTATTGATTCCGTCTCAACAGCCTGCGTGGTGTGAAGGGAGGAGAGATCCACGGGCTCCCTCTTTTTACAGCCCGAACACGCGAGCGCTATGGCTGCCATAGCGGCCAGTATCAGGATGCTTTTCTTTCTCATATGTAAATGACCTCCTTTTGATGGTGGTTTTATCGGAATGCATTTTTATTGTAACGTAAAATGCCGGGAAATAGTATTGCAATTTTCTTAAGTTTTATTCGCGCAAATAGTCCTTGTGAACCATATACCGATATGCTATCATAAAGATGGCATCGCCTGGAAACATATGTTTTCAACGCCCAATGCCGCGACGCACCGCGTTTGACATAAGGAGGTTTAAAACCAGTATGAAGATGTTATCCATTGCAGAAGAATTAAAACGTAATTCCTACCCCGGCCGGGGGATTGTGCTGGGCCGTTCTGCCGACGGGGCGAGAGCGGCGGCCGCTTATTTTATTATGGGCAGGAGCGAGAACAGCCGCAACCGCATCTTTGTGGAGGACGGGGACGGGATCCGCACACAGGCGTTTGACCCGGCGAAGCTGTCGGATCCGAGCCTGATCATCTATGCGCCGGTCCGGGTCCTGGGAAATAAGACGATCGTGACGAACGGCGATCAGACGGACACCATCTATGAGGGGATGGATAAGCAGCTTACGTTTGAGCAGTCCCTTCGCTGCCGTGCGTTTGAGCCGGATGCCCCGAACTTTACGCCGCGTATTTCCGGGATCATACACATGGAACAGGGGGCCTTTAATTATGCTATGTCCATTTTAAAGAGCAGCGACGGCGATCCCGCTTCCTGCCATCGCTATACCTTTGCCTATGAAAATCCGGTTGCGGGAGAGGGCCATTTCATCCACACATATATGCACGACGGCGATCCCCTCCCGAGCTTTGAGGGCGAGCCGAAGCGGATTGCGGTTCTGGATGATATCGACGAATTTACAGAGCTTATCTGGGAGAGCCTGGATCCGGAAAATAAGGTGTCTCTTTTTGTGCGCTATCTTGATCTTGCCACACAGAAGACAAGCACCAGGATTGTGAATAAGAATCACTGAGGACGATGTGAGCTACGACGAGGAGGAACGATATGAAAGAGCTGGAGTTAAAATACGGGTGCAACCCGAATCAGAAGCCGTCGCGTATCTTTATGGAGAACGGCGGGGAGCTTCCCATCCGGGTGCTGAGCGGCCGGCCGGGCTATATTAATTTTCTGGACGCCTTTAACGGCTGGCAGCTCGTGAGGGAGCTGAAGGCCGCGACGGGCCTTCCGGCGGCGGCGTCATTTAAGCACGTATCTCCGGCAGGCGCTGCGGTGGGCCTGCCCCTGGATGAGACGTTAAAAAAGATTTACTGGGTGGATGATATGGGGGATCTCTCGCCGTTAGCCTGCGCCTACGCGAGGGCGAGAGGCGCGGATCGGATGTCGTCTTTCGGAGATTTCATCTCCCTGTCCGATGTCTGCGACGCGGACACGGCCCGCATGATCAAGAGGGAGGTCTCGGACGGCGTGATCGCCCCTGGGTATACGGACGAGGCGCTTGAGATCCTGAAATCAAAGAAAAACGGAAATTACAATGTGATTGCCATGGATCCGGATTATGTTCCGGCCGCGGCGGAAAAAAAGCAGGTGTATGGGATCACCTTTGAGCAGGGCAGAAATGACCTGTTGGTTGACCGCGCGCTCCTTGGCAATATCGTGACGGAACATAAGGAGCTTCCGGACAGCGCGAAGGTGGACTTAATGATCTCCCTTATTACCTTAAAATACACCCAGTCGAATTCCGTCTGCTATGTAAAGGACGGCCAGGCGATCGGCATTGGGGCCGGGCAGCAGTCGCGCGTCCACTGCACGCGGCTGGCCGGGCAGAAGGCGGACAACTGGTTCCTGCGCCAGTCGCCGCAGGTTCTGGAGCTCCCCTTTGTGGACGGGATTAAGAGGGCGGATCGCGATAATGCCATTGACGTCTATATCGGGGAGGAATACATGGATATCCTGGCAGACGGGGCATGGCAGAGGATCTTTAAGGAAAAACCGCCTGTATTTACCAGAGAGGAAAAGCGCGCCTGGCTTGACAGGATGCAGGGCGTTGCGCTGGGATCCGACGCCTTCTTCCCGTTCGGGGATAATATCGAGCGCGCCCATAAGAGCGGCGTTATGTACGTCGCCCAGCCGGGAGGCTCAGTCCGGGACGACCAGGTAATCGAGACGTGCAACCGTTACGGTATGGTTATGGCCTTTACCGGGATCCGGCTGTTCCACCATTGATGCGGCTATGAAATACTTAAAAAAGCTTTGCGTGATGCTCCTTGTCCTCATGCTCGGCGCGGGCCTGGCGTCATGCGCGGATCCCGCTGCCGCCGTTTCGCACGAGCCGGGCAGGATGGAGGCACACTTTATCGATGTAGGGCAGGGGGATTCGACGCTGATCATCTGTGATGGTAAAACCATGCTGATCGACGCCGGCGACGACAGCCAGGGAACGGCGATCCAGAATTATCTGCAGAAACAGGGCGTAAAAAGGCTGGATTATCTGGTGCTGACGCATCCGGATTCGGATCACATCGGGGGCGCTCCGGTCATTATCACGAAATTTGACATTGGCCAGGTGTTCATGTCCGATTACACGAAGGATAATAAGACGTATGAAAAGCTCGTAAAGGCTCTGGAATACAAGCGTCTGGCGTACCAGACGCCGGAGGTTGGCTCCGAGTACGCGCTCGGCGCGGCCCGCGTCCGGATCCTGGGCCCGGCGGGGAAATATGGGAACCCCAATGATGCGTCGGTGGCCCTGATGATCCAGAACGGCGATAACCGCTTCCTGTTTACCGGGGATGCGCAGGAGGACGCGGAAGAGGATATGGCAGAACTAAGCGGCGATCTCTCTGCCGATGTGTATCATGCGGGCCATCACGGCAGCAAAACCTCCACCTCTGAGGCGTTTTTTGAGCGCGTAAGGCCGTCGTGCGCGGTCATAAGCTGTGCGGAGGGCAATTCCTACGGCCACCCGCATGCCCAGACGTTAAACACCTTCCGCATGAATGGCGTAAAGGTCTACCGCACGGACGAGGAGGGAACGATCATCGCTGTCTCAGACGGGAAGGAGATCCGGTTCGACGTCCCGGCATCGGAGACCTGGAAGGCAGGAGAGCCCACCGGATCGGCATCATCCGGCAAAAAGCCGGCAGACGGGACAGGGGATCCGACGGGAGCGGAGAAAGGAGGCATGGCGTCCGCCGCAGAGGAACCGGCCTATATCCTGAACACAAAAAATAAAAAATTTCACAGGCCGGAGTGCGACTCCCTGCCGGCCGTCAACCGGACAGAATCGTCCGAAAGCCGGGAAAGCCTGCTTTCACAGGGATATGCGCCGTGCAAACGCTGCAATCCTTAAAAGCGGCGGCAGCGGCCTGCGGCCATACGCCGTAAGCGCCCTGCGCGTCAGGGGCGCTGCAACCGAATAAAAAAGGTACGGACACATCGTTTGTCCGTACCTTTTTTATTCGGGAGTATGTTTCAGGCGCGCGCAGTCCTACATCGCATTGACCGCATTGTCAAAATAATCCAGCCTGCCTTTTACCATATCCGCGCTGGAAGTTCCTGCGCCGTTACAGTACCTTATATATTCCTCATTTGAGTCGTATGTATCAATAAACCCGCGCAGCCAGTCAATGTAGCGTTCTGCGCTTCTGTTTTCATTTAAAACGCGGTACATACCGTAGCAGGCCATGGGAACAGAGGTCTGTTTTATGCGGATGGAATCCTCAAAGGCCTCATCCAGCTTATCGAGAGCCAGCCGTATGCGGTTCATCGTATCCTCATTGACCTGATCATTATAGGAATCGATAAATTTCTGCCTGTCCGCCTTCCGGAAGGACACGGGATTCGGATCCCCGCCTTTTTCCACGAGCATCAAAAGCTCGATCACAACCAGCAGATCCGTCGAATTTTTAAGCTGTGTCTGGGAAAAAGCCTTTTCAAAAAACGGATGGGAGACAAGCCCGGATATCGCGCTGCTGAGCTCGTCCGACATATCAGGCGTCATCTTCTGGGAGGCATTTAACGGCTTGCCGGAATTCAGGCGGCGGAACATCTCCCTTACATCCTTATCCGTGTAATCCGTGATTTCGCACACCTGAAGCTGCGCAGCCATCAGCTCATCCTGCACCTTTTCGTCCAGCCTGGAAAACTTCCTGCCCGCAATCTCATAAGACTCATTGTCAATCACAACCGGATCGAGATGCTTGGAAAGGCGGTAGCCGTCTGCAACAAAGCTGGCAATGCTGTATAAGCGCTGAACTCCGTCAATCACATACTGCCTGCCGTCTTCCACGACGGTATACGTAGGATTAATCAGATAGCCTCTCAAAAGAGAATCAATCAGAAGTGATTTCTGAGAATTGTTCCACACTCCCTCGCGTCTCTGGAGCTTGTGGGTAAACGAAATGTTCCCCCGTTTGATTTTGTTGGTAATCGTCTGGACAGGTTTATTTGGGGTCGAAATCTTCATGCAATACCTCCGGAAAAATCGAAATACAGTTTAGTTTTTTTATTGTTTTAAGAGTATCATAATCCGTATGATTTGTAAATAGAAAACGGGTGAAAGGCCGCCGGCGGCCTCCTTCTGTGCTGAAACATCTCTTCCTCCATACGAAATATGAATTTCAGCTCACCCTGTCCCCGGCCGTTTCATATAATAGAACAGGAAGCCCCTGCCAGAGCGTGTTTCAGGCACGCTCCAAAGCGGCTTTCAGCCGGCTGAACGATTTTTTACCGGCCGTTGATGGTTCTTGCTTGTAATTTCTAAAAATTGCTATATAATAGAAACCGTAGATGAAGCTTTTACCTTTATTACTACAAAAAAGAAGAAAGGCGGATTTTTAACATGAAAGAAGTGATTTATCTTGACAACGCGGCGACGACAAGGACGAAGCCGGAGGTGGTCGAGGCGATGCTTCCGTATTTTACGGAATGTTACGGCAATCCTTCCTCTGTGTATGAATTTTCGGCAAAGCCGAAGGAGGCGATTGCCCATGCCAGGGAGACGATTGCAAAGTCGCTTGGCGCAAAGACGAATGAAATATATTTTACAAATGGCGGAACCGAATCGGACAACTGGGCGCTGGTCGCGACAGCGGAGGCGTACCAGGAGAAGGGGAAGCATATTATTACGAGTAAAATCGAACATCACGCTGTTTTGCACACCTGCGAATATCTGGAAAAG
Organism: Clostridiaceae bacterium; assembly: GCA_009911305.1. GTDB lineage: Bacteria > Bacillota > Clostridia > Lachnospirales > Lachnospiraceae > Otoolea. The sequence continues at coordinate 24,071 of QXXC01000008.1, read as the reverse complement.
CGCGGCTTTGAGGTGACATATGTGGATGTGGATGAATTCGGCGTTGTAAAATTAGAGGAGCTAAAGAGGGCGATCCGGCCGGATACGATCCTGATTTCCATTATGTTTGCCAATAATGAGATCGGAACCCTGGAGCCGATCCGGGAGATCGGCGCGATCGCAAAGGAGCAGGGCGTTTTGTTCCACACAGACGCAGTACAGGCATTTGGCCATGTCCCCATTGATGTGGATGAATATCACATTGACATGCTCAGCTCCAGCGCCCACAAGCTGAACGGCCCGAGAGGCGTGGGCTTTCTCTACATCCGCACAGGCGTGAAAAGCCGCTCCTTTATCCACGGCGGCGCGCAGGAGCGCAAACGCCGCGGCGGCACGGAGAATACGCCGGGGATCGTCGGTTTCGGAAAAGCGGTGGAGATCGCGATGGAAACCATGGAGGAGAGGACGAAAAAGGAGCGCATGCTCCGGGACCGCCTGATTGAGCGGGTGATGAAGGAGACGCCGTTTACGAGGCTGAACGGCCATCCGAAGGACCGCCTCTCGAACAACGCCAATTTCGCGTTTCAGTTTATTGAGGGCGAATCGCTTTTGATTATGCTGGATATGGATGGGATCTGCGCTTCCAGCGGTTCGGCCTGCACGTCAGGCTCCCTGGATCCGTCCCATGTGCTCCTGGCGATCGGCCTGCCTCATGAGATCGCCCACGGCTCCCTGCGGCTGACGGTGAGCGAGGAGATTACAGAGGAACAGATTGATACGACCGTGGAGAGTATCAAACGGATTGTGGAACGCCTGCGCTCCATGTCGCCTCTTTATGAGGATTATATGAAGAAGAACGGGAAAAAATAAGGATCGTTACAAAACAGCCGGGAAGGCGCGGGTTCGCGTCTGCAGGTAAGACGGAAAAAAAGGGCTGCAGGCGCAGAACAACAGAGAGGAGAGCCATTTTTATGTACTCAGAAAAAGTAATGGATCATTTCCAGAACCCAAGGAACGTTGGAGAGATAGAAGATGCAAGCGGTATGGGGACCGTGGGCAACGCCAAGTGCGGGGACATCATGCGGATTTACCTGGATATTGATGAAAATCAGATCATCCGGGATGTGAAGTTCAAGACCTTTGGCTGCGGCGCCGCGGTCGCTACGAGCAGCATGGCCACAGAGATGGTGAAAGGCAAAAGTATCCGGGAGGCCATGCAGGTGACGAATAAAGCGGTGATGGAAGCGCTTGACGGATTGCCCCCTGTTAAGGTACACTGTTCTTTACTGGCAGAAGAAGCCATTCATGCCGCTTTGTGGGATTACGCGCAGAAGCATGGAATTGAGATAGAGGGACTTTCGCAGCCGAAGAGCGATATCGGCGAGGAAGAGACAGACGAAGAGTATTGATTGGAATTGGATGAATAAGAAAAAGGTAGTAGTCGGCATGTCAGGAGGAGTGGACTCCTCCGTGGCTGCCTGGCTTTTAAAGGAACAGGGATACGACGTGATCGGCGTGACCATGCAGGTCTGGCAGGATGAGAGCCCGGAGGCCATGGAGGAAAACGGGGGCTGCTGCGGCTTAAGCGCCGTGGAGGACGCCAGAAGAGTGGCAAAACGCCTGTCGATCCCGTATTATGTCATGAACTTTAAAAAAGAGTTCAGAGAACATGTTATGGATTATTTCGTGCGGGAATACGTGTCGGGGAAGACTCCCAACCCCTGTATCGCCTGCAACCGTTTTGTAAAATGGGAGTCGCTTCTTGCGCGCAGCCTGGAGATCGGGGCGGATTACATTGCCACCGGCCATTATGCGAGGATTGAGAAGCTTTCAAACGGCCGTTATGCCGTGAAGAAATCGGTCACGGCGGCCAAGGATCAGACATATGCGCTTTATAATCTGACACAGCGTCAGCTTTCACACACGCTGATGCCGGTCGGTTCCTATACAAAAGAAGAGATCCGCGATATGGCGGCGCGGCTGGGCCTTACCGTGGCGGGAAAGCCGGACAGCCAGGAGATTTGCTTTATTCCGGATCATGATTACGCGAAATTTATTGAGGAAAACACGGATTGCCGTATTGAGGAAGGCAATTTTATAGATAAAGACGGCCGTATACTGGGCCGGCATAAGGGAATTACCCATTACACGGTGGGACAGAGAAAGGGACTTGGCCTTTCGATGGGACGCCCCGTCTTTGTGACAGAGATTCGTCCGGAGACGAATGAGGTGGTAATTGGAGAAAATGAAGATGTATTTTCGGAGAGGCTTCTCTGCAGCCATTTAAGCTGGATGGCGATCGGGGGCCTGTTTGGGGAAGAGATGCGGGTGACTGCCAGGATCCGCTACAGTCATAAAGGCGCGCCCTGCCGGATCCGTGAGACAGACGGCGGACGGGTGGAGTGTCTGTTTGACGAGCCGCAGAGGGCGGCTGCGCCGGGACAGGCGGTAGTATTTTATGATGGGGATCTGGTGGTCGGAGGAGGAACCATCTTATGATAAAAAAATTATGCGGCAAGAGAGCAGGCCTTCTGCTCTGCGCCTGTTTGGCCATGGCCGGGCTGTCCGGCTGCGCGGCCTATAAAGAGATTGATTTGACGAATGGACAGGAAACGGTAAGCGGCCGGGAGGCCGGGGATACAAAAAAGCGCAGAGCAGGGGATGAGGCGCAGGGTGAGAGCGCCGGCGCGCCGAAAGGCGGGGCTGTGACGCACAGCGTGACGCTGGAGGATGAGAGGAGCGCGATGGCCGCGGACGGCGAGGCAGTGGCGGACTTAAGCTCCCTGGACAGCGGGATTACCATGGCGAACGGGTTTACGGAGGTGGACGAGACGGTTGTGATCACGCAGGATCTCGTCAATGTGCGCGCCGGCTGCGGGACTGAATATGATGTGGTCACACAGCTAAACCGGGGCGACAGCGTGAAGCGGACCGGCTACAGCGACGGGTGGAGCCGGATTCTCTATAAGGATCGGACATGCTATATCCTGTCGGAGTTTGTCATGAAGGCCGGGATGCCGGGATCGGCCGGCGGCTGGGCGGAGAGCGTGTCGGCCTTTGAAAACGGGGATGCCGCGCCCGCGAGGGCCATCGAAGCGCCGGCTGCGTTCAATGGGCGGATTATCGCCATCGACGCAGGGCATCAGACAAAGGCAAATCCGGAAAAGGAGCCAATCGGCCCCGGCTCCTCGACGATGAAGGCCAAGGTCGAGGCCGGGGGAGAGGGTGTTTTAACCGGGATCCCGGAATATAAGCTGACCCTGGCAGTGGCCTGGAAGGTAAAGCGGATACTGGAGGAACGCGGCTATCAGGTGGTGATGATCCGGGAGAGCAATGACGTGAATTTAAGCAATGCGAAACGGGCGGAGATGGCGAACCGCAGCGGCGCGTCGATTCTGGTGAGAATTCACGCCAATTCTCTTGAAAATGCGACGGTTCACGGGACGCTGTCCATGTGCCAGACTTCCAATAACCCGTACAATGGAGAGCTGCACAGCCAGAGCTATTCCCTGTCAAAAAAGGTCACGGACAGCATCTGTGCAGCGACCGGGTTTAAAAACCGCGGCGTGCAGGAGACGGATACCATGAGCTGCATCAACTGGAGCGAGATTCCGGTCACGCATGTGGAGATGGGCTTTATGAGCAACCCCGAGGAGGATCAGAAGATGGCGCAGGATGAGTACCAGGAGCTGATCGCAGGGGGGATTGCCAACGGGATTGACGCCTATTTTGCGGAATAAGGCGTGTGAGGGAACAGATCCTGATTGTCCGGACAGGCGACGAATCGCTGCGGCGGTCAGAAAGAATGTACAGACTGCGATATGGATGATGAAGGAGGCGCTTTATGAAATATCCGTATATTAAAAATTTACATCACGGGGAGGTTCTCTCCCTGGCCGGGCAGGTCGAGGCGGCTGAGGGCCAGATTGTAAGCAAAACGCTGGCTCAGAACCAGGCGGTCAGCGTTACGCTTTTTGCGTTTGCAAAGGGCGAGGAGATCTCCGCGCACGATTCGCGGGGGGATGCGTTTGTGACAGTGCTGGAGGGGTGCGGGCGCTTTACCGTGGACGGGACAGATTATCTGGTCCATGCCGGGGAGGCGCTTGTCATGCCGGCAGAGAAGCCGCATGCGGTTTATGCCAAGGAGGCCTTTAAGATGATGCTGACCGTCATCTTTCCATGGGACGGGGCGCAAGGCTAAGGCGGCAGGGAGGCGTACAGTAAAAAAATAAAGATAGGCATAAAAAAGCTCCCCGCAGCGGGCTGTGGGGAGCTTTCAATGTGTAAAAAGCGGAGACGGAGGGATTCGAACCCTCGTACCGGCTCAACGCCGGTAAACTGATTTCGAGTCAGCCCCGTTACGGCCACTTCGGTACGTCTCCGGACAGGCAGTGATTACTGCGTCTTTTTTATTATACCCGATCATTTTGATTTTGTCACCTATTATTTTTATATAAATACAGAGAATCATACCGGAGGAGAAAAACATGAATTTTGCAGGACGGATGGATCGGTTTGGGGAAGGCGTATTCTCCATGCTGGCTCAAATGAGGTATAAACGGATGGAAGAGGGAGGGGAGATCGTGGATCTGAGCATAGGGGCTCCGAATATCCCGCCGGCTCCCCATATTTTAAAAGTGCTCAGCGAGGAATGCCTTGTGCCTGAGAATTATTTGTATGCGATTCATGACAGAAAGGAGCTTTTGGAAGCGGCGGCCGTCTGGTATCAGAGGCGCTACGGCGTGACCGTGGATCCGGGGACCGAGATCTGCTCGCTTTTGGGCTCTCAGGAGGGGCTTTCGCATATTGCGCTGTCGATCGTGGACGAGGGCGATGTGGTCCTGGTTCCGGATCCCTGTTACCCTGTTTTTGCCGACGGCCCGTCGCTGGCAGGGGCAAGGCTTTTTTACATGGAGCAGAAAAGGGAGCGCGGTTATATCATTGATTTAAAAGAGATTCCGGAGGAGACGGCCAGGGCGGCGAAGCTGATGCTCGTATCCTATCCCAACAACCCCACAACGGCTGTGGCGCCGGATTCCTTTTATGAGGAGCTGGTAGCCTTTGCCAGGAAATACGATATCATTGTTCTTCACGACAACGCGTACAGCGAGCTGGTGTTTGACGGACGCAGATGCGGAAGCTTCCTTGCCTTCCCGGGGGCGAAGGAGGTCGGCGTGGAATTCAATTCCCTGTCAAAGACGTACGGCCTGGCCGGGGCGCGGGCAGGCTTTTGTATCGGGAACCGCGAAGTGGTGGGGCGTCTTAAAACGTTAAAGAGTAATATGGACTACGGGATGTTTCTTCCTATCCAGAAGGCGGCGATTGCGGCTGTGACAGGGGATCAGGCCTGTGTGGCGGCGACGAGGGCCGCGTATGAGAGACGGCGGGATCGGCTCTGCGACGGCTTTGGCCGCATCGGCTGGCCGATCGGGAAGCCGGCCGGGACCATGTTTGTGTGGGCCGAAATCCCCGCCGGTTTTGAGAGCTCGCTTTCGTTTGTGAAGGAGCTGTTTGAGAGATCCGGGGTGCTGACAACACCTGGCAGCGCGTTTGGAGCGTCTGGCGAGGGGTACGTGCGGATGGCGCTGGTACAGGATGAGGAGGCCATCGGGCGGGCGCTGGCGGCTGTGGACGCGTGCGGCATATTGAAGGGGAGATGAGGAGATGGGTAAGGCGGGACGTTATATCTGGCAGGCGGTCCTGATCCTGTATATTGCGTTTATTTTTTCAAATTCTCTCACGCCGGCGGTCCGCTCCTCAGCGGAGAGCGGCTTTGTGATGGAGAAGCTTCACGCGCTTCTCGGGGCGCTGGGAATGAGGGATGTATCCTGGCTGACCGAGCATCTGATCCGCAAGGGAGCGCATTTTACGGAATATACGCTGATGGGAATTCTTCTGTTTCGGAGTATGAAAACACTGGATTGCGGGAAGATAGTAATAGTGAGGAAGCTCCACGAGGCGGCGGTGTTTGTGATTCCCTTTGTGGACGAGACGCTGCAGCTCTTCACAGAGGGCCGTTCGGGGCAGATCAGCGATGTGTGGCTCGATATGAGCGGCGTCGCGGCCGGGCTGTGCATCTCCTGGCTGGCCGTGCGGGCGTACAGACGGGCGGTTCTGTACAGGCGTAACCGCTTACAGGCTCTGAAGCGTTAAACATGCAGCAGGAAGAACCACAGAGACAGGATCTGGCATAGATCAGCAGGGAGGCTTGAGAAGGCTGTGAAAGGAAATAATATCAGGATTGTCCTTCAGTATGACGGGACGCGCTATGACGGCTGGCAGAAGCAGGGAAATACGGACAGGACCATACAGGGAAGGCTGGAGCGCATCCTGGAGCGAATGACCGGGCAGACCGTGGAGGTGCATGGATCGGGGCGTACGGACGCGGGTGTGCATGCCCTGCGGCAGACGGCCAATTTCCATCTTCCCGCAAACGCGCGCGGGAAGGACTGGGAGCCGGAGGCGGTCCGGGATGCGCTGAACCGGCATCTGCCGGAGGATATCGCCGTTTTGGAGGCGGAAAGGGTTCCGGAGCGGTTCCACAGCCGCCTGAATGCGGTGTCAAAGACGTATCTGTACCGGATTGAGACGGCAGAGCGGGCCGATGTATTTCAGCGGAAATATGTTTACATATTGGGAAAGCCGCTGGATGCGGGAGCGATGGAGCGCGCGGCTTTCTTCCTGGCCGGTACGCATGATTTCAGGGGCTTTTCTTCCCTGAAGCGGAGCAGAAAGTCCACGGTCCGCACACTGGCCCTGCCGGAGCTCCGGACGGCGGGAAGCGGGATGGAGCTTCTGTTTACAGGGGACGGATTTCTCTACCATATGGTCCGGATTATGGCCGGAACGCTGATAGAGGCAGGGCTTCACGAGCGGAGCGCCGAATCGGTTAAGGAGGTTCTTGAGAGCAAAAACCGCGCCCTGGCGGGCTTTACCGCGCCGCCGCAGGGGCTGTTTCTGGCCGATGTCCGTTATTCATCAGACCGCGTCTGACAAATGCTTTCCGTCCGTACATTAAAAAATTTCCAAAGCATGCAATAAGATACGGTTTTGGTGCATTAAACAAGTAGAAAGGAATTCATTGTCCATGTTTTTGATGGGGATATTGACAGCCTTAGACGAGCCGGCCGCTTATGACAGGATGAGCGACGAGAAGCTGCTTTTGCTGGTCGCAAAAGGGGATCAGGAGGCATTTCTGCGGCTTTACCATAATACTGATAAGACGATATACGGCTTCATTTTATCCATAATGCGCAGCCCGCAGGATGCGGAGGAGGTCATGCAGGAGACTTATTTAAAGGTCTGGATCAGCGCCGGAAGCTATAAGTCGCAGGGAAAGCCTCTGGCCTGGATGTTCACCATCGCCAGAAATCTCTGTTATATGAAATTCCGGGATCAGAAGCATGAGGCCGATATCGGGCTTTCCGACTTATCGGAGATGGAGACAGGAGAATTCTGCCCTCAGATTGAGGACGCGGCGGATAAGCTGGTGCTTCGCGCCGCGCTTTATATCCTTGGCGAGGAGGAACGGCAGATTGTGCTGTTACATACAACAGCGGGGATGAAGCACCGGGAGATCGCGGCGGCCCTGCAGCTTCCGCTGCCCACGGTATTGTCCAAGTACAATCGCGCCATGAAGAAATTGCAAAAGCATTTGAGAGAGGAGGAAGGACATTGACCGATCATTCGGACCTTAAATGGAATAATGACGAGATAGCCGGGCATCTTCGATCGGCAGTGGAAGCCCTGACTCCGGATGTGCTTGGCAGGATTGATTTCACGACGCCCCAGGAGATTTACACCGGGCCGTCGGGAACCGTGAGGCTTTACAGGAGGATGAGGACAGCCGCGCTCGCGGCGGCGGCATGCCTTGCTCTGGCTGTCCTGAGCGGGGGCGTGGCGGGCTATCAGAACCGGAGAGTGGACTCCGTGATCGGGATCGACGTAAACCCCAGTATCGAGCTGTCTGTCAACCGAAGGGATAAGGTCCTGCGCGCAGAGGCCTTAAATGAGGATGCCCGCGAGGTGCTTGACGACATGGATCTGGAGCAGGTCGATCTGGACATTGCGGTAAATGCGCTGATCGGCTCCATGGTGCGGCACGGATATTTAGATGATCTGGATAATGCGATTCTGGTGACAGTGGCGAATAAGGATACAGAAAAAGCGGCTGTCCTGCGCCAGGATGTGGTGATCGATATCGAGGCATCCTTAGAGGAGCACAAGGTACAGGCCGTGGTCTATGATCAGCAGGCCCTGGATCGCAGCGAGGTGCAGGAGCTGGCAAAGGAATATGAAATCTCCTACGGCAAGGCATATTTCCTGTGGGAGCTGGTCGAGGAGAATGATTTAAGCCATGAGGAGATGGCGGCCTTTTCCGGTATGACCATGGAGGAGATTGCCAGAGAGATTGCGGAGCGCTCCTACACGGTGCGCGGCGGGAACGAAGCATCGGCCGCGGCGCAGGATGAGGAAGAGAGCAGCGCGCAAGCCTCCCCGGAGAGCCGTCCGTCCGCGCCGGCGGCAACGCAGGAGGAAGCCTCAGAACCGTCCGCCGCGGGCGCGGGACAGGAACCGGACAGTACGGCGCAGCCGGACGCTTCCGCCGGGAGCGCAGCGCAGACAGACGCGTCGTATCCGGCCGTGACGCTCCCGGAAACCACGGAGAGCTTTGTGGAGGACGAAACAGGGGGAAAGCACGTCCGCATCGATTATGTGGACTTTGAGGACGGTTATTTAAATGTCGTATTCCGTGATAAGGTCAGATGGAAGAACCCGACCGTTTCCGTGACGGATGAGAACGGCCAGAGCTATCCGGCCCGAATTGAGGACACAGGCCCGGATTCCTGCGGCATTTCGGTCAGAGGACTGGAGGGCGGAACGGATTACAGCTTCACGCTGGGCGGCGTGGCCGTGAGAGAAGGCGGCGCGTCCGGAAGCGTCAGAGGATATTTTGACACGCCGGACATCGCAGACGAGCTTCTCGAAAGCGGGGAGACAGAGGACGACGGGGATGACGGCGGCGACGAAGACGGCGTCAGCGGTGAGAACGGCGGTACAGAGGCGGGAACCGGCGCTTCCGCAGAGCCGGAAGAGCCCGCCGGCACAGAGCCGGAGGATGCGGCCCGGCCTTCTGCGGCGCAGGAGCCGGAGACGGAAGCAAAAACGTGGGAGATGTCCGGGACGGACGCATCGGACCGCGCGTCCGGGGAGTCTTTATAATGCGGCAGACGAATCAGGGGACAGGCCCGAAAACGAGAAAAACAGGAACCAGGGCAGGGAGAGTGGCGCTGTACGGCATGATGACAGCGCTGGCCTTCCTGTTCGGCTATGTGGAGAGCCTGATTCCCATCCATTTGGGCGCGCCGGGCATAAAGCTGGGACTGGCGAACCTGGCGGCTATTGTGAGCCTTTATCTGCTCGGCACACGGGCAGCGGCGGGGATTTCGCTGGTCCGCGTGATTTTAACGGGATTTACATTCGCAAACCTGTCCATGATGCTCTACGGGCTGGCGGGAGCGTCCCTGAGCCTTCTCGTTATGGGTTTCTTAAAGAAAACAGAGCGGTTCGGCTGCGTCGGCGTCAGCGCGGCCGGAGGCGCGGCGCACAACATCGGCCAGCTCCTGGTGGCATGTATGGTGCTGGAGAGCGCGAACCTGCTGTACTATCTTCCGGTGCTTCTGGCGGCAGGGACAGCGGCGGGCTGCGTGATCGGATGCCTGGGAGGGATCGTGGCAGAGCGGCTTTCCCGGGCGTATGGGGCGGCATAGGCGGGGCGTCCGCATGCAGCCGCCCAGTCCTCCGGACGAGAGAAAGGAGGGCGATGCAATGCTGCATATTAACCTCTGAATGAATAAAAGAAAGGAATACGAAATGGAACATACAAAAGACAATCTGTCCATCGGGGCAGAGCTGGATCGGATGCGCGACTATTTAAGCAAAAGCAGCCGCCCTGTCTTTTTCATAGGCTCCGGGATTTCAAGGAGGTACCTGGGGCTGCCGGACTGGAGCGGGCTTCTGGAGGGCATCGCGCAGGAAGTGGGGGCTGATTTCGCAGAGATGTCAGGGAAGTATGATTTTGAGCGTCTCGCGGGGGAGCTGGAATACTTTTATTTCCGCAGCCAGCCCTGGGAGCGGGTCAGCGGCTGCCCCCGCCGGCGGCTGATGAGGGAGGCGATCGCGCGGCGGATCGAAACCATGTCCCAAACGAACGCGTGCCCCGTCCCCGGCGCGGCGCCCGGGAGGGAGCTGCAGGAGCTGAGGCATACGGTCCCCCGGGCGGTGATTACCACGAACTATGATACATTTGCGGAGACGATGTTCCCGGACAGCCGGGTCCATATCGGCCGGGAGACGTCCGCAGGGTGGGAAGAGGATGACCGGATCGATATTTATAAGATACATGGCTGCGTCACGGCCCCGGATTCCATTGTCATCACGAAGGAGGATTACGACGAATTTTTTGAGAAGAGCCGGTACCTCTACGCCAAGATCCTGACCCTGTTCTGCGAATGCCCGCTGATATTTATGGGGTACAGCCTGAATGACCGGAACATTAAGGATGTGCTCACCGCCATCGTGGAAGCGCTGCCGCCGGAGGAGGCGGAGAAATTCAGGGAGCACGTCTGGGTCCTGGGCTGGAGCAGGGAGGCCGGGGACGAGCGCGTCTGCAAAAAGGAGATTGGGCTTTTGAACGGCAGCAGCCTGGAGGCGGTCTGCTTTGAGCTGCATGATTACACGGAGTTTTTCCGGGCCGTCCGCTCCGTGACCGAAAACCGCCGGCGCGGCGATCTGAAATTCAGCATATCCGAGGATGTCATTGAGCTCCTCATCAAGCCCCTGTACGGGCGGCAGGACAGCCTGAAGGTGGCGGTGCGGGAGCTCCTCCAGAACGCCCTTGACGCCTGCCGGATGAAGGGCGGGGGGCCCGGCGCGGAGATCGCCGTCCTCCTGGAGGAAGGGGAGGAGGGCCTGTTTCTGGAGATCCGCGACAATGGGATCGGCATGGGCGCAGAGGACATCCGCGCAAATTTCCTTACGGTTGGGAAAACCAACAAAAAGGGGACAGGGCTGGGAACCGTGGGGAAATACGGGATCGGCGTCCTGTCCGTCTTCCTTGCAGGGGAATATGCGGAGGTATACACGCAGAAGGAAGGCTCGCTCCCCCTTGCGTTCCGGCTGTATATAAAGGAGGATAATCAAAAGCACGTGTCCTGGATGGACTCCGGGGGCGGGGGACGCTTTGAAGGCGGCTCAGGGACCGCGGTGCGCGTCTGCCTGGGCCGCGCGCAGAGGGATCAGATCGCGGGCCGGGCCTCCCGGGACAGCCTGCTCCAGCTTCTGGGCCTTAACACGTATCTGACAGAGGAGGGGACGCGGATTACCGTCACAGAAGCCGCCTCAGACTTCTGTGACTGCCTGCCGTCCCTGCCGCCCGATGAGTGGTTTTATAAGGTGGACGACGAGATCCGGATATACCGGGCCAGATGGCGGGCCGGGGGCGCGGCCGCGGAAGCGGGGGCGTCTCCGGCCGGCACGGCTATCTGCGCCCGTGACAACACCGTATTCTTTAGCGGCATGACGTCCCCGGCCTCCTTCCACTGGGGCAGGTATACGATGCTGCAGAAGATCCCGTTCATCGCCCTGAATATTAGCAATCTCGACATGCGCGAGGACGATTTCAGCGTCAGCCTTTCCCGGGACAGCGTGACGCTGTCCGGGGTCATCACAGAAGGGATCGCGCACGGGATTTACGACATGGAGACGGATAAGGTAACGGATCTTGTAAAAAGCTGGTCGGACAGCCTGCGCGGGGGAAGCGCGGGCGCAGAGGGCCTGAAGAATATGCTGCAGAGGGAATGCACGGTATTCGGGAGCTGCGATATCCTGATGGAACTGCCGGGGGAGGAAAATGGGAGGGAGCGCCTTCTGGCCGCGGGCAGAAACGGCTTCACCCATCTGGAGCTGTGGGGCGGCAGGGGGTGGCGGGAGAGGATCCTGCACAGCCCGAACGGGCTGCCGGTAAAGCTCTGCGGGGCTTACATGAGAAAAAAAGATCTGGCGGACCTCATCGAAGATGGGAAGCTGATCGCGGTGTCAGTCTGCTATCTGGACGATTACCTCTACAACGCCACAGGCCCGTCGAATGGCCTGCGCGCGAAAGCAGTGAAGCAGATCCTTGAGGTTCTGGGGATCCCCAACCCATGGAACCTGACCACCAGCGAAATCCTGTGGGCCTTTATCCGGAAATGGAGGGACGCCCTCCGGGTCATGTATACCGAAAAGAGCGATAAGGGAATCCTGTGGCTGAGGGAAGAGTACAAAAACCCGTATGAGGATTCCTTTGAGGGGGAACGCATCCTGGTTTTTCTCTCCTACGGCTTAGAGAACCCGGCCGATCCGGCTTTCTGCAGGATGCTTCAGGAGAAAATCGAAGGCCAGGGCCTTGGGGATCTGCTCAGCGTCCAGGAATAAAACGCGGCGGTTCCGTTACGGTTCACGCGCAATGTCAGTTCTTAAGCATTAGGTTAGATTTTGCTGTAGGGGTCTAACCTGAATTTGTATAAAAAATCCCAAATGTGCTTGACAAAAATCCTAAAATGTGCGGCTGCGCTCACTGCTGATGAATTCTAGAGGCAGTGAGCGAGGCCCTTTGGTTAGAGGGAAATTCCGCTTTTGACCAAAGGAGGCACACGATGACCAGCCCTGAAAAAATCAAACATGTCCATCCGGCTGATTTTTCGGCAGCATCTAAGAATCTGCCGCCATTTCTGCAAGAAATCAGATGTAAATCCCCCTGATTTGTGCTATACTGTAAAAAATGAATCACTGTAATCGTCCCCTGACACGGCCTGATCCTCAACTGAAGCGGCTCGCCGGGCGGTTACTGCTATAACTATATACCCGGAGTGTGTCTGAAAGCTGCCTTCTGGCGGCTGTGCGCTCCGTTTTGCGGGGGATTCGGCCCAAATGAACGCGGCGCAGCGGGCTGCGTTGAGTGAATTTTAGACCGGATATACCGCAAAGCGGGGCGTGCAGATGCCGGGAATGAATGTTCAGACGCGCTCCGGACCACGACAGGAGGAGCAACATGGTTTACGGAGCAATCAAGAAATTAATCCAGTACGGCCTGGACACAGGCCTGATCACAGAGAGGGATCGAATCTATGCCACCAACCAGATCCTTGACGTTCTGCGCATGGATGAATACGAGGAACCGGAGGCGGAATGCGGCGAGGTGAATTTGGAGGAGACGCTGAAGGAGCTGATGGACTACGCGCACGCGGAGGGGGTTCTGGCAGAAGACAGCGTCGCTTACCGGGATTTATTTGATACCAGGCTCATGAACTGCCTGATGCCAAGGCCGGGCGAGATAACGGCTCGTTTCTGGGAGATCTACAACACGCAGTCGCCGCAGGCAGCGACAAAATACTATTATAAGCTGAGCCAGGATTCAGATTATATCCGCCGGTACCGTGTCTGCCGCGATATGAAATGGACCGTGGAGACGAAGTACGGCGAGCTGGATATCACGGTCAATTTATCCAAGCCGGAGAAGGATCCGAGGGCCATTGCAGCGGCGAAGCTGGCCAGGCAGAGCGGGTATCCCAAGTGCCTGCTGTGCATGGAGAATGAGGGCTATGCAGGCCGTTTAAACCATCCTGCCAGAAATAATCACCGCATTATTCCTCTCACAATCAACAAGAGCCAGTGGGGCTTCCAGTATTCTCCGTATGTATATTACAATGAGCACTGCATTGTATTTAACGGGGCGCATACGCCGATGAAGATTGAAAAGGCGGCGTTTATTAAGCTGTTTGATTTTGTAAAGCTGTTTCCTCACTATTTCCTTGGATCAAATGCGGATCTGCCGATTGTGGGCGGCTCGATTTTAAGCCATGACCATTTCCAGGGGGGAAATTATACGTTTGCCATGGCCAAAGCGCCTGTCGAAACGTATTATGTGAACGGGGAATTTCCGGATGTGGAGGCAGGGATTGTGCGCTGGCCTATGTCCGTGCTCCGGACGAGGGCCAAGGATCCGGACCGCCTGATCGAGCTGGGCGACAGGGTTTTGTCTGCCTGGAGAGGCTACACGGACGAGGCGGCTTTTATCTATGCAGAGACGGACGGGGAGCCTCACAATACGATCACGCCCATTGCCAGGAAGAACGGGGAGTTTTATGAGCTGGATCTGGTGCTGCGCAATAACATCACGACAGAGGAATTCCCCCTGGGCGTTTACCATCCCCACCAGGAGCTTCACCACATCAAAAAGGAGAACATCGGCCTGATCGAGGTAATGGGCCTGGCGGTGCTGCCATCAAGGCTCAAGGAGGAGCTCTCCGCTCTGGGAGAGGCGATCGTGGAAGGCGCGGATATCAGGAAAAACCAGGAGCTTGAAAAGCATGCGGACTGGGTGGAGGCATTCCTTCCGAAATATGGGAAGATCACAGCGGATCATGTGGATGAAATCCTCAAAAAAGAGGTGGGCCTTGTATTCGAGAGGGTATTAGAGGATGCGGGCGTTTATAAATGCAGTGATGAGGGGAGAGCGGCGTTTGGACGCTTTTTAAAGAGCGTGGGCTTTTGTGAGGCTTAGAGCGTGTCTGAAACATCATTCCCGCCATCGGAACGCCCTGTGTCATAGAATGTAACATAACCGTTCAGACTCCTGTGCGCGGCAGGCGCGCCGGTCTGAACGGTTATTTGCTGCCGCTGCCGGCCAGTCTGACGGCAACGGGATGAATGGGGGCTGGTCCTGAATCAGCTCCCATTTATCCTGTCCGGCTTTTATGCATGCTGCATAAAAGCAGCGATTCCGTCCGGCTCTGTCTGGCCCGTTACATCTGCGGATTCAATGCGGGTATGCCTGCCGTCCGGTACGCAAGGGGTGTCGCCGCAGATCTGCGGCCGCGTTTCTGTTCCGGGACTGCCTCCCGGAAATTCATATGGCGTCGCATGGTTCCACGTACAGAACAGGCAGATGACAACCGTTTCATTCAGCTCTCAGCAGATTCGTTTACAAATGTATGCTAAGGATCCTGGTTTCCCGATCCGGCAGCGCTTGAATGGCTGACTTGTTCATTCCAAAATCGGTGAAGTAAAATGCTTCGGTAAATACATGAAAAGGCAGAGTCAGAATCTGAAATAATATCATAAAACGGTCTGTTTTTTACGATTTTACTGTAACATACTCCTAATACGAGATCAATGATTTGTGCAATATTGAGAAAAGGTTTGTGCATATTGTATATTTTATTGAAAGGATTTTTGTCTATATCGTATTTTTGTTTTATGAATAATGGAACAAAGGACGGCTTTTAGCCATAGAATTTACCGCTGGCTATGATTCATGCGCTGCAGTGTATGTACCATGTCCTTATAAAAATTGCTTGCATGAAATCTTTCCATATGCTATAGTAGAACAGTCAAAAAACACGCTGATCGGATTCTTAAGGACGGTGCCCCGTATTGTTACATGAGCGGAGTCCCAGAGGAAGCATGAGATGACAGCGGAAGAACAACCAAAACGGAGGAAAAGAGATATGAGCGTTATTTCAATGAAACAGTTACTGGAGGCCGGCGTACATTTTGGACATCAGACGAGGAGATGGAATCCTAAGATGGCGCCGTACATTTACACGGAGAGAAACGGAATCCATATTATTGATTTGCAGAAATCTGTAGTCAAAGTGGACGAGGCGTATAAGGCGGTTGCAGATATCACGGCTGACGGTGGCACGATTCTGTTTGTAGGCACCAAGAAGCAGGCGCAGGACGCGATCCGCACAGAGGCCGAGAGATGCGGTATGTTTTTCGTAAATGAGAGATGGCTGGGCGGCATGCTGACCAATTTCAAGACGATCCAGAGCCGTATCGGCAGATTAAAGCAGATTGAGGCGATGTCCGAGGACGGAACCTTTGACGTTCTTCCCAAGAAGGAAGTAATCGCTCTGAAGAAGGAGTGGGAGAAATTAGAGAAGAACCTTGGCGGTATCAAGGAGATGAAGAGAATTCCGGATGCGATCTTTGTTGTGGATCCGAAGAAGGAGAGAATCTGCGTTCAGGAGGCTCACACGCTCGGCATTCCGCTGATCGGTATCATTGACACCAACTGCGATCCGGAGGAATTAGATTATGTGATTCCGGGCAACGACGATGCGATCCGTGCGGTTAAGCTCATCGTATCCAGAATGGCAGACGCTGTGATCGAGGCCAGACAGGGTGAGGCGGATGCTTCTGATTTCGACGGCGAGATGGATGCGGATTCGGCACAGAATGCATAAGAACCGGCAGTTGTGTGCCGGAGATGACGCTTGCCTGTGAATTCATGCAATGATGCGCCGGAGCACATTTGAAAAACGAATATGTTACCTTTTGTTATGGTAAAATTCAATCCGGTACGGGAATCTCCGTACCGGAAAATATAATATTTACGGAGGGATTGAAAATGGCAGCAGTTACAGCCGCAATGGTAAAAGAGTTACGTGAGATGACAGGAGCCGGGATGATGGACTGTAAGAAAGCTCTTGCAGCTACGGACGGTGATATGGATAAAGCAGTTGAATTTTTAAGAGAAAAGGGCCTCGCAGGCGCTGCGAAAAAGGCCGGACGTATCGCGGCAGAGGGCGTTGTTATGACAAAGCTGTCTTCTGATGAGAAGAAGGCGGTTGTCGTGGAGGTAAACGCTGAGACGGATTTCGTTGCAAAGAATGAGAAATTCCAGAGCTATGTTGCAGATGTTGCAGCCCAGGCGCTGAACACAGCCGCAGCGGATATTGACGCGTTCCTGGCTGAAAAGTGGGAAAAGGATCCGTCCCTTACCGTGGCGGAAGCTCTTTCCTCCCAGATCTCTGTCATCGGCGAGAATATGAAGATCAGAAGATTTGAACAGCTCGAAGAGGCGAATGGCTTTATTGCTTCCTATATCCATGCAGGCGGAAAGATCGGCGTTTTAGTGGATGTGGAGACAGATGTTGTCAATGATGCGGTAAAGGAGATGGCTAAAAATGTGGCCATGCAGGCAGCCGCTTTAAAGCCGCTGTATACCAACCGCGACGAGGTGGACGCTGATTACATCGAAAAAGAGAAAGAGATTCTCACAGCGGCCGCTAAAAACGAAAAGCCGGACGCAAACGACAAGATCATCAGCGGCATGGTGATGGGCCGCATCAATAAAGAATTAAAGGAAATCTGCCTGCTGGATCAGGTTTATGTAAAGGCAGAGGACGGAAAACAGACCGTAGGACAGTATGTTGCCGCAGTGGCAAAGGAGAATGGCGCGAAGATTGCTGTTAAGAAATTCCTTCGCTTTGAGACGGGCGAGGGATTGGAGAAGAAGGAAGAGAACTTCGCGGAGGAAGTGGCGAAGCAGATGGGAATGTAATTCCAATTTCATAAGATTAAGCAAAACGCTGGAAACCCGACAGGTTGCCAGCGTTTTTTGCGTTTCTGGGGTGTCATTTTGGGATGATGGAAATTAGAGGATTTTGCGGAAAAGCTGGTAAAAAACTGGTACGGGAATTGGTAACATCTTTTACCAACTTTTAAGGGGCGAAGTTTGCGGGGTTTTTATAGTGTGGGGAAGGGTGGATTTTTTTACCAAGAAGCAATGGGAAAAGATGAAAAAATAAGGAGGATGTTTATGCAACTGGTTGAGATGATGGTTGTGATGGGAAAGGACCGAATGATTCAGCTGCCGGAGGAGGAAGTAAAGGTGATGGGGCTGAGGGAAGGGGATGAGTTGTGTCTGTCTTATCTGGTGGATGATCGGATGGAGGGGAAGGTGAATGGGGCGGGGGAGCAGGATAGACAGAAAAGAAGCGAGAAAGCCACCCGGGAGCAAGTGATACAGGAGGAATTCGGGCAGGATAGGTACAGCACACACATGGTGCAGAGAACGTGCCCCCGGCATCCGCCCCTGTAAGCCGCCGTGTGGCCCCGTGTGCCGTTTTCGGGGAAGGGGTGGCATATTACCATCGGAAGGGAAATCCGCCTTGTTGGAGCAATTTGGGCAGGGGTTGGGGATCGGGCCAGAGCGGCGTGAGTTCCGGGTCGAAAGGTGTGCAGGTTAAAGGGTTTATGCTGCTTTCGCAGCCTAAACCCGGAAAACATCGCCCGGCAAAGCCGTGCGGAAGGACAAAAGTGCATACTTTTTCGGGAGGGCCAGAGGTTTTTTATACCTGGTTCCGGGAAAAAGAGGCAATTTGGGGGATTCCTACAAACAAAAAATGAATACCGGGCAGAAATGTGCCGGTCAGAGGGGAGGTGGCATGGATGGCCAGGGGAAAGGAAAAGGTGCGGGCCGGTTTCTACATCGAGAAGGAAGTGCTGGAGATGGCAGACAGCCTCCTGCCAGCCGCCAATGTGCGCTCCCGGAATGAGTTTGTCACGGAGGCGTTAAAGTTCTACTGCGGCTATCTGAATTCCGGAAAGGCTGAAGACTATCTGCTGCAGTCCCTGTCCTCTGTTCTCACCAGCACGGTGCAGGATACCGAGAACCGCTTGGCCCGGATGGACTTTAAGATCGCGGTGGAGCTTTCCATGCTGGCGCATATGATCGCCTACCATTCAGAGAGCCGGATCGACGAAAGTGCATTCCGGAAGCTCCATGCAAAGTGCGTGGAGGAGGTGAAACGTCTCAACGGCGCAGTGGAGCTGAATGACGCATACAAGTATCAGAAACGTGAAAACTAAAAGGAAAAAGTTTATTGGTATTGTATATGGACTGTGAGAACAGTTCCGTTTATGTTGATTGAAAAAAGGAGTGAAATGAAAATGGACAGAGAAGAAATTTATGAGATGGTGATCCGGGAGATGACAGAAACAGCAGTGCGTGAGCGCAATGAGCATTCGCCGGAGGACCAGGAGCTGCAGGAAAAGGTGGCCGGGCTGAGCAAAGAGATGCAGGAGAAGATAAAAGACCTGCCGGAAGATGTGAAGAAGGCTATCACGGATTATGTGGAGGCGACACTGCTGGCGGCGGATCACGACTGCCTGTATCTGTATGAGCAGGGAGCGAAGGACTGTGTGGCGCTGCTGAAGAAGCTGGGTGTGCTGTAGAAATTTTAACAGCAATTTTTACAGAGAAAGAAAAACTGCAGAGTGGCTGGCAGGCTGCTCTGTAGCTGTCTGTGCGGGATCATTTTTTATCTTTTGGAGAGAGCCGGTCATACTGGATCTGTACGGTTCCGGTGTCGGTGTTTATCTTTTCTTTTTTCAGAAGAGTATAAACGGCCTGACCTTTTGTGTAATCTCTGTCCTCTTTTGGAAAAAAAGAGCGACAGAAAAAATTCCCGGCCTCGTCTTTTTTGTCGAGAAAGATATATACATCAGTATATTCATGAGGTGTAGAAAGCAGGTACTCTGCTTCGATAAGGGAAAGGGCCTGAAGCTTTCTGTTATAGCGGAAGACCAGGTCATTTTTATCGAAAAGCGTCTCAAGCTTTTGAAAAGGTTCCAGCCGATTCTGGATGTTGCAGAAGTAGCGGCTCTTTTTGATATCCTCCAAAGTGATCTGACCGGAAAGGATCTGGGAAAATACTTTTTCACGACTGGCTCTGGAGAGACGCAGGTCGTGCAGCTTATGCAGTCCCACAAGATGATGAAATTCTACAGCCTCAAAGCTGACCGTCAGATCCACGGACTTTCCTTTTCGCCCGATGATGATATGGTATTTTACAGGGAGCAGATCTTCAAATGCTTTCGCACAGGTCAGTAGTCCATCCATAAGGGATCCTCCGTAAAAGAAAACCGCCCTGACGATACAGGACGGTCTCTGAGCATTTTCTTTCGGCTGCTGCCTACTCCGGCTTGAGGTTTCGCTGCACAACCCCTCTCGAAGGCTCCGCATAACAAGGCTGTCCGGTACGCTGTTATGCTTCATCGCCTGGACAGACACACGCCGTTGCCTGTCTGATACTATTATTATACGGAGAGAAAAGAAATATGTCAATGAAAATTTGTAAACCGGTCTACAGAACGGAAAACGGGATGCGTTCTGTTTCTTTGGGGAGAGAAATCCATGGCAAAACTGATCTTCACCAGCCGCTACATCCGTGACACTCCACCGGAACACCTGCAGAACTATGTGCGCTACATCAGTACCCGCGAAGGCGTGGAAAAAGCGGACGAGAGCAAAAAAAATCTCCCGGCGACATCCGCCCAGAAAGATCTGATCCGACAGCTCCTGAAAGACATGCCGGAGTCCAAAGACATGCTGGAGTATGAGGACTATTGCCGGTGTTCTACCATCGGCAATGCCTCAGAATTCATCACCCAGGCAATGGAGCGGAACCTGGATATGGCAGCCATGAAAGAAAACTATGTGGACTACCTGGCCAATCGTCCCCGTGTGGAACGGATCGGTGAGCATGGTCTGTTTACGGATGCGGGGAGGCCGGTGATCCTTTCGGAAGTACAGAAAGAAGTATCCGGCCACAAAGGCCCTGTCTGGACCCATGTGGTCAGCCTGCGCCGGGAAGATGCGGCAAGGCTCGGATATGACTCCGCCAGAGAGTGGATGGCGCTCCTGCGTTCCAAACGTGCCATGCTCTCCAGGCACATGAAGATTGACAGTGCGGATCTGAGATGGTATGCGGCCTTCCATAATGAGGGGCATCATCCCCATGTACATCTGATGGTCTATTCCGCGAAGGACAATGATGGATTCCTGACGAAAGCAGGCATCGAAGCCATGCGCTCGGAACTGGCCCACGATATCTTCCGTCAGGACTTTGCCCAGATCTACGAAGGACAAAATCTGGCACGGAGCAGTTTGAAAGAAAAAGCAGCGGAGCGGATGTGCCTGCTCGCGGACAGCATGCTGCAGGGCGTATGTGAAAATCCAATCATTGGGGAGAAATTGCAGCAGCTTTCCAGACGTCTCAAAAATACCGGAGGGAAAAAGGTATATGGCTATCTGAAAGCGGATGTAAAACGGCTGGTAGATCAGATCGTGGATGAGCTTGCAAAGGACCCGGCTGTGTCGGAAGCCTATCGGGCATGGGGCGAATGGCAGGATCAGATCCGGCTGACCTATTCCTCAAAGGCTCCGCCGCTGCCGCCCCTGTCCAGTCAGAAACAATTAAAAAGCATCAAGAACATGGTGATCGCTGAGGCATTAAAGCTGGGCGGTCATCATTTTTTGTCAGAAACATCAGGGCAGGAGAAGATCCAGACAGAAGCCCGCCTGGATGAACTGGAAGAAAGAATCCTGGATGGATCAGAAGAAATAGAAGAAACAGAAATAGAACTGGAAACAGAAACCGAACCAGTTTCCGCAGATGCAGAAAGCATGTTGGAAGCTGAGGAGCTCCTGTCAGAACCGGAACTGGATGTCCCTGGCCTTTTTGAGGGTAAAGAGAAAACGTCTGCAAAAGCCGAATGGAGCCGGCAATACAAACTGGCCCGCAGTTATCTGTACGGAAGTAAAAAAGTCCCCCAGGATTTTCAGGAAGCCATGCGTCTGTTTTGTCAGGAAGCAGAGCGGGGAAATGCGCTTGCCATGTATGATCTGGGTCGGATGTGGGCGGACGGTCTTGGAGTGGAGGCAGACCCGGATGCAGCGAGGGAATGGTACCGGAAAGCGTTGAATGCTTTTCTCTCTGCTGAAAAAGAACTGCCAGAGAGAAAAAAGACGTATCTGCAGTACCGGATCGGGAAAATGTATCTTGCCGGCCTTGGCACAGAACAGGATTATGAGACCGCTGCTCTCTGGCTGGAGCGGGCAGCTGAGAAAAGCCATAAGTGTGCCCAGTATACTCTTGCCGGTCTGTATGTAAAAGGCCAGGGCGTGGAAAAAGATCTGAAGCATGCATTTGAGCTGTATCATGCATCCGCCATACAGGGAAATCCCTATGCAAGCTATGAGATGGCGAAAATGTTCCGGGACGGAACAGGGACAAAGAAGTCGGCAGGGCAGGCGAAGGAACATTTTCAGGATGCCTTTTCCGGTTTCCAGGTTCTGGAGGAACAGAGTCATGACGACAAACTCCAGTATCGTCTGGGGCAGATGCTGTATCAGGGCATCGGGACAGAAAGAGACGAGGAAGAGGCCGTTCGCTACTGGCAACAGGCCGCAAAACTGGGGAATGTGAATGCCCAGTATGCGCTGGGGAAGTTCTGGCTGGATACCAGGACAGGAGATGTGCATCAGGCCGCAGCGTGGCTGGAAAAGGCCGCAGATGCCGGAAAGACTTCCGCCCAGTATGTACTAGCGAAGCTTTATCTGGAAGGCTGCCAGGGAGAAAAGGATGTAGAAAAAGCAGGGAAGCTGTTTCAGAAAGCGGCGGAGCAGGGAAACGGATTCGCGGCATATCGCCTTGGCAGGCTGTATCTGGAAGGGGAGGAGATCCCAAAAGATATGGTGGCGGCTGTCCGGTGGCTGACCGAAGCGGCGGAACAGGAGCTGCCCTTTGCCCAGTACACACTGGGATGTCTGTATCTGAAGGGGGAAGAGATACCAAAAGATATGGGGAAGGCAGTTGCATGGCTGCGGAAGGCGGCACTCCAGGGAAACGAGTACGCCCAGTATGCTCTTGGAAAACTGTTTCTGTATGGTCAGCCAGGAATGTCCCGTGATAAGGAAAAGGCAGTCCCCCTGATGGAAGCAGCCGCTGCCCAGGGAAATGTCTACGCCCAATTTTTACTGGAGAACCTGGATTCCTTCCGGGACCCGGATTTGATTCTGGCGGCCACCAGACTGATGCATCATTTGTCAAGGATCTTTCAGGAGGATTACCGGAAAGCATCGGGAGGCTCCGGCATGGGACACATTGACCGCAGGAGGAGACGGAAGCTGCAGGAGAAGCGGATGGCGCAGGGGCATAAGAAGGATGATCATGAGCCACAGCAGAGCATGTAAAGGAGGAGGCGAAAGGATGGGATATGTCTATTTTACGGAGGAACAGAAGGAACGGGCCAATACCGTGGATCTGAAAAATTTCCTGGAGCGTCAGGGAGAGAGGCTCCTGCGCTCCGGGCCGGAGTGGAGGATGTCCAGTGACCACAGCATCACCATCCGGGGGAACCGATGGTACGACCACGGCTCCGCTGGCAAAGGCGGGGCGGCCATTGATTTCGTGATCTATTATTATGGAAAAACATTTCCGGATGCAGTGAGCATGCTCCTGGGCGGGGAACAGGGACAGCCCTACCGTCAGAGCCGGAAGCAGGAGGAAGTGCCGAGAAAGCCGTTTGCTCTGCCAGCCGCCAATGGGGATATGCGGCGGGTGTTTGCGTATCTGTTAAGGTCCCGCCTGTTTGACTATGAGGTGGTATCTGCTTTTGCAAAGGAGAACCTGATCTACGAAAGCCTGGAGCTGTCGAAGGATAAGACCAGGCAGTTTCACAATGCCATTTTTGTGGGATACGATCCGGAAGGAAAAGCCAGACATGCCCACAAGAAAGGGATCTACACCATGGGGAAAAGCTACCGGGGAAATCTGGAGAGCAGCGCCCCCCGGTACAGTTTCCACTGGAACGGGAAAAGCAGTGAGGTTTTTGTGTTCGAAGCGCTCATAGATATGCTCTCCCATATCTCGCTGCACAAGAACGGGTGGAAGGAACACGGCTATGTGGCGCTGTGCGGAGTTGGCTCTCAGGCATTGTTCCAGCTGCTGCAGGATCATTCGGAGCTGAAAAAGATCCATCTGTGTTTAGACCATGACCTGGCAGGGCTGAAGGCGGCGGAGCGGATACAGGAAAGACTGGCAGAGGCAGGGTATCCGGATGTGAGGATGGAACTGTCCACATGGAAGGACTGGAATGAGGACATCAAGGCCATGCACGGAATGGAGGCGGTACCGGCAGAGGAAAAGCTGCCTCCGGAGATGACAGAGGAGAGGGCGCTGCAGATGGCCTGATGGTTGTTTGCTTTATGTTTTAAAAGTCAAGGCCGCCAGAATTTCCTAAGCTGCTATTTTAACAAAATAAGGAATTGTCGGAAAATAACTGATGCATCTTGTATAGGAAAAGCCTGTAAATACACAATGTCATGATGCTGGGGTCAAAACATAAAGTTTTCTATGTTTGATATTCTGCAAGAACCTTGAAAATTTAATATTTTACAGTAGATTTTCTGTAAAAGA
>QXXC01000093.1 GCA_009911305.1 Clostridiaceae bacterium | reverse complement strand
TTGGTTCGCAAAAGAGATTCAATGGAGCGGAACAAAGTTCCGCTCCGGATCCCCTGCCGCGAAATAATCAACCGTTAGTTACATATTTCTGGTCAATTATTACATGTTAAGAAAATGTTATAAAAACAATGCTATAATGAAAATATCGAAAGGCATCGAAGATTGTATATTTGTTAATATTGACAGAAAGATGGAACAGGCGATGAAAAGATGGAAAACATTAATAATATGGATAATTTGCCTGATATTTATATCAGCAGGCTGTATGAATGCGTTAGCGCAGGAATTTGTCAGCGAAAAAGAAGGGGTGGATGTGATTTTTGTAATGGACTACAGCGGTTCCATGAAAACAAACGATCCACAGGGCATTGCCCCAAATATGGTAAAGGCATTTATCGATTCGGTACACAGCGCAGATATACATATTGGATTTGTAGCATACAATGACCGCCTTTTAGCGGCTACATCACCGCTTCCGGTAGGAAGTAGTGATGAACGGCAGATGTTGAAGGAATTGATAGACACGGCAGGCTACTCGGGGAACACGGATATCGGGCTGGGGCTGCGCTACGCCTATGATCTGGTTACACAAGAAAAGGAACGCAAGAAAGTGATTGTCCTGATTTCAGACGGGGAATCGGATTTAAAGGGATCAGGAACCGGCAGACTCCTTAAGGATTCTGTGTTGGATGTTGAATATACAGCAGGAAGATGTGAAGAAGAGAATATTCCGATTTATACAATCGCGTTTGGAAAATATGACGGAAGTGCGGTAACGTTAAAAGAACTTTCGGGTCGAACAGGAGCTGGAATGTATCTGGTTGAGAAGCCGGAAACTCTGATCGAAGTCCTGTATGGTATTTTTCCGGACAATATGGATTACAGCATTCAAAAAATGACCGAGGGCGTTTATGCGCCCGGAGTACAGAACATTCTCCTTAAGCTGGATGAAGCATATCTGGACGAGTTGGATGTGCTTATGATATCTCCGCAGACGATTGGCGCTGTGAATATCCTGTACGGCGGGGAACGGCTGGAAGCAGTCAATTTAAACAACTATGCGGTGGCTAAGATAACAGAGATTGAACCGAAGATAAAAGAACTGACACTGCAGACGGAGACAGTAAGGAATCAGGAGCTTTCCATTTATCTGATAGGCTACCGTAACTTAACTCCGGTTCTGAGTGCGCCGGCCTCTGCGGAAAAACGTGCGCCTTTAGAATATGAGGTGTATTTTAAAGATAAAAATAACAGAGTCATAGTGGACGAAGCGTTTTATAAAGGATTTGAATGTGAGCTGTTTATAACAGGTCCGGGCGGAAAAGAGGCTGCGCCCGAAGCGCTGAACACAGAGATCCGGGAGGGCGTGATCCAAGGTGAGATTATGCCGGAATACTCCGGGGAATATTCCATAGAAGGCCGGCTGGAGGATGATATGGGGGCCGCTGTGTTTGAAAAAGCCAGTGTGCAGGTGACCAACCGATTACCATCAGGAACACTTCCGGAGGGGGAGCATCATACTGTATTATCAGGGGATAAACAATATCTTCTGGATGTATATTTTTCCGATCCGGATGGAGATCCGCTTACCTATTCGATAAAAGGAGTGGAGGCAGGCGTTGTAAAGGCTCAGATTTCAGGCAATATTCTGACGCTGACGCCGGTAAAATCGGGATATCAGACCGTTTCAGTTCTGATTTCGGATGGAGAGGATACACTTGAGTATCCGTATGGGATCATGGTTACACCGCTTTGGAAAGCCTGGTGGCCGGTACTCGTATGTTTGAGCGTGGCGTTGGCAGGTATTTTGTGGAAATTGTTACATAAACCAAAGCCATTGCTGGAGCAGCTTGCAGAGGAGAAAATAAACAATCGGTTCTGCGGAAAGCTGGATTTATATGTTACCAGACAGCCTGAAGAGGGGAAGGAAATTCCGCCGCTGTCGTTTCAGATGTATAAAGTTAAGGACAGTAGAATGACACTGGGTGCTCTTCTGGGAAAATATCCGGAAATGTCAGATGCGCTTGGACTGGAGAATATCCATTTAATTGCAGATGAGGATCGCAGACTGGTTTTGTATCACATGTCAGAGGCATTGGTCATGCTGGGGAATTCCATCGTTTGCCGACAGATTCAGTACAGCGTCAGCTTTGGCGATATTATATATGTCGCGTCGCAGGATGGCGTCTGGGAGCTGGAGGTTCATTACATAGCGATGATCCAAAGAGTAAGCGGCTATTTGTTGTATAAAACAAAAGCCGCCCTTTTATTCAGCAAAAAGCCCAGTATATAGTTATATCCCCATTGAGTACAACGACCTTTTCTATAAGGCTATGCACCAGGGCGAAAAGCCCATCACCGTCCCCGGCTTCAATAATACCGGATAAGGAGGCCAGGGCCGCCGCCGCTTCCCCCTTAGACATTTTCCCGGAGTCTTCCGCTTCGGCACCTTCCAGGCATTTCTGCGCCGCCTTGCGTTCTTCCTTAAGGGTAGATAGGCGGTCTTGTATTTCTTCCAGCCCTACGATCCCCGTTTGATAGAGATTAAGAAGCCTCGTTATTTGCTTTTCTACATTTTCCAGCCGTTCCCGGAACGCCCCCAGGTCGGGCGGAGCTTCCCCGGCGTTTTCTTCCACCAGCACATCCAGGGCGGCCGGATCAAGGGAGAGCTTTTTAATTTCCCCCAGCACCAGGGCATCCAGATCGGACACGGTAAAGTGTTCCTTGCGGTTGGAGCAGGAATCCGACTTGATCATCCGCTTACTACAGCGGCTTACAGAGTAACATATATACTTATTTACCTTAGAAGTTTTCCAGCCCCACTGCCGGATAGACATCCGGGCGCCACAGTCCCCACAGAACAGCAAGCCGGAGAGCAGCCCATCCGAACCGGAGTAAGCCCGCTTATAGGCTTTCTTGTTTTGGGATAAGCGGTCGTTTACCTTTTGCCAGACTTCCGGGGAAACCAGCGCCTCATGCTTCCCGGAGTATTCCAGGTCATTCATAAAGACCCGGCCAGCGTATACCGGATTACGGAGAATCCGGGAGCAGGCGGAGGCGGCATCCGTCCGGCAGAATTTTGTATTGATACCGTACTTTTCCTGGACATAAACGCCTATTTCCCCCAGGCTTCGCCCGGAGCTATACAGCTTATACATATCCTTCACGGCCTGGGAAGTAAACGGATCCACGACAAGCGTCCGCTTTCCGTTTTCCTGCAGTTCGGACTTATAGCCGATAGGTGTTATGCCTGAGTAGTAGTTACCTTCCTTAAGCCCGGCTTGTTTTCCCATTACTAAACGAGCCTTTATATTTTCCCTTTCCATTTGGGCGAAAGCCGCCAGTATTCCAACGATACACCGTCCGAACGGCGTAGCCGTATCAAAACTTTCCATGATTGAAACGAAGTTGCAGCCATTTTGCAAAAAGACATCTTCCAGCAGGACGAGAGTGTCTTTTTGGGACCGGGAAAGCCGGTCCAGTTTCCAGACAATAACCTTTTTCACATAGCCGCCCCGCACGTCCTTTATAACTTGATTGATACCAGGGCGGTCGAGCGTAGCCCCGGAGTAACCCGGATCGATATGGACGGCGTTTACAGTAAAACACATAGCGGAGCAGTAGGCGCGGAGCCTTGCCTCTTGTTCCCCTACGCTGTAACCTTCTTCCGCCTGTTCCGTTGTAGATACCCGGATATATAAATCAGCGACGTTTTCAAGATTGAAAGCCGCCGGAGCCGGGCTTAATTCTTTTTGTTTCATAGCATAGTCCTCCTTAAAAACGGGCGCAAAAATAGCCCCGCCTTGTACTTGTGTTTTCGGCCGGACCATGCTATAATACATTTGCTCGGAATGTTTATAACATGGCCAACAAGCCGCCCTGTCCCCGTAAGCCACGCCAATGGCTGGGGGCGGGGTTCCTTTTTATTATTCTTCACTTTCTTCTTTCTTGCGGAATTTTTCAGCCGCTTTCTTTGCCAGAGCAGCAATCCCGCGATAAACATATAGACCGATTTTATACATTAGTTTAAACAGTTGCTTAATCAGCCACCAAAAGGCAATAAATATGTACTTGAACATTAAAGCCGTGAAAGTAACCATAGCCGCCAGAAACTTATATATTATATTTGCAGAAGCATTTGTTTTCTTATTGCGTTTGTTAATAACGGCTTGCATTTGTTTCTTACCGCTTCCCAGTTTTGCCATTACGCCCGCCCCCTTTCAATTCCTATGGGGCTGGCTTTTTTATTGCCAGCAGAGAACCATATTAAGCTATCGAACCTTTGTTCGGGGGGGGGGGGTAATTGATAATGCATTTATTTTATATTTCATTGAAAGAGTCCCCTTTCTATACGTTTTACTAAGATACTTCGGACTTTGCCGCCGCTTCTTCCTCGCGTTCCAGTTCCCGGCGGTAAAGTTCGACTTTTTCGTCTACAGATAATTTTGAAAAATCAGCGGGCGGAGCCGCAGGAGCCGCCGGGCAAATTTCTCCCGATTGGAAAGCCGTTGCGACTTCCCGAACGTAATTAAAGATTGTTTCCTGGGCTTCCGGTTTGAGGTTCACAAACTTTTCAACCATTACATAGGCGGCATTAGATAAGCCGTATTCTTCTGCCAAGGCATCCAGCGCAGAGCTGGGCGCAGCCTTGAACATTTCCCCAGTTCCGTCCCTTAACCATTCTTCCCGGACATTAAACTCCCTACAAATAAGAGAAATAACCGGGGCTGAAGGATTGCGGCGCCCGCTTTCGTATCCGGTTACGGTATTCTGAACCGAGCCGATCCGTGCGGCAAATTCAGTTTGCGTTAAGTCTAATTCCTTCCGTAGCCTTTTTATCCTACTTCCAACATCCAAGAAAAAAACCCTCCTTTCTACCCTTGATTATATATAAACAGAACGGCGTTGTCAATAAAAAATCGCATTGGCAACAAAATGTATGTTGACAAACACGGCAATGACAATATATAATAACGGCAGAGGCAACAAAAATTTGTACCCTCCTTACAGAAGGGTACAACATAATTACTTACTTGCCAATAAAAAACCATTGACAAGTAAGTAAT
>QXXC01000092.1 GCA_009911305.1 Clostridiaceae bacterium | reverse complement strand
GCCTGTTTGTCGGGCAGACTGGAAATGGCCGCATGGAGTTCCTGCATGGTGACTTTGCGCTCGTAAATCTCACACGGAGAAAGAGCAACGAATAAGGCCGAGTGCTCAATGTCGTCCTCCCGGTCAAGGGAATAGTAGGCTTTGTGGCGGTATGTACGTAGACGGTAGGCCGCCTCCCTGCGGTCAAACTCTGCCATTGCCTCCGCTACCTCGTCAGGCACTTCGATAAAGGAATCCGTTGTATAGTACGGGTAAAAATCCCGCAGATTGATGATAGTCATGTTTACCTCCGTTTCGGTATTTGGTGAATGAGTTACCGAAACAGAGGCGGTGGGGAACGGCACCGGGGCCGGGCTTCGGGCCAGGTTGGCCCGAGGCTGTCCCATGAGAACAGAAAAACGCCCGGACAGCATAAAGCCATTCGGACGCGTGAAAGTACATTATTGTTTTTAGACTGAATTATTTCATGTTGATTGCCGCAATTATCCTTCCAAGGGGGCGGGCTTTTTTTAATTTAAGCAAAGGGTAAATCAAAGAATGCACGACAATACCTCCTAAGTATCGCCGTATTTTGTGGAGAAAATATGTAAAGATACAACGATTTTTGTGAAAGACCACCATATAGAATCATCATAGATATGTAAGTAAAAAGAGCCGATAACCGCAATAAAATCTGCGTGTTATCGGCTCTGCATCTATGCGTCCGGCTCTTTGATAACAGAAATATTTAATTCTTTGACATTTATTAAAATTTCTTGTTTGCATTTCGGGCAAAACAAAGGAAATTTTTCAAGCACAGTATCAATTCGTATCTTAATTCTTGTTTTACTGCCGCAAAGAGGGCAGCATACAAAAATCATTTTCTTAGTACCAATCGTGCTTTTCGTTTCGGTCAAGGGCATTGATTAAGTCCATTTCTTCTTCTGTCAGTTCAAAATCAAATATTTCTGTATTTTCTTTAATATGGTCGGTATCAATCAGACGGACACCGTTTTCTAACGCTGTCCCGACAGAATTTACACATTCTTCATCCAAGAGGCTGTAAGTGCCTATCCCGTAAATAGGCATTTCATAACCGCTGTTCAATGTTACGGTTTTTGTTCCAAAGTCGAAAGATATATCATTTGGGGAAGTCTGTGCTGCGTCTGTTGTATTCTCTGTCTGAAATGAGATAGCTGCCGTACCTGTTCCCAGAGCTTCCTTTAGCCCTGCCGTATCAGAAATTTTTCCTAAAGTCGTGTATTGATAGGTTGTTTCAAAACTCTCATAAGGCAAGACAAGGCATTTGCTGTCATAAATCAGTAAATCCCCCGCGTGGATTTCTTTCAGTTCTTCGTCCGCTGTATCGAAGTCGTCAGAAAAGTAAAAATACTTTTCGTTATCATGTAAATCCTCCATGTCTAACTGCATGGGAAGCATTTCCGTAAACTGTCTTGCGGCTTCATTATCGTTTAGTTGTGTTTCAAATTCCTGTCCGTTGATGATAACCTGTATTGGCGTCATTTCGCTTGTTACCTCGGTATTATTGTTGTCATTGTCTGTTGGCAAAGTGGGTTCTGCCTGTTCCGTTCTGCTTTCTGGTGGATCAATTTCGGTAGGGGGTGTATCGCTTGGGTTTGCGCTGCCACACGCAGAAAGTCCCAATACAGATAGCAATAGCAAAAGAAAAACTGCAAATTTCTGCATAAATCCACCTTCCAAATCAGATTTTTTTCACGATTGCCCGGATTTCGTTCTGTGTTGCCGCTGATTTTGCCTGGCTTCCAACGGCTCTTACAATCCCTAAGTCCTTTGCACCCATATGCCCGATAATTGCGTCCCTGTAAGTCTGGATTGCAGAGGTAAAGCCGCCGCCCGCCGCAGTAAGCAGCAATGCCGCCTTTTTTAGTTTAGGAAGTCTTTCAAAGGCATAAATCCGTTCGATTGCACAATGGGTCTGCCCGGTCAGTGAGTAGTAATAAATCGGGGAAGCGATTACTAACATTTCACATTCCCGCATAATCGGGTAGATTTCCTGCATATCGTCTTTCTGGACGCAGTTTCCGTTTAAAGTGGCACGGCAGGCATCACAATTTTTACAGCCGCGAATATCCCTGTTTCCAATCTGAAAGACAGATACATGATGACCGGCTTTCTGTGCTTCATCAGCAAAAGTATTCACTAATGCGGCAGTATTTCCATGTGGACGTGGGCTTCCGTTCAATACTAAGATATTCATAAATAGGTTCCTCCTACTCTTGAAATAGGACACCCCCAGTCTGTTTTACGGACCAGGAGCGTCCTGATTTATAGTTACAAAATAAAAGGTTTAATCTGCTGTATTGTATTAGCGGTAAGATTTTTCAAAAATCCCAGCGCAGTCCTCGTCTGTCATTTCGCAAGGGTAAAATTCAAATAGCCCGCCCTGCATGGAACGTGCGCCTTTTGCAAGCGTCATGGCTTCATCAGCAGAGAAACCGAAGTCGCTCATTTTCAGATCAGCTACGCCGCAGTCCTCCTGCAATTTGACAAGTGCAGTAATAAAATCTTCCGGTTTGTCAGCGTTTGCAATTCCCATAGCCTTTGCCATTTTGATAAACTGTCCATCGCAGGCATGACGTTCAATAAAGAATTCTGCAAAGGCTTTAGAAATCATAATCAGTCCTGCTCCATGCGGGAGATTGTGGTGGTATGCGCTCATGGAATGTTCCATGCTGTGCTGTGCAATCGTTGAGGTAAGCTGCATGGTAACGCCCGCAATCGTGCTCCCGTAAGCGATATGCTCCCTTGCTTCAATGTCTTTTCCGTCTTTTACCGCACGGGGCAGATATTTTGTGATATTTTCAATGGCAGATAGGGCGATTGCTTCACTCAAAACATTAACGCTTTTTGACATCATTACTTCGGTGTTATGGAATAGAGCGTCCAAGCCCTGATATGCCGTATATTTTGCAGGAACAGTTGTCATAAGCTCCGGGTCAACAACTGCCAGTACCGGGGTAAGTGCAGGGTGTCCGAAACCGATTTTTTCTTTTGTCTCCAGATTTGAGATAACCCCAAACCCGTTCATTTCAGAACCCGTACCGGAAGTAGTCGCAACCGCAACAATGGGAAGCCCTTTCTTTTCAAGGGGCTTGCATTTGCCAGTACCGCCAAACACATAGTCCCAAAGGTCGCCCTCATTGGCTGCCATTGCTGCAATCGCAGCCGAAGAGTCAATAACAGCCCCGCCGCCAAGCGCAACAATAAAATCACATTCGTTTTCCTTTGCAAACGCTGCTCCCTCCATGATTACGTCCTTGATCGGATTTTCCATAATCTTGTCAAACAGGGCTGTTTCAACGCCTGCTTTTTCAAGCTGCTCCAAAGTACGGTCAAGATAGCCGTTTTCCCTTGTAGATTTTCCGTTGGAAATCAGTACCAGTGCTTTTTTTCCGGGCATTGGCAGGCCTCCTAATTCATTCAGTGAACCTCTTCCGAAAATAAGGTTTGTTGGATTGTTGAAATTAAAATTCATGTTCATAATACTTTGTCCTCTCCTTAATCTTTGTTTTTCAACGAAAACTTATGTTGACAAACCTGTTTCGCAGGTGTAGTGTTATTATAGAAGCTAAAGTTAGGTTTAGGTCAAGAACTATTTTTTAAATATTTTCAGAAAAGAGGAAAGACTATGTACTATTCGATTGGAGAGGTTGCTAATGCTACCGGGATTGCAATATCCACTTTGCGCTATTATGACCGTGAGGGTATGTTTCCGGATATGGAACGAAGCAACGGGGGTATCCGTGTTTTTTCCAGCAAAGAAATAGATACAATACGAGTAATCGAATGTTTAAAATCCTCTGGTATGTCAATTAAAGAAATAAAAGAATTTTTAGACTGGTGCCAGGAAGGAGATTCCTCTCTCTCTAAAAGACGCGAAATGTTTTATAATCGCCTAAAAGAAGTAGAGAAACAAATTGAAATTTTAGAGAAAACTAAAAATATATTAAGATATAAATGCTGGTATTATGATAAGGCAGTAAGTATAGGAACGGAAACAGTTCTTGCTAATCTACCTGATAATGAAATTCCAGAAGATATTAGAAACTATCGAATCTGATTATTTTATTTATAGGAACATGCAATAAAATATAACCAAACATAAAATTCTATTTAATTCACATACTATCACCTCAAATATAAAATAAGTTTGGGTGATATTGTATGGAACATTATGAAGATAGATTTGATTTTCATGGCCTCGGGCTGGCGATAAAAGACGCCCGAGAGAAAAAAGGCTGGACGCAGGAATACCTTGCGGAGCTTGTGGGGCGCACGTCCCACACGATTATGAATATTGAGAACAAAGGGCAGTACCCGAGCTTTGGTGTTTTCGTAAAACTCGTCAGTATGTTTGATATTTCCGTGGATCAATTCATACACAGTGACAGCGGGAATCGAGAAAGCCTTTGCCGCAAGCATATTGACGTGCCGTTAAACACCATGAATGAGAAGGAGCTCGTTGTCATGGAGGCAACAGCCGAAGGCTTGAAGAAAGCCAGAGAAACGGAGGTTTCCGGGTAGGGGCCTCCGTTTTTGTACCGTTTATCGAGGTTTCCGCTAAATGGCAAGCAGGGCAACTGTAGCCACAGTTGCTATTTTTGACGTTCCGGCCTTCCGGCCAGAACGCAAAAATCTGCTTGTTGGGGAGGTCTCCGCTGCCGCTCCGGTCGGTGCTGGACGTGCGCCACCGGCGCACAGCACCCACAAACCCGGCTTCGGGCCAACTTGGCCCGAAATGTCAGCGTCGCTTTGCTCCTTATATTAGCTTGAGGTTATAAAAATAGCTGAGGCTCATTATAATCCCCTGCTATTTCTGTACTAACATAATAAATTGATCTTTTGAAAAACTCTCAACGTCATTGAGAGTTTTTATCCTCATCCACCATTTCCGTTAATTCCTCAAGTTTCTTTTGTAAGATTTCCTTGCTGATTAGTTTCGTCCTATATTCGGAAATCATGGTTGGACTCATATTCCGGCTCAGGGCATATTCAACAACGTCCTCGTCCTTACTCTTGCAAAGAATAATGCCAACGCTGGGATT
>QXXC01000091.1 GCA_009911305.1 Clostridiaceae bacterium | reverse complement strand
ATATAACTATACGGGGTCGAAATAAATTCGCCACTCCTCCTTCCGTGCTCTGTAGTGTATTGCTATTCCTAGCAACGCTTAACAAGGGCACACAGGCCATAGTATAAAACGCAGAGAGAAAGATTTTCAGATTTTCCACTCAAACGAAACGCGGTCGCTGGTGGCCTGGACCTGGGAGAGAATGATGTCCGTCACCTGCCGTCGGTCGTCAAAGTCAATCGTGTTCCAGTTTTCCAGATGGGCAGACAGAAACTCGATTTTCTGTGGGGAAATTGTTTCCGCGTTCAGTGCTGCGATTTCCTTTATCAGCCGTTGGCGGTTTGCGTCCAGCTCCTCGATTTTACCGTTGGCATAGGACAGCAGAACCGCATTGGCCCCGGTCAGGGTGTTCAGCAGTTTTTCAATTTCGTCCTCCACCTGGGCCAGCTCCACATTCAAGGCGGTCAGCTTGGGATTGACGGTCGTTGCTTTTGCGGTCAGGGTTTGAAATTCGGAGAGCTTCTTCACCATCTCCCCATAGACAAATTGCTCAAACTCCGCCGTCCGAAGCGTCCCGCAGCCCTCACAGCTTTTGTTGTCCGCCCGCTTGGAACACCGAAGATACTGCGTCCCTGCCGGGTTGCCCACGCTCATAAGGGCATACCCGCAGCGCCCACACTTGATTTTTCCGGCCAGCCAGGTATTCCGGGCCTTACGCCCTCCCTGGAACGTGATATTTGCCAGCAGCTTCTTCCTGCACCGCAGCCAGGTATCGGCGGAAACAATGCCCTCGCTGGGGGCCAGTACAAGGATCTGTCCGCGCAGGTCCTTGTTTTTTCGCTCCTGCACGTCCCGGCCCTGGTAGAGATAGCAGCCGTTTGTCCCGGCGAAGTCCGCCGCGTCGTTGACTACCACGGCCCCCTGGCCCTTGAAAAACTCGTACAGCTCCAGGTCGGCCTGGGCGTAAATCGGGTTGCGGAGCAGCTGAGAGATAAACCCCCGTTTCAATTCCTTGCCGTAAATCAGGATATTGTTTTCAGCAAAGTACCGGGCAATATCCCCGAACGACGTAGACGGCTCGGCGTACATCTCGAACATCAACCGGGCAATATTCGCCGTGGCGGGGTCCGGGATCATCATTTTCGTGCGGATGCCCTGGAGGGTGGTAGGCTCCAGCTTGAAGCCGTAGGGGGCCGCGCCGCTCATGTGGAAGCCCCGCTGACACCGGGAGTAGTAGGCGTCCGTCACACGTTTTTGTATCGTCTCGCGCTCCAGTTGGGCGAACACGATACAGATATTCAGCATAGCCCGGCCCATTGGCGTGGAGGTGTCAAACTTTTCCGTAGAGGAAACAAACTCCACATTGTACTCCTGGAACAGCTCCATCATGGTTGCGAAGTCCAGAATGGAGCGGCTGATCCTGTCCAGCTTGTAAACCACCACCCGGCGAATTAAGCCCTGTCGAATGTCGGCTAAAAGCTCCTGGAATTTTGGCCTGTCCGTATTCTTCCCGGAATAGCCCTTATCTTGATAATCCTTGTGGTTCCCACCCCTTAACTCGTACTTGCAAAACTCGATTTGACTTTCAATACTGATACTGTCCTTGCGGTCCACGGACTGTCTGGCGTAGATAGCGTCGATACGGTTTTCCATGATAGCTCCTTTCCTGTCGGGAAATGGAGCTGTCAACCTTTACAAGTATATTATACCAAAGACAGCCCCAGGGCACAAGGATGCCGCCCGGTCAGCACATTTCCGCGCGGCCCGGCGCGTATTTGCGGAACACAGTGTAAAGCCCCGCCTCAATCTCCCGCTTGCGCCTGTTCCGCACCTTGGGCGCAAGAATGGGGGTCAGATTTTCAACAGTGATGGTTCGCCCCTGGAAAGAGGCCGTTTTCACTTCTCTGTGATAATTGGTTCGGGTATGCGGCATATTCTATCCTCCTGTGTAAACGGGGGGTTTTAAGCAAACAAGTTTCCCTCTTGTCCCGTGGGGAAACGCAGAAAGGCGGCGCAGAAGCGCCGCCCTTCAACCTTGCCCCACTTCTGGTCACGGTGGCCAGAAGTCCAGCGAGGATAAATCCATTTCGATCTATGATTGCGCCGAATTTGCCACGCGCCCCGGCATAGGGGAGCATCCCAGGCCGCCGACGGCTCCGGCTGTCATAGCTCCGCAATACTGCGAAGCTCCCCCGCAAGTCCATGGGAGGGCGTGAGCAAGTTTCATTATCCCCCGCGCTGTCGTCGCGCCCGGCTTGCCAGGGCCGGGTCAAAGGTTCGCGCTGATCGCTCGGCCCACTTCTCTCACCTCCTTGAGCGGGCTGTCCTGGCGGCGCGCCTTTTGTCGCTGTTCACGCAGGTTTTGTGCCTGGAATACTGTGTATTCGGTTGTCCTCAGTGTATAAGCCTCCTTACCTATCAGGCGGGTTTTGGCCGATTTCGGGTACACCTCAATGAAAATTTTTCAAAATTTCTGAAAGATTTTTTAAGCCCCGGCGGATACTGTCGCAAACGGCGCTCCCCTCTACATTTTCGGCCCTGGCAATCTCAGATTTTTTCTTGCTCAGAATGTAGTGGGCATACACTCTCCGGGCCTGAATGGGCGGGAGTTGGTCAATGGCGGCGTAGAGGGCGGAGCGGTTTTCCTCCTCCAGAATGATCTCCTCCGGGGTCAGGGGCGGGAACATCACATCCGGCTCAAAGCCGGGGTCAACGTCCAGAGAGCACTCGTTATGCTCCCGCTTGCGCCGCTTGTAGCTGTCGCACTGGCGGCCCCCAGTGGAGAGAACGACGGCGACCTCGTCGGAGACTTCCAGGGTGATACACTCGGTCAGGTGGGGATAGTAACGGTTCAATTTGATGGTTGTCATATGTAACCTCCATTTCGATATTGGCGGAAAGGGACAGATCGAAATGGAGGGGGCGGGGAGCGGTAGCGGGCCTCTGGACACCGTGTCCAGAAGCTCCGCCTGGATAGAAAAACGCCCGCACAGCGCAAGGCTACACGGACGTACCAGGGCGACAGGATATTACATTTTTCGCAGTTATGGGTGGGGTTGATTGTTAACGAGGGAGGGCTTTTTTTGACGGTAAACTATGAGAAAAGGACATAGCGATACCTCCCGGATACCGCCGTGTCCTTAAAAATGGGCGACTTTAACACACCCTCCGTTTTCCGTTTTTTCAAAAGAAAGCGGCGGCTTGAAATTTACTATTTCAAAACCGCCGCATGGCTACTTGTATTTTGTTCGGGCGCACAGATACCAGCCGCCGAAACAACGGTTTTTTTATTATGCCGTTGTTCTGGCAGAGGTGTTGAATTATTATCAGAATGCGTCTGCTGACACAATCGAAACGCTGCCCCTTACAGTTCCCAAAGTACCGTCCGGGGCTTGGAGGTACAGCTTATAGGTTCCGGGCTTCGTTGCTGGAGGCCCAACGGTAAAATCCGCAATACATTCCAGCGGTTCGCCCGGCTGACGCAGGTTATTCACTGACCAATAGGCCACATCTTCCTGATTGTCCTTTGCAAAAAAGACCTTCATTCTGTTCCCTG
The DNA here is from genome assembly GCA_009911305.1 of Clostridiaceae bacterium. GTDB lineage: Bacteria > Bacillota > Clostridia > Lachnospirales > Lachnospiraceae > Otoolea. The sequence goes on along the minus strand of QXXC01000091.1, from coordinate 1,579 downwards.
TTTTCGCTGAAATGTCGTACAAAATTTCATCTCCGTCGGACAATGTGTATTCCCCCAGGAAGATAGTTTCTCCTGCCGCTACGGTTTTGAAATCAACGGGGATTATTGCCACACCAGTTTTATCATCCGGATCATCCATATCCCCCAACAGTTCAATCACTTCCGCTTCGGTCATATAGGAAACGCCTGTGATTTTGTTTTTCGCATCACGGACAATTTTGATATTGACGGTTCCTTTCGGGTTCATATTCAGCGTATAGAAGGAGCCTTCCTTCCGGATGTCCAGAAAGATATTGACCAGCTGTCCTTGATAATAATAGGTCTTTTCATCGACCATCGTGACGCCTGCCTTCTCATATTCCGCCATCTGCGCTTCGGCCCATTCTTTCTGCTGCTTCTCTTCCAGCTCGTCAAACTCCTCGCTCCGGTTCAGCTTATCAAAGAGCATAGATTGAAAAGCCCAGTTTCCATCTTCCAAAGCCCTGTCCAGCCAAAGTTCCAGTTCCGCTTTGTCCATACAGTCCGTTAAAGTGGAGAAAAACGCCATTTCTTCATCGGTATATGCCTTTTCTGCAAAGTCGGCAAGCAGAGGAGAATTTGAGCCAAGTCCGCGCACAGCAACAGAGAAGAAAGCGAAATCGCTCTCGGCATAAAGCTTTTCAAGCCATGTCCTTTGAGCATTTTCGTCCAGCCGGGAGAAAGTGATTTCAAACAGAGGCAAACTGTCGGCTTTATAATACCGCTCTATCTCTGAAGAATTATCCTTAATGCTCACGGCTGCTTCTTTGGGATAGACAAAATTATCATAGGAACGGCTCCCTTGTCCAATCGCAAGGACTGCTCCAACCGACTTATTAGCGGCATTTTTTCCCGCACTTGCGATGTCATAGTCCCGCAGGGTAATGTTGTAAATATGTGCTTTTTTCGCAACCCCAAACAGTCCTATAATCTCTGCGTCCGGGTCGGTCATGGTGAGGCCCGTGATCTCAAAGCCGTTTCCGTTATAGGTTCCTGTAAAAGGGGCGTCCCATGTTCCGATGGGAACCCAGTCACCTGCGGATAAGGAAATATCCGCTTGCTGCATATAATTCAGGTTCATGCCGTACTTGCCTGTGCCAATCGCTCTGAGCTGGGCTTCATTGCAAACTAAATAATATGATGTTCCCTTAAACTCCAATGTTTCCATTTCTAACGAATTATCGGCTGCTTGCGAATTATCAAACATTGGTGGCACGAATTTCTCTGTATTTATCGAATTTGGCACATCTGCGGCGGCGGCAGTAGAATAAATCCCAACGAAAGCGGCACTGAAAATAATACACAACGTCAGCATACCAGTCAAAAGCCGAATTGCTTTTGATGTTTTCTTAAAACTCATTATTGCTCCTATCCTTTCTTTATAATAGCTGTTTATTTTCGCTTAAAGTAACAGCGCCGAGATTTTCTTTGTATCTCCCAACTGCCGCCATCGCGTCAAGTAAGGTTTTCCCATAGTCTTGCGCGTTGCTGCTCCCCATTTTGGCAAGGACGGCTTCATCGCAGGAAAATTCACAAGCCTTGGTAATTTCCCGGCTCATAA
>QXXC01000090.1 GCA_009911305.1 Clostridiaceae bacterium | reverse complement strand
GTTTCTGAAAAGAAGCCTTTCACTCCTGCTGATTATGAGGAATTGATGGACCCTCAAAATCATGTGGAGCGTGTTGTTTTAAATGAAAACAATGTTTTTGCTTACCTTGAAACCCTTGGTTATGATAGTTCTAAGTTAGTAAAACGCAACGATAACTAACATTATTCTGTTTTCTATACTTGCAAAAAATGGGGTTTTATGAACCCTTGTATAAGTGCGTCCAAAAATACACTTTATTTTTCACTCTTATCCTCCTTTATGCTTGCTGAAATATAAAAATCCGAGAAAATCGCTAAAGATTTCTCGGATAACTTTTTATATCATGAAAATGTTATTTGGGGTAATAATAGAATCCGCTACCTAACTTTAGGTAACGGATTCTAACATTAAACATCTGGACGAACAAGTATTAGATCATTTAAGTCAACGTCGTCACGAGCATAAAGCTGGGGAATATTTTCACCAGGAATGTCTTCCAATAGTAATTCAGCTATAGCCTGATTAAATGAAGTTTGCAGTGAATGTCCAAAACCTATAGATGAATACAACTGTGCAGCAAACGTGCAAGCTGTATCATCTCTGATAGAAGCTGACATGCCGATTGCAGCTTCTATATGCTCCACGACACTTTCGGCCTGTGTTTCTGAAAAGCAGGCGTTAAAAACAACCAGACGTATTGTATCAGATGCAGTTGACATGGCCATTGTAATTGCTTCCTTTGTAACGGTCTTTGTGCTTCCATCTGGATTCAATAAAGCAAGTTCCCCCGATTTGGCGCCATGACCACTAAAATGAACGATTGTGGGGTTCGTTTCATTGATTGCCTGCAATATATCTGATGCGCGAGTAGCCCACCGACTTTCGAAATGAACCGATTCACGATATTCTGATAGGCGGATTTTTTGCTGAATAGAGCGTGCCTCTTCGTCGAGAGAAAGCTGCGGTGTATCTTTTGGGTTTGCAGCAAGAAATAAAACTGTGATTTTTTCAGGTATCGCTTTTAACCGTTCAATTTCCAGCTGCATATGCGATTGGGCATTTCCGTATTCCCTTAATGAGCGCTCAAATGAAGCTGCCTGGCGCAGTGCATCCTGCTGGCGTTTTTTCTCTGCCTCCATGTTCTTTTTGTTTACCTTTGCTTCCTCATTCCTGTAGTTTTTCTCCGCAGTAGATCGTTCCTTTTCTTTTTGAGCGATTTTTTTCTGGATATCGCCACACTTCTTCTGAATATCAGAAATTGATTTTTCTGCCCGTTCAATCTCATTGAGTTTAGATTTTATGGTAGATTGGCTTTTTGTTCGGCCGATAGCGCCCTTGGCTGATATGATTTTCTTCTGTAGCGGTGCTATTTTGGCCTGTTCCTTTGCCATGTCTTGGTTTAGTTTTGATATATCTTCCTGTTTTTTTAACAAAGTATTTCTGTATGTATCAAGCTGAGACAAAAAATCACCTTCTTTCTTTTCCATGATTATACAGTTTAATCCTTTCTAAAGCAATAAAAATGTTGGCCTTCTTCAGAAATCGCAAAAATATCTGATAAAGATTCTTATCTGGATAATTTTTAGTGATATAAAAATGGCAATGCCTGCGCTAACGGTTTAGGGGATGTTTCTACGTTTCTTTCAGGGATAGGTTTCCCGCGCTCATCAAGATATTTATTTGCCAACTCAGGTGTCACCTGTGCGTAGACAGTTGTTGTTATGATGCTGGCATGTCCCAGAAAGGCTTTTATCGTTACAAGTGAATCCCCAGCCTCAAGCATATGGACTGCTATCGAATGCCTGAATGAATGAGGGGAATATCCTTTTTCAAGAAATTTGTCCGGATGTTCCTGCCTGCAGACAGCCAGATATTTTCTTACAATCCCCTCCACACATGATATCGACATATGCTCATTGGTGCGGCTTGAAAAAAGATGTCTGTTCTGTATGCCGGGGTCATTTGAACAAAATCCACGGCTTTTCATATAGCCCTTTAACAAAACCGTGCAGTTTTGGGGGATGGTGACAATCCTCGACTTGTTCCCTTTTCCAGTCAGCTTTATTCTTGTCGGGTCAGAGAAGGAAATGTCCTTTATCGTGATGTCACAGAGTTCCTGCGCCCTTGCGCCTGTTGCATAGAGGACACTCAGTAGAGTTATGTCCCTCTGTCCGGTCAATGTATTGGCATTTGGCGCGGAAAGGATGATGCATACTTCTTCTTTGGTAAAATATTTGATGGAAGCATTTTTAGGTTCTTTCTTTTTCGGAGTTTTTACCATCGCCGTATAAAAAGACATGGATTCTGTGAAATCCTTATCCGCTGCATATTTTGCGAATGCCATGAGCGCAGCCCTCCGCAGGTTCCGGGTTTTCACTGTACAGTGCCGCTGTTCTTCCAGATACGCGAGGAAACTGTCAACAGCACTGCCGCTGAGTAGTTCAAAAGTCACTTTATCCGGCAGGATCCCCTTTTCATCTGAAAAATATGCAAACAGAAGCCGGAATGCGTACTGGTAGGCTTTCAGAGTATTGCTGCTGACACCTTTGGAAGATGGGAGGTATTCTGTGAAGAACCTCTCCAATAATGGCAGTATTGATCTTTTTTTCATTCGAAATCCACCTCCGGGAAAATATGTCCTATGGACTGTTCCATGCGATCCTGCGAATCTTTATATAAAGTATAATCTGTTGCAAGATACCGTTCCGTTTCCAAAAGCGATCTGTGCCCCAGGTATGCGGAAAGATATGGAATAAACTGCTCCAGCGTCCGCCCTTTATCTTCTGCCTGCAGGAAGGACTTATAAGTAAAATAGTGCCGAAGGGTATGCGGGGAGATTGCGCGTCCGTACTTCTCTTGTCGCTCATTGCTTATCCCGGCCTGTTCCATGACTGACAGGAACCAGTTCCGGAAAGTCCATCCAAGGTATGGCGTGCCGGGGACGCGGTCGCTTTCAAAAACATAAACGGAATCCGGGTTTTCAGAAATCCGCCGTTTTTTATATATTTCCAGCAGGCTTGTTAAGGACGGATCCATCGGAACATCGCGCTCCTTATTATTTTTCGCTTTCCTGATGTGCAGAATTCCCGCCCCGAGATCCACATTTTCCCAACGCAGCGCAAGTGCTTCGCCAAGCCTCAGCCCGCAGCCATAAAGCATACGCAGCAGCATGGGGAATGCCCGGGATGACTTTGTGCTTCCACGGCGATTCCCTAAAAATTCATCCGCAGCATGGATAATTGCCCGGAACTCTTCATCCGTAAAAGTATAAGGGATATACTCAGACTGCTCTCTCATATATCCTGGTTCAAAAGCCGGGATTTCCAATGCGTTCAGGTATCTGGAGAATACCCGGACATGGGTTATCCGCCGGTTCTTTGACTGGGGCTTGCAGGACAGGGAATCCAGCCATCTGCTGATGGTCTCCTCTGTCAATGCTTTCCTCTGGACAGGGTTTTCCGAGATAAAGATATCGAGAGACTTAAATGTCGCTTCATATCCACGTGTCTGTTGTCCGGCATCCCGGATCATTATTAGAAAGTTTTTAAATTCGGATGCAAAAACACTTTGAAATATATAAGCCATGAACTCAATCCTCCTTAAGGTAATCTGCAAATTTTCCGCCTGCTTCCGGCACTGGAAGCGCGCAGGAGCGCAGGCTCTCCGTTGAAAGCGCTACATAATGGGATATCGCTGCGTTATCTTCATGTCCCAAAAGCCGGCTTACAGCTTCTAAAGGAACATCCTCGGCAACCAGTTCACTTGCGAAAGTCATGCGCAGTGAGTGCGAGCCGTGATGGCGGCCTTTCGGAGCTATCCCAGCCAGCTTGAAATATTTGTCAGCTACTACTGAGACTACAGACCGGGACAGCTGCGTTTTCCTGTAAGTAAGGAAAATGTATGGCTCATCTGTCTTCGGACGGCCATTTTCAATATAGTCCCGCAATGCATCCTCAATCTCAGGAAGTAATGAAAGTGTCTGCGGGACATCGGTTTTGAATTGGATGTAGGAAATCTTCCTGTTTTTGAAATCAATATCCGGGAAACAGAGAAGGCGGATATCGGAAGCCCTCATGCCCAGCCGGACAGCCAGCAGAAGGATTGCGTAATCCCGCTTTCCCATAGGAGTACTACGATCCACACATGACAGGAGCCTTTCTACTTCCTCATATGTATAAACAGAAGGAACTCTTTGTGGATAACGTACCCTGGGGAGAATGCCTGAATAATTGGCAGCTACGGTTCCCTGTTCCACAAGATAAGAAAAGAATCTTCTTGCATATGTGGCAAAGACTGCCCGGTTTGCTGATTTTTCAAAAGCCTGCTGTACACAGGACGCATTAACTTCTCCCCATGAAGCAATCCCGTTTTCCGAAAAGCAACGGAGCATTTTTACAAGCTGTGAATGGTATTGGCGCACCGTGATTTCTTTATAACCGTCATCCCGGAGAGTTTGGAGAAAAGCCTCCAGCTCACATTCAAAGCATTCAGGGCATTGGTACAAAATCCTGAGCCGGGCAAAAGTATAATTTCTTCCGTTTATGTATTCATCAAGACGGCGGATTACTGTAGATTTGAAGCCAAGTGTTTTGGAATCCCATTCCTTCAGCCGTGCTTCAGACTTCAAGAATTCCTGCCCGATTTCAGGTATGTATTCCGTATACCCCAATGCATTGGCATAACGAATCAGGAAATCGATCTGCCCCCTGTAATGCGTAAAGGATGATTTACTATAACCTTTTTCCCGTAAAAAATCTATGAAGTCATCCTTTAGCTGGTACCAATAATTGTTTTTTTCGTTCATTTTGAACCTCCTATGTAATGGATTTGGCCTTAGCAAAGGCCATACATAGGATTATACCGTAACAAAAAATTATCCGAGCAAACCACGTGGTAATGCCCGAATTTACAGAAGAAACAAAGATTAAGGAGGATAAGAGTGAAAAATAAAGTGTATTTTTGGACGCACTTATACAAGGGTTCATAAAACCCCATTTTTTGCAAGTATAGAAAACAGAATAATGTTAGTTATCGTTGCGTTTTACTAACTTAGAACTATCATAACCAAGGGTTTCAAGGTAAGCAAAAACATTGTTTTCATTTAAAACAACACGCTCCACATGATTTTGAGGGTCCATCAATTCCTCATAATCAGCAGGAGTGAAAGGCTTCTTTTCAGAAAC
>QXXC01000088.1 GCA_009911305.1 Clostridiaceae bacterium | reverse complement strand
ATGTACCTTGAAAACCGCATATTGAAATAAATCTGATAGAAATATCAAGACATCCAAGGTGTTACAGCGACGAAAGAAGCTGTAGCCGAAACCAAAATCAGACGAGAGTCTGAAAACCGAAACCAGGGGATGTAACGCTATACATCCTCAGACCCTTTTTGTATACCCGTATGGAAAGGGGACTGGTTAAGCTGATAAGAGCACAGGGCGGATGCCTTGGCACTAAGAGCCGATGAAAGACGTGATAAGCTGCGATAAGCTTCGGGGAGAGGCAAATACTCATTGATCCGGAGATTTCTGAATGGGGAAACCCGCCTGGGAAACCCTCAGGCATCCATACGCCAATTCATAACGTATGGAAGGGAACCCGCTGAACTGAAACATCTAAGTAGGCGGAGGAAGAGAAAGAAACATCGATTCCGTAAGTAGCGGCGAGCGAACGCGGAAGAGCCCAAACCGGGATGCGTGCATCCCGGGGTTAAGGACTGCATAAGCGAGCTGGTTCGTTAATGGAACGGCCCTGGGAAGGCCGGCCGGAGAGGGTGAAAGCCCCGTACATGAAAACGACAGGCAGCGGCAGGATCCAGAGTACCACGAGACACGTGGAACCTTGTGGGAATTCGGGGGGACCACCCCCCAAGGCTAAATACTCCTTAGTGACCGATAGCGCATAGTACTGTGAAGGAAAGGTGAAAAGAACCCCGGGAGGGGAGTGAAAAAGAACCTGAAACCCTGTGTTTACAAGCTGTGGGAGCGCGTTAAGGCGCAACCGCGTACTTTTTGTAGAACGGTCCGGCGAGCTGCGGATGCTGGCAAGGTTAAGGGCTTATTAGGCCCGGAGCCGAAGCGAAAGCAAGCCTTAAGAGGGCGCTCAGTCAGCATGTGCAGACCCGAAACCGGGTGACCTATCCATGTCCAGGTTGAAGTTCCCGTAAAAGGGAATGGAGGACCGAACGCACATCCGTTGAAAAGGGTGGCGATGAGGTGTGGATAGCGGAGAAATTCCAATCGAACCCGGAGATAGCTGGTTCTCCTCGAAATAGCTTTAGGGCTAGCCCCGCGTTAGTTTCACGGAGGTAGAGCACTGAATTTCCTAGGGGGCGTCAAAGCCTACCGAAGAATATCAAACTCCGAATGCCGTAGAAATGATGCGCGGGAGTCAGACCGCACGAGATAAGTTGGGCGGTCAAAAGGGAAAGAGCCCAGACCCGCGGCTAAGGCCCCCAAGTGTGTGTTAAGTGGAAAAGGATGTGGGATTTCAAAGACAGCTAGGATGTTGGCTCAGAAGCAGCCACACATTCAAAGAGTGCGTAATAGCTCACTAGCCGAGAGGTCCTGCGCCGAAAATGTCCGGGGCTGAAACACACCGCCGAAGCCTGGGAATGCAGAAATGCATTGGTAGAGGAGCATTCTTAAAGGAGCGAAGCGTTACCGCAAGGAGGCGTGGACTTTTAAGAAGAGAGAATGCCGGAATGAGTAGCGAGATGGAGGTGGGAATCCTCCAGGCCGAATATCCAAGGTTTCCAGAGTAAAGCTGATCTGCTCTGGGTAAGTCGGGGCCTAAGGCGAGGTCGAAAGACGTAGCCGATGGACAACAGGTTGAAATTCCTGTACTGCATACAGTCAGAACTGTGGGGACACAGAACGATAACCGGACCCGGGGACGAAATACCCGGGGCAAGCGAAGAAGGAGCCGGACTGGAAAAACCGTCCGGCAATCCAAAGTCGTGACGCGGACCGAAGAAAAGTAGGGAAGCCGGCGATTCGGGCTGTCAAGAAAAGCCGCTATCGCGCTGTATGCACCCGTACCGTAAACCGACACAGGTGGATGAGGAGAGAATCCTAAGGCCGGCGGGAGAAGCATTGTTAAGGAACTCGGCAAAATGGCCCTGTAACTTCGGGAGAAAGGGCGCCACTGAGAAGTGGCCGCAGAGAACAGGCTCAAGCAACTGTTTAGCAAAAACACAGGTCTATGCAAAACCGAAAGGTGAGGTATATGGGCTGACGCCTGCCCGGTGCTGGAAGGTTACGAGGAGAGGTTAGTCTTCGGGCGAAGCTTTGAATTTAAGCCCCAGTAAACGGCGGCCGTAACTATAACGGTCCTAAGGTAGCGAAATTCCTTGTCGGGTAAGTTCCGACCCGCACGAAAGGCGTAATGATTTGAGCGCTGTCTCAACAATGCCCCCGGTGAAATTGAAATACCAGTGAAGATGCTGGTTACCTGCGCCAGGACGGAAAGACCCCATGGAGCTTTACTCCAGCTTGGTACTGGGATCCGGTGCTGCATGTACAGGATAGGTGGGAGACAAAGAAGGCAGGACGCCAGTCTTGCCGGAGTCAATGTTGGGATACCACCCTTGTGGCATTGGGTTTCTAACCATCCGCCGTGAGCCGGCGGTGGGACAATGCCAGGCGGGGAGTTTGACTGGGGCGGTCGCCTCCGAAAGGGTATCGGAGGCGCTCAAAGGTTCCTTCAGGATGGTTGGAAACCATCCGAAGAGTGCAAAGGCAGAAGGGAGCCTGACTGCGAGAGCGACGGCTCGGGCAGGTACGAAAGTAGGACTTAGTGATCCGGTGGTATGAAAGTGGGATTGCCATCGCTCAACGGATAAAAGCTACCCTGGGGATAACAGGCTTATCACTCCCAAGAGTTCACATCGACGGAGTGGTTTGGCACCTCGATGTCGGCTCATCGCATCCTGGGGCTGTAGCAGGTCCCAAGGGTTGGGCTGTTCGCCCATTAAAGCGGTACGCGAGCTGGGTTCAGAACGTCGTGAGACAGTTCGGTCCCTATCCGGCGCGGGCGTAGGATATTTGAGAGGAGCTGTCCTTAGTACGAGAGGACCGGGATGGACCGGCCGCTGGTGTATCTGTTAGGCCATCAGGCCTATGGCAGAGTAGCCAAGCCGGGAGGGGATAAACGCTGAAGGCATCTAAGCGTGAAGCCCCCCTCAAGATGAGATATCCCATCGCAAGAGTAAGACCCCTTGAAGACGACGAGGTAGATAGGGCAGAGGTGGAAGTGCAGTAATGTATGGAGCTGACTGTCACTAATCGGTCGAGGGCTTAACCAGGAAGTAGGGAAGGTATGGATGGATTTCAATATGTGGTTTTGAGGGTACAT
>QXXC01000087.1 GCA_009911305.1 Clostridiaceae bacterium | reverse complement strand
GCCTGGATAAAGCCTCCCGTGAACTGCTGCAACCTCAGAAGTTTTGTAAGTACGGTCGGGGCTGTAATCATGCCGCCGTTCTCCAGCTCTGCGAAGCTGTCTTTTTTAATCTTGTCGTAAAGCTGCTTTTCCTTGCCTGCAAGCTGAATGTACCGGGTTAAAAATGTTTGCTCTGGAAGGTCCAGGGCTTCGTCCTTCGTCACCCGGTAAGCTATGCTATGCTCCTTCTGGATGAGCTGGTCTAAGTCCTTATAGCCTACGATCTGCTTTCGGTTAAAGCCGCCCATAATGGCGTAGCGGTTACGGAAAGCGTAATAATTCCAGCCAAAGATCGTAGGGTTTAAAAAACGGTACTGGCTGAAAAGGTCTATAGCGTCATTCTGTACCGGGGTCCCGGAAAGAATGAGCTTATACTTCGCAACGTCCCCGATCTGGTGCATTGCCTTACTCTGTTCGGCGTCGTGGGTCTTGATTCGCTGGCTCTCGTCCGCTATAACAAGATCGGGCTTCCAGTCTATAAGTGCCTCAAAAAGCCCCTCCCGCCATGTGCTTTCGTAGTTAATGACCGCAACCTTCAAAGCCTTAAAGGGGAAATTCTTAAGGGCTTCAAGCTCCTGCAGGCGTTTCTTCTTATCGCCTAAAAGTACGTTGACCTTGTATTTGAAGTCCGCATAGTCGCTAAATTCCTTCGGCCAAACGCTGCAGACCGAAGTCGGCGCAACCACTAAAACCTTTTCAATTTCTCCCTTTTCGTAGGCGGCCCCGGCGATTGCAATCGCTGTTAATGTTTTTCCGCAGCCCATCTCGAATAAAAGCCCGAAGCCTTTACCCTGGGCGGCCTGCTGTGTCTTTGCCATCCTGCTGCCTCCTATCTGGTAAATACGGCTTTTAAAAGTTCCTCTATGGCCTTTTCCAGCTCTGCTTCCTTCTGGTGATCCAAAGCTCCGCCAACCAGCGACTTACTTTTCGCCTCTAATATCCGGCTTACTTCGTGAAGGGTAAAGGCTGCCCCCATAGGGCGTTCTTTCTGCCGTACCTCAATTAAGGAACCGACCAGGCTTGCAATCGTCGCGGCAAAAAGCGGATCCGGTATGTCATGCCCTACAAAAGCCTCGTTTGCGTCGATTATCTTGGCTTTTCCGCTTAAAAACTCCGCCGCCTTGGATACTGTGAAGCATATCACCGTATCTCCGGTAAGCTCCTTCGTGGTTCCGTCGTGTGCTACAATAGTTACTTTTGCTTCGCTCGTCATGTCTGATTCTCCTTTTTGGTTTTTATCTATATCAAGGCTTAAAGCCTTAATAGCTTCGGTAAGGGCTTCCGTATCGCCCCACCAGATGCTCGCTGGGTCGTGCGCCTGCTCCTTCTGGTTAAGTGCTTCCATGCTCCGCCTCCTTCCCCGGCGGCGGAACTAAACCGAAGGTAATAAGCGCCATGTTTGCCGCCCTGGTCTGGTGCTTGAAAAGCGGAAACTTGACCGGGTACTTATAAAGTGGCTCCGGGTCCGTTTTCATCCGCTCTGCGTCTACTGCCTGGGCGATCTCGTTAAGCCGCTGCCGCTCCGCTTCAATGGGTCCGGGAAGCCGTACTATTCCGGCCAGCTTGTTTAAAAGCTCAATTTCCGCCGGCCCGTAAAACATCCGCTCCGCCCTGCTCCACTTCATCTTGCTCCAACTTTTAATAATCGTGAATTGTGTGTTATCGGCATCTTTTATAAGGATCTGCCCGTCCTTCATTGCCATCTTCAAGGGTCTTTCGCCTCCTTCTCTGTATAAAAAGTATGATTCCCGTGTATGAAAAGCCGTTCAAGGTTCCGGCTGTGCCAGGTGCTTTTCCCGTCCTCCGGCGTCCGCTCAAAGTACAGCGCACCCTGGCTTTCATCCCAGCCCGTTTCCTGTATCAAGTCAAGGGCCGCCCAGCAGTCCGCGTCCGGTTCCACCCGGTCGTATCTCCCGTTACTGTAAGAAGTAAAGGCGTTACGCTGGGAAATGACGCCCTTTACGGTGTCCGGGAATTTTCCGGATCTTGTCCGGTTGTAAATAACCAGAATAACAAGGGCTTTTCCTTCGGTGTCCTCGCCCTCTGCCTCCGCCATTGCCATCCGTGCTGCTATGTATTCCTCATTTGCGCTCCATCCTAAATCTTGCCCTCTATGCGGGGCTGTGGTAGGCTCTGTCGTGGCTTCTGGGCTTGCGGTGGGGATTTCCTCGACCGTATGTGTAAAAGGCGGCTCTGTGGCTTCCTGGTGGCCCGTAGCGGCGATAATGACAAACGCAGCGCCGCCAACTGCTGAAAGAATAAGCCCGGCGGCTGCAAGCCTTTTTATAAGCCGCTGCCGCCTTCGTCGCCTCCTGCGCTCTCGTATCGTCAATCCTCCGCACCTCCCTGGTCGATCTGTTCAAGTAAAAGGGCTAAAGCGTCTACCAGGATCCGCTGCGTCTTAATCATGTTCGGCGGGCAGTCTGCTTCGTGGTATGCCTTAAGGTCCCGGCGGTACTTGTCCAGAAGTAAATCAACGTCAAGCCGGCCGTATTCCTCCGGATCCGGTTCTGGATCCTGCTCCTGGGTGATGGGTTCCTCCTGCAGCTCGTCCCTGGCTGCCGCTGCTTCCTGCGCCGGGTCGTCCCTCGGTTCGTCCTCAACTTCCCGAAAGTCCGCATCTATGATGTCCGGCTCCTTCTGCCTGGTATTGTCCCCAGAAAGAATTGATCTTTCTGTTTCCGGGAAGCGGTCTAAAAGGTCCACCAGCTTCGTTGTGAAGCGTCCCCAGGTGATCTGTATCTGCTCCGCTTCCGGCTTATCTCTGAATACGATCTTATCCGGGTAACAAGTCCAGCCTTTTCCGCTTTCGTAAGTGCTGCCGTATAAGGTTTTAAGTTCCTTCGTTATGGCTGCCTTGTCCCGCTGCGCTATGATCTGCCGGGTGCTGGGATAAATATCTTTATAGAACTTTAAAAGCCGGCCGTCCTCCTTCAGCTTTTGGGCTGCTTTCTTTTCCTCAGCTTCCTGCTGCCGCTTTTCCTCCTGCTGTTTAATAAGGTCCCGGACATTTTTCTGCGCTCCGTTGGACCGCTCTACAAAGTCGGCTTTCTCTTTCTCCGCCTCCTGGATCTCCTTAAATCTTTTCGCAAGCTGCACCCAGGTGATCTCTCGCTTATAATTAAGCCGGACTCCCCTGGCGCTTCCCTGGTAATCTTTAAGGCCGTAGGCTCCGCCGCCGCCCGCGTTTCTGTATCTCGCTTTCAAGTCGTCGGCGCTTATGTTGTCCGTGTGCTTAATGCCGATCCAGTCGTAAAAGGCTTTTATATCGCGTTCGGAAGGTTCCGGCTTTTTCGCCTCAGCCTCCTTCTGCTGCTTCTGCAGCTCCGCCTGCGCTTTCTTCCGCTCGTCCTCGTCCTTTTTCTTTGCGACGTCGCAACGGGAAAAGCAAGTTTTATTTTCGCAATTCTGGCAGCAGGGCGTTGGCTCGTGGTCGCCCTCCCTGGTTTCTGCGTTTTCAATGTTCAAAAACTGGCACTCTTTACTGAAAAGCCCGGCTTCAATGTCCAGCCGCTTTTCTTCGCTCATCTGGGTGCAAAAAAACGGGTTCCCCAGCGGCGCGTCCCTGCAGTATCGTTCTTCCTGCCGTATGCCACAAGGGCGGGCGCAACTGAAACAATCGTATTTTCCGTCGCCGCATCCGGGTGTGGTAAGTAAGGAACCTTCCGGGCGTACTGTTTTAGGAAGTCCAAAAAATGACTTCGGTTCCTCCTGCTTCTTTTTCATTGCCCTTATTTCTCTTACGGTGGTTTCCTGTGTTACTTTCTCCAGTTCCTCGTCGGGAAGTCCCAGCATCTCCTGTAATTTGCTTACGCCCATCCCGATGTACTTCTCCGCCATGTGTTCCCCGCCGTCAATGGAAAAGCGGGCGTTAATTGCCATAAAGCGGCTTGCGCTGGAAGTGCTTAAGCCGTATTCCCCTTTTGCGAAGTCCCATATACTTTTATAGCCGTCCTCCGTGAAAAGTGCGTTTTCGCTGATCTGCCGAAGGAAGTAACCGACCATGAAGAAATCCTCGGCGGCATCGTTTAAATGGTTCCTTATGCCGCTTTTTAAGTCCTGGTATTCCATCTAATCCCTCCTTGTCTACCTGGTTTCTTTTTCCCTATGCCCGGCTTGCTTTCGGTTCTTCTGCCGTCCGGATGGGTCTGGAGCTTATAAGAAACTCCGCAATCAATCTATAAACGGCCTCGGTTTTTCCGGTCGGCGGTATCGTCCGCCCCTCTATGCTTTTAAGCTCCGTACCGTCTGCTAAAATATGCTTAATCAATTCACCCCGCCTCCCTTAATCCGCTCCCGCCAGTCTGAATAAATGCAGACGTAACGTCGGGCGGGCTTGTCTGCCTCGTAAACGGGGCAGGTATAATCAACCTTGCCGCTGCCGATCTTGGTCGTCCGGATGGCTTCAAGTCCTGCCAGGTGCTTCCTTACGCAACGGGCGCTTAGTTTCTGTTTGTTGCAATACTCGTTAAAGTCGCTCGCCAGGATCCGGTACTCTCCGCTTACTGGCTCTTTCCCGGCGGTGATGCCTGCTATAAATTTCTCTGTATCAATGAGGAAAGCCTGCTTTGTGAGGGCCTTCCACTCTGCCATCTCGTCTATGCCTCCAATATCAAGCCCGGCCTGTTTGAAGATGTCCCATATAATGGGCATCCGTTCCTCTGGAACTGCTACAACGATCTTTGCTATCTGGATCGCCGTTTTGATATCAATGCTTTCTTTGTCCATGTGTTACTCCTTTTTTGCTCGTAATGTTTATAGTTGCCGAAGCCGCCCCGCCCGCCAAAGCGTAAGCCGCCCGGCGTCCTCATACTGCTGCCCCTTCCATTTCTCTGGCAATCCGCGCCCCGGTTTCTACGCCGTCAATATAGGCGGTAGCGACTGCCGTAAAAAGCGGCTGCTTTTCTTCCGGTACTCCCATCAGAACGTCAATAAGGCGCTTTGCGCTGCTGATCTGTTCTTCTGTGTAGCCCTCAACTCTTTTAACTGCTGCCATGTCCTTACCTCCTTCTTAAGAAATCAATGCTTCAATAGTTACGCCCAACACCCGCGCCAACGGCTCCAAATGCTCCACCCTCAGTAGCCTCCTATTGCTCAGAATGTCTGTAAGCTGCTGATCCGTTAGTCCTGCCTGCTCTGCTACGAAAGTCTGCTTAAGACCCTTTGTACGGATAAGGCGTCTAATGTTATCAATGGTTTTCTGCTGGTTTTTCGCGGCCATCCGTTTCCTCCTTCCTTGACTGTTAAGGGTTTTTATAATTACTTACTTGTCAATGGTTTTTTATTGGCAAGTAAGTAATTATGTTGTACCCTTCTGTAAGGAGGGTAC
>QXXC01000086.1 GCA_009911305.1 Clostridiaceae bacterium | reverse complement strand
TGAAATACTCTTTTTTCCCGAAATTCCTTTATTTTGCACGGCCTTACCCTACTTCGGATATGGGGGATACGGATTTGCGGGTTTTATTTGGGAAAATATTGTACATTAGCGCAAGATCGTCTATACTTTCAGTATAAAGATGCATCCGGAAACTTAGTATAAGAGGAGGTATACCGTGAATTATCTGAACACAAACCGTCCTGGAATATTATTTGAAGAAGCCCTGAACAGCAAAATCTATGTGGATAAAAGCCTGTTGATTGAGAAAGTATCAGACTATATTAAAACAGGTGATAAATATATCTGTATTACACGTCCAAGGCGTTTTGGAAAAACGATCAATGCAAACATGCTGGCCGCTTACTATACAAAAGGACTGGACAGCCGGCGTTTGTTTGACAATCTTCTGGTTGCGCAGTGCAGTTCCTGTAAAAAGTATATGAACCAACATAATGTAATCCATATTGATCTCAGTGAAATGCCTGATATCTGTGAATCATATCAGGATTACATCCGTAGGATACGAAAAAATATTTATAGAGATTTGTACGATGCCTTCCCGGAAATAGTTAAAGACGGATATGATAGTTTAAACGATTTGCTGCTGGCTACAAACTCATCGTTTATTTTTATTCTGGATGAGTGGGATTCCATTTTTTACAGGGATTTTATGACCGATGGAGACAAAAACGAGTACCTGCGATTTTTAAAAAACCTTCTTAAAGATCAGCCATATGTGGAATTGGCTTATATGACAGGCGTCCTTCCAATAGCAAAATACTCCAGCGGCTCTGAGCTGAATATGTTTCGCGAATATAATTTTATGAACGACCATAAATTTGAAATCTTTTTTGGTCTCACTGGGGAGGAAGTAAGGAAGCTATGCGCCAGCCACCAGGATGTCAGCTATGAAGAACTAAAATACTGGTATGACGGCTACCGGACGGGCAGTGGCCGGAGTCTGTTTAACCCACGCTCTGTCAATTTTGCTTTAAGTGACGGAATTTGCCTCAACTACTGGACTGAAACCGGACCGATGAATGAAATTGCGGACTGCATAGAGCATAATGTTGACGAGGTGCGGGAGGACATTGTAAAAATGGTAGCCGGAATCCCGGTGGAGACAGAACTGGGGGGCTACAGTGCCGCAGAACTCCGGCTTGATACAAGGGACGAAATCCTTTCCGCCATGGTTGTATATGGATTTTTGTCGTATTATGATGGTAAACTTACCATCCCGAACCATGAGCTGATGGAAAAGTACCAGAAAGTATTATCCCGCGACAGCATGGGAGAAGTGAAAGAGATCGTCGGCCGTTCAAAGGAGATGCTGGAAGCCACACTGGCCTGCAATAGCGAACGGGTTGCACAGCTCCTGGAGCAGGCACACGACACGGAAATTCCCTTTCTGATGTACAATGACGAGAATTCCCTGTCCTGTGTGATCACCCTGTGCTATTTATATGCCAGAAAATTCTATAACATATTACGCGAGGAAAAAAGCGGGAAGGGTTACTGCGACTATCTGTTCCTTCCCAAAGAATCAGGTTATCCGCCTATTATACTGGAGCTAAAAGCGGGAAAATCGCCGGGGGAAGCGATAGAACAAATAAAAGCAAAAAATTACCTGCAGCGTGCGGAACCATATGGGAAAGCCCTCCTTGTGGGAATAAGCTATGGTAAAGAAAAGCGCCACCAGTGCAAAATAGAAAAATATTCATTTCCAGACAAATAGAACGCTCTCTGAAAAAGAACCATATTTCCACTTAGAAACAACAGGCTGAAAACAGAATTTTTCCCAAAAGGAACCTTCTGTTTCCGGCCTGTTTTTCTGCATAAAAATACTGTAATCTGCACCCCCATACCACAGAAAATCACCAGAAGTCCCCATATTTTCCGAAGTAAACCCCGCAAATCCGTATCCCCCATATCCGAAGTAGGGTAAGGCCGTGCAGAATGAAGGAATTTCGGGAAAAAAGAGTATTTCAAAAGGAAAAAAGGAGAGTGCATTATTATGAGAAAGCAGACAAAATTAGTTGCGGTTCTTTCCGCAGCGGCTTTGCTCGCGATGGGTGCTTCCATGACTTCTTTCGCCGCTGGTTGGGAGAAAGATGACGCTGGGGTTTGGCACTATTATGACAAAGATGATGAGATGGTGACCGGCGAGTGGAGAAAAGACGGCGCTAAGTGGTTTTACCTGGATGAGGATGGCGACATGCTGACGGATTCCTGGGTGGACGATGAGTATTATGTTGGCGCTGACGGCGCGATGCTGGTAAATCAGTGGGCGAAGACCGCTTCTGAAGATGCAGTGGATGATCCGGACGAGGATGGCGATCATTGGTTCTATTTTGGAAGCAAGGGTAAGAAAATCAGCAATGATAAGAAGAAGATCGGCGGTAAGACTTATTTCTTCAATGAAGACGGAGAGATGTTGTCCGGCTGGTATGCTCCCAATGGTAAAGACGGCGAAGTTTACTTCTTAGGTGAAGAGGACGAAGGCTGGAGAGCTGAGAACCAGTGGTTATGGTTAGAGCGTCCCACCGATGAGGATACCGATGATTACGAATGGTCTGATGAGGGATGCAATATCGGTTGTGATGATGAAGGCTGGTACTGGTTTGGTTCTGACGGAAAGATGTTCAGAGATGCAAAAAAGAAGAAGAGAATCAATGGAAAAGATTACTACTTCAACGCACATGGCCAGATGTTGTATGAATGGATCAACACAAAGGCAAATGATGAAAATATGATCGATGGCATTGTGGCAGAGGGTGAGGCCAGTTCTTCCGACGCGAATGTTGCATCAGCAAGTACGCCGGAAGAGAAAAACAGCTACATGGTAGACACGATGCGTTATGCAAACCAGGTCGAAGATGGAAGCAGAACAAATGGCTGGTATGAGATTGCCGGATCAGAAGATGCGGGAACTGACGGAGATACAGACTGGTATTTCTTCAAGGATGGTAAGGCAAAAAAAGCTGGCGACAGCGATAAACTCTCAGGTATTACGGATGATGGTAAACCGGTATACAGGGCAAGAATTAAGTGTAATGGTAAATATTTCTGCTTCAATGAATTGGGTCAGATGCAGACAGGCCTGCAGTTAATCGGTGGATATTTCTATTATTTTGATGACAACGGTTATATGAAAACCGGAAAAGTTGCAGATGTTGAAGAAGACGACGATGATGTTTATACTTACTATTTTGAAACCAAAAACGGTGGAAATGGAAAGGGTATAACAGCAGTCAAGGATGGATACCTGTACTGGAACGGTAAGAGAGTGGAAGCTGATGACGATTATGTTGTCGTTTATACAGGTAGGGATTACTATCTTGTAAATAGTAAGGGTAAAGTTCAGAAGACCTCGAAAAAGTATACTTTAGACAGTCGCGGTGACGAATTCTATGTTGAGATTGATAAGGGTAAAGTAAAGGGCTTTGGTACAGAAAAGGGTAATCTGAATGAATTGAATGTTGATACTCTTATTACTGAGGACGATATTTTAGCTGAAATCGCTAATGATAACCTCTGGATTCCGAGTATAGACCTCTATGACTGTAAATACGTGCCGTTTGGTACACCTTTTAGTTATATTACAAAATAATATAACACCTCGCCGAATTTTATAAGTCTATAATTGATTAGCGTAAAGATACCGTTCAATTATCCCATAAGGTAATTGAGCGGTATTTTTATTAGAAGCTCTAAAAAATATACAAAATAAGAGGCTGTAAAAAATCTTGTGTCTACAGGAAAATATTTTTGTTGATAGGAATCGGGTTTGTCAGCCGGCGATTTTAATTGTTGGCAGGGCAGCAAGAGGGCAGTGTTTTTGATTTTGTGTCTATACTTTCCATCTTATCCCAGAATCAAGAAAAAACAGATTCCATTCTCCGGAAATGGATCTGTTTGTCCGTTACTGTACCGAGGATTATAAAAGATACCCCTTCATCCTGTGAAAGGGTAAAGGGGTACCAAAAATTATTATTTACTTAAATTTACTTCGTTTGCGCTTTTTGGAACGTCTGTTCCGGAAACCTCGGCTGTAGTAACATCTCCAACAACAATTTCAACCTCTGTCTCGTTAGAAGAGCGGGACCGATCTAAAACTTCGCCATCAATTCCAGCACTAAAGGGATAATCATATAAAGTAATAACCGGACGAGTTACTATACCCCACCCACCATTATATAGTTCTTTGTGATCTTTATCCTTGTAAAGTCCGATTACCTGATCTCCATCAAAATCTACATATAATTCAGCGTTGCCTTCAATATCATATTTCTTAGATTCTGATTTCTGAATCTTACCAGAAGTATTTACAAGGTATGTCTTGTCATCATAAGCATAGAGCCTGAATTCATCATCCGCTTCAAGGCGCTTACCGTTCCAGTACAGGTAACCGGATTTATCTCCTGTCCAGCCTCTGCCGTTACCGCCATTATTTGTGCTGAAATAGAAGGTAAATGTATCATCGTCATCCTCTACATTGGATACCTTGCCTGTTTTCATATAGCCGTTATCATCAAAATAGTAGAAACTCTTATCATCCTCCAGATACTGTAAACCGGTCTGCATACGTCCATACTCATCGAAGCAGAAGTATTTATTACCGCTTGCTTTAATCTTAAATTTCGCTCTGTAAACGGGAACCCCCTCTCCGTCATACCCGAAGAAGTCTTTAGCCCCAGCCTTTTTAGCCTCGCCCTTATCGAAGAAGTACCAGTCCGTATCATTATCCGTGTTGGTGTCCTGGGAACCGTCAATCTCATACCAGCCATCTGCCCTTGAACCGTCTTCCACTTCATTGAGGTACATCATGGAGCTCGGTGAAGCGCCGGCGTTATTGCCGTCAAGAGCCGCATTTAAGTTAGCGCCGGAACCAACAGAAACTTTGGCGTTATTGATCCACTCATACAGCATCTGGCCATGCTCATTGAAGTAATAATATTTACCATTTACTTTCTTCTTTTTAGCATCACGGTACATTCTTCCGTTTGTCCCAAAGAAATACCAGCCTTCCTCATCACAGGGATCGCCATCATCATCCGTGCACCCGCCGATTTCATCATCTTCGTCCGGCTTTAAAAGCCATAACCACTGGTTATCGGTTCTCCAGCCTTCATCTTCTCCTCCAAGGTAATAGACATAACCGTTCTCGTCCTCATACCAGCCGTCTTCCATTTTTCCGTCAGAGTCAAAGTAATATGTCTTCCCATTAATTTTCTTGGAATCAGAAGTAACTTTTTTGCCCTTGCTTCCAAAATAGTACCATGCATCACCGTCATCATCCGGATCCTGTACGTCCTCATCGGCTGTTGTCTTAATCCACTGGTTAATCAGCATAGCGCCGTCGGAACCAACATAGTAATCATCATCTACCCAAGAATCATACAGCATATCGCCATCATCATCCAGATAGAACCACTTAGCGCCGTCTTTTCTCCACTCGCCGGCAACCATCTCATCATCTTTGTCATAATAGTGCCAAACCCCAGCGTCATCTTTCTCCCAACCAGCGGCGAAAG
>QXXC01000085.1 GCA_009911305.1 Clostridiaceae bacterium | reverse complement strand
AATCCCCAACTGCTATTTTACAGAAAAAGATAATGCAGGCGGATCCCTTCTGTGAATTGATGCAAAAGTGGATCTAAGGCACTAACAGGTGGATCTCAAATGCGTACTGGTGGAACCGGATCCGCGAAATAATCACTCAGGAACTGGAGGGTATTGTCAAGTGTAAGAATAACTGGTTTCTGCTTCGGCGGATTGACGGTGGCTTCATAGTCATCCGGATGGAAGTCCTCATTATCTGACAGCATATGGTAAATGCTGGTAAGCATCATTCTTGCAATAGCAATGATTGCTTTTTTCTTGCCCCGGCGTTTGGCAAGACGCTGGTACTTGATTGCAAAATAAGGTTCTTTCCTGTTTTTTACAGCGGCAAGAGCACACTGGATGAGTAATGGCTTCAAATATTGTCCCGCTTTGGAGCACCGGGTGGATTTTTTCTTGTTGGCACTCTCGTTATTGGCAGGGGTAAGTCCGGCCCAGGAACACAGATGTCTGTCAGATTCAAAGACGGACATATCAGCGCCAATCTCCGAAAGGATGAACAGTGCGGACAGTTCTGTGATTCCGGTAACTGTTGCAATCTGTTTGATTTGGGTGTCATACTGGCGGCTGCGAAGGAAAAGCTCCGCTTCAATCCCATCAATGGATTTGTTGATGAAATCCATATGAGCCTTTGCGTGGGTCATTTTGAATTTCTGTTCTTCCAGGATGTGATATCCGTGGACAGCGTCCATGACTTCATCTTTGGAAGCTTTTACCCGGCGGTCGATCAGGGAACGGCATGTTTCTTCATCGAAGGGTTCATCGGAAAGAAGGTAATCCATGATGCGGGAAGCAGAAAGTCCGAAAGGATCTGTGAGGACGCAATCAATCCGGATGCGGGAAATAGTCATGCTGTTCTGATAGCGGTTCTTCTCTGCCGTGCGCATATAAGAAAGCTTCAGGCGGTAGCGGGACAATTCCCGTAAGGCCCGGATATCAGCGGGAGGGATAAAAGAGGCTTTGACGATATCAAAGCGGAACAGGTTGGCGATCCATTTCGCATCACGTTTGTCTGTTTTCTTGCCTTTGATGGCTTTCACATATTTGGGATGTGTGAGGATGACATGCATGTGTGGTTCAAGGATATTAAAAATAGGAATCCAGTATTTACCTGTGGATTCCATGCAGACATCGCGGCAGTCCTGTGCGAGAAGCCAGTCGCGCAGGGCGGCGATATCTGAATTGGTGGTGTTAAAGACTCTGGTTTTGTAAGAGGCCGTCAAAGTGACAGGGTCAGAAGTACAGACTGCGGCAACAACCGACTTTTTATGTACATCGAGACCGGCGCATTTGGGACGGATCACTTCAAACTGCTGTGTATCCATAAGGTTCCTCCTTTCACAAAGGGATGAGAGCATAAAAAGAGGACAGCAGCATTGACTGTCACCCCAAGCGAAAAGACTTATCTCGAACACAAGGGTTCTGCCATCTTAAATGATAAGTGTACGGACTCAAGGTCTCAATTGTTTGTGCTTGAAAAGGATGACGGCACATATAAGAATTCGGGATAAGATGGTCTATCGCCACTCACCACACCGTGCTCTGTAGTATACTGATGTCCTCATGGACAGTATAGCACGGAAAGAGAAAAGAAGAAACTATAAATCAACAGATTCATGCATTGTTTGTGCCGGAAGGCAGGGACGACGCAAGGAGGGCATGCCGCACGGCATGTTTAAAAGAATGAACCTTCGGTTAAAACAATCATCCGGAATGGAGGCGTCTATGAGCGCAGCTTTGAAATGGATGGAGAACAGGCGGATATTTACAGGATCGCCCTGGAATAGCCATACTGGTACAAGGGATACGGCAGAGCTGCAAGCTGCCTGGGGGAAAGAATGATAGGATTAAAAAGAGGAAGCGTAAAGCTTATATCCCATCAGGAGGAATGGGATAAAAATGCTGAAAATGTAATTTTGGAATTGAAGCAGCTTTTCGGAAATGCCGCTGTTGACATCCAGCATGTGGGAAGCACTGCGATTCATTCCATTTATGCAAAACCAATTATTGATATTGTGATTGGCCTCCGTGATTTGAATGATATTTCACCTTATATGCAACTGTTGGAAGAACACGGTTTTATTTTTCGCGGGGAAGATGTTGCCGGGCAAATGCTGTTTGTAATGGGTGATTTTGAAAAAGATACGCGCACACATCATATCCATGCAGTCAAATGGAATGGGACAGAATGGAAAAACTATATCAATTTTCGGGATTATCTGAATTGCCATCCTGATAAAGCAATGATATACGATGCCTGTAAGAAAAAACTGGCGTTACAATTTCCAGATGACCGAAAAAGCTATACAGAGGGCAAGCAAGGATGCATAGAATGCCTGCTGAAAGAAGCATATATATGGAGACAGCGGCAGGATACATGACTTACAAAGGGCATACGATTCAGGCGGACAGCTTTAAGAATATAAAGGATATCAAAAACACCCAATAAAGAAGGCCAGGACGGTTGCCTTTATTGGGTGTTTTCTATTGTTCAGAGAAAGGACAGCTTCCCAGTTGCTGATCGTCATGCTATGTTTTAGCTCTGCGGCGTTGGCAATTCGACGGCCAATCAAAAAAATCGGGCAGCTGTCCATTGTGGATATCATAAAGCTGTAGCAGTGATACATGGATACTAACTAAAAATTTTGAAATGTCCGAGCTTTGTAACAATTCAGGCTGTTTTTTAGCTGACCGAATGATTGGCTCGGACATTTCTGTGACATTTGGGTTTTACAATGTCCTTACCATAAAAAAATAGTATGGGGATTTGAGGGAGAACCGCCTGGAAATAGGGTGATAAGAATCGTCCTCATGTGTAAAACGGAGGGATGCGTATAGAGGAAAATCAGAAATCTTCTTCTCCTTATTGCATATCTGGACATTCCCAATATGCAGTTCCCTATAACTGAATAATTGGCAGCCTGTTCAGAAAGCATGAATAATCAAAAACTCCGACGCCCGGTATCATACTGAGCGTCGGAGTTCTTTTATTCGTTTTCAGAAAGGAATGCCAGCCATTTGGAACCATAAGTATCCAGATAAAACCGGTTGCCATACTCATTCTGAACAAAGCGGTCTTTTACCTGGTACCATCCCTGCAGTTCTCTTCTTAGATCTGAGTCTGGGGAAATCGGCTCCACCCAGATTTTCTTTTGGCTGCGAACTTCAGAGTGGGAGAGTGGTAGCCCTTTTGGTGAATCAGGTTCGGAAAATGGAAGAGCCATAACAAATAACTCCCCAACAACATCTGAAAACGGCAAGGTGTGACCATCCGGGAAAGTCAGCAAACGGTCTGCAGCGTTCACCAGCAGCCATCCATATTTGGCGGACCATACCGGCCTGCCATGAAAAGCCGGTAATGCCTGCAGTGGAATTGGCTGCTTGGGATCCTGACCCTGAGTTTCAGTGCGTCCCAACAGGAAATCGGTGGTAACACCGTAGAGCTCGGCCATATTCTCAAGCTTATCTATAGAAGGAGATTTCCGTTCTCCTTCCCATGCGCTGAGGGTCGGTTGGGAAATGCCAAGCTTTTCGGCAGCCTCCGTGATTTTTAATTTGTTGATTTGTCTTGCTGTTTTGAACTGCCTTGGCATCTGTTGCCCTCCTTTATTTTTTTACAATCCACCTTCCACGCGTTTTCCCCTCACGGACTATGATCCCTTTCTCCTTCAGAAGTTTGCAAACCCTTGTCACGGTTTTTCTCGAAATATTACATTGTTCGGCTATACATTGAGAGGTTATGGTCGGATTTTCTGTGATCAAGGCCAGTATTCTTTCTTCTGTTTCGGACAATGCTTTTTCCTGATTAGAGACATTAGGGACACGATTAGGGACATTGGAGACATTTGCATTATCGTTTACAATGCCGTTTCTGTTTTCATTCTGTTGGAGAAAATGTGGGTGAATCAGGAGAGTGGTGCAGAATGACAGTCGCTCAGGATCCGTTTCAAAAATGGGCTTAGGAGAACCGTTTCGCTCCAATGCATTTAATATTTTTCGGAAACCGGTGTTGCGTCCCTCTGTCAGATGCATTTCCTTTAGAAATTCACCAATACGGCGGTTGCGGTACCGTCTGTTAAATACGCGGTAAGTTCGCAATCCTTCCTCCGTGATAGAGCGGTCCGCGCCGGGATGGCTGACAATCTCAATTCTGTCCGGCAGAACACGCACTTCAATCGGCTCACGGACATCATACCCTTTGTGGTATGCGGCGTTGCAGAGACTTTCTTCTACAGCGGCATAAGGGTAGTTGAAAAAGCGGTCGGCCTCCGCACGGTCCGGATGCTTTATCACCTGCTCTGTGATGATGTTGTTGCGGATATATAACAGCGCATCACGGAGCTGCTGGTGAAGGGGACCTTTAAAAGTTTTTTCGATAATTTTATCTCCACCCAGGTCATCCGGGAACTGAACGACATCTATCTGCGCATAAGGAAAGAAACGCTGCGGCTCCAGGCTGAAGAACATGAGTCCGACATTTTTCGGCTTGGTGTATTCCGGCAAAGAATTTACAATGTTCATATTCCGGCACAGATCCACAAACTCCATATGTTTTGATTCTTCATAAAGAGAACTGCCGATCTCTTTCAGATAAGCCTGAATGAGCGTAAGGTTTAGATCTGTCAGATCGGCTTCATGATTGATCCTGTCATCAAAAGGTACATTGTTTGCCAGGTTGTATAAATCCCGTTTTTCTTCTTCGGAAGGAGCTATCGTGCTGGCCATTTTTCGTATATAGTAAACACGTTCTTTCTATCCCTTAGCCATAGACTTCGGAGAGGAATATGGACGCAGGTAGCCGCCGGGCGCCCAGATTACAATAAATTTCTTGCCTTTATAATCCGCAACCTCTACAATAGGGAGATATTCCGGCTGGATGCGTTTGCATTTGTTCAGCATATCTTTTAGATAATGGTCAATCTTTTCGGGAGGGACGCCCTGCAAAGAATCCGGGCGGCCTTCTTTTTCTTTTACGCCGATGACGATATATCCCCCGCCCCAGTTATCAATATCATTTGCAAAAGCACAGATCGTTTTCAGGGAAGCCTCTGCGTCCCATGTTTCCTTAAATTCAATTCTTGCCCATTCTACAACACTTCCGGAGAGAAGTGTTTTTATATTAGTTGGAACAGCCATGATCCGTCACCTCAGTTTTAGATTTTATATATTTTCCGCTCTTAATTCTTGCGTCTGCAGGCTTTTCTGCCGTTTCCGGTATGATCCATGTCTGGCCGGCTCTTTGGACGCCTTCGATACGGTTCTCTTTACAAAGGATTGCTACCCGCCGTCTGGAGAGTCCCCATTTTTCGGCGGCTTCACTCGTTGAAATATATTTCATAGTTTTTATCATTCCTTTCGCTTCGCTCAAGGCACAAACAAGACATGAAAAAGCTTGTTGTGTCCCCCCTCCATTTTGTTTATAATAGCCTTAGGAATAGCAATACACTACAGAGCACGGAAGGAGGAGTGGCGAATTTATTTCGACCCCGTATAGTTATAT
>QXXC01000084.1 GCA_009911305.1 Clostridiaceae bacterium | reverse complement strand
CGGTCAAATACTGCGACGTAGCAATCGTCCAAAAAGCCCGGTGTACTTCCTGCGACCTGTGCCATAAGGTCGTTCTTAATCTTGTATAATGTGTTAAGGTCTGCCCGGTTAAGCTGCCGGGAGCCTATCTTGTAACTTTGCCCGCCTACGCATATAGCGTAAATAGCGTTATTTACTTCGGTAAGCATTTCCTGCGCTGTCATCTGTTCTTCCACCCGGTTCCCTCCTTCCTGTTATAGCCAGCTTTCGTTTTGGCTTATCCATTCTTCCTCCGGCGTGTACTGCTCTTTCTTCGGCTCCTGCGGTTCCTCCTGTATGTTCTGCAAATGAAGCATACGGACTCCCAGGGTATCGGCCGCCGCCATGGCGTAGACTTCCGCGTCTAAATAATGGTTGTCCGCATGGCTGTGCTTCGGCACCCATTCAAGCCGCGGCTTGCTGTTTCCGTTCTTAACGAGGATCTTATGCTCTGCCGTTACCTGCTCGGCGTATTCCTCGTCGCAGCCCTTGTATACCATCCAGCTTCCGTTGCCGTTCTTCCGGTGCATCCTGCTGGCGATCATGTCCTTATACTTGCCGCCGTCAACGATAACAAGGTCCATACCGTAAGCCTTGGAAGCGTCCTTATTGACGGTACTCAGCTTAAAATGGCTCTGCATGGGGTTGCTGGATCCTTTGGCTGGTTTCGCCCATTCTGCGTTCAAGGCACAAAAATCGTATACGGAGTCTGCTTCGTAACCGGAGTCTATGAGGCATAGGTTTACTATTGCAACGGCTCCGGACTCCGTCTTATATTCAAGGTTCATGATCTGCTCAACCTCTTTAAAACTGTAAGCCTGGCCATGTGCTACGTTCTGGCTTGTCAAGAAGTCGCCCC
Source organism: Clostridiaceae bacterium (assembly GCA_009911305.1). Lineage (GTDB taxonomy): Bacteria > Bacillota > Clostridia > Lachnospirales > Lachnospiraceae > Otoolea. The sequence continues at coordinate 4,971 of QXXC01000084.1, read as the reverse complement.
AGGCTCTTATTGTCCAGTAAACGCTGTTTTCCTGTACGTCTACGCCTGCGGTAAGCAGCTTCGTCCAATCCGGCACGGTAAACTCTGCAAGCTCCGTCTGCCGCTCCATAACAAGGTCCTTGCTGGTCTTTAGCTTGGTATCTTCCCATGGTTCCGCAAGCCAGGAATTTACGAAGTTTTGTAGTTTCTCCGGATCCGCCTTGCTGTCCATAAATTCCTTCGCAATTTCGGAAAACCGGACGAAGGGGCTATAAAGCGTATTTATCCAGAAGCAAACCTTTTTTACAAAGCGGGTTGTTTGTCTTACGACCTCCCAGTGTCCCTTCTTTACTGCCTGCTGCTTCTGGGCATCCGTGATAACGCATCCGCACTCCTGGCAAACGTAAAAAGCAAACTCCGCCCGGTCTGCGTCGCTCAACCCCTCCGAGTCGTCTATCGGCTCAAAGTTCCCCAGCTTCTCCTTTATGGCATCCTCTCCGTATGCGTCCACAAGGTCCTTATCTTTTCCGGGCCACTTAAGGTTGTCAAAGTGAAGCTCTATAAACTCCCCACAATGCGGGCAAGGTATGAAGTAATGCTTTTCTGCGTCAGCTCCTTCCTTGGCTTTCCAGATGTGGTTCGTCCTTATGGTCGGTGTGCTGGTCATATAGACTTTGCTGTTTCGGAAAGTCTTTGTACGCTCTTTTGCCAGGCTGATCGGGTCCGCCTCTTTCTTGCTGGCTCCTGGGTACTTGTCCACCTCGTCAAGAAAAAGGTATTTCATGGCGAAGGAAGCAAGCCCGGAAGGGCTGTTACTCCAAACAAGTTTTATAAACATATCATCAAAGTCAAGCTCTAAGTTGCTGCTATTCTTATCAAATTTTTTATAAAGGGTCGGGGCTGCTTCTATCATGGGCCTGATCCGCTTTTCTGAAACGCTGCCGGCCATGGTTTCCGTAGGGTATACAACTTCTACGGGGGACGGGTCCTGCTGGATAATGTAGCCCAGCATATTAAGCTCCGCCTCGGTTCCGCCGCACTGGGTAGGCTTGCAAAAGTCTATTTCTTCCGTTTCTGGGTTTAGAAACTCATCCATGATGCCTACCAGATACGGAGTCCGGTCGTTGCTCCATGGCCCCGGCTCTGCGCTGGTCAAACTGGAAAGCACCCTGTATTGTTCCGCCCACTCGGATACTGCCATATCTTCCGGGGGATTCAAGTATTCAAGCGCGGATTTCTGGTATGCCTTGCACTCGTATTTCCGGAGGCGTAGCTGTTTAGGTTTTTGCACGGCGCTTCCCTGGCTTTTCTTCCCCCAGCTCCGGTGTATATCCGGCTACGACAAAAGCCCGAAGCATACGTTTTACTTCTGCGCTCATTTCCTTCTCCGCCTTGCGGGCTTCCAACGGCTCCAACTTATCGCTTACTATGCTTACAAGCCGGGACGGTATGCCCATAGCGAACCGTTTGAAGGAAACGAAAAACTTTTGATAATCTAAGGCTACTTCCTCAACATCTATATATTTCCCGGCGGCGATCTCCGCCCTCATGCGGTGCATCTCGCCCTGACTTTCCTTTAGGGCGATTTCTGCCTCCAGCTTCTGCTGCCTTAACTCCGTTTCCTTTTCGGACTTGCCCTTGCCGTATGCCTTGTCGGACAAATACTGAATATATGTTTTAATGGTCGGTACAAGCTCGTAACGCCTGCCCTCTCCGGGGACTTCGTCCGTCTTTATGATTCCCTCCTGGGTAAGTTGCTGCACCCTGCGGACGGAAACTCCGAAAATCTGGGCTATGATTTCAACCTTTACGAACTGCCCGCCGCTTGCTTTTTCCTCTGCCATTATGCTCCGCCCTCCCTCACTCTTACGGCCTTCTGGCCGGTGTATTCTTCCCAACGGTCTATAATAATATCGCAGTACTTTTCGTTAAGCTCCATAAGGTATGCGCTGCGGTTAAGCTGTTCGCAAGCGATCAGCGTCGTGCCGCTCCCTCCGAAAAAGTCAGCGACTGTATCGCCGTACTTGCTGCTATTGGTAATAAGCCGGCCGAAAAGAGCCACGGGCTTCATGGTCGGGTGCATATCGCTCCGGGCTGGCTTCTTTTCGTACAAGACCGACGTGTTCTCCTGCAGGCGTTCCCGGATGCCCTCAATGTAGGCGACAAGCTCCGCTTTCTTCATGGCTGAAAAGTCTATATCATCTTCTATGAAAACGGTATCTTGTCCGCGCCCTCCGCCGAAGTAATGACCGCCTCCCTCCTTCCAACCATATAAGATCGGCTCGTGGCGCCAGTGGTAATCCTGGCGGCCTATGACAAACTGGTTTTTCTCCCAGATCAGCGTCTGCGCCTGGTAAAAGCCCGCTTCCTTCATGGCGGTTCGGAAGTTTATACCCTCGCTGTCGGCGTGGAATATATAAACCGAACAGCCGGGGCGGGCTGCTTCGTTGAAATTAGAAAACGCCTTATACAAGAAACTGTAAAAGGCGTCGTTGCTCATCCGGTCGTTCTGGATCTCGTTATTTGTCCGGGTGCGGTTCCGCTTATAGGAACGCTCCAGGCTCTTATCTTTGGTTTCGTAATCTACGTTATAAGGTGGGTCGGTGATGATAAGGTCGGCCGTTGCTCCTTCCATCAGCCGCTCAATGTCTGAAATGTCTGTAGCGTCCCCGCACATGAGGCGGTGGCTCCCCATCTGCCAAATATCGCCGGGGCGCGTCCGAACCTCCTTAAGCTCCTTCAGCTTCTCGTCCGGGTCATAGCCGTCGTCGTTTGCCTCCTGGGTAAGTTCAACGGCTGCAAATAGCTTTTCGATCTCGTCGCCTCCGAAGCCTGTAAGCCCCACGTTATAGTCTGCCTTATCCAAATCTATCAATAAATCCTTTAAGGCCGCCTCGTCCCATTCTCTGGTTATTTTGTTCAAGGCAATATTGAGAGCCTTTTCCCTGGTCTTGTCCATCTCAACCAGAATACAGTCCGCCTCTGTGTAGCCCAAATCAAGCATGACCGTGCGCCGCTGGTGGCCGCCTATGATGGTATTGTCTGCGTTGATAATAATCGGGTCAACGTAGCCAAATTCTTCTATACTGGCGGCTATGCGCTGGTACTCCGGGTCGCCCGGCTTTAATGCTTTTCGCGGATTATATTCCGCTGGTTTAAGATCTGCAAGCTGTCTTTTTACCAGCTCCATAGTCCGTTTCCTCCTTCCGGTTCTGCCCTTGCGTAACGAAAGGCAAAATTTTTTTTCGATTTTATCGCCAAAAAGGCCGCGCCTTCCTCGCCCCGCAGGCCGTTTATGGCTTGGTAAGTACCTTTTGTCTTTTGCGTGGGTAGGCTTGCCAAACAGCGCAGCCAGGGGCTTGCCCTGTCGCCCTCTCTCTTTGCTTGCGTTGCTTCGGTGTGGTGCTGTATGCCTTGCCCTCTCTGCTTCAATGCTTGCTTGTGCTGTGCCTGCCTCGCGCTATGCTGTGCCATGGTACTATGTGCGCCTATGCCCTGGGCTGTGGTGCTTGCCCTTGTGTGCTTGCGCTGTGGCGTGGTGCTGTGCTTGTATGTATGCAATATAATAAGCCTATATTATGCCCTGCTATATGGGGGTATAGCTTTAAAAATAGGGCTTATTATAGGCTTATTATATGGGGGTATGCTTTTTTATTCCGTGTCCATGCTACTATATTAGCACACTTAATAGTCCAAAAGAGTCCGAAGTTTAAAAAACTTGCGAAGCCTTGTAAATGCTGGGCTTGTGGGCTGTATGGGGTTATGTTTCTATGTACGCTTTTCTCTGTGCTGTGCCAAATGAAGGGGTATAAAATACCCTCGTAAAATTCGCCTTGTAAAAATGGGGCGAAAATACGGGGGTATTATATGGGGGTATCATAGGGGGGCTATATTTCAAACCTCTTTTTTATACTCCCTTAAAATCTGGCGTACTTTCTTATAGGTCAATAGCTTATCCAGCCCTTTGTCCTGGTAGGAAAAAAGCGAGCTTCGGCTTAAGTGCATCTCCTTCTCAATGGCCGCCCAGCCTTTGCAATCAATAAAGCGAAGCTCCAATACCATCCGCTCCGTGCTGTTTTCCTCCAAAAAGTCCATAATATCCATGACTTTCAAAAGTGCTTTTTCTACCCGGCTTTTTTGGTCCTCTATCCGGGTTTCAATCTCGCTCATGCGGTAAACGAAGGAAGCGGCGCCGGATCCGACTTTGTTTGTGCCTCCGTAATTTACCGGAGAATATCCGTAGCCGCCTATAGGGGCATCCATTTCCGCCCGGATATTTTTAAGCCGTCTTTCAAGCTGTGACCGCTTAATGCGTCCGGTGTAATACTGGTTTAAATACTCCTTAAGCGTTTCCTTGTCCTCGCTCTGTCCGTTTTTCCGCTGCTTGCTTTTCTGATCCATCGGCTTCGTTCTCCTTATTCGTTTTTTGCTCGGATCTGTCTAACTCATCCGCTAAAAAGTAAACCTTGTCGCCGAAAACCTTAAGCCTGTATAGCTCCCGCTTTTTCTGGTCCCAGTCTGAAATGGGTATACCTCTTTTCTGCAGAATATCAAGGCTATTGTTAATTCCGGCCACCAATGTGGCAATAGGTAAATTTTCAAGCATTGCCTGCGCCTGCCTGGGGTCGTTTAAGTTCGGTCCCTTCGCTTTCCCCCGCATGGCTGCCCTCGCCTGTTTTCTGTTCACGCTTTTCCTCCTTCCTTCGCCGCTTCTCCTGCCGCCTCACGCTGGCGATTGCTGCTCCGGCGGTCGGGTCCTTATATCCTTCGCTATTTCTCACTTGGCGGATCGCCTCCCTTGTGCTGAAAGTATACGCCGCCCCTGCAGGACTTCCACTCTCCGCTTTTGTCTGCAATCTTAACAAAGTTCTTAATTTCCAGCCCCTTTACGGTTACGCCGTCGGCTACATAATACCCTTCAAAATATCCGTGCTTGTCAATGCGTGTTATAACGACTTCCTGGTGGTAGCCGTTATCTGTTACAACGTCCCC
>QXXC01000083.1 GCA_009911305.1 Clostridiaceae bacterium | reverse complement strand
CCTCCGGGCGCAGGCGTGCCAGCCTGACAGATAACATTGACACATCCGCGCTTCATAACCGGGATCGCCTCCCCCGGGCGGTATACACCTTCGTTCTGGTTCATGAAATCAAGTGAGGATTTTACTTCTCGCACGGCGATCCCCCAGAATTTTTCCGCCGTGGAATCCTCCGCCCATGCCATGGCCGCCCCATTTTCCCCCCTTACAACCGGGGCGCCGAACGGGACATCCCTGTCTCCTCCAAGCGGTTCGCTGTCTACAATCATATCCGGCTGCCTCGCATAGCTGCCGGCGTACCCGTGCTGCATTGTCCTGCCGATTACCTGTCCTTTCATGAGTGCTTCTCCTTCCTTCTGTGCGGGTTTAAGTCATCATAAAGCGCCTGGATGGCATCATAGTCCATGGCCCCGCATTTGTCTTCTGCCGCCCTCTGCGCATTCTTTTTGCCGGCCTCCAGGACAGCGGATATATCGTCTTTTGCCTCACCTGCTGTTACAAGGCTTATCAGGGCATCCGACACGGCCCTGCGCTGTGTTTCATCCCGGATCGCGGCGATGGACGGCCGCATGGCTTTCAGGAAACGGGCCGCAAGGGCCTTATCCATCCCACAGGTTTTATCCGCATCTTCCGCGGGAACTACCCTGGCCTCTTCATCCGATGCGCCTTCCTCTTTTTTATCCCCGTCTCCGGACAGATGCCGGATGGCGGCGTCAATGGAATCGTCCGTTCTACTTTTTTCTGCCTTTTCCTTAGCAGCCAGCTTTGCCAGCACCTTTTCGACTACCGCATCAACAGCAGATTCATCCGCGGCTTCCTTTTTCTCATCCCCCTTTGTCTCTTCCTTTGCGGGAGCGGCTTCCTCCTGCTCCTCGAGCGCGTCGGCCGCGTCCATCGCAAGCTGTTCAATCTCTTCCGGGCTTTTGTCCTTTACGGCCTGCCCGAAGAGGCTGAATATCAGTCCTTTTTTCTTCATGGCTTTCCTTTCCGGCCTTCTGGCCTTTTGTGGTTTCTGTGCTGAATCTAAAATAGCAGCCCGTTTCCCGGCCCTTCCCCGGTCAACGACTGCTACATGGTTGCCCCTTATATTTTTCTGGCTGTATGTGCCGTCCCCGTTTGGCTCATAATCGCACTCATAGCCGCAGGAGATCTCCCGCTTGCCGTTTTGAACAGCGTCGATGAGCTCTCGTGCCTGTATATGCAGATCCGCGAGCACGTAGTCCGCCCATTCCCCGGATCCCCTGCGCACCATCTCCGCATGCCCTCTGCCGTAAGCCGTTACATCATCCGGGCCAATCAGACGCGGGGGATGGTCATTTGTGACCGGTTTCCCCTCAAAGGAAGCCATGGCCGCATCAGAAAAGACCTCCTCCGGGGGCCTTGTGACAGTGATCAGACGTTCAGCATCCGCCCCGGAAAGCCCTATCTCCCTCCCCAGGTACTCCTGAACCCCGATCCGGGCGATGGGGACATTGCGGCAAATCAAAAAGCCCTCGCCAGTTTCTATCTGGTTTGGGCTTATGGCGTAGCCGTAGTAAGCAAGCATCGTCCTTCTCCTTCCCACGAAAATAAGTATAAAAATACCAGGCGTCCGTCAGGATGCCCGGTATGGACAATAATTTTCATCAAAATTCTCAGTACCTGGGAACGACTTGTCAAGGATTTCCCTTGGCACTTTTGTTTCGTATTTGTCGCATTTTAAGAAACCCCGCCAGTATTTGCATTCCGCGCACATGCTTGATTTTGGCATAGGATTATCCCACCACCTGCGATCAGAATACAATTCTTTTTCCATTACAACTCCTCCATATAAATTGTACTTCCATCAACCTTTGTTATCAAAAACAGGCTTTTACGTTTAAACAGAATTTCCTGCTCCATACTATATGATCTGATATCTTTTCCGTGTTTCGATTTTATAACATATTGGATAGGAAAACTTTCGTCATATACAGATCCGGAACACGATAAAAATGAATCAAATAATTTAGGGGTACCAACAGCGTGAGAACGAATAAAAGCATCCACATCACCAAGCCCAAAATCTGAAACGGATCGATAAATTGTCCCGTGATACTCAGGCATTTTATCAAGCGCCGAATCCAGATCGTTCATCCATTTAATTTCTTCCTCCGATAGTTTTAGCTCCCGCCTCAGCTTATCATTTAATGTATAAGATTCACTGCTAAGATATCTGTTCAGGGCATACTGTTCGCTATCCGTTAATTTAATTATACCAGAACTGCTTGCCTTTTCAATAGATTTTTTCCGCCTGTCTCTTAAAAGCCTCTGCCTTGCCCGCTCTTTCTCCCGGTAAGCTGCTATCTGTTTCTTCGTCCTGGGATCACGGTTCAGCGGATTTTTCTCCGGGCTGGAAAAATCCTTATCTTTTTGGATCTGCTTCTCCGTTTTTCCAATCGTCGTGTATTTTACAATGGCATGAAGACAGTTCGGGTGAATGTTCAGGTATGTATTGGTCAGGTCATCCGGCCCGCTGGGGTCGATTTTCCCAAATGCAAGGGAAAGGGGCGGATAGTCCGGGTTTGTCCCGCTCTTTGAATACACTCTCCCCTCTAATGGGGCGCACACCGGGCACGTACTCCCGATTTTTACAATCTGCCATAAGTCATAGTCATCCGCGGTAAGCATCGCCGCAACCTGCGCCTGCCTGGCAGTCGTCCGCACGGCCATGTTTCCGTAGCTCTGCAGGCTCCAATGCCTCCCCGCCCTGTCAACAAACGCAGTAATCCCCTTGTTCTGTATCTCCTGGGCCATTTTTGTCGCCGCCCTGCTCCATCCGCCCCCCGCGGCTTCCTGGCTTAATACTTCTTTAAGCGCTGCCTCCCTGAATGGATCCGCCTCCAGACGCGCGATCGTATACAGCTTCCGTACGTTTTTAAACGCCGTTTCAGACGCTTCTGTAAGCTCGCCCAGTAAATTGTTGCTTAACTGCTGTATGACGTCTGTCTGGGCCGCGGTGAGCACTCTGGCGTTGCGGTAGCCGGCGGCATCCTTATTGGAGTGATAAAAGATGGTTTCAATCATCTTTGGCACATACTCCCATGACTCGTCCACCATACCCTGTAAGATCTGCTGCACCCGTTCCAGCGACGCTGCCTCTGCATACTCCACAAGCCCCGCCCTGCGCTTGCGGTTTATCTCATTTATGAGATCCTGCTCTGTACGGAGAAACAGCATCCGCATAAAGGCCGTAATGTCCGTTTTACCAGGAGGACGGATTCGCTTTACCCCTGCGTTCATGCTCCAGCCTCCGCTTCATCATCCGGCGGGCCCGTAACCCCCAGCCCGGCCAGGGGATCGGCCATCATGCGGCTGGATGTATAGGTTTTGCCTCTGCCTGCTTCTATGCTTTCATCCGATATTTTGCTGAACATTCCCGTTTCATCCGCCATGGCCTGGAGCTCCTGCTGCGCTGTAGCGGAATCAATGAGATCATTCTGGTATGCCGCAAGGACAGCGTTCGTCTTCCGCTCCGCTATCTCTGCGATCTCCCGTGCATCCGGCGTCCACATGGGCGGGAAGTCGATATTAAGGCCGTCCGGTATCTCGCCCCACGCTGACAATGCCATCACCGGAAGAATGCGTTCGAGGATGCCGCGCAGCTCCGTCTCCCTGAGTCCGTCGATGTAGTCATAATAATTCTGCATGTCCGACTCCCCTGTCGCGTTGAGGCCGGCCGGGGAGCGCCCGAACAGTTTTGTCACAGGCGTGCGCGCTGCCCCGGCCACATCCATCATAACCCGGTCATATACATCCGGAAGCCCGGTAAAGGTGTACTGCGTATTATGGATGGCGTCCCCCTTGTTAATCACGCGCGTCCCAAAGTTGCTCTCCATGACAGACTGCGCCGCCATCAGGTTCCAGAACCTGCGCTACATTTCCGTGTTGGCTGTCCCAAGGAGCTGGTCAAGGCCTTCTGTCTCCATGTAATTGATATTGGCCCTGAATGTCAGGGCGGCAATATTGCCCGCTACGTTGTCCCTGCGGACTACCTCGCTGTAAACCGCCTCAATCTCGGACTCCCCCCAATAAAGCTCCGTTACCTGCTCTATCCACGGCAGCTCCCGCCCAATAAAGCGGATCACACGGCTGTGATGCACACGGGCTGCCACGCGCCCTGTCTCATCATCGCGGACCGTGTAATACGCCGGCAGGCCAAAATCCGGATCCCCCGGATCCGATACAAGCTCCCCTTCCGGATAAATGCCGTTCCAGCGGTCGAGGATCTGCATGCCGAGGAAGCTCCCGGGCATTACCGTATCCAGGTCTAAGGGCCGGCTCAAATCGTTCTGGCCCTTTATCAGGAGTATGCCTGCCGCGCCCCCGTAAAGCCGTCCCCAATACATCCCGAGCAGTATCTTTTTGCGTATCTGCGTCCGGCGCTCCAGGCGGCCCATCTGTTCCATATATTCCGGAGGGATCCCGGAGCGGATTTCGTACCATTTCCGGATCATGTCGTTTGGGATCGTGGCAATGATGTTCTGGACGATCCAGTTATCCCGGTACAGGCTCGTAAGGAGCTGATAGTTCTGCGTCAGCCTGGTCGTGGGGTATTCGGTGGCGTTTAAAAGATCCATCGTCCCGTGGCCAATACGGGCTGCCGGGTTGGAAAAAGCGTCCATCGTTTCGATGGACGCCTGTTTACTTTTATCTGTGTCCGCCCTTGTCCGGCGGTTTGACCGTTTTCTGCTCATCAGATTCCTGTCCTCCATTTCGGCAATATTGTATAGCAGAAATAGCGCAGGCAATCCGGGCCGTGGTCTAACTGCTTTACCGGCTTCTCCTCCCCGCGCTCTGCGGCTTTCTCGTCCCACACATACGATTGCAGCTCTGACCTCAGCCCCGTGCAGGATTTATTTATCATGAGATTCCTCCGGGCAAATAATGTGGCTACCACGCGTATCCCGTCCAATACCTCATTATCCGCGGCCTTTACATAAAACCCACGGCCCCGCAGCTCCGTAATAAACGATGCGGCAGACGGATCCACGACAACCTTACACTGATCCTCCGGCCGGGTTCCCATGAATTCTGTCATATCATCCGCATACTGGGCATCTGTCTTCTGCGGGTTCCCGGTACGTCTGGCTTCCTCTGAGCGGCTGTCCCACCGGTATTCCCGGTCAACCCAGACAGTCTCCCCATCGTCCCATATTTCCAGAAACACACAGGGGTTTGCTGTACCATAGTCCACTGCAATATACTTTTGGGCAATCGATTTTAACGCGATCGGCCGCTCCGTGTCCGTATAATAGTTTTCATCCGTACACATAGTATAGATAAGCCCTTCCGCCACAGCCCAGAGTCCTTTAATATACCGCAGAAAGAACACGCCTGCGTACATGCTCCTGTAACGTGCCTTAATCTCCGTATTCAGGCTTAGATTGTCATCCATCGTAAAGTGCAGGTAGACAAGCCTCTTTTCTTTTCCCTTATCAATCCAGCCCGTCTTAAACCAATGCATGGGGCCGGCCGGGTTACAGTTAAACCACCACTTGCTCCCCTCAACAGAGCAGCGGCCCGTGGCCTGGTTGACAAAGCTCTCCGGCATGAGCGCCACCTCATCAAAGAAAGCTCCCGCCGCCGTAATGCCCTGAACCAGATCCTGTGAGGCTTCATCTTTTCCGCCGAAGATATAAAAGTAATTGGTCCTGCCTTTCCTGCTAACCTCAAGCATGTTCGGCGTATCGCCTGACAGATGATGGATCCAATGATAACCCCGGCTGGTCAGCATCCGCTTTAGGTTCTGCAGGACATTCCTCTTAAAAGAGCTTATTGTTTTTCCGGCCATGATAAAGTTTTGCTCCTCAAACGTTTCCATTGCCCAGAATATAAACCCCAGCGACATGGAGACCGTTTTCCCGGAACGGATCGCCCCGTCTGCGATAATGCCGTTACAGGCGTGTACAGGCGTATTATCCATCCACCAGTTCATTACCTGGCGCTGTTTCTTTGAAAATGGCTGGAATTTAAAGATCGGCTGTCTCTT
>QXXC01000007.1 GCA_009911305.1 Clostridiaceae bacterium | reverse complement strand
CGCTTAGCGAGGTCTTTTCGAGCTTAGCGTCCGCTGCGCTTTTCTCCGAGCGGGAGCGGGGTTCCGTTGGGTTTGGAATCGGACTCTGGCGGCCCTCTCACGACAAACAACGCCCCGCAATCGTTCATTTCTCTTAACTAACTGACATTGGGTGTGAACCGTAATGAATTACGCCACAAGCACCCAGAGCAGGTACCCCAGCGTCGCGCACAATCCGATGCAGAACAGCATCAGGCCAAAGGAGAAGCTTTCTTCCACCAGCCTTCCGATATACTTGATCCGGACCTCTTTATTCAGCAGGCGGCTTACCGCGGTCCGGCGTTTGCCGTAGAGTTCCATGCGTCCGGTCAGTTTATCCCACAGAAATACCGAGCCGTCTGCCAGGCTTCCGAAGAAATGAGCCAGCCAGTTTCCTTCTTTGTGCGTCGCAGGCTCCGGGAGCTGGCTGTGCGTTGTCCGTCTGGCGAGGACAATCACCCCGTCCGCCAGATGATCCATGGCGCGGCAGAGTACGGCGCATACGGCGGTAAGGAGTGTCAGGGCCGGACGGTACACAGCATATTCAAGGTCAAGCCATGACGGCCAGCGATCGACGTAGACCGGACCTCCCGCTTCTTTCTTTATCATAAATGTCCGCACAACTCCCAGGTAAAGGGCTGCTCCGATTCCAACCGTTATCAGGCCTCCCTTTAAATTTTCCAGGGAAAAGTAGGAAACCGCATGCCCGTATTCACTCAGCCCGAAAAAGCCTGCGCCCATCGCGGCAAGACGATCCATGGTCAGATGGGGCAGCGCGCCGAGCGCCGGAAGGGGGACTGCGGCGGCAATCAGCGCGGCGCGCGCCGGCATTTTCATGTAAGAAGCTGTCATGGCATCAAATTCTCTCTGCCTCTCAGGGTTCCTGTCAACAAACAGCATCACAAACAGCTTGAGCATGTATGCTACCGTCATTCCGCCGCTCAGGAGGAAGAGCCCCTCTGACCATTTCCAGAGGCCGGCCGCGCCGATTGCGGCGGTATATTCCACAATTCCCTCATGGAGCAGCGTCTTGCTGATGTAGCCGTTCCAGAGCGGAATCCCGGCAATGCCGAGCGCCCCCATAAGAAAGCAGAATAAAAGCGCCGGCTTTCCGCGGCCAAAGCCGCGGATCGCGTTAAATTCCAGCTCATGCAGGTTCATATACACGACGCCTGCGCACAGGAACAGCACCAGCTTGATCAGGGAATGGCTGATCATGTGCAGGAATGCGCCGTGAACGGCCAGGGCGTTTCCCAGTCCCTCATTCTCCAGCAGCACAGCCGTGCTGATTCCGGCCAGGATAAAGCCGATCTGGGAGATTGAGGAGCAGGCCAGCGTCCGTTTCAGGTTTGTGGAAAACAGCGCCAGCAGAGCGCCGATAAACATAGTGGCAAACCCAAGCCCTGCTATCAGCTCTCCCCATGCCTTATCGCCCGCGAACAGGATGCAGGACACATAGATAATGCCGAATACGCCCGCCTTTGTGAGGATTCCGGACAGCAGCGCGCTGGCCGGGGCCGGGGCGGCCGGGTGAGCCCTGGGAAGCCAGATATGGAGCGGAAAGCATCCCGCCTTGGCCCCAAAGCCAAACAGGAGAAGTCCCCCTGCCGTGTACAGACGCAGGCGCTCTGCCCCCGGCCCGCGCGCCAGGACATCCCCGGCCAGCGGGCCGAGCGCGTCCATCTCCAGCGTGCCGAACTGATCATACAGCAGGAACAGGCCCATCAGCATCACCATGCCTCCGATCACTGCGATCGCCAGGTACGTCTGCGCCGCCTTAAGGCTTTCCTTTTTTTCATCAAACGCCACCCACACATAGGAGGTAAAGGACATGATTTCAAAGAAAATAAAGGTCGTATATAAATCAGCGGATAAAAAAACTCCCACTGTGGCCGCAAAGGTTGCCCAGAAGAAGCGGTAATACCTGCCCCGTTTCTCATAATGGGCCATATATTCTCCTGAAAATACGCCGCTGACCGCCCACATAAACACGGCGATGCACACATAGATCAAACGGAAGCCGTCCAGGCCCAGATGCATTCCCTGGCCGCAGACGCCCGGAATCAGCAGACCGTTTCCGTTTTGGGTATAAACCGTCATCCCGCCTCACCTCCTATCGCTGTCAAAAGCCCCATGAGCGGCCCGGAATGAAGGCCGATCAGCAAAATCACAGCCGCAAAAATCAGCAGCGGAACCAGCATCATCCAGCCGGGATCCGACGCCGTCTGCGCGGGATCCTCCTGCGCCTGCCCTTCATGAACAGGCGTATAGGCGCGGATCAGAACAGAAAACATATAAATCCCTGTCATCAGCGCCGAGTAAAGGATCACCGCCACTCCCGCGTACACAAGCCAGCCCCCCGGCCCGTCTGCGTACTGATCCCCGTACAGGAACGCGGCGCGGCAGAGATTCCATTTACTGATAAAGCCTGCAAACAGCGGAATCCCCATCAGGGAAAGGCTCGCTGTCAGAAGGCAGGCAAAGGTCACAGGCATACGTCTTCCCAGGCCGTCCAGCTCATAAATATATGTTTTCCCCGTCTGATGCATCACCGCCCCGGCGCAGAAAAAGGAACAGATCTTCATAAACGCATGGGCCGTCAGATGGCTCAGGGAAGCCGCCAGGCCAAACGGCGTCATCAGAGCCGCGCCGAACAGGATATAGGACAGATTGCTGATTGTGGAATAGGCGAGCCGCCGTTTCCAGTGAACCTCCCGCACCGCCATCGTCGAACCGAACAGGATCGTGGCCAGCGCCGCCGCCATGATCACCCACTGGGCCCAGCTTCCGCGCACAAAGCCCGCGCCGTAATTAAAATAGGTAAAGCGCAGTATGGCAAACGCTCCGGATTTCACGACCGCCACTGCGTGCAGGAGCGCCGTCACAGGCGTCGGCGCGACCGTCGCCCTGGGAAGCCATACATGGCAGGGAAACACGGCTGCCTTTACGCCAAAGCCGAAAAAGGCCAGCACATACACGAACAGCAAAATATCCCGGCTCCCGGCCGCCGTCTCCGGATTCAGCATCCCTCCCGGCTGAAAGGCCGTGGTTCCCGTGACGGAAAAGCTCATCACAAACACCAGCCCGATAAAGGCAAACGCCGCCCCGCCGATCGAAAAATACAGGTATGTCCGGCTGGCGCGCACAGCCTCCCTGCTCAGAGGGAATAAAACCAGGGGGAAGGTCACCAGGGTAAGCATCTCGTAAAACAGATACAGCGTCGTCAGGTTTCCCGCAAAGGCAATCCCCATGGTAATGCCGTATGTCATGACATAAAAGGCAAAGAACGTATCCTTCCGGTTCTCATGCTTCATATACTCAAAAGAGTACAGCGTGGCAAGCGGCCATAAAAAGGCCACCAGGCCTGCAAATACGCTGCCCATCCTGTCAATCCGGAACATAACCGTCAGATTTGCAAACAGGCGGAACAGGACAAGCCCCTCTCCCCTCGCGCCCGGTATCAGCAGAATCGCGGCCACAATCAGGCTGTTTAACAAAACCAGGCATCCCGCAAAGCGCTCCGGGCTTAAAAGCCGCCTGCCGCCCCTGCTCCGGCGCTCTGAAAACAGGATACTTCCGCCGCCAATGACAGGCAGGAGCACCGGAACAGCCAATATCATGTTGTTCATATTCATTCCTCCGTCAAAGCACTGAGGCCGCTATGGACTCAAGCGCAGAAAGAAGCGGGCCCGGAAAGCAGCCAAGAAACAGGGAGCACGCCGTCAAAACGGCGATCGGAATCAGCATCCACCAGGACGGATCCCCGCTCTTTGCGGCCCCGCCGGCCGCGGGCTCCCCGCCCGGAAAAAATCCGGAAATCGTGAGCGGGAGCAGATATCCGGCTGTCAAAAGCGCGCTCACCAGCAGCGCCGCCGGCCCAATGAAGCGAAACGCCCCGGTATCCGATGCCAGAGCCCCGGCGGCCAGATACCATTTGCTGACAAAGCCGCTCGCCGGGGGGATCCCCACCAGGGCCAGGGAGGCGATGGTATAGCATCCAAGCGTCAGGGGCAGCGCGCCCCCCAGCCTCTGTATCTCCTTCACCCTTGTTTTTCCGGTTGCCACAATGAAGGCGCCGGCAATGAAAAACAGCGCGTTTTTTATCATGGAATGAAATACAATATGGGACAGCGCGCCCACAAAGGCCGTCGGCTGCAGGAGGCTTAAGCCAAATAAAATATACGATACCTGGCTCACGGTGGAATAGGCCAGGCGTTTTTTTAGCAACGGCTCCCGGTAAGCCAGCATGGAGCCCATAACCACTGTCAAAAGCGCCAGAACAATCCACACATACTGTACCCAGCTTCCCCGGAGCCGTTCCGCGCCTATAATAAAATACACGACCCGGATAATCGCCAGCACCCCGGATTTTGTGATCAGTCCGGACAGCACGGCGCTCGCCGGGGCAGGCGCGGCCGGATGCGCGGCCGGCAGCCAGCCATGCAGAGGAAACATGCCGGCCTTCACGCCGAAGCCGAGTATCATGCAAAAGGCAGCGAGCTTAAAAAGCCCTTCTTTTCCGGAGACGGCGGCGTCTGTCAGGATGCCGCCCCCTGAAAATGCAAGCCCTGATGAAACGCCGGCCAGGAAAAGAATGCCGAACAGCGCCATAAACGCGCCCGCCACAGAGTAAAACAGATACTTCATTCCGGCCCTCACCGCCTCCCTGGTCTGCTCATGCAGTACCAGCGGCAGGGATGTCAGCGTCATCATTTCAAAAAACACATACATGGTAATCAGGTCAGCCGAAAAATCAAGTCCTGTCAGCGCTCCCTCCACAATCAGATAAAAGCCGCAGAAGCGGGAAACTCTCGCTTCATGCGAGAGGTAGGAAACCGAATAGACGGCCCCCAGGAGCCATACGCCGCAGGTCAGAGCAGCAAAAAGACGGCTCACCCCGTCCACGCGCAGGGTCAGGGAAATGGTATCCGTCAGCTTCCATATCGTAAGGCTTCCTCCCCTTGCCAGCGCGGCCGCCACGAAAACAAGCTGCACTGCCAGAGCGGCCGCCGTCACAAGCGACGCCAGCCTCCCGTTTTCCCGCAGCCCTTTGCCGGACAGCACCAACATTCCGGCCAGGATTGGATATACGATCGGAAGCAGTAAAATGATTTGTCCTTCCATGTCCATTCTCCTCTTTTAATCGAACATCGCCAGCCCGTCCGTTATCGCCTGGATAACAGGCCGGGACATAAGGCCCAGAAACAGATTGAGGCCAATCAGACAGAGAATCGACAGCCTGAGCATCCAGGAGCTCTTCCCTGAAGCCGGACGCTTTCGTTCCTTCGCTTCTCCCTCCGGGTCCTTCTCAGAGCCCTGCTGCCTGGAGTACAGCGTGATAACGAGCCGCAGGAAATAGACGGCGTTGAGCGTCGTACTGACCGCCAGGACAATGATTGTCGGCAGCATCTTGCCCGGGCAGCGCAGAGCCGACGCGGCAAACAGAAGCTTTGAGATAAAGCCCGAGAGCATAGGGAAGCCCACCATGGAAAGAGAGCCGACGGCAAAGCCGATTCCTGCCAGGGAATTCCGGTAAGCGGCGCCCCGCAGGCTGTGGTAATCCGTTCTGCCGCCTGATACCTCATAAAGCCCCACAGCGCTGATAAACAGGAGCGCCTTGGTTACGGAGTGCGTAAATATGTGAAACACGGCAGCCACCATCCCCTGCTCGGTTCCCAGGCCGATCCCCATGTAGATATAACCGATCTGGGCCACAGAGGAATAGGCAATCATCCGCCGCGCATCCTTTTCCGCTATCGCATGCACCGAACCCATCACCATTCCGGCCACGCCAAAGCAGTAGAGCACATTGATCAAATGGCTTCTGATCACGAAATTCTCTCCCAGCACCCGGTAGAAAATCTTGATCAGGAGGAAAATATATCCCTTGGAAACAAGGCCGGACAGCACGGCGCTCGCGGTCGGCGTCGCGTAGCCGTACGTATCCGGGATCCAGTAGTGGAACGGGTACAGTCCGCTCTTAATCGCCAGGCCCACGCTGATAACGGCCAGGATCACCAGCATGGGGATCACATAGCTTTCACCGGCCATGATACGCGCCACAGATTCCCGGGCCGGGCTCATCAGAAGATGCCCGGTCACGTCATACAGCATGCTCAGCCCGATTAAAAACAGGCCGGAGCCAAGCTGGCTCATGATCATATAACGGATAGCGGCAGACATGCTTTTTCGCTTCTGCCGGATCATGATCAGCCCGCAGCCCGCAATCGTGTTAATCTCTACAAATACATAGGCCGTAAACAGATCATTCGTATAAACCAGAGCCAGAAGGGAGCTGAGCATCAGATCGATCATGATGTAAAACAGATTCAGCTTTGACCGCTCGACATCTGAGGCCGTGTAATTCACGCCGCCAAGCACAGATAAAAACATGACGACCCCAAACATCGAGGCCGTCAGCCCCTCCAGAACACCCGCCCGGATCTCATTTCCCCAGGGGGCCGGGAAATGGCCCATCATATACGTATAGCTCTCTCCTGTCCGTATGCAGAAGCACAGTACGGCGAATGACAGAGCCGTTGTGGCCGCGATCATAATCAGGCTTACGTTTCTGGCCCTCTTTCCGGGAAGGATGGAGGAAACGATTCCGGAAAACATGGCAAGTATAATCGAAAAAAACGGAAAATTCTGCACAATGCTCATGTCCTTTTCTCCTCCTCCTCTTTGGCCAGAATCAGGATTTCGTCCAGATCCAGGGAGCCGTACTGCTCATAAAGCCGTTTCGTGAGAGCCAGCATGAGGGCTGTGGTACTGACACTCACCACGATCCCCGTCAGCACCAGTCCGCTCGGAACCGGGTTAATATAGGCCGACGTTTCCTGGATCCCGTCCACCACAATGGGCGCTGTCCGCCCGTCGATATAGCCCTTGGCTGCCAGAAACAGATACACCGCGGTATCCATGATATTCATTCCCATAATCTTTTTGATCAGATTCCGGTGGAGTAAGAGCATGGTAAAGCCCACGCCGAACAGGATCACAGCCACGGTTGCCTCCATGTTCACTGACAAAAGCCGCGTCATCCTACATCCCCCCTTTTCGGAACAGCGTATAAAAAGCGTACATGGTGCAGGCCACTACCAGTCCCACACAGATATTCAGAGGCAGGATCAGGCCGCTGCTTATGATCGCCCCCGGCGTGCCCAGAGGAATGCCGCTTTCCAGATGGTTGGCGCCTGTAAAAAAGGAATAGCTCTTTGCCAGGCAGTAAAAGGTCAGCGCGCACAGCGTCACTCTGCGGTACACCTTTTCTGTAAAGAAACGCTCTGTCCGCTTGAATCCAAACGCGTTTAAGTACAGAATCAGCCCTGAGCCGAGCACCGCGCCGCCGGAAAACCCGCCGCCCGGCGACAAATGGCCGTTCAGAATAATATAAATGCCGAATATAAAAATCAGAGGAACCAGCACGCAGGCGCATTTCTGGAGAATCACGTCGTTTTTCGGCTCAAAAACACGGTCATTCTCTTCCAGCTCCTTCCGTTTTCGATCCCCGCCGTTTTCTGAGTCAAGCCTCAGAAGCACCAGCACGCAGCAGGAAGCGATAAACAGCACGCACGACTCCCCAAAGGTATCAAAGGCCCTGTAATCCAGGATCATGCCGGTCACAATATTGACTGCCCCCGTCTCCTGGAGGCCGCGCTCGATATAGCGCGCCGACACCTCGTTATTCGCCGGATTCTCTGCATGGCCGAACGGCGGCAGGGCGGAAACCGTCCACAGCAGCGCCAGAATAATGCTCAGGCACAGGACGACAGACATAATCCGGTACACGCGCTGAAACCAGCGTATCCCGCGCGTCTCAAGAATCCGGCTCCCGGCTTTTACATCCTTTTTCTCCTCGTTTTCCGCCGCCTCCCCGGCCCAGTCCGGCTTTCTCCACGCCGGGCGCGCTTCCATCCCCGAGCTTAGCGGATCCGTCTCTCCGTTTACCCACTGAGTAAATTTGAACCACCGGCTGGTTTCATAATGATCACTTGGTCTGCTCATCCTGATCCTCCTTCCGGATTGCCCTGATTTTCTTAAGCGTTACAAAAAACAGGATACTGGTAACTCCCGCGCCGACCGCCGCCTCTGTCACCGCCAGATCCGGAGACTGGAGCAGAATCCAGATCACGCACATGATCAGGCTGTAGGACATGAAAATAATAATCGAAGTTAATAGATCCTTTGTAAAGGCCACAGATACCGCGCACCCGATCAGGCTCAGCAGAAGGATTGCCTCAAACACTCTCATCCGCCATCTCCTCCTTTTTCTTCGTCTCCCTGTGGATCATAAGAATCTCGCCCAAATCCCGGTTCGTCATCGCTTCCAGACGGCTGATCATATGTCCTGAAACCGGGGACGCCGTCCAGAAAAACAGGATCACCAGAAAGAGCTTTAAGGAATCCATGGAAAAGCCCCGCATCGTGATAAGTCCCATAATGACAAACAAAATCCCCAGCGTATCCCCCATGGCCGCCGCATGCATCCTGTTTAAGGCACGGTTAAAACGGTTGACCCCAAACACGGCCAGAATCATAAATACCAGGCCGGTTAAAAGAAGCACAGCCGCGGCCGCAAAGCGAATCCACTCCAGTATCATTTCTCCTCCTCCTCTGTCCCCTGTTCCATCAGGTTGTCCTCTATCGCATTCAAATCCGCCTTCATGTGCTTTTTCTGCAGATATACGCCTGTATAGACCTTGCAGAGCACCACCACGCCCAGAAAGCTGATCAGCGCATAGATCAGGCAGATATCGGTCAGATAATTCTCCCCGAGATACACGGACAGCACGGCAATGATCATGATAATCATCGTCCCAATCATATTCACTGCAATGATCCGATCCGCAATCCCCGGCCCGCGCACGGAACGCAGCATACTGAAAATAATCAGCACTGCCAAAACCAGCACGCTCCCAATCAGGAGCGCGTCATAAGCCCTTTGTATCAGCTCCATCTCTCTCCCACTGCCTCCATTTGCTTAAGCAAGCCCACAAACACCGATTCTTCCATCCCCTCAGCCAGCTCCCGGTCCAGACAATGGACAAAGAAGCGGTCCCCTTCCACGGAAACCGTGATTGTCCCCGGCGTAAGGGTAATCGAGTTGGCCAGAAGCATCCTGGCCGTACCCGTTTTAAAATCCGTGTCAAAATACAGAAACGCCGGCTCCGGCTGCAGATCCGGGGACAATATGAGCTTCAGCACACATACGTTCGCCTTTACAATCTCCTGTACCAGAACCCACAGATAGCGCATAAACAGGGGAAACAGGCGGAACAGCAGAAGCTCCTTTTTGCCGCTGTACCCCATAAATCTGCACATAAAATAAAACAGCGCGGCTGAGATCACAAGGCCAAAGAGCATGATTTCCACGGTTGCCCTGCCATTTAAGATTAGCCACACTGCCATGAATAGTAAAAACATAGGACTCCTCCTGATTCCAACGAAAGGCCGCGGCTCACCGGACAATGGACGGGAAAACGCAGCGCTGTAATTTCATCAAGCGTTCACATTATAACTCGATTGGAAGATAATTACAAGGAGATGGGATTTGATATGAAGTTAAAATTTCGTTTCAATTCAGGAGATCCAGAGCGTGTTTCAAACACGCTCTGATGCGCCGAGCTGCCGTTTTACTTCCTCCGGAACGGTATCGAACAGGTAGCGTTTTGCTCCTGATTCCGGGCGGCTGCATTCTTCCCGGATGTAACTGCTCATCTTTTCGATCTCTTCTTCGAGCTCCCTGGCGGACAGGAGGCCGCAGCCCTGGCCGCGGATGATGATCTGCTCCAGATAGTCAGAGGTGGCTACGGTCACGCGGTATTTTCTGCCGTTCTGATGGGCAAATTTTTCGATGAACTGATCGGCTGTCTCGGCTTCCCGGGTGTATACTACATGGATGTTGTGGTAGTCCAGGATCTCTGTCGCGTGGCCCTGGACGCGGTAGGCGTCAAAGACGGCGATGACATTGCATTTTTTCATGCCCTGATAATTGCAGAGGATGTCGAGGAGACGGCCCCTGGCGCTGTCAATGTTGATGTCTGCCAGCTCCTTGAGCCCCTTCCAGGCAAAGATGATGTTATAACCGTCTACCAGGAGATAGTCCTCCCGGGTGTCCGGGGGATCCTGCTTTTTTTCGCCTGCGCTGCCCCTGGCGAAAGACGCGGCCGCCGGGGCCGTCCCGCCGGCATGGGAGGCAGAGCCCCGCCAGTAGCTTTCCGCGTAAGAGCCTGCGGGGAGCGGGCCGGAGGCAGAGGCTTTGTTTCTGCTCCCCCAGCGCTTTTTAGAGGCATGGGAATCGCTTTTTTGATTTGCGTGGAACGTTCTTGCAAGGATCGCGTCCACTTCGTCTGTGCCGATAAAGCGCTCTTCGGAGGAGGGACGGCGGGCGGCTCCCGGAACCCCGCCGCCGGCGTCCTGTCTGGCGTCTGTGCGGAGCTTCGGCGTTTGTCCGCCTGCAGCGGACATGGCCTCTACGTGCATATACTCTTTTACCTGATCCCATTCCACTATGAATCCGGCCCCGTGGCTGCAGAAAACAGAACCGCAGGGATTTTCCGGATCCGCGTCCGGATCGTAGCCCGCGGCGGCAATGACCTCCTCCGGGTTATGGCAGGGACCGTAGCCTTTGAACGCGCAGTCAAGGCGGCCCTGGCCGCCGGTATAGGCTGTGACCTCGGCCTGATAGCCGTCCATACAGGCCGCGGGGGCGCTCCCGCGCAGGACGGCCTGGCCGCCGTCTATCATCGGCGCTTCAAAACGCGCCTTAAGGCGCTCCAAATCCGTCATGGCTCTCCCTGTAAATCGCTCCGGGACCTCCAGCGAGAAGTCGTAGAAGGGTTCCAGGAGTACGGACTCCGCCTCCCTGAGACCCTGGCGTACAGCCCGGTACACGGCCTGGCGGAAATCGCCGCCCTCGGTGTGCTTGATGTGCGCCCGCCCGGATACCAGCGTAATTTTCATATCCGTGATCGGCGCGCCGGTCAGGACGCCCTTATGCTCCTTTTCCTCCAGATGAGTCAGGATAAGCCTCTGCCAGTTCCGGCTTAAGAGATCCTCGCTGCAGGCCGTGGCAAAGGCCAGCCCGCTCCCCTCTTCTCCCGGCTCCAGAAGCAGGTGAACCTCCGCATAATGGCGCAGCGGCTCGAAGTGTCCCACACCTTCCGCCGTACCGGCAATGGTCTCCTTGTACACGATGCTGCGCTCCCCGAAGGCAACGTCCACGCCGAAGCGCTGCAAGATGAGGCTCTTAAGGATTTCCATCTGGATCTCACCCATGAGCTGAGCGTGAATCTCCTTTTTCGCTTCTTCCCACACAAGGCGCAGCTCCGGCGCCTCCTCCTCGAGCTGTCTGAGCTTTGGCAGCATGGAAGCCGCGTCGATCCCCTCCGGCAGTTCTACCCGGTACATAAGGACCGGCTCCAGGACCGGGAGAGATACGAGCCTCTCAGCGCCAAGCCCTTTTCCCGGCGCTGTCTGCGCAAGCCCTGTCACCGCGCAGACCGTGCCCGGATAAGCCTCCTTCACGGTCTCATACTTATCGCCGGAATAGATGCGGATCTGATTCACCTTGTCCCCGCCAAAGGCGTCCTTCACGCTCAGACGCCCGCCCGTTACTTTCAGATAGGTCAGCCGGTTTCCCTGCGGATCCCTGCCGATCTTAAAGACCCTGGCCCCGAACGGCTCCGGATAATCCGGCATACGTGTGTAACTCCCCAGCCCTTTCATAAATTCGTGAACGCCGTCCACGCGCAGCGCCGAGCCAAAATAGCAGGGAAAGATCTGCCGGCTGCTGATCATCTGCCCAAGCAGGCTGTCCTCAACCGCCCCTGTCTCCAGGAACTGCTCCAGAGCTTCCTCTGAACCGATCGCCGCATTTTCGTAGAACTCCTCCGTACACGGCGTCCCGAAATCCATACAGTTTTCGTCCAGCTCCTCCTTAAGCTCCTTTAAAATAGCCCCGCGTCTTTCAGCCGCCAGATCCATTTTATTAACAAACAAAAAAACCGGTATCTGGTATCTTTCGAGAAGCCGCCACAGTGTCCGGGTGTGTCCCTGCACCCCGTCGAGGCCGCTGATCACAAGAATCGCGTAATCAAGCACCTGCAGCGTCCGCTCCATCTCCGCCGAAAAGTCCACGTGGCCCGGCGTATCCAGAAGCGTCACGTCCATCTCATCCCACTTAAGCGCCGCCTGCTTTGAAAATATCGTAATCCCCCGCTGCTTTTCCAGCTCATACGTATCCAGAAACGTGTCGCCGTGATCCACTCTCCCGGCCCGCCGGATCATTCCCCCTGTCAGAAGCATCGCCTCCGAAAGCGTCGTCTTCCCTGCATCCACATGGGCCAGGATTCCCACCGCCAGTTTTTTCATCCGTTTTGCACCTCTCTCGTCTACGGCTGTTTTGAAGCTTGTGCCGGCCATGTAAATCCTCTGATCCGGATATAGCTTTTAATGAGCTCTGCCGTCTCCTCCAGCGTCAGCCGCGTCGTGTTGATCGGCAAATCGTAGTTCTTGATGTTATGCCATTCGTTTCCTGTGTAATACTTAAAATACTCTCTCCGCTCCCGGTCGATCTTTTTGACCCGGCGCTTCGCCTTTTCCTCGTCGATACAGTCCACTTCCATGGTCCTCTGCACCTTCTTCACCTTATCCGCATACACAAAGATCCGCACCAGGCGCTCGATCTCCTCGTCCTGATCCAGCACAAAGCCCGCAGCCCTGCCCACAAACACGCAGGACTCCTTCTCCGCCAGCTCCCGTATCACCTCGGACTGAAATTTAAACAGGTTCTCCGGAGAGGTCAGCTTGCCGTCCACAGAGGGCTTGGAAAACAAATCCACCCTTCCGCCGCCCAGACGGTGCAGCAGGTTGTTTCCCGCCTTTTCATCCGCCAGGCGGAAAAACTGCTCCCCCACTGCGCTTTTCTCTGAGGCCAGCTTGATAATATCATCATCGTAGAAGTGAAGCCCCATCTCCTCTGCCAGCCGCCGCCCTACAATGCGGCCGCCGCTTCCGTATTCTCTTTCAATGGTAATAATAAGATTCTGATTCCCCATCGCGTTCCCTTTCCCCGGATAACCGGATCCCGTTTATTTACAGCTTCTCACTGACACAGATCGCGCCGTACGGGCGTATGTTCATCCTGTACGCATTGCCTGCGCCGATTGCCTTCTCAATATATTCCACATACTCATCCACCAGATCATTGGGGAGCATGGCCATGATTACGCCGGCAAAGCCGCCCCCGTGCACCCGGCATGCGCCGCGCTTTTTCTCTGCCAGGAAGAGTTCCGTGAGCGCCAGGGCGATGCTGATCCCCTGCTCCTGCACGTCGGCTGTGGTGTATACATTCTGCAGCCATTTCCACGACGAATTCCCGGACTCGGTAATCTCCTTTAAAAACGCGGCAAAGTCATGTTCCTTAAGCGCCTTCACCTGCTTTTCCACA
The DNA here is from genome assembly GCA_009911305.1 of Clostridiaceae bacterium. Lineage (GTDB taxonomy): Bacteria > Bacillota > Clostridia > Lachnospirales > Lachnospiraceae > Otoolea. Next base: position 133,356 of record QXXC01000007.1, on the reverse strand, counting down.
CGCCTGTTCTCCTCAAAGAAATGAAGAGCCCGCATCACCGAGCGGTCGCCTGCAAATGCGCGCACCTTCGCAATCTCGGCGATCACCGCGGACTCGTCGATCTCCGCGCACACCTCCTTGTGGAAATACTCCGCCACCTTCTTCATCTCATTGGGAATGGACGAATAATCCTCGCTCAGATCCGCATGCCCCTTGCCCGTGTTGACAATCACCAGGCTGTGGTCCTGCGCCCCGAAATCAAAGGAAAGCTTTTCAACCGCCGGCTTTTCCGGATTCTTAAAATCAATGGTGACAAGGCCGCCGACCGCGCAGGCCATCTGATCCAGAAGACCGGACGCCTTGTTCCAGTAGTGGTTTTCCGCGTATTTTCCGATATGGGAATAGGTCACTACGTCCATGGCGCCGTCGTTAAACAGTGTATTCACCATGGAACAGATCAGCATCTCATAGGATGCCGAGGAGCTGACGCCCGCCGCGCTGATCACATTGCTGGTAATGAACGCGTCAAAGCCGCCCACCTGATAGCCCTTTTCCTGAAAGCCCTTCAAAATCCCCTTTGTCAGGTCAATCGTTCCCGCCATCCCGGGGCTGGGCTTTAAATCCTTTAAGCTGATAATAAATTTCTGGTTAAAGGTTTCGCTTAAAATCCGTATGGTATCCGTCCCGTTCTTAGCCGCCGCGCCCACGCAGTCCAGGTTAATGCTGCCGGCCAGAACCTTTCCATGGTTGTGATCTGTATGGTTTCCGCTGATCTCCGTGCGTCCCGGAGAGCTGAATAAAAGGATATCCTGATCCCCGTACGCCTCCTTAAAGCCGTTCGCCACATGGCGGTAGCGATCCGTATTTTCATCGGCGCCTGCCTGCGTGTAGAGCTCTGCCATGAGCTTTTTCGCGTTTTCCGTATCAAGCGCCTTAAGCGTTTCACTTATTTTCATTGCTGTCTTCTCCTTTTTCCATGTCGTCCGTCGCCGGGGTAAGCTTTATGACTGGCTCAGGCTGGTTGGGACTGTTTCTTCTTTCCTTTACAGTATATCATTCCGCTTCGGAAGGCTCAATATGATATTTGGGAATTTGTATAGAAAAAGCAGTTGACGTACTTCATTTTCTAAAATACAATCACATTTGATAATATTTCATACGGCCTCCCGGCAACGCAGCCTGGCCCAAGCACGGGATCCGTAAGGCCCTACATTTTAAAGAAAGGAGACGCATCCCCCTCAATGTATACCTCCAACGCCGCCTCTGAAACATTCTCCCCCTACCGGTCCCTGAATGATTATCTGAGGGAAACATTCGGTGAAAAGATCTATAAACTGGCTCTCGACGGCGGCATGTCCTGCCCCAACCGGGACGGGACAGCCGGGACAGGGGGTTGCAGCTTCTGCAGCCTCGGGGGATCCGGGGATTTCGCCGAGCCGCTCCATGCGTCTGTCACGGAGCAGATCGAGGCCGCCAAACAGAGGGTGAAGGGGAAGATGAAGGGCGGGCGCTACATTGCGTATTTCCAGTCTTACACCAATACCTATGCGTCTGTGGAATACCTGGAGGCGCTTTTTACGGAGGCTGTCTCCCATCCGGATATTGCCGCGCTCTCTGTCGCCACACGGCCGGACTGCCTGCCGGATGAGACGGTGGCGCTGCTTGCGCGGCTGAATGCGGCAAAGCCTGTCTGGGTGGAACTGGGGCTGCAGACCATTCATGAGGATACGGCGGCCGCGGTTGGGCGGGGGTATCCGCTTTCCTGCTTTACGGACGCGGTCAGGCGCTTGAAGGCCGCCGGCCTTGCGGTGGTTGTGCATGTGATCCTGGGCCTTCCGGGCGAGGATCGGGAGCGGATGCTTGAAACCGTTAAGTTTTTGGCAGGATTTATGCCGCGGATCGACGGGATCAAGCTGCAGCTTCTCCATGTGCTTAAGGGGACGCGGCTGGCCGGGCTTTATGAAGAAAAGCCGTTTCCCGTCATGTCCCGCGGGGAGTATATCGAACTCCTGATCTGCTGTATCCGCCTGCTGCCGCCGGACATTGTAATCCACCGCCTCAGCGGGGACGGCCCGAAGCATCTCCTGATCGCGCCGCTTTGGACGCGCGATAAGAAGGCGTTTCTGGGCGCGTTTCAGAAAGCGCTTCGCGAAAGCGGCGCGTATCAGGGAGAATGGTTTAACGGCAGCACCGCGCCGCCCTCTATCTGAATCCCCCTGGGTCAAACCCAAGGCCAGCGGTACCAAAACGCGTTTTTCACGGTTTGTACGCATGGCAAAGAGTATTACTGGGCACGGCTTGGCAGGGGGTGAACAACAAGAACAATTTCTGGATAAGTTGATTTTAAATAGTGTATTGACAAAGAATAAATCAGATTTAGTATCTGCAAAAATATTTCATCTAACAGAAAGGAACAAAATTGAAAAAAGAATTTCGCTTGTTTTTATCCTTAACAACCAGTTTGGTAATTATGTTTATTTTTTGTATAGTTGGCTGGTCCTATGAATTTGATATTCGAGATTCATATAGGTTTTTAAGAGACATGCCACTTTCCTTTATGAACACCTTTAACTGCTTTATTATAATCATTCTTGCGTTGTTATTTATATTAATTGACTACAACAGAACACAAAAGATTCTAAAAAGAAGCTTTATCATATTTGTATTGTCGTTTAGTTTCGTTACAATTACAGCAATTAAAAATTTTATTTATTATTCGGAAGAAATCAGAATATTAAATAAACGTTATACAGAAAAAATCGATATAGAGGATTACAGGCGCTTTTTAGAAGATGGTACATCTGCAGTTATATATATCTATGCAGGTGAGTGGGAAGAGGAGGAAAATGCTTTTTCACTTGTAAGAAATTATGCTTATTCTGAACAAACAAAAGTATATTTCATTTTCAGTCAAGAAATGTCAGCCAAAGAACTTTTAAATAATTTTCAGATTACCTTACCTCCTGGCATCGTATTCATAGAAGGTGGTGAAATTGTTCAAACAATGAACTATTACGAAATTTGTACATGGTTATCGAATTACAAGACTTGCCATATAACTTATTAATATTTTAGAAAATTTCCATTGGCGCCTGTTGACTGTTATACGGAGAGGTTTTATTGAAAATGTCATATTTAAAATCCTGCGTTACATCTATTCTTCCTTTAGGCAACAGAAAGCACATATATCGGGTAAAACAACCGCCTTATGGGCATCCAGTCCTTTTTCCTGCAAAGGAGCGCCCGTCATGGGCAGAAGCCTCACAGAGCAGGTTCTTATCATCTGCGGCAGAAAGAAGGCAGTGTTTGACCGGCAGAAAGGAATTGCCATCAGACCATCCCAGGGTCAGCATCCGGTATCTACGCTTGTATTTCATAGAGCAGTGGCCAGACACTTTTGCGAGGAACTCAGTTTTGCACGAACGGGAACGGTCAAGTGCAATTGTTTTAAGACAACTCAATTATACCACATGCAAGAGGTTTATGCCTTTTTTATGAGCTAAAATATTGATTTTTCACACTTCAGAACACCAAATGGCGTGGGAAGTTTGAGTTAATAATATTTCATACGGCCTTCCGGGCGAGGAGCGGGAGCGGATGCTTGAAACCGTTAAGTTCTTGGCAGGATTTATGCCGCGGATCGACGGGATAAGCTGCAGCTTCTCCATGTGCTTAAGGGGACGCGGCTGGCCGGGCTTTATGAAGAAAAGCCGTTTCCCGTCATGTCCCGCGGGAGTGTATCGAAATCTTGTCATCTCCTGATCGCGCCGCTTTGGACGCGCGATAAAAAAGCGTTTCCGGAGGCCTTCCAGAAGGCGCTTCGCGAAAGCGGCGCGTATCAGGGAGAATGGTTTAACGGCAGCACCGCGCCGCCCTCTATCTGAATCCCTGTGGACATTTCCTCCATGCGCCGGAAAAAACCCTCCTGCTTTGCGGCGTCCATCTGCCGTGTAAAGCCTGCGGATGAGACGGCGGGAACCAGAGAAAGCCCGCCTGTGCCTTCACCCAGCTCAACTCTTGCCAGCATCGTCTCCGGGATGGAGCTGCCGAACACGAAGTTGCCCAGGCTGTAGAGGATCGGTTTTCCTTTATAATACTCGATCCCCTGCAGGACATGCGGATGGCTTCCCACCACCAGATCCGCCCCGGCGTCGATGTACTGGCGGCCCGTCTCGGTCTGATACGCCTCCGGCGATGTGTTGCGCTCGATCCCCCAGTGGACATAGACCACCAGATAATCGCAGGCCGGGCGCAGCGTCCGGATCGCCTCCAGAAGCATGGCCGGATCATAGGCGGACATCACTCCGGGCCGCGTATCAGATGCCGCCCAGCTTCCGTCCGGATACACCCTTGAGGCGGCCAGAAAGCCGATCCGTTTTCCTTTCACCTCCAGAATCTTTGCCCTTGCGGCCTCGCTTATATCCGCTCCGGCCCCGATCCGCACAATCCCCGCCCCGTCCAGCAGGGCGCATGTGTCTAACAGCGCGTCCTGTCCATAATCCAGCGTGTGGTTATTGGCCAGCGTCACGACGTCCACTCCCATCTGCTCCAGCACCGTAAGGCGCGCGGGCGGAAGCCGGAACGTAAACTGTTTATCCGCCGCCGGCGCGCCGCGGTCACTGAACGGAAATTCCTGATTCGCGATAAAGAGATCCGCGGCGGCTATCTCATCCCTGAGCCCTTCGTCCAGAACGCCCGCAATGCCGCCCGCCTGATCATAGGCGTTCAGCACATGATCCGACAGATAGATATCGCCGGCAAACAAAAGGGTGATCTCACCGGTCTCCCAATCATCCCCTGCGTCCTTCGGAGCACCCTGGCTCCCGCTGCCCGATGTCCCTTCTGCGCCGGGAGCGCCCGCGGCTTCCTGCCCCGCCCAGACCTCTCCCGGCAGCAGGAACGCGTTTTCCGAATCAGCCGCGGCTATCATCCTGTCCCCGTCCGGGCCGCTTCTCTGTCCGCGCTCCCCCTCTTCCATGCCCTGAACCGATCCGTACAGCCGCAGAACCGAAGCCCGCACAGTCCTGTATTTTATCTGACCGGCAACGGCCCATATAAAGAGCGCCGCCAGAATCACTGGCGGCAGCAGCCATAGCGCATATAATCTTCCTCGTCTCATCCCTTCTCCATCGTAACCGTCAAGGCAGCTCCCTGATCACCTGTCTACAGCGTCACAATGATCCCGCCGTCCCCGGCGTAAACCGTCGCCACGCCGGCTGTGTCTGTAATCACCACATCCCGGAAGGACGCACTGGCGAGCAGCTCGTCGCGCACCCGCTCCGCCCTGGCCCTGTTATTGCAATGCGAAATCACCAGGCGCTTTCCTGACGTATCCCCTCCGCGTTCCACCGCAATCCTTGCCATGCGGCTCAGCGCCTTATTCAGTCCCCGCTCCTGATCCAGCTTGACAATCACACCGTGATCGCTGGCCATGACCGGCTTAATGTTGAGTGTTGTCGCAATAAATGCCTTCAGCCCTGTCAGCCTGCCGTTTTTGCGCAGATAATCGAGCGACTCCAGCACAAAGTACGTGCCGAGATGATCGCGGTACTCCTCTGCCTGCTCCACAACCTCGTCAAAGGAAAGCCCCTGTGCGCACAGCTCCTGAATCCGCAGCGCGATATTGAGCTCCCCGGCGGAGGCCGACTCGGAATCAATCACCGCAATCCGCTTCTCCTGCCCGCGCTCCTCCTCAAAAATCCGTTTTCCCAGAACCGCGGAATTATAAGAGCCGCTTAAATGGCTGGATAAGGTGATCACAAAAATCCAGTCCGCGTCGCAGTCAAACGCCTCCTTAAAGCTCTCCGGCGACGGGCAGGCCGTCTTGGGGCATGCGTCCGTCTCCTTCACCAGCCTAAGGAACGATGCCTGGTCAAAGGCCGCATCATCTATTACCTCAGTCTCTCCCACCTGCAGCGTAAGGGGGATTGTCCGGAAATGCGGATCCCCTTTCAGCTCCGCCGGCAAATCCAGACAACTGTCTCCAATAATCCTGTACTCCATAAGACTCCTCCTGATATGCGATACATATCACATAGTTTTGATTACTATTTATTATAGTAATGGTTCAGAAGAAAGTCAAGCAGTCTTGCGGACATCACACCCAAACGGCTACCGGGCTATGAACAGCACCGCCGCGTCACAGGAATAAATAAAGCCCGATCAGAATCACATTCAGAATGATAAAGCACATCATACCAGGATTTACATACATAGCGGATGCAAAGTCCCGGTAGGAGACGCCGGCCGGCCATTCTCCCGGCGCCAGCCTGGCGCGCCGCGCGTTGAGGCACAGAATCACGATCGCCGCAATGATAAAGGCCCCCATGGCAAACAGCGTCGCTGTACTGATGATAAGCTGCCAGATCAGGCTGCCGTTTAAGTTCAGCGCCAGAAGCGTGGATCCGCTGTTGATCACAATATGCAGAAGGCAGTTATAGAGCATGCGCCCTGTTTTTACGGCTGCATATCCCAGAATCAGACCGATAGCTGTGGCATAAAGCGCCTGCGTCAGGTTTCCGTGAAACAGCCCGAACGCCAGAGCCGAAAAAAGAACGGCCGCCTTTTCCCCGAACGGCCTCAGCCGGTTCAGGAGAAATCCCCGGAAAATATATTCCTCAATGACAGGGCCAAGCACGGTTATATAAAGGATCATGATCCAGTCCAGATCCAGAAGCATGCTGTTGACCGGATTCATGTGGAATACATCGCGCCCGGTCCCCGCAGCAACCGCCAGATTGATGAGATTGCCCAGGATGCTGAACACATACCCCAGCCCCTGCGCCAGCACGTAAAACATGATAAATTTACGAAGGCGCATCTTTTTCTTTTCAGGGACCGATACGGGAACCCTGAAAAGAAGCATAAAGAACGCGGGGGCTGCAGCGCCGTAACCGATCAGCGTCACAACAGGGGCCGGTACATAATCCAGTTCAAAATATGAAAAGATCAGCCCGATTCCTGTTGAAATGACCAGACCGGCTGTGAGCGCCCACCCGAGCCAGGAGCACATCCTGCGGACATACCGCCTGTACCGCCCCGGCATGTCCTCATTTTCGTTATAACCGCTTCCCTCTGCGCGGATTTCCTCCATTCATCTACCCCCATTCGGATTCTGCATCCGTTTCGCGCCCTTTTAATAGCTGGTTAAAGCATCAGGCCCATCATCTCATTCGTCCGCGCAATAAACCCGGTCATGCGCTCCGGCGTCAGGGAGCCGTGGCTTAACAGGGCCAGATCGTAGAGCTGTTCACAGATCTTCGGCGTATTCTCCCCATCCTCATGCTCCAGGACATACTGAACCAGATGGTTGCTGGCATTTAACACAAGCACCTGTCCGCTGCCTCCGAACATGGACGGATCCATTCCGTACATATTGTACATCTTCATCATATCCTGCATGCGCCGCGTCTCCTCGGAAACTGTGATCATGGAAGAAAGAGACTCATTCTTAAGCTTTTCAACCTTCACCTCAAGCTTGTCATTGCCCAGGGCCTTTTTAAAGATGCCGGACAGGGTTTCCTCCTTTTTCTTTAAATCCTCTTTCTCGTCCTCCTTTACCTCGTCCTTCATGGTTTCATTGACATCCGCGTCAATGCGCAGGAATTTCGTATTCTCATGCTTCTGCTCCAGATGGCCGATAAAGGGATTGTCAATGCTGTGCGGAAGAACCACCGCATCCTGGCCGGATTCCTTAAAAAGGTTAATGTACTGACTCTGCGCCTTCTCATCCGTCACGTAGAAAATCTTATTCTCGTGGTTCTCCTCCTTTGCCCGCTCCTCGCAGTCCTTTAAGGTTAAATACCTGCCCTCCAGATTCTTGAAGATAATATACTCATCCATCTTGTCAGCGAATTTCTCATCCTTTAAGCAGCCGAATTTGATGAACGGAGCGATATCGTCCCAGTATTTCTCATAGTTTTCACGATCCGTCTTGCATAAGCCGGACAGCTTATCCGCCACCTTCTTCGTGATATAATCGGATATTTTCTTAACAAACCCGTCGTTCTGGAGCGCGCTCCTGGATACGTTCAGCGGCAGATCCGGACAGTCAATCACACCCTTTAAGAGCATCAGGAATTCCGGAATGACTTCCTTGATATTATCCGCGATAAAGACCTGATTGTTGTACAGCTTGATCGTTCCCTCAATGCTCTCATACTCCATGTTGATCTTCGGGAAATAGAGGATACCCTTTAAGTTAAACGGATAATCCATATTCAGGTGAATCCAGAAGAGCGGCTCCTTGTAGTCCATGAATACCTTGCGGTAAAACTCGCGGTACTCCTCCTCGCTGCACTCATTCGGATGCTTGTTCCAAAGCGGATGGATATTGTTCAAAGCCACCGGGCGCTTGGCGATCTTGTATTTCTCCTTCCTCGGGGAAATCTCAACGGTTTCCTTCGTCCCGTCCTCGTTCTCCTTCTCTTCCGTCTTCGCCTCCTCGATGATCGTCTCAATCACCTTGTCCTTTTCGGTCAGCTCGTCCTTTTCGATTGTCTCATACTCCGGCTCGCCGGAAGCGTTTGCCAAAAAGATCTCCACGGGCATAAAGGCGCAGTATTTCTGGATCACCTCGCGGGCGCGGTACTCATTGCAGAATTCATGGCTGTCCTCATTCAGATACAGGGTGATCCGCGTACCGTTCTGCTCCTTGTCTCCCCTGTCCATCGAAAATTCCGTGCCGCCCTCGGACTCCCAGTGTACCGGTTCTGCATCCTCCTTATACGACAAGGTATCAATCGTCACCCGATCCGCCACCATGAACGCCGAATAAAAGCCCAGTCCGAAATGGCCGATGATCTGATCCTCATTCGCCTTGTCCTTATACTTCTCCAGGAAATCCTGCGCGCCGGAAAAGGCAATCTGGTTGATATACTCCTCCACCTCTTCAGCGGTCATACCGATGCCGTTATCCTCCACCACAATGGTCTTGGCATTCTGATCCACTGTCACCTGAATCTTATACTCCAGCTCCTCCGGCTTCGTATACTCGCCCATCAGCTCCAGCTTCTTAAGCTTTGTAATCGCGTCGCATCCGTTGGAAATCAGCTCCCTGTAAAAAATATCGTGATCCGAATAAAGCCATTTTTTAATAATAGGAAAAATGTTCTCGCTGTTAATTGATAAGCTTCCTGATTTTGCAGCCATATTGTACACTCCTTTTTCTATTTAGAATCATCATCGCTTTGTTCTGTATGCCGTATTACATATTCTAATACGCAATCCGGCAGATGTCAATAGAAAATTAGCACTCAAATATGAAGAGTGCTGATAACCAACTGCATTTCACGAATTCCGCTTATAAATCCGCTTGCCATCCCGTTTCCGAAACTATATAATAAAGTATGAGGTGAACAACAATGAAAACGAATGAAGAACGCCTGCAGGAGCTGATGGACTTCCTGGACAGCCTGACCCGGATCCATGCCTCTGACATTCCCGGCATTGACTTATACATGGATCAGGTGACAACCTTTATGGATGCCCACCTGTCCGTCTCCGGGCGTCCGGACGGGGAAACCGTTCTGACAAAAACCATGATCAACAACTATGCCAAGAACCGCCTTTTCCCCCCGCCTGTGAAGAAGAAATACTCTGAAAATCACATTATCATGCTGATCCTGATCTATTATTTTAAAAATGTCATCTCCTTCCATGACATTGAGCAGCTCCTCTATCCCATCAGCGAGCGCCATTTTGACAGGGGCTCTGTCCCGGAGCTGTCCGAGCTGTATGAAAAGATTTTTTCTCTTGAGGAGGAGCAGCGCAGGCGCTTAAAGGAGGATGTCCAGGCTAAATTTCACGCCGCTTCGGAAACCTTCGCAGACACCGGATATGAGGATCAGGAATATTTACAGCTTTTTGCCTTTATCTGCGAGCTGGCGTTTGACGTCTATCTGAAAAAGCAGATGATCGAGCTTCTGGCTGCGCAGCTCCGCGAGGAGAATCCGCCCAAGAAGAAAAAGCCATGAACACATAAACAGCGGCGCATGCGCCTATGATTCCCGCGCCTCCTCCCTTGGATCGTTTAAGAATCCCTCTCCGTATACCTCCTTTGTCTCTGACACGATCACAAATGCTTTCGGATCGCAGCGGTCGATGATCTCCTTCACCCTATGGAACTGCTTGCGGTCCACCACGCACATGAGCGTCCGGGAATCTTCGCCGCTGAAGCCGCCGATGGTTTTGAAAAACGTCGTGCCCCTGTCGATCCTGCGCATGATCTCCTCCGATATTTCACGGTTCTGAGGGGAAATGACCGTGACCATGGTTCCCCTGTTCATTCCATACAGGATCGCGTCAATGGTCTGGGTCATACAGACCATGGAAATCATCCCGTACAGGGCGGATTCCAGATTGCCGAATATGGCAACCGAAGAGCCGATAATGATCATGTCAATTATCATGATCGCATATCCGGTGTGCATATACGGATAGCGTCTCTGCAGAAGCTTTGCAAGGATATCCCCGCCTCCGGTGGTCGAATCTCTCATGAAAATCAGGGCCATGCCCGCGCCCACCAGGATTCCCCCAAAGGCGGAGCAGATCAGGCGATCCCCTTTATACTGCGGAATTACCGGAGCAACGCACAGATCAAGCAGGATTGTCATGATGATAACGGTGCGGATCGTCTTTTTGGCCATCCTGCGCTCCAGCAGAAAATAAGCGCCCAGAAGAAGCGGCACATTGATCAGCAGCGACAGGGTTCCCACCGGCCATCCGGTCAGGTGGTTGATTAAAAGCGCAATGCCCGACGCGCCGCCCGGCGCGATTTTACACGGCTCGACAAAGCACCACACGCCCAAAGCCTGGAGAAGCGCCCCAAGGACATCGCAGATCCAGTCCTTTGCCGCCCCCTGTTTTTTTGATAACCATTTCATAATCTGATCATTCTCCTTTCTGTCAGAAGCCTGTCCATGTATCGCACAGAATATGCTTCTGCATGCAGCGCTTTCGTTTGCTAATGCAAAAAAATCCCCTTTAAATTCAAAATCCGAGGACCTTCCTGGTCCCCGGCATCATTTATTACAGGTAACGGTTCAGCCAGCGGGTCATCCGCCATGAAGCCTGTGCGCCTGGCCGAAATTCATACCAGGCGCTTCGTCTGAACAGTTCTATTACAGTATCCGTATATCCAGGCCGCGCGGCCCTCAGTCATCCTCCCTGCCCTCCGGCTCCGTTATGCGCTTAAACACCATATCATAGCCGTCGTTCCCGTAATTCAGGGAGCGGTTTACACGGCTGATCGTCGCCGTGGATGCTCCCGTCTTCTCAGCAATCTCCAGATAAGTCTTCTTCTCCCGCAGCATCTTCGCCACCTCATAGCGCTGGGAAAAGGACAGCAGCTCATTCACTGTGCAGACATCCTCAAAAAAGCTGTAACATTCCTCCGTACTTTCCAGAGTCAGAATCGCCTGAAACAGGTGATCCACTGCCTCTGTCTTGAGTTTCTTGTTCATGTAACGCACCTCTTTAATCCAACCATACTCACTGCAGAAAAACTATCATCTTGTTGTATTTTAACATACTAAAGTTTTGAAGTCCATAGATTTCCCTACTTTTAAACAGGCACCATCCGTTTTTTTCCTAATATCTTAATACATAATGAAAGAATGGGAGATTATTTATGAAAAAATGGATTTCTGCGCTGCTGGCCGCCTCTGTCGCCGCCGCTCTGTCCGGCTGCCAGAGCGCGGGCAGCGGCGGGATGACTTCAGTCACATTAAATGAAGTCGCCCACTCGATCTTCTACGCCCCGCAGTACGCGGCCATTGAGCTTGGATATTTTAAAGAGGAGGGCATTGATCTGACTCTCGTCAACGGGGCGGGCGCGGATAAGGTCATGACAGCCCTCGTCTCCGGAGATGCAGATATCGGCTTTATGGGCTCCGAGGCCAGTATTTACGTCTATCAGCAGGGAGCGGACGATTATGCCGTCAATTTCGCCCAGCTCACCCAGCGGGCCGGCAACTTCCTCGTAGGCCGGACGCCGCAGGAAAACTTCTCCTGGCAGGATCTGAAAGGAAAAAAGGTGCTGGGAGGGCGCGCGGGCGGTATGCCCAGCCACGATGGTACATGGGAACACACAGGCTGTGCCTCGTACTCTTCAAGACCGGGAGCCTCTCAAAATCCATATGGGACGCTCACGAAAATACTGTTGTAAAATATGCTGTTGAATTTCACATCAAATCAGGGTATACTAGAGCGTGTTTGAAAATTCATTCCCGCCATCTGCACGCCCCACTTTGCGTGATATTTGCGCCAAATTCAGGTTACATAGCCCGCTATGCGCCCTTCATTTGGCACAAATCTCCCACAAATTGTGACGCACATCTGTCAGAAAGCAATTTTCAAACACGCTCTAATAGCAGGAAAGGAGAATGTGATTATGCCGAATATCAAACCAATCTCTGATTTGAGGAATTACAGTGATGTGCTCCGTGACGTATCTGTGGGCGCACCGGTCTTTCTCACCAAAAACGGACGCGGGCGCTATGCAATCATTGACATTCAGGACTATGAAAAAACACGGGCAACTCTGAAGCTCATGGGCGAGCTTGCAAAAGGGAAAAAATCTGGAGAGGAACAGGGATGGCTTTCGTCCTCGGATGTAAGAGCACATTTCCGGGCAAAGGCAAATGAAAAATAGCATCCACTACTCCCCGAAAGCCCAGAACGACCTGGACGAAATCTGGGAGTATATTACCTTTGAATTATGCAATCCGCAAGCCGCTGAAAACACCGTAAGCAAAATCATGGATACCGTTGATGAACTGGAACATTTTTCTGAAATCGGTATTCCGCTGTCCTCTGTGACAGATATAGAAAATGACTGCCGATTTCTCACCAGTGGAAATTACATGGTTTTCTACCGTGTGAATGGGCAAGATGTGTACATTGACCGTGTTCTCTACGGCAGACGGGATTATCTTCGGATTCTGTTTCCTGATCTGCCGCAGAACGACAACGAAGGATAAAACAAACTATAGTAACGATGGCACCGCTGGCGGTTTTTTATTGCTCCGGGCCGCCATGTCATGAGGATCAAAAACCCTGCTGCTTGCAGCGGGGTTTTTGATTGATAGGATAAGCCTGACTTTTCATACAATAGTAGAAAGCAAGACTTTGAGGTGATTGTCATAGGAAAGCAAAAGGAGGTTTGCTACTTACTTCAAAAAAAGGATTCTGACAGTTCTGAAATCACAAGGAAAAAGGAAGCTCTCAGCAGACGGGGGTATCAGGTCGTTACCATAATTGAGGGCAATCAGCCAATGGAAAATGGATTGCGGGATGTGGTCCGCAACCATTTTCACTGACCGGCGACAACATTGTGTTATCCTGCCTATATGGTAAAATATAGGCAGAAAGCAAGATATAAGGAGGATGAGTTTTATGATGACAGCAATCCATACTCCCACAGTGATAGACGGTTATGTCCGCCTCTCCAGAGACGATAACAGGAGAAATTATTCCTCTATCGAAAACCAGAAGCTGATTATCCGGAAATACGCAGAAGAAAACAACATGATTGTACGCCATATCTACGAGGACGACGGCATTTCCGGTTATTCCTTCAACCGTCCCCAGTTTCAGAACATGATGGCCAGTCTCGGCTCCATAGATGTAATCGTGGCGAAAGACCTTTCTCGAATCGGACGGCACAATGCGAAGGTACTGCTTTTTCTCGAAGAAATGGAAGAACAGGGAAAGCGTGTGATTTTGATTGATGACAATTATGATTCGCTCTACTCTGATGATGATATTATCGGAATCAAAACATGGGATAATGAACGCCATGTAAAAAACACAAGCCGAAAGGTAAAACGAATCAAGAAAATGGAGCAGGAAAACGGACGCCTAAAATGCGCTCCCCCATTCGGTTACACAAGGCATCCGCTGAACAAGCAGATGGTTCTAATTGATAAAGAAGCCGCCGCTATCCTGAACCTTGAAAAAGACCTTTATCTGGAAGGGAACGGCATACGAAAGATTGCGGAAATCCTTTCAGACCGGGGCGTTCCCACGCCTACCATGCTGCAAAAAGAGCGCTACGAGGCCTTGGGCCTGCCCTATCACCGGGAAGTTGCCTATATGTGGAGTTATGGTATGGTCAAAGATACTCTCTTTAATGATTATCATAACGGCATACTCCGAACCCACAAAAGAGAGAGAATGTCCATCAATGGAAAAGACAAAAAGATTTCCAGAGATCAGCAATATGTTTTCCCGGACCACCACCCGAAAATATTTGATGATGATACCATGAAGCTGCTCTTTGAGGTAAAGGACAGCCGCCATCACAGCCAGTACCGGGGCCAGAGAAAACATGTCAACCTCTTTTCCGGGTGTCTGTACTGTAAAGACTGCGGCATGAAACTGACCGCAATCAACCGCCCGAATCGCGGGAAATATTATGTGTGCGGCACTTATAACAAAAAGGGAAAGCAGTTTTGTGAACATGCCCATCTGGTGACAGAAGAAACCCTGACGGACGCTTTGGTTAAATATTTGACCCTTTGCCGTGACTCTCTGGCAGACATCATACAGAATTTCGACCTGTCAAATTTAAAGGCTCCCACTTACTCCGCAGATGACAGTCAGCAGAGGCTGGAAAGCGAGCTGGAAAACATCAAGAAAGAGCTGAAAACTCTGATTACGCAAAAGGTAAAGGAACTTACGGCGAATCCGGGGATGGCTGAAATTATCAATGAAACATATGCCTCTTTACAGACTGAAAAAATGGAGCGTATTTCTGCCACCCAAAAAACGCTGCAGGATTTGACGAAAGAGCCTCGTATCCCCACTGCAGCAATCAAACCTGATCTGCAAACCGCACTTGATATTTTAAATGAAGTGCTGGAGCAAAAAAGTCTGACCCGGACGGACATGGAGGTTCTCGTTGAAAAAATCATGGTAGATAAAGACGGAAATGTTGACATCTATTTGAAACACGGTCTCGGCAATCTGGCGGCCTACGATTTCAAAGCCGACAAGGAGAATCTGAAGCTCACCATGATGACAGAGGCAATCCGGCTTCTGAAAAAGGACGAGACAGGTTTTACCTCTGTGAAATTCCTGGCGGAGAGCCTGAAAGATATGGGTTATCCTATGCACAAGAAGAAGTTTGCCACCTACATGGAGCATTTGCTTGACCTGGGGCTGGTGGAAAAGACAGGAATCTACCATTATCCATACAGAATCGTGGCTTCCAGGGAGAAATTGACGAGTGTGGAAAAAATGTTCATCATGCTGGGGCAGACTGGCGGTATGCCGGAAATGATTTTTGAATACATTCTCAAGAAAAACGGCCTTAACCCCGGAACTGACGTAACGATTGACCAGAATATCGATTTTGGCCTCACTGCCGCCGCCTTCACGAGCAGCGACGCGGACTACACCGTTGAATTTGAGCCCTTTGCCACCGGCCTGGAGCTGGAAGGGAATGGAACTGTGGTCGCCTCCCTGGGCGTGGATTCCGGCTATGTGCCTTACACGGCGTACTCGGCAAAGAAAAGCTTCATAGAAACGCATCCGGAGATCATCCAGAGCTTCACGAACGCCATTCAGAGGGGGCTTGAGTATGTAAACTCCCATTCCGCTGAGGAGATCGCCAAAACCATCAAGCCTCAGTTCAAAGAAACCGACGAAGCCGCCATTGCCGCCATCGTCGAGCGCTACAAGGAGCAGGACACCTGGAAAAACGATACGGTATTTGAAGAAACCAGCTTTGATCTTCTCCAGAATATACTGGAAGAGGCAGGGGAGCTAAAGGATCGGGTTCCCTATGAAAAGCTGGTGACGACTGATTTTGCTGAGAAAGCCAGAAAATCGAAAAAATAAAAACGACCGCATGTTTCCCGCTGTCCGCCCCCATCTCCTGCGTCAGGGGGCGGGCGGACGCGAAATCGCGCCGCTCCCCTCATACTGCTCCCGCATCTTTTGCACTGCCTCCAGAAGCTCCCTCCGCACATCCTCCGGCTCCAGCAGAAGCGCCCTGTCGCGAAAGCTCATAAGCCATGTCATAAGGTATTCCCTGTCTCTGAAGCTGTGCTCAAATAAAAGACGCCCGTCCGCCTGCTCCCGGAAGCTGTCCGGGCCGTATTCCTCCACCAGCCTCCATTTACATGCAGCGTCAAACAATATCCGCGCCTTCAGCGCGCCGGGAAACTCTGCGCCAACGCCCAGCCCCGGAAGCGGGACTGCGCGCGCGGGAAACGTCCTCCCGGACAGGCGCAGGGCGTCCATGCGGTTGAGCTTAAACATCCGGAAATCGCCGCGCAGCCTGCAAAATCCCCACACATACCAGCTTGACCAGCAAAAGAGCAGGTAAAACGGCTCGATTGTGCGCTCGCTTTCCCCGTTCGGTGAGAAATAAGAGAAGCAGACTTCCAGCCGGCTGTCAATTGCCTGCTGCAGGAGCTCGATCTTCGGCGCGAGAGACTCCTTATACCACGATGACAGATCAATCAGAACCGACTGGCCCCCTGTCAGGAAATCAGAGGAGCCCGCCGACAGCTTTTCCATAAGCTGTCCATAGCGGTTTGTCCCATTGATGCTGTCCAGCCCGCGCAGCCCTGCGAGAATGTCCCGCATTTCCGTACTCGTCAGAAGCGTACGGTTGATCTTATAATTATCCATGATCGAGATACCGCCGCCCACGCCCTGCCTAGTCATCACAGGAATGCCGGCCCTGCACAGGGCCTCAATATCCCGGTTAATCGTCCTTCTGGAAACCTCAAACTGCTCTGCCAGCTCAGGCGCCGTCGCGGTTTCCTTTTGCAGAAGAACAGATAAAATCCCCAGCAGGCGGTCAAGCTTCATGGCCCTGCCGCCCGTCTGACGCCATCCTTTTTATCATAGGATATTGCTGAAACGGTCTGCCTTCTGTCAGACACCAATCACTCTCTTTTATATATGGATCTGCGAACATACATGCTTACCTGTGCCTTTCCACTGTATTTTGAGCTTATTATAGGTGATTCCGGCCGGATTTACAACAAAAACAGGCCTCAGCCCGCAAAAACGTTCCAAAGCCTGTCCACCAGCAATCCTTACCTCAGAGCGTGCCTGAAACACGCTCCAGGATTTCTATATCTCAAAGTAATCCGGATATAAGGTTTCCATTGTCCCGATATCATCCAGCACATAATCCAGATGCCGCTTTAACAGCCCGCGGTAGCTCTCCTTATCCCGCTGCTTCACATACCCAATCAATTGCTCATGAGCCGAAACCGTCCGTTCCCGGAACACGGATTCCAGATCCACCAGCAGCCGGAGGCGGTTATAATGAACCATGGTATTGGAAATAATTTCAGCCGCCAGCCGTTCACCGGCCGCCATGTAGCTCACCGCATGAAAATCATTGTCGCACATCAGATAACGGTATGCGGACTCATGCGTCTTTGGCTGCGCTCTTAAGAGGTTCATCTCACGGTTATAGTCCTGCATCAGAGAAATATCCTGATCCCTTACTTTTTCAAAGAAAAGATCCACCATTCCCAGCTCCAGCGTCCGGCGGACAAACCATTCCTGTCTCGCCCGCCGGACATTAATCCTGGAAATCACGGACCTGGACTGAGGGAAAATATCCACCAGTCCTTCTGCCTGAAGCTTAACCAGCGCCTCCCTGGCCGGCGTCCGGCTCACATGGTAGCGATCCGCCAGCTTCGCCGCTGAAACCGGTTCTCCCGGCTTACATGCAAACGTCATGATGTCCTTTTTCAATCGGTCATACGTCTCCTGATTAAGCGTTCTGTCCATCCCATTCACTCCCGCAACTGTAATCAGCCCCGGATTTTATGAACCAGCTCCACGGCCTCCCTGGTCATCTCCTCAATCTTGTCAAACTGTCCGTTGTCAATCAGATCGCCCTTTACCATCCAGCTTCCGCCGCAGGCAACAATCTTCGGAACGGATAAATATTCCTCTAAGTTCTTTGCGCTGATTCCGCCGGTCGGCATAAATTTTACGGTTGTGTACGGGGCTGCCATTGCCTTGATCATCGCCACGCCGCCCGCCTGCTCTGCCGGGAAAAATTTCAGGACCTTAAGCCCCCTCTTCACGCCCTGGGCCACCTCAGACGGGGTAATGCACCCCGGGAGCACCGGGATTTTCTTTTCAATGCAGTAATCCACAATCTCCGGATCAAAGCCCGGGCTTACAATGAACTTCGCGCCTGCCCCTGCCGCGCGATCCACCTGCTCAACCGTCAGCACTGTCCCGGCTCCCACCAGCATCTGCGGGAAGTTCTCGGACATAATGCGGATGGACTCCTCCGCAGCCTCGGTTCTGAACGTAACCTCCGCGCACGGCAGCCCGCCCTTGCAAAGCGCCTCTGCCAGAGGCTTTGCATCCTCTGCACGGTTCAATACCACAACCGGCACCACGCCGTACCCGCTCAGCTCTTCAATAATTGTACTCATGATTTTTCTCCTTCCTGTTTTTG
Organism: Clostridiaceae bacterium; assembly: GCA_009911305.1. Taxonomy (GTDB): domain Bacteria; phylum Bacillota; class Clostridia; order Lachnospirales; family Lachnospiraceae; genus Otoolea. The sequence goes on along the minus strand of QXXC01000007.1, from coordinate 114,929 downwards.
TTTAGGAAATGACGGTATCTTCCAACTGACATGTTACTTGTCCCTGCGTCCATCATATCACGAATGGGACAGGATTGCAAGCCCCATCAATACTGCCCCGTCTCCCGCAGATATTCCTCCATCTTCATCAGCCGCGCCTCATTCTGCTCCTTATTCCTCCTGCTCACCAGCCCGGTGAGCACCTCCATGGCCATCACCATAGCCGCATACGAATTATAAAATGACAGACCGTCCGTGGAGCTGAGTATCACTGCCTCCGCGCCCACGCAGACAGGCGAGGTATACTTGTCCGTGAGCGCTATGATATGGCTCCCGGCCTCCCTGGCCATCTTTGCCGCAAAAACCGTCTCAGCGGAATAGCGCTCACACGACATGAGAACCACCGCGTCCTCTTCGGTCAGATCCACCAGCGCGTCGATCAGCGGGCGGCTTCCCTCTACTGTGCAGACGCCGGGGCGCACGCACCCCAGCATGACGCCGAATGACAGCGCAAAGCCGGCGCAGGCGCGGAAACCCACGATAAACACCTTCGCCGCCCCGGCAAGCAGGCCGGCCGCTTTCCGGTAGCTGCTGTCATCCGCCGTGCTCTGATCCCGCTCAATATTGTGCAGCACATTTCCTTTTATCGCCGTAATCAGTTCTTCCTCTGACAAATCCGCGTAGTCTTTGATCCGTTCGTAGGGAATCTGCTTTCTCTCCTTGTGCATCTCCCGCGCCAGCTCTTCCTGCAGCGCGCGCCTGAACATGGCAAAGCTCTCAAAACCCAGCTTTGCCGAGACACGTACCACGGAAGATGCGCTGATGTGCAATTCCTGCGCCAGCTCCGCGGAGGTCATAAAGCAGGCTGTCTCCTGGTTCTTCATGATATATTCCAGCGTCAGGCGATCCTTTGCCGTCAGCTTTGCCCCGGCAATCCGCTTTCTGATCTGGCTTTCCCCGCCGTTATGCGCGGTTTTGTCCATCTTATTTTGTTCCATCATTCTGTACCGTATTCCTCTCTGTTTGCTGTCTTGACAATTCTTCTGAAAGCCTCTATAATTGATTTTGAAAAATCATTTTATTTATTTTTTGATTTTACAAAATCATTATAGCCATATTCACTTGAAAAATCAAGGGGGGGACATTTATTATGGCAAGAGATATGACGCAGGGAAATATTACAAAGCATCTTCTGGTATATGCTGTGCCGCTGGTATTCGGAAATCTGTTCCAGCAGCTTTACCATACGGTTGACTCTGTGGTTGTGGGACATTTTTACGGGAAAGATGCGCTGGCGGCAGTGGGGACAGCGGGTCCGATTATGAATATTCTGATCTTCCTGATTGTGGGCCTTTCGATGGGGGCCTCGATCCTGATGGCCGGCTATTTCGGCGCAAAGGACTACTCCGCCTTAAAGGAGGAGCTCTCCACCTCGGTCCTGGCCGGACTGATTCTGACCGTGTTTCTGTCAGCCTTCTCGTTTCTGGGAAGCGGACTCTTTATCCGTCTCACCCGGACGCCGGAGGCCATCTATGCGGATGCAGCCATGTATCTGAGAATCATTTCCGGCGGGCTTATCTTTACCTTTTTTTATAACGTGCTCTCCGCTGCCCTGCGGGCCATCGGGGACTCCAGAGCGGCCCTTTACGTCCTCATTCTGACGACTCTGGTCAATATTTTTCTTGACATTCTCCTCGTCGGCATCCTGAAAATGGGCGTCTCCGGGGCGGCGGTTGCCACAATCATCTCCCAGGCCGTATCAGCGGCGGCGCTCCTTATCTATATTTACGCGAAAGTGCCGATCCTGCGCCTTAAGCGGCGGGAGCTTCGGCTGAATCCTTCCTTTTTAAAGAAGACGATCGATTTCAGTTCTGTGTCTGCGATCCAGCAGACCATGCTTTACGTGGGACGCCTTCTGGTGCAGTCCGGCGTCAACTCCCTGGGCGTGGACGCCATAGCGGCTTTTAATGCCGTTTCCATTATCGACAGCTACGTCCTCGCGCCCGGGGACAGCCTGGCCTCCTCTCTGACAACCTTTTCCGCCCAGAACCTGGGAGGTAAGCAGTATGACCGCATTCCAAAGGGGCTGAAAAAGATGCTGGCAGTCGCAGAAATCTATACGCTCTCTGTGGGGATCCTCGTCCTGGCCGGAAGCCGCCCTCTGCTCGGCCTTTTCTTAAAGCCAGAGGATACAGAGGCGATACAGCACGGCTTAAGCTATATCATCCCCATGGCCTCTGTCTATTTTCTGACCGGCATAACCAACACCTTCCAGGGATATTTCCGCGGAATCGGCCGGCTGATGATCACACTGTTTGCAACCGTAATCCAGATCCCGATCCGTGTCGCGGTTACATATCTGCTGCTGGGGCGCTTCGGCGTGCAGGCAGTGGCCATCGCAACCGCGATCGGGTGGTGCTTCATGATCCTTTACCAGCTCATCAGCTACCGGAGAGTCCGGCCGGCCGAAGGCCGCTTTTAAACAACAAAATCATCCCGAATCACAGACCATGCGGCCTCCGTGCTGAAATGCCTGCGGATATAGTCCCGGGCGGCGTCGGAAAGCGCCTCCAGACGCTTTCTGTCCCCGTAGAGCGATACCACGGCATCTGCGAAAGCTTCTGCTGTGTCCTCAATCACAAGCGCCTGCTCAACGTCCGGTATGCCCTCGCTCCCGACGGAGGTCGTCACCACCGGCGCGCCGTTATAGACAGCCTCCACCACCTTGCCCTTGACCCCGGCGCCGTAACGCAGGGGTACGACCACGATCCGGCAGCTCTGATACAGGGCGGACAGCTCCTCCTCTGACACAAAGCCCTTCACCGCGATCCCGTTTCCCGGGCTCTCAAGCGCCCGGATCTCCTCTGTCACACGGGAGCCGACCACATAAAAGGTGACATCAAGGCGCTCCCGGATCTTCGGAAATATCTCCCTGGCAAACCACAGCACCGCATCCGCGTTCGGCGGGTGCGCAAAGCCCCCTACAAACAAAAGCCCCTCCCGTTTCGCAAAATCACGGTTGACGTCCTCAAGGAATTCATCAAATACATAAGCGGTGATGGCCTTCACCGGAACCGTCTCATCCGCCGCGCGGATCGCCTGAATCTCCACCTCGGACGGATAATACGACACCGCCGCCTTGTGCATCAGGGAGAATTCAACGGATTTCCAGTATTCGGAATCCCTCCTCTTTTTCAGATCCCCGGTCAGCTCATATTCCCTGAATTCTCTCAGGAAATGGAGGTCATGGCCATAATAAATGATCTTCATATCCGTGTGCTCTGCAATATAATCCACATATTTCGCGGCAATATGCGGCCGGTTTAAGTACGCAATGGCGATCTCTTTCCCGTTCCTGTCCAGCCAGTCCCAGATACCGGCCACATACTCCTGGCCGTACAGCACCTCAATGCCCATCTGCTGCAGAACCGTTGTGTACGGCTCTTCGTGAAGGAAATTGTCCCCCAGGAATTTAACCGCATATCCCATTTTCAGGAACATCTTTAAATACTGGAACGTGGTCTTTGAGCCGGCGTCCTTATCGAACGTGGGGACATAGTGATCCACGACCAGGATAACCGGCTTGCCCATGCTGCGCTCCCTGGCCCTGAAGGGGTTGGGATTTCCGGTATTGACGCACTGCCGTTTCAACTCCCCGCTCCACTTCTCCTTCAGCTTCCTGCTGTTTTCCACCTGATAGCGCTTTAAGCCGCTTCCGTTCACGTCCGTCCCGTTGGAGACGCCTTCAAAATGGATCACCCTCGAGAGCGGCTGGTATACCACGCGGCGCCCGGCCTTCCTGACCTCAAAAGCCAGATCCGAGTCCTCGCAGTAAGCCGGGGCGAAGCGCTCGTCAAAGCCTCCGATCTGCCTCCACAGATCCGCGCCAATCAGGATCGCCGCGCCGGAGATGTAGTCCACATCCTTTACATAGTTGTATTCCGCCTTATCCGGGTTATCCAGCCGGCCGTAATTCCACCCGGAGCCGTCGCTCCAGATGATCCCGCCTGCCTCCTGCAGCCGGCCGTCCGGATAGATGAGCTTTGAGCCGACCATGCCGATAGACGGATCCGATTCGATCAGCGATACCAGGGAGCTCAGCCAGTTGTCCGTCACCTGCGTGTCATTATTTAAAAACATCAGGTACCGGCCCCTCGCCGCCCGGGCCGCCTGGTTGCAGTTTCTAAGAAAGCCCTGGTTCGTCTCATTGCGCCGTATCACCAGGTTTTCGGCAAATTCGCCCAGATGCGCGGTCGCGTCTGTGGACACATCATCTGCAATAATCACTTCATAGCTCACGTCCGGCGTATGCAAAAGGATGGACTGCAAACACAGGTACGTATAACGGATCTGGTTATAAACCGGGATGATGATCGAAACCGTGGGATTCTCTGCCCGGGGGAAGACCAGCCTGCCGCCTGCGAGGTATTCCTCCCCGATCTCAAAATCGCCTTTGATGCGGTTTTTCCCCTCTTCGGTTGTATACATGCGCAGCGACTGAACCGGGTGCAGAATGGTTCTCCTGCCGTAGCCAAGGATCTTGCGCTTTCTCGTCCCCTTAGGGTAACGCTTATTAAACGCCTGGCCCAGCTTTCTCTTAAGCTTAAACACAAGCGCCTCATGGCGGTTTAAATAGGAAAGCGTCTTTCCCATTTCCTCAATCTCATGGCGCAGATCACCGATCATGATCTCTAAATTCGCCACATGATTATCCGTGAGACGCTTCACCTCCCGCTCGCGCTTGAGCTCTGCATCCTTGTCGGATATCATGGCCCTCAGCTCCTCCAGACGCTGCTTTGCGCGCTCCAGCTCGCCGTCAATGCCCGCAAGCTCCCGGACCGTTTTCGTGCGGACCGCAAAATCCTCCTGATATGTCCTCTGATTCTCGCCGTGGACATACTCCTGAAAGCCCCTCTCCATCCGCTCATAGACAGAGATCCGCTTCTCATTCGTCTCCTCTTTCCCATACGCGTTCAGGAAATCCGGAAACGAGGCGTATTCCATCAGGCTGCTGAACTGGCGGTAGAAATAATACAGCGTCCGGTAGCGGATAAACCCGGCCGGCACCGGAAACAGGAACACCCATTCATAATCAATCGCGCAGATCCCGTCCCGTGTCACCAGCATATTTTCAAACAGGCCGTCAATATTCGAGGCCGCAAATGCCGGGCCTGAAAGCTCCTCCTCCGTCAGATCCGAGAGTTCGCCGAGCGTATTAAATACCTCCATAAAGTCCGGCGTAAGGTGAAATGTCCCCTCTGCCTCCGGACGCGCGTCACAGACCGCCTCCAGCGCCGCCCGGACCGCCTTAAGAGGGGAGGAGAAGGCGCGGACAGCCGTCCCTTCCCCGGGCGCCCCGCAAAGCGCGCGGGCCAGCTCCTGCCCGTCTCCGCTGAGGGCGTCCCCCAACAGCTCTGCCAGGGTTTTCCCCTCCAGCCACGGAAAACATGCCCGGCTCCCGTCCTCTGCGATCTCCGGCTTTACTGGCCTGATGCGCCGGCTCTGCCATGCCAGTGCATCATATTTTGCCTGAAACGAACGGATATGAGCTGTCCCTTCCGGGCAGAGCGCCGCCTTTTCCACCACGCGCGCGCCGCCCCGGCTCCGGATCTCTGTCTTTATCTGAAACCGTTCCTGACGGGTCCGGTTGTATTTTACATAACACACCTCTGCCATGCCGCTTTTACTCCTTTTTCCATGTGACGAGAAACGAATTGGCAAATTGGCCGAACTGCCCGTCCCCGCATACCGCGTCATACGCGGCCCCCACATCCATCAAAAGATACCTGGGATAATCATAAAGCGCCTGCGCGCCTGTCAGATCCCCCTTTTTCGGGAGATACGCATCGGAATAGATCTCTCCCGGCAGCCGGTAATCCGGCATGGGATAGTAAAAAACGCCTCCCGGAAGCAGCGCCTCAAGCTCGCGTCTCGTCATATCCGCATCGTCCGCCGCGGCCCCGGCCAGGTATTTGAGCCCGAAACGGTTGCGCACAGCCACAAGCAGCACGCCCCCCGGGACCAGCAGGCGCGCGGCCGCCTTAAGCTGGGCCGCGATCGGTTCCTCCCTCTTAAGCGATCCGATCAGCGCCACATAGTCATAGCGCCTCTCCCGCCAGGCCCCGTCCGCTCTGTCCGAAAGCAGGCTGTCCGCTATGCACGCCAGCCTCTTCTCCCCCGGATACCTGGCTTTTACAACCTCTAAGCTCTCCTCTTCCCCGTCCAGAACGTCCACAGAGGCGCAGCGCCGCAAAAAAAGCCCTGTCAGCGCCCCGAAATCAGCCCCGACCTGCAGAAGGCGGCTGTCCCCTCTGAAATCATACCATTCCAGAAGGTTTTCCCGCAGAGGCGCCAGGGCATAGAGATATGAAAGCTTTTTATTCTCCCGGAGCGCCCGCTTCGTATCTGTCCCATATTTCTCAAGCAGCGCCCGTACTTCTCTCCTTATGTCATCCATTTTCCTCACCATCCGCCGCCGTTGAGCGCCGTCTCCACCTCCGGCTCCATATCGTAGATACCCACTGTATTCTTGTTGGAAATAACCGTGATATTCGCCACATCATACAGGCGGTGATACACCACATGCTCCCCGCCCTCAAAGCCCGTACAGCTCATGGAGAGCAGGTATTCACCGCCCTGCAGTGTCATTTTCTGCTTAAAGGCCACGTCATAGACATCGCCCGCCTTCACCGGCTTCACCGGCGCGCCCTCAAACAGCGTATTCGTCCCTGTCAGCTCCGTTCCTTTTCGATCCTTGATCGTATAGGTAAAAATCGGGGCCTCTATGTCTGCATGAAAGCGGATCCGCTCCCGGATCGTAAACATTTCTCCCTTCAGCAGGAGATTCGTCAGACTTCCCCTGGCATCCACAAGCCCCAGGTCAAAGATCTCCGCGCGGCCGTCCCCGTACTCCTCCCGGTTTGCGTTAATCGTCAGCTTTTCCCGCATCAGCCCGCGTCCGGGCGGCGTCTTCCCCGCCGCATCCGGCTCCGGGCCCGCGCGCCTTTCTCCGGAGCCGTCTCCCAAAGCGCCGTCCGCCTGCTTCTTTTGCTCAGCCTCCTTGGCGCCCGGCTTACGGGCCGCAAGCTCCTCCCGGAGCGACTCCATCTGTCCGGCCAGGATCTTTTTATAGAGATCCACCATCCGGCCGGCAGGGCCCTCGGCGATATATTCCCCCTTATTTAACAGGATTACCTTATCACAGTATTTTATAATACTTCCCATGTCGTGCGTGACCATCACGATCGTCGTTCCGTTTTTCCGTATCTCCTCCATCCGGCGGTAGCACTTGGACTGGAAGAAGACGTCGCCCACGGACAGGGCCTCATCCACGATCAGGATTTCCGGCTCCACATTAATGGCCAGGGCAAATGCCAGGCGCACAAACATACCGCTCGAATACGTCTTGACCGGCTGATGCACAAAGTCCCCGATCTCGGCAAAATCCAGGATATCCGCAAGCTTATCATCCATTTCCTTTTTGGAATAACCCATCATGGTCCCGTTCATGTAAATATTTTCAATCCCCGTGTAATCCATATTAAAGCCCGCGCCTAACTCCAGCAGGGCAGAAATCTTTCCCTTAACGCTCACTTCGCCGGCCGTTGGCGTCAGAACACCGGTTATGATCTTTAAAATCGTGGACTTGCCGGATCCGTTCGTCCCGATAATCCCCACGGTCTGTCCCTTTTCCACAAAAAAGGAAAGCCCGCGCAGTGCATAGAAATCCTTATGATAGCTTCTGTGCCGCAGGCTCATGGATTCCTTCAGGCGATCAATGGGCTTATCGTAAAGCTTATAAATCTTTGTGACATCCTTAATCTCAATTACACGCTCTGCTGACATCTGACACGTTCCTCCGCCTCCTCAAGGCTTTTATACCCGTAAGCCCTCACGGTCGCCTCCATCACCAGAAGGGACAGATTCTTCCCCTCCCTCTCAAGGCCCCTGACAAAATCCAGATACAGCAGAAGCGTCCCTTCCGAGTAGGTGTGAAGCTCCCCCTTCAGATACGTCTCAAAGGAGGTGGAAAACTCCGTGTCCCTGGCAGCGTGGATCGGGCGGTTCCCGGACGCCAGGGCCGGATACGCGGACGCGTACTCCTCCATCCAGGGAACCTGGATCCCTGCAATCAGGCCGATCAGCCGCTCCTTCTCCTCAGACAGCTCCGGCAGAAGGCCGGATATCCGCTCAAACTGCTCCGGAGCCGTGGATTCCATCATCCAGGCATACTTCTCGGCCAGAAGATTCCTCCCCTCAGCCTCCGCCGCGCGGAGATCCCTGGCATAGCTGTCGGCCAGATCCTCCGGCCATGCATGGAACTGACTGCGGCGCATTAAAAAAAAGGTCTCCGGATCATCCTGGCAGGAAGCCCGTCCCCCCTCGTTATGCACCGCCTGGAACGCCTTCCACTCTGTCTCAATCAGCGCCTCTTTCTTTTCTTCCAATGTCATATATCTCTCCCTACCCTTCCAGCACATGGAGGCTGCGAAGCTGCGGATCCCGGATCCGCTTCATAATCTCCCATGTATGCGCCTCCAGGAAATCATCCCTGCTGTCCGTCAGTCCCTGTCTGCGAAGCTCCTCTGCTGTCAGAGCGCAGATCTCCTCGACCAGCTCCACCTTGCGGTCCCTGGTATTCACATAGGGGTTAAAGCCCGCCGGATACGGCTTTCGCCACGCCTCCCCCTGGCCGCCCAGACGGGAAAGCTCACCGAGCAGCGGCCGCGCCTCCTTCATGTGCTCCAGCTCCGAAAGTCCCCGGTACATCCATTTATAATACGGCGCATACCGGCGGTTTAACAGATAGAGCATGGACATCGCGCTCTTTAAAAATTCGCTGAGCGCCATACAGGCCGCCGCATCATCCCCGCGCCGCATGCACCGCGCATAGTTATACTGACCCGACTGGGCCATCACCGCCGCCCGGGCCGCGATCTTCTTCACCCGCACGTCCTCCGGATAATACTGCAAAAGCGCCTCGCGGACAGCAGAAAATTCGCCGGACGGATCCGAAAAAACCTCGCCGCTCACCGCGGCCGCCAGCTTTTCCTCCGGTAGGCGCAGCCAGCGAAGCAGCGAGGCCGGCGGCTGCTCTGCCCCGATAAAATAACCGTAAAACGCGGAAATCTCCATCACGCCCACGCGCCCGCCTCCCCTGGCGCTCGTATTTCTGGCCGGGAAGCCGCCGAATTCGCCGGGGAGAGCCTCATAGGACGCCTGGAGGCGCTCTCCAATTGCCGAAAAATCCTCGGCATTCAGCCAAAGGCAGAACCCCGGCCCAAAATCATGATCCCTTGAAATCGCGTCGTCATACCCCAAGCACTCGGAACCTTCCCCGGCCAGCCCCGCCGCAATCCGCGGCAGGTACTCCGCGTATTCTGCCTCCAGCATCGGCCGCCCGACCTCCAGGTAATAACGCCTTGCAAGCTCCAGCCCGTTCATCTGTCAGCCTTCCTGCTCCGTCCTCTTTATGCTCTCCTCAATCAGCTCCACATTTCTGCGCAGAATCTCGCTCGCGGCGTTCTCTCCGAATATCCGCAGCGTCACATCCAGAGCCTCTTTAATGAGGACCAGCGCCTCCTTTTTCTCTCCGTTGCAGAACGCCAGCTCGCCGGCCGCTGACAGCGCGGACGGATAGTGCGCATCCTTAAGCCCCTGTTCGCTCCTGTAGTATTCCATCGCCTCATCAATCCGCTGCTTTGCTTCCTCCAGACGGTCTAAGGCCATCAGGGACAGGGACATGTTGATGCGCGTCGTGGCAGCCTCTGCCGCGCCTCCTTCCAGGCGCTCAACCACGGCAAGAGCTTTCTCCAGATAGGAAAGCGCCGTATCGTGCTCCTCGCGCTCCTGATAGATCTGGCTGATATTATTATTGAGCGCGGCCATCTGGTAGCTTCCCTCTTTCCCCAGCCTGCCGTACATCGCCGCGGCCTCCTCAAACATCGCCAGCGCTTCGTCCGCGTTGCCCGCCGCCCGGTTCGCCGTGGCCGCGTTCTGCAGCGTCGCCGCATGCTGAATCCCGCCCTCAAGGCCCAGACGTCTCACCAGTTCAAGCGCCCTTGCTGAAACCTTTACCGCCTCCGGCGCGCGCCCGGTCGTCCGGTAAAGGCCCTCCTGCTCATTATAGAGCGCCAGCATGATTCCCTGCTCCCCGGCCTCCTCTGCCTCAGCGAGCCATTCGCCTAACCGCAGCTCCGCCTTGTCAAGGCTTGCCTCTGCGTACAGTTTATCCAGCTCTTCCAATATCTGATTTAAATCCATGTTCTGTCGTCTCCTTTCGTCACGAGCCTCCGATTTCTCCATTATACTAAATTACAGGAATTACCACAAGGAAAAATAAGCTCTCAGCCCTCTGTCTCCTCCTTGACGCACATCAGAAAGCTCTCCCCGTACTTATTATACTTAAATTCCCCCACCCCTGACACGTTGAGCATCTCCTGCTTCGTCGTCGGCTTTACGATGCACATATGGATCAGCGTCCTGTCTGAGAACACGATATACGGCGGAACCTGTTCCCTTTTTGCGATCTCGGTCCGCACAGCGCGGAGCTTCTCAAACAGGCTCTCCTCCTTCTCGGTAAAGCTCTCCCGGCCGGGCTGGGCCTTTTTGCTCTTCCCGCTCTTTGACTGCTCCTTCGGCGGCCTCTGCGCCTCCTTTGCGAGCTTCATGACGATCGGCCCCTCCTGAAACGCCTCCCCGGATTTCGCAGTCAGTTTTACAATCGCATACTCGTCTGCTGTGACCGCCAGATATTCCTGCATCTGCAGAAAGTTTAACACCTGCCGGATCCGGTACACGGGAATCTCCTTAAGCGCCCCGTACCGGGGATTCTCATTCATCCGGTAGTTCTGGATCTTAGCCGTGTTCGCCCCGCGGACTGTATCCACAATCACAGTGGTTCCATATCTCTGCCGGCTGCTCTCCACGCAGTCAATCAGCGCCCGCGCAATCTCCGTCACATCCGTCTCCTCAAACTGCGTCAGGCAGTTTGAACAGTTCCCGCAGTAATTACTCCCATATTCCCCGAAATATTTCAGAATATAATCCCGCAGGCACTCATTCGTAAAGCAGTAAAAGGTCATCCTTCTCAGACGTTCCCTGTCGCGCTCCGTCACCAGCGCCCTGGTCGCGGCGTCCAGCTCCTGATTATCCTGATTGTGATCAATAAAAAGCTGATTTGTGATCACATCCTGGCCGCTGTAATACAAAATACACTCCGCAGGCTCCCCGTCGCGCCCCGCCCTTCCGGCCTCCTGATAATACGACTCGATATTCTTCGGCATGCCGTAATGAAGCACATACCTCACATTCGATTTGTCGATCCCCATGCCGAACGCGGAGGTGGCCACAATCACCGGCGCTCGGTCATAGATAAAATCATCCTGATTTTTCCTTCTCTCCGCATCGCTTAAACCGGCATGGTATCTTGTCACCGGAAAACCGTCCCTTATAAGCCGCGCGCAGACGTCCTCCACATGCTTTCTGGTCAGGCAGTAAATGATCCCGCTCTCGCCCCGGTGCATTTCCAGATAATTCCGTATCGCCCCGTAGCGATCCTTTACGGACATCACGCCGAAATATAAGTTTCCCCTGTCAAATCCGGTGGTCAGGACCATGGGATCCCGGAGCATCAGGATATCGATCATATCGTCCCTGACCTCCTTCGTCGCCGTGGCCGTAAAGGCGCTCACGATCGGACGCTTTGGCAGCCGTTCGATAAATTCCGTGATTTTTAAATAGCTCGGCCTGAAATCCTGGCCCCACTGTGATACGCAGTGCGCCTCGTCCACGGCCACCATTGCAATCCGGCTGTTCAGGGCGAAATCCATGAATTCCCCGGTCAAAAGGCGTTCCGGCGCGACATAAATAATCGGGTAACGCCCCTCGCGCGCGAAGCCGAGCGCCTTATAATACTGCCCGGCTGTCAGGGAACTGTTCAGATACGCTGCGTGAATCCCTGCCTGGTTTAAGCTCCCCACCTGATCCTTCATCAGCGAGATCAGAGGCGAAATCACCAGGGTAATACCGTCCAGCATCAGCGCCGGGATCTGGTAACACAGGGATTTTCCCGCGCCAGTGGGCATAATGCCCAGCGTGTCCCGTCCCTCCAGAATCTGATCAATCAGCGTCTCCTGAGCGTCGCGGAAGGCGTCGTACCCAAAATATTTCTTTAAAATTTCATATTTATCCACTACTGCGCCTCTTCTGTTACCTGCGCATTGTCGGAAAGGACGCGCAGCGCCTTCTGTTTTTTCACCGTATCCTCAACCAGCTCCTCCGTCACACCCTGGCTCTCCAAAAGAGCGGACAGGCTCTCATAGCCATACTCTTTTGCCAGCGCTTCCTTATCTTCCTGGCTGACCGCAATGCCCTCCGCCTCTGCAATAGCATCCAGCGTCATCTCCTGCTTTACCATGTAAACGGCCGCCTGCTTAAGCTCTGCGCGCAGGCCCGCCTCGTCCATGCCCATCAGTCCTGCATAGGACGCCAAATCATATCCATAGCCTGCCGCCATTCTGGTCACGCTGTCAACCTGAAGCTCCAGAGCCTCATTCACCTGATCCGTGGCGCACACGATCTCCGATCGCTGCATCGCCTCCTCCAAAAGCTGTGAGTCCCGGCTGTTTTCGATCTGCGACTGCTTCTGAGACAGCAGCATCTCACGCAGCGATTTGCGCAGGCCCTCCACAGTTTTATCCTCCGGAAAAGAAGCGGCCACAAATTCGTCCGTAAGCTCCGGCACGATACGCTTCTTCACCGCATTCACGGTCACCTCAAATACGACCTCGCGCCCCGCCATATCCGGATTATTGAGGTATGGCTCCGGAAAACGTAAGTTTAAGTCCCGCTTTTCTCCCTTTTTCACGCCCACCAGGCCGTCCTCAAAGCCGTCGATAAAACGCCCGGAACCCAGGAGCAGATCAAAATTTGTATCGGATCCCCGGTCAAAGGCTGTGCCGTCCATCAGTCCCTTATAGTCAATATTCACCGTATCGCCCAGCACGGCCGCCTCATCCGATTCCTCATACGTAGCGCTGCTGTTCAGATAATTGTCGATTACCTGATCGATCTCCTCCTCCGTCACCTCCGCCTTCATGACCGTGACCGGGATTCCCTTATACTCGCCCAGCGTAATGCTTCCCTCAGCGATATACTCCTCTGTCGCGCCCTCCTCTGCCGGCGCCGCGCCATCCTGCGCTCCGCCCGCCTCGCTGCCTGCCTCCCCGGAGCCTGCCTGCGCGTCCGTCTCCTGTGACGAAGGATCCTGTTCCGTTTTGGCAGAGCAGCCTCCGCACACCAGCACCGCCGCCGCCAGGCCGCAGAGCCCGGCTTTTACAAATTTTCGCATATCATAAAATCCTCTTTCTTTCCGCCCCGGCCGGACCGGGGCTAACATTCGCAGCCGTTCAGACAGCCGGAACGGCCCTTTATTTATAAAATGCCAGAAACGCCCGGTATGTATGATAAATGTCCATCTTGGACGCCACCTCAAACGGCGAATGCATGGACAGGATCGGCACGCCCAGATCCACCACATCCACATTCAGGCCCGCCACATAGAGCGCCACGGTTCCGCCGCCTCCCGCGTCCACCGCGCCGAGCTCCCCGATCTGCCAGTACACGCCCTCTGCGTCCATCCGCTCAATCACCCTGGCCATCGTCTCCGCGCTGGCGTCGCTGCTGCCCGATTTTCCTCTCGCACCCGTATATTTGGTCAGTACACAGCCCTTTCCCAGATAGCAGGCATTCTTCTCCTCATACACCTGCGGGAAAGTCGGATCAAACGCCGCGTTTACATCCGAGGACAGGCAGAGCGAGCGCTCCAGAACCCGCCGGTAATCGGCCCCCGCCGCGGCCGCCAGATCCATCACATAATGCAGCAGGAAATTGGAATTAAGCCCCGTATTTCCCACAGAGCCGATCTCCTCCTTGTCCGCAAATATGGTGACAGTCGTATACTCCGGATTCTTCGTGTCAATCTCTGCCGTCATGGCCGTATAGGCGCACACACGGTCGTCCTGCCCGTAAGCGCCTACCATGCTGCGGTCCAGGCCCACATCCACTGCCTTTGCGGCCGGAACCAGCTCAATCTCCGCGCGCAGGAAATCCTTTTCCGTGATCCCGTACGTCTCATGCAAAAGAGCCAGGATCTGAAGCTTCACCGCCTCCTTGATCTCCTCATCCCCGCATTCAAACGGCAGGGAGCCGAGCAGGATATTTAACTCCTCACCCTTGATTCCATCCTTGAGCTTGCGCTCATTCTGATCCGCAGACAGATGCGGCAGAAGATCCGTTGCGCAGAAAACCGGATCCCCCTCCTTCTCGCCGACCGAGATTTCAACCGTCTCCCCGTCCGCCTTTATCACAACGCCGTGCAGCGCCAGCGGAAGCGCCACCCACTGGTATTTGCGGATACCGCCGTAATAATGCGTCTTAAAATACGCCATCTCCGACTTTTCATACAGCGGGTTCGGCTTCAAATCAAGGCGCGGGGAATCGATATGCGCCGCGTTCAGCCTCAGGCCGTCCTCCAGAGGACGCGTTCCGAATGTGGTCATAATCAGCGCCTTTTTGCGGTTGACAGCATACACCTTATCCCCCGGTGCGTACGCGCGCCCCGGCGTCCATTCCGCATAACCCGAACGCTTTAAAAGCTCCGCCGCCCGCGCCGTAAATTCCCGCTCCGTCTTCGCCGCATTCAAAAACGCCTTGTATCCCTCGCAGTAGGCGAACGCCTCCTCCTTCTGCTCCGGCGACTGTTTCGCAATCGTCGGAAACTTCCATGTCAGCCGTTTCTCCAGTTCTTTTACCGTCTCTTCCATTTTAATCCTGCACCTTTATCCTTTCTGTTTCCTATCATTTTTTCTTCTTCACCAGCGTATCGCTGTCCAGCACAAGGGTAAACGGCCCGTCGTTTTCGAGCTCCACCTTCATGTCCGCTCCGAACCGGCCGTGCTCCACCTTTTCCACATACTGGCCGCACCGTTTCAGCACATATTCATACATGCGGTTCGCAAACTCCGGGCTCCCGGCTCCCAGAAAGCCGGGGCGGTTGCCCTGGCTGCAGTCCGCATAGAGCGTAAACTGGCTCACCACCAGAAGCGCCCCGCCCACATCGGCCAGGGACCGGTTTGTCTTGCCGTTCTCATCCTCAAAAATCCTCAGCCTGCACAGCTTATCCACCATTTTGTCCGCGATCTCCTCCGTATCGCTCTCACACACGCCCAGGAGCACCATAAATCCCTGATCAATCGCCCCAATCACATCCCCGTCCACTGCCACGCTGGCCCGGGACACACGCTGCAACACCATTCTCATCTTCATTTTCCTCCACTCACCGTATCATCTCCCGAAGCCGCTCCAGAAGATGCTCTGCATTCTCCTCTGCATAAAGCGTCTCCCTCGCAAGAATCGGATCATCTGTAATCACATTGTCCACGCCCAGAAGCCTTACCCGCTCCAGCTCGCTTTTGCGGTTCACGGTCCAGACATGGACCTCTTTGCCGCTCTCATGCACCGCCTCCACCAGCCTGCGGCTGACCGAGCCGGACAGCAGGCTCACGAAATCCACGGCCTCATCCTGATAATAGGCCCCATACGCCGCGGAGGCAATATATCCGGTATACAATTCCGGCGCGGCGCTCTTAACCCGGCGCAGATAATCAAGGCTTGTCGATGTAACCACACACTGACGTGAAAGCCCCGATTTCTGAATACAGGCCGCCGCCTTTTCCGGAAGATCGCTGGCCGCTCCCAGATTTTTCAGCTCAATATTCAGCTTCAGCCGCCCCCGGGCTGTCTCAAGCGCCTCCGAAAGCGTGGGGATCGCCGTTCCCGCGTACTCCTGCGAAAACCAGGAGCCCACATCCACCTGCGACAGCTCCTCAAACGTCATGGAGGCAACCGCCCGCGAATCCCCGGCCATACGCTCTAACGTCCTGTCATGAAATAAAATCAGATGGCCGTCCAGCGTCTCCTGAACGTCAATCTCCGCAAAATCGGCCATCTCCTCAATGGCCGCCTCCAGCGCAGGCAGCGTATTTTCCGGAGCCGAGGATGAGCTCCCCCGGTGCGCCGTAATCTGTACCTCAGAAAGCCAATCCTCGCCTACGCCCCCATTCCTGGCCGCATCCGCCACGCTCACCGCGCTGAGGGCTGTCAGAAGCGACAAAAGCGCCAGTACATTCCGCCTTGTCAAAAGCCGCCCCCGGGCCGTCCTCGGACCGGCAGAATCCAGAGCGCCAAACGCGCTCCCCTCCTGTTTCCCGCCGAAATATACATACAGCACGGTCAGCGCTCCATAATGCACGGCCGAAAGCGCGATCCCGGCTGCAAAGATGAGGACAAATTCAATGCGGTCCCTGGCCTCCAAAAGCAGCGCCAGCTCCATTCTCTGATCCAGAAAACGGACTGCAAACACGGCTGTCAGAACCACCGCCGCCAGATACAAAAAGACCGCCGCCGCGATCACAAGGACATTGCAGAGCGACAAAACCAGCGCTGTCTGCACATAGTTCCCCCTCAAAAGCTCCAGGCTGCGCCTTAAGCTGCCCTTAAAGGATCGGCGTTCCACCATACAGCCAAACCCCACAAAAGCCGTGGGAAGCGCTGTGGCAGCAAACAGCGCCGTCACACAGGCAGCGGCAGGCCATCCCCAGCGCTCCGACATGAGGGCCGTAAGAATAAATCTCACAGGCTTTACATGGCACAAAAGCCTGTAGAGCAAAAACAGGTGGATCAGGCAGCTATGGACCGCGGCGACCAGAAACCAGGGCCAGCTCCCGCGCCTCACCTCCTCCGCCGTCTTCGACAGGCCCCCCAGGAAAATCGAAAGCGCGCTCATCCGCCTGGCCCGCGCCGCCGCCTGAAACGCCGTCACCAGGCATCCTGCCTCCAGCATAACGCCCAGCAGCAAAAGCGCCGCCGCCGTACACAGCGATGCGATCGTCGCCGGTTTTGCAAGAAAGCTCCCCAGATTATTCACTGTCACATAGCTGTACCCGGAGGCATTCAGGGAAAAACGCATCAGCGCATCCGCTATCCGCAAAAAAAGCGGCAGCGCAAGCAGCCTGTAAGCAGCCTCAAAGAGAACAATACTCCGGCCGTTCACACGCACAATCTGCCCTGTCTCCCTCAAACGCCGCTTAAATGCCATCCGCATCCTGCTCTTTCGCGGCCTCTCTCAGGCTTTTTTCCTGCGTCTCTCCGGTCAAAAGCCCTGTCCATATATCCGGCCGCTTTTCGTCTGCCCGGTTCTCCGGTTCCGGCTGATCACCGCTGATCTTCATAATCGATTCATTCAGCGAGAACATCTTCCCGTCCAGCATATCCACGATCTCCGCGCAGACCTTCAGCTCCACCTCCAGGCTTCTGGGGGCGTTTCCCTCAAATTTATAATAAATCTTATGCTCCAGGCTGGCCCAGAAATCCATTGCGATCGTCCGAATCTGTATCTCGACCTTCGTCTCCACCGGCCCCTCGCTCAGATAGATCGGAATCGTAACCACCATATGGTAGCTCTTATACCCGTTTGGCTTCGGATTCTTAATATAATCCTTAATATTCAGCACCGTAATATCCGCCTGGCGCGAAATCATATCCGCAATCAGATAAATATCCGAGGTAAAGGAACAGATAATCCGGATTCCGGCAATGTCGCTCAGATACTCAATCATATTCGCAATCGAAACCTCGCGCCCGTGCCGTTTCAGCTTCTTCACAATGCTGTCCGGCGACTTCAGCCTCGATTTGATATGCTCAATCGGGTTATAATGATAGATATGGACAAATTCATTGTTCATAATCTCAATCTTCGTATTGATCGCCTTCAGAGCCGAATTATACAAAAACATAATCGTCGTCCACTGATCAAGCTGATCATATGATTTGGGGATATTCAAGTCCTTCCCTCTCCTTCTAAGCCTGTTCGCAGCAGCAGCTTAAGACCGCCTCAACCCGCTGTCCGCTACAGTTTAATTCCCTTCAAAAGTTCGCCGAAGCCTGTCGTGGCCTCCCCGCCGCCCTGGTAATCAAACACATCCTCCTCAGGCGCTTCATCCGGCTCCACAGCCTTCATGCTCAGACTTATCTTATGATTCTCCGTGGAAATAATCTTCACAGTCACGCGCTGCCCCTCTTTCAGAACCGCGGCCGGATGCCTGATCCGGTTCCTGCTGATCTGTGAAACATGGACCAGGCCTGACAGTCCGTTTTCCAGGCTGATAAACGCGCCGTATGGCTTGATCGTCTCCACGGTCCCATCCATCACCGCGCCAACCTCGCATCTGGCGATGCGCTGATTCTTCTCCGCAAGGGCCTTCTCCCTGGCCGCCTCCCTGCCGGAAAGCACCAGCCGCCCCGTCTCCTCGTCCGCGGTAATCACGGTGGCCTCCACGGTCTTTCCCAGCCATTCATTCAGATCCTCCACATACGAGGCGTCCAGGCGGGAGGCAGGAATAAATCCCCGGACACCCTCCAGCTTCGCAATCACGCCGCCGTTTACCACGCCCGACACCTTTACCAAAACGATCGTCCTGGCCTCCAGCATTTCCCGCAGGCGCTCCCAGGCCATCCTGTCATTTGCCTCCTTCCTCGAAAGCACCAGATTCCCCTCGCCGTCGTCAAGCCTCAGCACCGTGGCCGTGATCTCATCTCCCGGATGGATCTCCTCCTTCATATTAAAATCCGGATCATTGCTCAGATTCTCCTTGTCAATCACACCTTCCGCATAATATTTCAGATCCAGAAGCACCTGCGTATCCGTCACGCCGACCACGGTTCCGGTCAGGATGTCCCCTTCCTTTACCTTTTTAAAGGAAGCTTCCAGCTCTGCGGCATAATCCTCCATCGTTTCTGCCGGAATGCCTGTTGCATCAGCAGGCGCAGCGTTTTCCGCTTTATGTTCTGTCATATATTGTACCTCCTTTGCAGTTTGAATCCATAACCAGCCGGACTCAGACGGCCGATTACGGGCAATATCTGTTACTGTCCGCCAGAACATGTGTTCTTTGCAGGCACAGCCCGGCAGGGGGCGGGCAGTAACCAGTATCTCTATTTAACCATATCCCATCTTATAATTCTATAGTTTTCCTGAAAAATTTATGATATTATTATATTTATACTGCCAAAAAGCTGTGAAACAGCCGCCTAAAACAGGCGGCATATCCGGTTAAGCCGTGAGTGATAACGGAATAATCCCATCATACGAAGGAGGAACTGCCAAAATGAACGATATTCTTGACATACATACCCACACATCCGCCAGCGGCCACGCATACAACACCCTTTATGAGATGGCGCATGCCGCCGCCGAACGCGGACTGACTCTTTTCGGCTCTTCGGATCACGCGCCGGCCATGCCCGGAAGCTGCCATGAGATGTATTTCTGCAATTTTAAGGCGATCCCACGGGAGCTTTTCGGAATACGCCTGATTATGGGGTGTGAGCTGAATATAGTGGATTATCAGGGAAATGTCGATTTGAAGCGGTGGCTGCAGAAACGTCTCGATTACGGGATCGCCAGCATCCATGATCTCTGCTATGAGCCAGGCGCCAGGGAGGAGAATACGGCGGCTCTGATCGGAGCTATGGAAAATCCGTATGTTCAGATCATCGGGCACCCGGATAACAGCCGGATCCCGCTGGACTATGAAAGCCTTGTAAAAGCGGCGAAAGAACATCATGTCCTGCTGGAGGTGAATAACAGCTCCTTAAAACCCGGCTCGCCGCGGCCCGGCGCGCGTGAAAACTATTACACGATGCTGGAGCTTTGCCGGAGATATAATACGGCCGTGATCCTGGGCAGCGACTCGCACTGCGCCGCTGATGTGGGCTGCCACGACCAGGCCGCCGCACTGCTCCGGGAAATCGATTTCCCGGAAGAACTGGTTGTAAACCGATCTTTAAAAGCGCTGGGCGAGTACCTGGAATGCGTTAAATAAGAGGAGAGAGTCAGATACCCTGCCGCGCGGCAGGGTATTATAGCATAAAAACCGGATTACAGCCCCTGTATCTGTGTGAAAGTTTCACCCGTCCCGCCATTTCCACATATCCTGATCGTATAATTCTTTCTTCAGGAGATATACGCTATGCCAGCATCTGCTGCTGTGGTTCTCACGCCACTCCATATACTGTATCTGATCGGGGTTCTCATGGTTCTGGCTGTGATGATCCTGCGGCGGGACACTCCGATCGTCTGTGTCCTGTTTCTGTTTCTCATCGGGGCCGTCGGCCTCCATTCATTTGCGGGCGGGATCCAGACTGTGTTCTGCGCCTCGCTCTATGCGGCCAGGGAATTCATGGAGATCATCGCCACCATCGCCCTTGTGACCGCCCTGTCAAAATGCATGGGCGAGCTGGGGAGCGACCGGCTTCTGATGGAGCCCATGTCAAAGATCATGAAAACACCGTCCCGGACCTGGTGGCTTCTGGGTATCACCATGTTTCTATTTTCCCTCTTTTTATGGCCCTCCCCCTCCGTGGCCCTGGTAGGCGCCATCATGATCCCCTTTGCCATCCGCGCCGGCCTGTCCCCCCTGGCGGCCGCCATGGCCATGAACCTCTTTGGCCACGGTTTTGCGCTCAGCTATGATGTGGTCATCCAGGGAGCGCCCGCCATCTCCGCCGCGGCTGCCGGGATTTCCGCGGCTGACATCCTGTCCCAGGCGGGCCCTGTCTTTCTGACCATGGGTATCGTGACCGTACTGGCCGCATTTATCCTGAACCGCCCGTCCATGTCCGAACCGGTTCATATTGCCGAAAACGCGCGGATTCCGGGAAACGATCGTATAAATGAATCAGCTCCCGCGCCTGAGCATGACGGCCCGCACAAAGCAGAACCGATACCGGCGCAGACATCCATGCGCCGCCGCGCCGCCCGGATTATGGCAATCTGCATCCCGGCTGCTTTTCTCGCAGACATCATCGGCATGCTGGCGCTGGATTTAAACGGCACGGACGCCACCAGCGTTGTGTCCGGGACGGCTGTGCTGCTCATGTGCCTTGGATCCGTCTTAGGGTTTGGGAAACAGTCGCCGGAAAAGGTGACGCAGTATCTGACAGACGGTTTTCTTTTCGCGATCCGGATCTTTGCCCCGGTCATCGTCATCGGCGCCTTCTTCTTCCTGGGCGGAAGCGGAATTACCCAGATCCTGGGCAAAGATTTGGGAAATGGGATCCTGAACGACTGGGCGCTCTGGCTGGCAGCCAAAACTCCCTTAAATCCCTATATCGCCGCTGCTTTCCAGCTCTTTATCGGCTGCCTGACCGGCCTGGACGGCTCGGGCTTTTCCGGCCTGCCCCTGACCGGCGCTCTGGCACAGACCTTTGGCGCAGCCACCCAGGCTTCTGTTCCGATCCTGGCGGCATTAGGGCAGATCGGCGCCATCTTTGTCGGCGGCGGTACCATCGTCCCCTGGGGGCTGATCCCGGTTGCGGCAATCTGCAACGTCAATCCCGTGGAGCTGGCCCGCAAAAATCTGGCCCCGGTTCTCATCGGCCTTCTGGCCGCGTTCCTGGCCGCCTGTTTTATGCTTTTATAGAACTTCAGAAAAGAGATGAAAGTTTCAATACTCAACCAAATCAAAACTCATCACAGAAAGGAATTCTTATGTGCGCCATCTCAGGATTTTTTAATCCCGACAGGGATTTTACAGAAGAAAGAGACGCCTCCATGAGGCTTTTGGAAAATATGAACCGCGT
Organism: Clostridiaceae bacterium; assembly: GCA_009911305.1. GTDB lineage: Bacteria > Bacillota > Clostridia > Lachnospirales > Lachnospiraceae > Otoolea. The sequence goes on along the minus strand of QXXC01000007.1, from coordinate 93,248 downwards.
CCAGAAGCGGCGCGGCCCGGACGATGAGGGAACCTTCCTCTCACCCCATTTCGGCCTTGCCCAGACGCGGCTTTCCATCGTTGATCCCGTCACCGGGCATCAGCCCATGATCCGCTGCTTTGAAGAACAGACGGCGGGAATTGTCTACAACGGCGAGCTGTATAATACGCAGGAGCTCAGACAGGAACTCGCTGCAGAGGGCGTATCCTTTGAGAGCTCCAGCGACACAGAGGTCCTCCTCATGGCCTATCTGACCTGGGGACCTGATTTCATCAAAAAGGCGAACGGGATATTCGCCATGGCCATCATGGACACGGCCAGGAAACGCCTGCTTTTATACCGCGACCGTTTCGGCGTAAAACCGCTGTTTTACACCTTCTGCGAGCAGACCGGAACCCTCTTCTTCGGCTCCGAATTAAAAGCCCTGCTCGCCTGCCCGCAGATCCGCCCTGAGGTCGGCCGCGAAGGCTTAAACGAGATTTTCAGCATTGGTCCCGCCAGGACCAGCGGCTGCGGCATCTTCCTGGGCGTGCGCGAGGTCTTACCCGGGCATCTGCTCTGCGTCTCGCCTTCCGGCGCGCGCCATGAGCCCTACTGGAAGCTGGAGAGCCGCCCTCACACAGACACCTTTGAACAGACGGTAGAAAAAACCGCTTTCCTCATCCGGGATGCCGTCCGCCGGCAGATGGTCTCCGACGTCCCTGTGTGCGCCTTTTTATCCGGCGGTGTGGATTCCTCCCTCGTGTCTGCCATCTGCTGCGAGGAGCTGAAAAAGAAAAACAGACAGCTTCACACCTACTCCTTTGACTTTGCCGGAAACGCGGAAAACTTTAAAGCCAGCGCCTTCCAGCCCTCCCAGGATCGCCCCTATGTGGAGAAGATGGTGGAATTTCTCCATTCTGACCATACCTTCCTGGAATGCTCGACCCGGCAGCAGGCAGAGCTTTTAACCGAATCCGTAAAAGCCCACGATCTGCCCGCCATGGCGGATGTGGACTCGTCCCTTTTATACTTCTGCTCCCAGGTAGCCTGCCGCCATAAGGTGGCTCTGACCGGGGAATGCGCCGATGAAATATTCGGCGGCTATCCGTGGTTCCATAAAAAGGAGTGCTTTGAAGCCCATACCTTTCCCTGGACCATGGATCTCGAAGCGCGCAAGGTTCTCTTATCCGACGATTTCCTGGATTACCTGAACATGGAAGAGTATGTAAAACAGACCTATGAGACATCCCTGTCCATGGTTCCCAGGCTTTCCGGAGAAAGCCCGGAGGAAGCGCGCCGCCGCGAAATCTCCTGGCTGAACCTGCGCTGGTTTATGCAGACGCTCTTAAACCGCATGGACCGCACCAGCATGTACAACGGCATGGAGGCCAGGGTTCCCTTTGCCGATCACCGCATTGCAGAATACCTCTTCAATACGCCCTGGGATATGAAAGCCAGGGGAGGCGTGGTCAAGGCGCTTCTGCGGGAAGCCGGACGCGGCCTTCTGCCGGATGAAATCCTCTTCCGGAGAAAATCGCCTTATCCCAAAACGTATGACAGAAATTATGAGGCTATGCTCGCCGGGCGTGTAAAGGAAATCCTCGATGATTCATCTTCACCCGTCCTGCCCTTCCTCGACCGCAAAAAAACAGAGCGTTTCCTCAAGAGTCCCTCTGACTACGGAAAGCCATGGTACGGCCAGCTCATGGCAGCCCCGCAGATGATGGCCTATATCATCCAGATCGACTTCTGGATGCGCCATTACCGCGTATCCGTCGTTTCGTAATAAAACATACTCCGAACCGGGAAAAGGGCGCACTGCCCGCCTCCCCGGTTCGGAGTATGTCCTATACCGCCGTCTCTGTCCCTGCTGCGCGTCTGTATCCGCTCGCCGTTACAAACGGTTCCGGCAGCCCATTCTGCCGGGCTTCCTTTCACTCACAGAGGCATCATATCCTCCAAATCCTGAAACAGCTTGTTGTTATTGTAAGCCTTCACAACCTTGGCGGACCGTCTCAGAGATTCCTTCAGGGCCAGTCCCTCCAGATAACAGGCCATCTGATCCCGGTACCCATCCTCAATGGAATCCACAAATGCGATCAGCCCCCGGATCTGCGCCGCCTCTGAATAATCCGCCTCTGAAACCGCGTGGAAAATCTTGGAACGGATCCGCTGCTTCAGCTTCCTGTCCGCATGAATCTCACGGTCATTGATCGTAATGCCCGTCACGGTCTTCTTCCGGTCATTGGAAAAATACCGCGTCTTCCGGTCATTGATCTCAAACCCCTCGTCCTGTACGATCTCCCTCAGGAGCCTCTCGATCCGGTTCAGCCGCGTGCGGTTGTCCGATGAAAAGCTCAGATCATCCGCATAGCGCGTATACACAATATCCCGCTTGTTGCACAGCGCGCTCAGGCGCATGTCCAGATTATAGCAGATCAGATTCGCAATATACGGCGACGTGACCGCGCCCTGCGGCAGAACCTCCTCATACGTACACAGATTCGCCAGAATCGCGGAAATCGTATAGTTGTAGCCAATCTTCGTAAATAATTGGAACACATCCTTCTGGGTGATGCTTCCGAAAAAATCGTGGATATCCATCTCCAGGATAAACAGCCTGTCCTTGTGGAGCATGGCGTTTTCCTTTAACCCGTTCTTCCCCGGGACAAAGGCCATGGCATAGGGAGAAACCCTAACCTTTTCCAGAATCTCCACCAGAATCCACTTCTGCACCACCTTCAGCGAGAGAACCGGCGCATGAATCTTACGCGTACTCCCATCCTTTTTCGGTATCTCCGCCGTCTCATAAAACAAATGCTGCTTCCTGGAGAGCATATATAAAAAAGTCTTTGTAATGGATAATCGTTCCGACAGGCTTTCCAGATCGTAGATAATGGGTACCCCCAGCGTATTCAGTATCAGATTGCTGTTTGTATTCATATAAAGCTCCTCGCGCTTACTCAGTATATTTCCGGCGTAGTTTCATGATCGAAACAACCATTTTTCGCTCATGAAACTACGATGGATACGGGTCATGATTCTTCAAACGAAGCAGGAACTGCTCCCAGTCAATATGTAGCACACATTAACAATTCTAAGCGCCAGAAGCTTTATAATATTTAGAATACATGATTTCAATCCTTATTATATCACAGGAATACCCATGTCTGCAATTCCTTAATATTTTTTCTATGTTTAAAAATCCGCTCTTAGACAGGCGGTATTTATCTGTCCCGTCCAGAAATGCCTTCATCACATATCGCTCCTGGAGCAAAAGCCTCAGCGCCGCGTCAAACACCACCCGGAAATTCGTAAACGCAATCCCATTCTCCTTCGCCGTAAAATCAATCATTTCGCGAAGCTGCAAAAGGCTCAGATCCTTAAAAAAATAAAGCAGAAGCTGGATATAATAATGCATCCCCACAATCGTGTTAATCTCCAGATCGCCCCGATTCCTTGACGCCTTATACTTCGCGCGTATCATCTTTGTCAGGGCCGCGGCAAATTCCTTTGCGTCCTTCCCATAGGACAGGACATTCGCCGGCCCCCGTTTCTTTAAATATTTGATCGGCCCCAGCATGATAAAGCTCTTATGCTTTTCCACACTCTTATCAACCGCCGCGATCACCTTGTCCACGGTCACTGCGTTATTCGTAAAAGCCCCCAGCTCCACCAGGGAGCCCGCGCTCTCACAGATGATCGCAATAATGTGTGAATTATCCGCCAAAAGCTGCTCATATGTCAGAAGATCCGCATTCCTGACCCGGTTCATCTCCTCAATCAGCAGATCCTCCGGATAAAACACCTTGATCGGCATCTGATAATGATACTTCCGCGAATTCTCCAGAAGCGGCCGCACCCGGTCCCGAAGGGACAAGGCCCCCTTCCTGCTCGCGCCGCCGCACAGAAACACAACAATATACTGCTCATGAAAATCACAGAACATATCCCGGTAAATCCTCTGGATGACCCTTTGGATTGTTTTATCATTGGTAAGCTTCACGTTTCATCTCCTCGCTTTCAGGAAAAAGCGCGGCCATACGGCCGGTCTGCAGACATGGCCGGGATCCGTCCGTCCTCTGTATCCAGAACCCTGCGCCGGTTCATTATCAATCATTACAGCGCCGGCTTCCCGAACATCCGGAAATATTCCTGCGCCTTCTGCAAGGGGATATTCAGCTTTTTCTGCAGCTGGTTTAAAACAGCCTCTTCCGGAAGCCCGAAATCATGTCCTGTCTCAATAATCCCGCGCGCCTCTCCGCGCGCTTCCCCACGCGCCTCTCCGCGCGCCTCCCCACGCGCCTCATGCTCTTTTGCAATCTCATCAAATAATACACACATACCGCCATCTCCTTTTTCAAACGCGCTGTAATCAATTTTACAATTAGCTGCTCCTGCTATGGTCATAATCACGCTTTTATCCGTTTTATGTTCTTCGCTGTATTGTATGGCCTTCTCTTTTGCCTCGTTCCTGTCCATACTTCTGTCCAGAAGGATGGACAGCAGGTTAAACAGATCCACATTATTTATGTTGTGCAGCTTAAGGTTGTTCTGTCTCGCCTCCACTAACTGTATTTTGTAATCATTGACATACTCCGCAAATTCGTCCCCTATCTCCAGCATTTCATGAAGCCGGGTCGCCCCGTCCCAGGGCCTGTCTCCATAATAGACTACAACAGTGATAACCGGTATGAATTTATCTGTTTTCCTCATCCGCGACAGATATTCGTCACGTTCCAGGCCCTTTTCTGCCTTACAGCCTTGCGCATTGCTGTCATACTGCTTTTTATATGTGCCGTAATCATACCCCATCACCCGCATCGGCATCGCATAATGGATATGCTCCTGCCCCTCATTGGCCAGCATGACAAGCTCTACGCCATGAGACGTCGATCGCTTCCGCACTTTTATACTGTCCCTGGAGGCCCGGATACTCTCCGCGTATTCCCTGTGTTCCAATATGGAAGATTCTTCCGTATCCAGATCCTCAAGTTCCTCCGGGCGGATTACGGGCCTTCCCTGAAACAGGGCTGCGTTGAAGAGATCTGCGAATTGTTCCTTATTATTCCAGTAATTTTTCAGCACCGTATCCGGTTTTAAATCCTGTTTCTTCTTTGGCATGTGGGGCTCCCCTTCCTTTTGTGTCTTTAGTATATCATTAAAGGATGGGGCTTTCAATATATTACTTCTTAGTCTATGAGAAACATTGAACTCGCCAAAAACGCAGTTTAGCGCCGCTGCCCTCAGGTTTTCTGTTACTTCCGCTGCGCTGCACTCACACAACGGATTCTCCCCAGCATAGCTGGGGAATTGGTGTTTTCACTTATAAAGCGAAAGCTCAATCACCGGCCCCTCTTCACCAAACATCTCCCCCGCCCACAGCGCAAACTCGTCCGATGCCCCGTAGAGGATAAGGTAATCGAAATTTCTCCACTCTTCTTCCACCTGTTTCAAAGCTTCTGCCCGTCTGCAATCGCACACCATAACATGCTTTGGCAGCAACAGGTATCGTGATATAAAATGTAAATATCCCGTACTCCCTGTTGTCAGTATCATATACGAGCTTCCGGACGGGATATGATAATCGCGGATCAGCGCATCATACGTCAGCCGCGTCTGATCCATCTCCTGCTTCTTATAGTACGTCCATTTTGGTTTCAGCGTGTGCCATGATCCCACGATACACAAAACCAGAACCGCCGTGCCATATCCTCTCCTCCCAAGACCTTCCCACCTTCTGGCAGCCCCCAGCGTCAAGATTGCTGCAACTCCGGCAATGAATATTAATATCGTCCGGTTATAGCGGTCATACTCCGCCAGGGTGAGCGCCTCACCCAGCGGCATAGAAAACAGGTACATTCCCAAAATCCCAAGCTGATATAAAAGATAAAATGCAAATGCAGTAAACGCCAGTCTTTTGTCTCCCCTGTCTGTTTTCTCCGTCCTGCCCTGCAGTACAAGCAGTAGAATGAGAAACAGCAGGATATACAAAGCCGGGTTCGACAACGTGAACACGTGATCCATCACTGCTTGGGCAATCACTTTTAAATCGTCAGTGCTCTTCTCCCCAAAAACCGCCCTGAAATTGCGTATGGACATGGAATGCTTGGCCGAAAGGCCCCCTTCAAACACCAGGCTGACATGCTTTTTCCACAAGATAAGCGCCGTGACAGGACAAACAAACGGGACGGACAGCTCCTTTAAGGCCTCCTTTACTCTTCTCCCATGACAGAGACGTATGTAAAACAGGAGGATGCACACAAATAAAACTCCGCTGTTTTTTATAGCGACCAGAAATGTCGTAAACACTGCTATATACCACGCTCTACCTTTAAGCCCATCCCCATCCGTCTCTGCCGGCGGCTCACGATAATAAACACAAAATGCCAGCCCGGCCAGAGCAGTGAGGGGAAGCTGGGTATCCACCAGCAGATCATAGAACGACGTATTGCCGGCCAGCAACATCACAGACAGAATAGCGGCCGCCAGAATACCCATAGCCTGTTTTCCTGCAAACGCAAACAGGCACGCCGCCATTCCGGCCATAAAAACCGCCTGCGCATACATCTGCAGCCACTCCGGCCCTATGCCTGCAGCTTTTATAATATAGTAGATAAACGCCGCGCTTCCGGGCGGATACGACTTGAACAAAATATTCGTATCCAGGAAATTCGGGAAGCGGTTTTCGACCAGCATCACCTTCACTACAATCGCCCAATGGCTGAAATTATCATAGTGCAGGAATTTGTCATGGTACAGCAGCAGAAACAGGAACACTCCCATGAATCCGAAAAAGCACGTTCCTGCCGTAACTACTTCCCAAAGTGGTTCCCTGTTTCTGATGGAACGGATTCCCAGAACGATCCCGGACACATACAGCACAAACGCCATTTCCGGCATCAGATTTAATATGCCCGCCAGAAACATAAGGCTCCCAACGGCTGAAAAGACGACGGCAATGCCAAATTCCGGCCGGATCCGTTTTCCGAACAGCCGCAGATAGCCGTAAAACGAGAATATGAGCCCGGCCATCCGGAGCAACACCTCCGCATGATCCATTTTCATTCAGAATACCCCCCCCGAATACCCAGGAACGCTGAACCTGGTAGCTTATAAGAAAAAGGATGCTGTCCACCGTCATTTTCTCCGCCAGCTCATTTCCCTGAAACGCAAAGTGAACCGCCGATACGGCGCATGCGGAAAGAAGCGTCTGCACAAGGCAGAGCGCATAATATTTGCCCATCTGTGCAGACGATTTCCCACGGCTCTTAAAAACCATTTTTTTGTTTACCGTAAAATTGTAAAGCGACGACATTCCCCTGGCCAGAACCGTTGACGCAGCGATCCGCAAAGAAGCGTCCGCCGCGCCAAATATGGGAAGAAAAAGCTCAAACAGGGCAAGATCCAGCACGGATGCCGAAGCGGACGACAGAATATATGTAAAAAAGCCTTTCAGGAGCACGCGATAAATCCGGAGTGAATCCGCCGCCGGACGGAAATGCGTCTCGCTATTATGGTCAAAATAGACGGTTTGAATCGGACATGACTCAATCCGCTGCCGATGGAGCGCCCCGTAAATCAGCATATTCATCTCATACTCAAAGCGCTCTCCCTCAAGCCGGCAGTAATCCCCTAAAAAAGCCATTGGAACCGCCCGTAATCCCGTCTGGGTGTCGAACACCTTTACTCCATATAGAAGCTGGAACACAAGACTTGTCACCTTATTTCCATAGCGGCTCTTAAAGGGAACCTCTCTCCCGTTAAAATCCCTGGTTCCCAGAATGAGGGATAGTCCTTGCGCCCTCAGTCTGTCCCGAAGCTTTATCACGTCCTCCACTGTATGCTGCCCGTCCGAATCAACGGTGATTACGCCCTGAACCTCGTTTTTCCAGTTTGTCAGAACATAATTAAACGCATTTTTCAGCGCCCGGCCCTTCCCAAGGTTCACGGCATGCCGGAATACCGTCACCCCGTCGAGCCGGCCTAATGCACTGAAAATGTGCTGTCTGTCTGCCGCGCTTCCATCATCAATAATGAGAATGTGGCGAAATCCCCTACACAGCAGCGCCTCTGTGTAAGGGAACAGGGCATCCGGCGGATTATATGCGGGAATGATGATTGCGGTCTGATACATTGTATTTTCTCCTTTGTCTCAGAATATGTTTTCAAAACAACGTGCTTATCTTAATGTCAGGTAACCGTTCAGACAGCCTGAAACGGTCACGGTATCAGTTTCCGGGCGCAATGATAAGATATTGGGGGCAAAAGGTGATTTCGATCCATGTGATACCCGGATTGCTCCACGCTTTTCGCTCCCGCAATCCTAAAAACAATCAAAAGCAGCCCTATCGGAGTGCTTTTTCATGTTCTCCAACGCCGATCCAAAACTTCTTTTTTAAATCGATCCTCTTCCCTCCTGCAACCTCAAAACATTTTTGCGCAATGCGTTCCGCCGCATGGCCGTTTCCATAAGGGCTGATTGTTCGTTTACACAGCCGTTCCATTTCCCCGGATCGTGCAAAACCAATCGCATTGATAATCGATTCTAAATCAGGACTGCAGTTTATAATACATTCTGCCTGAAGCCTGCCCTTCTGCCTGTCTCCTATATTCACAACTGGCCGTTGAAGGGCAGGCGCCTCAATGATACCGCTCGAAGAATTTCCTAAAATAAACTCTGCATATTTCATCAGGGATAGATAGCCTATGATCCCCAGGGAAGTAAAGAGATGCATATTCTTTATATTTTTTTCTTCCCGATCCATCATCTCATTTATTCGGGCTCCTCCTTCGTCCGCATTGGATTTTGTGATGATAAATTCGATTTCCGGGAACCGCCGGATCGCTTCCAGAAAATCCCTGATTTGCTTTTCGAGTGAATTCTCCTCCAGCGTTACAGGGTGATATGTACAGACAGCATATCTGCAGTCCGCGAGCCCGATACGCTGCAATGCTTCCCTTTTGCTCATCAGCGAAATATTCCTTATATTATCAATACTGGTAGAGCCAAAGTTATATACGCGATCCGGATCTTCTCCCATCTGGATGACACGCCTGCGGCTGTCTTCATTTGTTACAAAATGGAGATAGCTTATCTTGGTGATCGAATGCCGGATCCATTCATCAATTGCTCCCTGCGTTGTATCGCCGCCGCACAGATGGAATATTGGCGTCCTCGTATTTCCTGCGGCAATTGCAATTGCCAGCGTCTCATACCGATCGCCCAAAAGCAGCACAGCTCTGTATTTCTCCTCCATAAAAACTCTTGTAAATTTCAAAAGGACGTCCGCCTGGTTTTCTGATATATCCGCTGCATTTTCCGAGCCAACGGAAACAGGGATCCTATAATCGATACGAAAGCCGTCCTTTTCAATTTCCCGGACTGTATTTCCATATTGGCTGCTCAGATGGGTTCCTGTGACAATCAGATCCACCTTCAGCGTATCGCTCTCATATGACCGGAGCTCCCTGATAACCGGAGCCAGAAGCCCATACTCAGCCCGCGTTGCCGTAACTACTGCAATTTTTTTCATAACTCAATCAACTCATCTTCCTTAAAATCCCGGATTGCCTTTGTCCCTGTCACCTCATGCCACTTCATAGGGCTTATTCCATTTCCCGGCCGTTTTGTGGTCAGGTTTGTGTCATTCAGGACCTCTCCTCTGGCAATATCGCGTGCAGCTATAATGCTTTTTCTGGCCGCCGTTTTATTCGCTGATTCCGATTCAACCGGCTTTTTTTCTCCTGTTCCCATGGCGGATTCAACATTCCGTATCGCCCGCACCATGGCTGTCAGCTCCTTTGGGCTCAGGCTTGCGCTGTGATCCGGCCCATCCATATGCGGATCCAGTGTAAAATGCTTCTCTATCACAGAAGCGCCCATGGCAACCGCTGCGGCAGGGATCTCCAGTCCCCTTGTGTGATCCGAGTAGCCGACCTTGCAGCCAAACCGTTTTTTCAGCGTTATCATTGCCCTCAGATTCACGTCCCCATAAGCAGCCGGATATTCGGTTGTACAGTGCAAAAGCGTGAGCTCTCCGGCCCCGCTCTCCTTTAAAACGCAAACCGCCTCCTCTACCTCCTGAAGGCTGCTCATGCCGGTCGAGAGTATAACCGGCTGATTCGTCTTTGCTATCCGCTCCAGGCAGGGCCGATTCGTAATTTCTCCAGAAGGGATCTTCCATAAATCACAGCCCAGCTCCTCCAAAAAATCAATGCTCTCCAAATCAAACGGGGCAGATAAAAAGCGAATGCCGATTTCCTTACAGTATGCTGATAAACTCCGAAACTCCTCATATGTCAGAAGAAGCTTTTTCAGCATTTCTTTCTGGCTCATCTCCCTTCCTATGTTTTTCTTCTGATATCCAGCCATAGCCGCATACTTTGATACAAGAGAATCCAATTTAGCCGTCTGAAATTTTATGATATCTGCCCCGCTGTCCCTTGCCTCCAGGGCCAATTGTTTTGCCAGATCCAGGCTGCCATTGTGATTTACGCCTGCTTCCGCTATAATCAGTGTATGTCTCATTTCCCTGTCCTCTCCGATCCTGATCCTATCCTGTTTTTCTGCCTGCGCTCCTGACTGTCATCCCTGCAGGAACCACTTCCCGTTCTTCTATCTCCTGGCACTGTATGATCGTTGCATTCGCTCCCACAAAAACTGCCTCGCCGGTCCTTACCTGGCCGCACAGTACCGCTCCGACGGATATATGTGAAAAATCCCCTACCTGACACTCATGCTCTATCACAGCGGCTGTGTTGATAATACACATTTTTCCTATCAAAGCTTCTGAGTTAATCACCGCCTTCTTTCCAATAAAAGTCCCTTCTCCAATCACAGCCCGTTCCGATACAACCGCAGAAGGATCCATAATAACCGGAAATGAAAAACCCCGCTCCTTTAAATTCCTGTACAGGCGTTCCCGAATCGTTCCCTTTCCCAGATATCCGATGCAGAGCGCCAGGTTGTGAATTCCTTTCTCCAGATAGTTTTCCAACGCTTCATCCGTGCCTAAATAAACATATTCCGAATCACGTTCCCTGCTGTCTGTATACCCTGCAATGTGAAATTGCCTACTTCTTTCTATCGCATCAACCATGCTCTTCGCATGGCCTCCATATCCGACTAATATGATTTCCTCCATCGCCCGTATCCCCCGCTTTTCTTAATCCAGCTTATACACCCGAAAACTCGAATTCTCGTATACACATGTCCCGGATTCTTTTTCTAAAATAAAACTCGGATTTACCGCAAGATTCTGCATAAAATATGTCACGCCATTTTCTTTTAATTCTATTACCGCGCTGTCATCGCCGTTCAGCAATCGTTCGATGATCCCCTTTCTCCGTTCAATTTCAGACGCATTGACCGAATACTTCCCGTCATTCCAGATATATCTCTCCGAAAAAACACCGGCTACCATCTGCTGGGTTTGACTATTTGTATCAAACAGATAATCTACCGCGATTATAGCTTCTTTATCAGTATGATTTTTTATCCACTCGTACGCTTCATAATCTGCTTTTGCAGCATAATATTTGGAAAAATCTGAGATATCCTGCTGATTTCGTATGCACAGTAATCCCTGCATGCTCTTAAAATAAGCATTATATAGAAAGCTGCTGAAATTCATATACATCGCTGTAACTACAACAGACAGCATGATATTTAAATATAAGTATTTCATTTTGCGCATTCTTTCAATGGCATAAAATCCCGCTGCCGCCCCATAGGGAATAACAGACATCATAAAATACATCTCACTGCCTCCCTGCTGAGCTGTGGTGATTGTTAACGCCATCCCCCATGGGCAAATAGTACAGCAAATCAGTAAACACAGGTCAATCTGTTTATGAAACCACGCATACAAAAGATATAAAATACCAATGATAAAAAGCAAAACCGCCGCTTTGTTGAGATTATAAAGATACAGCAAAATAGTTATGATTTTAGTAACCCTTCCCGCTGCAAATCCATACCCTTCTGTTAAACTGGAATATATTTTTTTTATATACGGATTCACTTTAAATGCTCCTCTGATGCCCAAAAATTTCAGGCTTGCCTCAGAAGCTGTAACATCTCCGGAAATAAAAACAAAATATGTCAATAAAAATGCTCCCAGCCATATCACTCCGAGCAGAATTCCCTTTTTAAAACGCTTTTGCAGAATATAATACAGTGAAACTGCGCCAAATCCCATAAGAATCACGATGCCTACCGGTCCCTTACAGCCTGTTGTCATTGAGATCAAACTTGCTGACAGCAGTATCATTTTGACGCTTAAATCTCTCTTTTTAATAATCTCTGACAACACATATACGGAAAGCATTCCAAAAATATATCCGTAATCAAATCCAAACGGACAAAAATAAATGTGCGATATAAATGTTAACGACGAGCCTTCTGCAAACAGAGTAATAATCATCGCCAGAATGACATATTCCCTTTTCTTTAAAACAGATGAAAAAAATGTATAGGAAACCGTCGCCAATAAAACGGCCGGTATCATAAAGGAAAAATAAAAGCTTAAAACGACCGTATCAATTCCTGTGACAAAATGGGACTGCGCTATCACGATACTGGAAAAATAATGATAATTGAAAATTTCTCCGCACAGCCTGTAATCCTGCGGCGGGAAACCCTTGGTAAACGATATATTATTGCCTGTCCAGAACAGCCAGTCCACATAGTAACTATTTCCGCTTATCTCACCGGGAATCGTATTTGCAAAGGATACGGAAAATAAATCCAGAAAAAAGATAAGCAGAATAAAAATCATGCATAGCATGTAGCCGGAGTCGTTCCATCTGCCTTCTATGCGGCCGCGTCTTTTGGCAATATAAATAAAAGAGCAAACGGCAATTACAAATGATAAACACCAGGAATATTTCTGAATTCCTGCAGCGCTGACCATAAGATACTCTATTATGAGAAGAACCAGCCCAAGAGCATAGCTGATCCCGATTACTGCGGCGCCACTGCGGTTCTTTATATCAAAGAAGAGAAAGGCTGCCAGTCCCGGCAGCATAATACCGATCAATTGAAACAGGAAGTAACCTGCCCCAATTGCCGGAGAAAGTCCGTGATACCGGCAGTTTGCCAATGAAAAAAGTAAGATGGCAAGCTGCAGTACAGCGAACCAGATGATATGTTTCTTTTTCATACTTCACCTGGCTCCATCCCAAAACAGAGTCTATGGAGGAGCGCTAACCTTTCTGAGCAAAACCTCAATCAGTTTCTCTCTCATTTTTCTGTCATGCTCTGTGCGGTAAATATCCCTGATCAGGGGCTCCGGCTCAAATGGAATGGGACAGAAAGAAAAGGAACGCAGAACCGTATCAAATATAACGTAAGAGCACCCTTTCCCATCCCTCTGCTGGCCGGCGGAGCCGGGATTAATAATGGTACATCCGTTCTTTAATGACTTTACCATTTTATGATGCGTATGCCCGGCAAATACGAAATCGATCCCGTCGTAATCCCTGTCGTTATCTATCTCTGTATCCGGGTATACGCGCCCGTTTAACGGTTCTGGCACGGAACCATGCACAAAGACCAGCCTCAGCCCGTCTGTCTCCATATCAAGCCGGCTTTTAAGACAATACAAAAAGTCCACATTTTCCTTTGATACTCTGGATGCAGCGTTTTGATACGAACTGCCGTATTGTTTTATAAGCTCGCTTTCATCCCCCGCGCCTTCCAGAACATCTAAAAACATTTGGTCGTGGTTTCCCAAAAGACAATACGCCCTTTTTTGGCGGAGAAGCGAAATAATATCATCCGGTTCATAGTAATATCCCAGAACATCTCCTCCAAATATCAGTTTATCATACGATATTCCCTGAATATCTTCAAAAAACCGATGGGCCGCGTAATGGTTTCCATGGATATCTGAAAAAAATATAATTTTCATAACTCAATACGCTTCTTTATATCGTCTGCAATATCTTTCAATGACTCCCGGATCGTATGATTCGTAAAGCTTCCGATCGCATTCTTTAATTTCGAGGTATCTGTATCCCACGCCCAGCCATCGCAGGGATCCGGCTGCGGGGAAAACCGGATCTCTGATTCGCTGTTTGCAGCCTCAATGCACATACAGGCCATTTCATAATTAGATACGGTTTCATCGGATGCCAGATTGTATGTCCCGCAGGGAATCTCCCCGCCGATGATGCGTCTGACAGCAAAGGCAATATCTCTGACATCAATATAATTCTGCCGGCGTGTCCCTCTGCCGGGCAGCGTCAGCGCTTTGCCCAGCAGAGCCTGCTTAAGAAAGACCGGGACAATCGTCCCTGACGGCATACCGAGCCCTATGGGAGAAGGAATTCTCAGGTTCATAATATCAATCCCTTGCTTTTCAACCTGGGCCAGGATGAATTCTCCGGCCGCTTTGGCCGCATGATACATGGTAATTGGCTTTATTTCAGAACTTTCTGTAATTGGGGTGGGAAAGGGAACGCCAACCACCGGCAGGCTGGAGAGATAAATCACCTTTTTCACATGCTTTCTGACTGCAAGCGTATAGATCCGGTGCGCTCCCAGGCAATTTGTGGTAATCAGCTCTTCCTTCCTGTCATCCTTATCAAGCGATGCCGCTGCATGTACAATTATATCAAATTCTCTGTCATACAGCTCATCCGGACATGTCTCACCGGCAATATCCCATCTGACATACCCGCCTGTTTCTATCTGAGAAGCTTCCTTTCTTCCGCAGCCGATGACACAATCCTTTTTCACCAGTTCCTTTACGATATTCCTGCCGATAAACCCATTGGAACCTGTCACCAGTATATTCATTTTCCCACATTTCCTCATTTTTTCATATTTCCTGCCATCCGGCCCGTTGTTCCCGGCGGCAGATACAGTTCTTCATCGTACCGATAGGCTTCCCCCGGCATCACATGGAAACAGTTTCCAATCGGCTCTCCCAATACATATTCCCTGACCATGGCCTCGACATCACAAAAACCAAAATTCGTGCGCATTGCCGTCGTTCCGGAAAAACGCACATTCATCTCAAAACAGACGGGTTCTCCCTCTGCGTTTAACCGCATCTGCAGGTTTAACGGACCTTTGGGGCAGAAGGCCCTGCAAATTTTTTCGGCCTCCCTGCGGATCGTTTCATTCTCAACGACCTCTGCCCAGACGGTTGTCCCGTTTTTTAAGCGGCGGCGCATCGCGATCACATCCATCAGCGCGCCGTTCCTGCTGCAGTAACAGCCTACCGTATATTCATGATCGCTGCTTCCGATATATTCCTCTAGGACATAATTCTCTAAACTGTCAAGTTTTTTTAGTTCCTTTTCATCATGCAGCACATAAATTCCATGAGAGCCCTTTCCCCTCCTTGGCTTGGCCAGCAATGGAAAACCGGTTCTCTTCACAAGCTCCGCTGCCCCGCCCGCGTCACCCGCTTCACAAAATGCAGGATAATTGCATCCGTTTTCCTTTAACCACCGGACGGTCAGCAGCTTGTCCTGGCCCGTTTTTAGCTGCTCATAAGAGGACGCGACAAACACTGCGCCGGCGCGGCGCTCCAGATATTGCTTCTGTATCACAATCTCCCTGATAATTTCTTCCACACCCGTCACTATCATATCAATCTTCTGCCGGTTGCAGATCTCCGCAAGCCAGCTTATAAAGCATTCTTCCTTTGCATACGGTGAAAGAAATGCCTCATCACACATATATAATCCGGCCGACGCAGGAGAGACACAAGCGCCTGTTATATGTATATCCAAATCTGTTTTTCTAAGCGCTTTCACAATCCCCTGGCTTACATTCCCGCCAACTCCTAACACTAATATATGAATCATGTTTATATCCCTGCTCAGAGCTTAAAATCAAGGCTGCTCTTTCCTTTCAATTGATAGGATCTGGGAGGCGTATACACACTCCATTCCTCGGTTGAATGCGCAATATAAGCGCCTGCTCCTGCCAATGTCCCATCCTTTATCTCAATTCCGTTTTTGACTGTGCAATTGGCTCCAAAAACACAGAAATCATGTATCCTTATATTCCCCGCAACCGCCGTGGAAATCGTAAAGAAATTATAATTTCCCACCCATGTATGGTGCGCGACATGCGCCGCAGGCCAGAAAATATTTCCGTCCCCAATCCTTACGCCCTGGCCTATCACGACGCCTTCCATAAAAATATTGCCAATACCAATATCCTCCGTCTGGATCAGAGCGGTGGGATGGCGGTAGCCTGCGATAGAGTAGCCCCGCGCCATGGCTTCCTCCATCCTCTTTTTCCGGATCCGGTTCATCTGCGTATAACCGATGCAGAACAGAATACTATGTTCTGTCGGCGCGAAATACCTCTCCAAATCTTCAAAGGCGACTACCGGTACCCCCCCCCAATCAATTTTTTCCGGCATGTAATCTTTGTCAGCGCAAAACGCCCTCACATTCATTTCCGATTCCTGTTTCAACAGCTCAAACATCTGCGCGGCAAACTGTTCCAGTCCAAAGATTATAATATCTGCCATATATCACCGCTTCCTTTCCACGTTGATTGTCTCTTTTATAACAAACTGCGGCGAATTATTGATGCATATAAAAATGCGGCCTATATATTCGCCGATCATACCCAGCACCAGCATGATCAAACCGCTGGAAAAAAGCATGACCGCCATAACCGAGCTGTAGCCCACCGGCACTTCCGGTATCAGTATTTTCTTTATGACGATATACATGCTGTATAAAAAACCAAACAGAGCAAACAAAAAGCCCAGAACGGCCGCGATCCTCAGCGGCTTTACGGAAAATGAAGTAAAGCCATTTACAAAAAGCGCGATGGACTTTCTGAATGAAAAACCGGACGCCTGATCATCGGCGCGTTCGCGGTTTTCCATGGGAACCGTCTGAATCCGCCTGGTTACCCTCACAATCAGACCCTCAAGATATGGATACGGGTTCTGGTATTTTATGACTTCATCACAGATAAACCGCTTCATAACGCTAAAGTTCTCAAACCGCAGTCCCTTGGGCTTATCAAGCATTATCTCCGATATCCAGAGATTAACATTGCTGCCGAACCGTTTCAGCACAGATTCCCTCTTTTTTCTGTACTTCGCAGTTGTAACATCGCATTCATCCCTCTCGATCGGTTCCAGCATGTTCCAGAGCTCGTACACCGGGCTCTGAAAATCGTCGTCAAGATTCACAATATAATCACCCTCTGCGACCGAATATCCGGCCAGCACCGCAGAATGCTTGCCCATATTTCTGGCCAGATTCACCGCCTTGATTTTGGGATTTTGCCGCGCGAGATCCCGGAGCGTATCGTATACGCGATCCGGAGACGCGTCATTTACGGCAATAATCTCATAATCGTATTCCTCCCGCCCTGATACAACATCAATAATTTCATCCGTCACTTTCTCAATCGTATGTTCGCTCCTGTAACATGGTATTACAAAGCTCAGCAATTTCATCCGAATATCCCCCAGTTAAACACAATGATTCCCGAAATAATCAGCATAAGCCCCATTAGTTTTTGTTTGTTTAGCTTCTCTTTCAGAAAAATGGATCCCAGCGCCGCAACCCAGACATACCCTGTCCCTTCCAGTATGGGACCCATAGAGAGCGGAACATATTTATAAGCGTTCAGCGTCAGCAATGTTGACAGAAAAAAGAGTCCGTAGGCCATTGCCACCGGAACATTCATGTATTCTCTGATTTTACTTTTATATTCTTTTCCCGCATTTTTCTTTAAGATGATCTGACAAACGGAAGACAGAAACACCGCTGTCAGAAAAAGAAGCATGTATATCCCTTTCTTACCCATCTGATTTTACCACTATATAGATGCCGGTCATGATTAGCGCCGCCCCCAGCACACCCTGCATCGTAATTGCCTCTGCAAAAAACAGCCGGCCCCATAACAGGCCCCAAATCACCGTTACCGCCTTATTGGCATACCCTGTAACCAGCGGGATCCTCTTTATGAGCTGCTGCCATACGACTGCATAGACTGCCAGGACAGCAAACGCAAGCCCATAAAAAAACCAAAATCCCGCGGAAAAAAATGGATGCCGGGACGCAGATTTTGAACATACTGCACCAAGTGAATACATAAGCATCAGACCGTGCAGACTGATATAATTTCTAAGCATCCTTCTTCCTCATCCTGTCAAACCACCTGGCCAGCGGGATCTCTGCCGCAGCATACAGAACTGCAGATAAAATAAATACCAAAATTGTAAATACAGCCATCCACATCCTCTTTTCCATGCAAATTCTGTCCTTTACAAAATCCCACAAAATCAGCATAGGAAAATGCCACAGATACATTTCAAAAGAAATACCGCCCAGTACACTCCAGCATTTTCCCGGAACATAGTCCTTCAGGCAAAGGGCGGACAGAAAAACAGACGGGAAAATGATAAAGGTCAGGATCCCCCACTGATCATCAAAAAGCTCCGCCCCTCCTGTAAAACCAGCCGCCCCGCACAGGAGCAGCACTGACAGAGATACTGCCAAAAGCGTTTTGCGCGCTGCCTTGCGCCAGGCGTACCATAATAATACTCCCAGAAAAAACGCTGCATATCCTCTTCCGGTATAATAATTTACAAACGGAAGCCTGATGTCATATTTGACGATACCCACGCCTGCGGTTGATGCTGCCGCAAACCAATAAAACGGATTGATTTCCGTTCTCCTGCATATCCATACAATCTGCCAGAGTAACACATAACAGATAAGCAGGACACAGAGATACCAGGTAGGATTATTCACCGCCAATCCCAGATTGGAAATACCCCCCCCCGTGTGTGTCAGGAGCATACTGTTTAGCATTCTCCAGAGCCCGGGCACGATATCCAAAAACCACTCTCCTTTTACCGTCTTATAAACAGCCATCAGCCCGGCTGTCGCAAAGACACTGAGCAGCGTCATCGGGTACAGCCTTACCGCCTTCCGCATAAAATAGCTCTTGAAGCTCTCATCCGAATAGGCCAGAATGCCTGCCGCAGAGAAAAATCCCGATATAATAAAAAAGAATTCTACAGCATAGCCAAAATAGACAGCTCCTCCATAGAAATTTAATCCTGAAAATCGTGCCCCTGTGACCTGCTGGTAATGATGCAGAACAATCACAACTGCAAGAATAAATTTTATGATATCGACTGTGGCAATTCGTTTCATAATGACTGATAGAACTCCTTCACTCTATCACAGACCCTCTGATGATCCTCCTGTGCCATGCCATAATACAAAGGAAGCCGCAGCAGTCTCTCGCTTTCTCTGGTCGTGTATCTGTCACTGCCACTGAACCGCCCATACTTTTTCCCCGCCGGAGCACTGTGCAGCGGAATATAATGAAATACGGAAGACACCCCCCCCTGTTTTCAGAAAATCGATCAGTTCCGTCCTCTCCTTCAGATCCCTGCATTTGATCCAGAACATATGTGCATTATGTATACATCCATCCGGAACAGCCGGCAGATCGATTTTCCCCTGATCCGCCAGAGGTTTTAAAGCCTCATAGTACCGATTCCAGGAATCCATACGGTTTTCATTGATCTTATCTGCCTTAAGAAGCTGCGCCCACAAATAGGCCGCATTCAGTTCACTTGGCAGATAGCTGTCCCCTATATCAACCCAGGTATACTTATCAATCTGGCCGCGGTAAAACTTAGAACGGTCCGTTCCCTTTTCTCTCAGGATTTCCGCGCGCTCATTATATATCCTGTCCCGAATTAAAAGAGCTCCGCCTTCCCCCATCGAATAATTCTTTGTCTCATGAAAACTGTAACATCCAAAGTCCCCGATTGTTCCCAGTGCCTTTCCTTTATAAGCGCTCATCACTCCCTGAGCCGCATCCTCCACAACGATCAGACGATGGCGCCGCGCAATATCCATGATTGTATCCATTTCACATGCCACACCCGCATAATGCATGACAATGATTACCTTTGTTTTATCCGTTATCGCCTCTTCCAACCTCGTCTCATCCATATTCATGGTATCCGGCCGGATATCTGCAAAAACAAGATTCGCTCCTGCTAACACCGGCGCGGTCGCTGTGCTCGAAAATGTATAGCTTGGAAGTATCACCTCATCCCCGGGCTTCAAATCGCATAGTAAGAGAGCCATATCCAGCGCCGTTGTTCCGCTGGTTGTCAGCAGCGCCTTCTGAGCGGAAAACCGGGTTTCCAGCCAGGCATTGCACTGTTTCGTAAAAGGCCCGTCGCCGCAGATCTTATGGTTTTGAATTGCCTGCTCAATAAATGCCATCTCATCTCCCGTGCAGGGAGGAACATTAAAATATACCATATCGTATCCTTTACCGAATCTTATCCGTTGGTCATATACCGGCTCCCGGCATTTATACGTCCCGCCTGAGCCATCACCTCTGCAAGCCCGGAATCCTGTTCCCTGAAATAATCCATCACAAACTCCATTTGCCGGAAGTCCTCCTCCGAATCAATATCCAGCACCAGATAGTCCGGCATCCTGACGATCGTCCCGTTGTAATCCAGTATACTCTTCTCAATCGGTCCTGCTAAAAATGCCGGGCGGTATACATAGATACTGGCATTCAGCTCATAGATATGCGGGGCCTGCTGTCTGGCCTTGTATGCGGCGGCGCATACCTTTCTGAAATAGCCGTTTCTTTCCTCTACCATATTAAAATAGGGATTCCTTCTCCCGGCTACTGCACTGAATACGAGATCCGTATTCTCATCAGCGGTCAGAGCAGCAACCGCCGCTTCGATGTCCTCTACCCTGCGCATGGGTGAGGTCAAATCCAGATCCACTACTGCATCATAAGCCGTTTTTCCTCCGCACTGCTCCAAACAGTCCCGTATCACATCTACCTTGGCCGTCTCATCTCCTGCCAGGCTCTCCTTTCTGGGAAGAAACCGAATATCGCGTATCACATCCTGAGACTGTATCTGCTCCTTAAGCTCTCTGCTGTCCGTATTAACTGCTACAGAAACCATGTCCCCGGTATGTCTTTCCCCGTACAGTCCGATCGCCGCCAGGGTGTAATATGCCAGCGGAATTTTCTTCATACATCTTATATTCTTGTTCTTAACGCCCTTTGAACCGGCTCTTGCACATATCGTAAATAAAACGCGCATGCTACCATTCTCCCCTCGCAATCTGTAAGGTGCGGCAGGCCCGGCTGATCGAATTTGGATTCGCCGTTCCCTGCCGAATCATCCTGAAAAAGTATTCCAGCTCTCTCTTCTGATAAGCGTCTCTCTCCTCAGCCAGCTCTACCGTGCTTCCTGATTTCCGATACCGTATCCTCTCATGAATCAAATCTGCCTCTATAACCTCCCGGCGGCCCAATAACTCCAGCTTTCTTACCGGAACCCGGCCGAAATAGTCCAGGTGAAGTTCCACTAGCTTATCCCTGTACTCTGCCACATAGACGGCAATATCATCGCTGTCAATCTCCAAGTCCGATTTTCTGGCTATCATACTTTTCACACGCTCCGGCTCTCCCAGCAGATAGCAGAGGTAATCCCATTCATGGATCAGATCAATAGAAACCCCTCCTCCCAGCTCCTTTCTTGCGCTGTAGGAATCCCTGTAATCTGTTCCGGGACGCCAGTCCGGAAGGTAACTGGAGGAAATACAGCGGATGCTGTAAATCTCTGAAAAATCTATATTTTTTCTTAGATACTGTATCACATTCGTATATCTGAGCGGACATGCCACATAGTACACGCTCTCCGGACGAAGCCCTAAGCGTTTTATGTCCTCTCTTCCTGTCTCAAATACCGGCTTTTCAATAAAAAAATGGCGCCCATAGCAGTGGAACTCCATCAGTGTGCTGTAGTGCAGTCTCGTGGGATTTGTGATAAACATCACATCGTAATCACAGGGAAGCCTGTCCCTGTCATAATAAATCTCATGGATCATGTCTCCCAAACGATCTGTATCCTGCTCTTTTTGTCTGCTTCGGAATAGATCGATCTGCACCTTCTCTCCATACATCGCTTTTATATTTCTTATATGTCTCCCGGCAATTGAGCCAAATCCGATAAAGCAGACTTTCATTTTGTCCCCTCGATCCTGTCAATCCATGATAATATCTCCAGATCCCTTTCAAAGGAATAGCGCGGCTTTCCTGTCCCCTTCACCGCTTCCACAAAGCTCACAAGCTCATCATAATAGGCATTTTCCACCACAAATCCGGAATATCCTTCCATATGCTCAATCGTTTCATACAACTGCACAGGAAGGATTTTCCTGGTATGCTTATCGCAGACCTTAAGGCTGTCCGGCGTCCCCTTCCACTCCATGTACAGCATCTCATCCCACAGCTCCAGCTCCCTCCCTGTTTTGGGACATACGACATCAACTGCCAGATTTCCTATCGCGCCGGATTCATGCTCCAGAAGCAGATGATACATATCGTCATATTGAATATTCAGCTTCGACGCTTTTTTATGCAGCACATGAATGTTCTTTATACCGCCGAATACATCCGTCAGCCACGGGAGCTCAATGGCAAAAATTTCACGGCAGCCATTGGTTCGTTTCCCGCTGATAAAAAAGTTTTGATAGTCTTCCCACGGATGCCAGTCCGGCAGATATTGTCCGATATGGTAGCGGTAACAGCCATGGAATTTCTGCCCGGCAAGCATATTTTTAATATATTCCATCTCTTTCCTGTAAAGAAAAGTGGACGATAAAAAAAGAATACGGTTTTTGTCTCTGGCCAATGCCATATTTTCTTCATATCCATCCTTTACCAGATTCAGCTCCGTAAATACATGAAGGTTCCTTTCCAGGCACTCCCGGATTAGAACCGAATGGGACAGTGGAGACGCAGCAATCACCGAACCGTCAAAGTGTCCTTTACTCGTGGCTGTCTCTATGTCAGGATATGTTTCAATCCCATATTTTTCCCGCGCCTCCTGGCAGCGCTGCGGATCAGAGTCAATACCTGCCAGCCGCCACTCCTCTTTTTTCAGGCAGTTTTCCTCTATATATCGTTTTAACAGGCGGATTCTCCGTTTCCCCATAGAGCCAAGGCCAATTACGACTATATTCATATCATGCTTCTCTCCGTTTCTTTCCGTCTGGCCTTTCTACTGGCACAGCCGTTTCTTCATTCTCTCCAGCTCATCCATCTGCCCCATATCCAGCCACTGTTCTTCCGCAACCGGATATACTCCAATCGGCTTCCCCTGCGCTATGCATTTCTGTATGATATCCGTAATGTGGATAAATGTGTCTTCCGGAATCTCCTCCAGGAATGCCGGTTCCAGCACATAGAGACCTGTATTGGTGATAAATGACAGCTCCGGTTTCTCAGTGAAGCGCTTCGCTGTTCCCTCTGCTGAAACCTCAACTGTTCCATATGGAATCGTCACATGCTTCATAGCGCAGACCATTGTAGCCAGATTCCTCTTCTCTCTGTGAAAGCGCACAATTTCCCCGTAATCCGCTTCGATCAGAATGTCACAATTGCTCATGAAAAAAGTGGAGGTATATCTTCCTTTCAGAAGCTTTAAACCTCCACCTGTTCCCATAAATTTCTGTTCTTCAATAAACACGACATCCCTCGAAATCTCATTATCCAGAAAATAAGATTTTATGAAGTTTTTCTTGTAATTAATAATCATGTCAAAATGAGTACACCCATATTCGCTGAAGCGATCCATAATATGTTCGGTTATCGTCTTTTCACCAATCGGGATCAGGGGCTTGGGTAATATCTGCGTATATGGATAAAGCCGGGCCCCTTTTCCGCCCGCCATGATCGCCACAGGCATCCCCAGTTGTTCCTTCTGAGCCTCCTTCGGTTTCTGCTGAAAACAGAGTTCCACAATTTCTCTCTGCCGGTTTAATACCGGAAGAGAGCGGATCCGATATTTCTCCATCATCCGATCCGCATTTTCCCTCTCCTCTGACATTACATATTTAGGGCTTTTGTTGGCCATCTCCCATACACATTTCTGCAAATCCCCGCCCTTCAGGATATAACGCCTGATATCTCCATCCGTTACCACGCCCGCGAGCCGCCCATCCTCACACACATAAACAATTCCCTGGGAATTGCAGTTAATCCGCTCGATTGCTTTTATAACCGGAAGATCCGGCGTTATAATATAGTCAGCATTTTTCATGGTAGTCTCCTGTATAATGTATATACATCAGACGGGAAGGTAATTTAAGCATCATAGTCATTTATCAACTCAGATACATAAGCTGCCTCTCTCTCCGTCAGATTGGTACTACAGGGAATATTTACCACCCGCTCATAGTACCACAGAGCTTTTTCAATCTGGTATGCCTGGCTGTCCCGGTAAGGTTTCAACGTGTGAATCAGCTTCCATATTGGTCGGCTCTGAACCCCGTTTTCATCCAGATATTTTATTAAACCGTCCCGTTTTTTGGTCAGGTAGCTATAAAACCAGTAATTGCTTCTTATTCCATCCTTAAAAGGAAGGAGCTTCATTCCCGATGAACAATAGATTTCATAATTTTTCTTTTTTACCTCGATAAATTCTTCCAATTGCTCTATCTGAGCAAGTCCCAAAGCTGCCTGAAGATTTGTCATACGATAGTTATATCCGATCTCTTCATGTACAAAATACAATATATCCTTTTTCGCCTGAGTCGATAAGAAGCGGCTTCGTTCTACCAGTTCCTCTTCGTGAGAAACTATCATTCCACCGCCGCCAGTTGTAATAATTTTGTTCCCGTTAAAAGAATATACTCCCATATCCCCTATCGTCCCGGCAAAGTATCCCTTGTATTTTCCTGACATATAGTAACTTCCCAATGCTTCTGTCGCGTCTTCCAACACCTTAAGATGATACGTATCTGCAATATCCATAATACTTTCCATATCTGCCAGATTTCCAAATACATGAACTACAACTATGGAAGATATTTTTCTTCCACTGGTTTTATTTATCAAGTTTTCACCGTCAAACAGACATTCTTCTGTGCAGAATTTCCTGAGCTTATTTACATCTATCGTCAGAGAATCATCGCAATCCATAAAAACAGGCTCTGCTCCAACATAGCGAACCGGATTTACAGCAGCGATAAATGTTACTGTGGGTACAATCACTTCCTCTCCAGCCTGTATGCCCAAAGTCATCATAGCCAGATGCAGACCTGCCGTACCGCTCTGGCACGCAGCGGCTGCCGGAACTTTTACATATTTTGCAATCGCCTTCTCAAAATCCATGATATAAGGACCTGCCGTTGATACCCACTCCGCTTTAACTGCGCTTGTTACATACTCCAACTCCCTCCCTGTAAGGTTCGGAACAGAAAGAGGTATTTTTACATCCGCCATTTTTCTCTCCCCTTTTTATTTATTTTCCTTCCATACCGGTTTTTTCAGAATCCATTGACCATATTTATCTTTTAAAAACAATTCCCGGTTGTACAACGAATCAACTATTCTCCAAAACTCCGTTTCACTATAACCGCAAAAATCGCAAAATTCCCTTACACATCTTGGATCAAGATTGTGATCCTTTTCCTTCACGATTTGTGTCGCCTCATCCCGGCTTATCATTCCATAGCGGACAAAACGTGACGCATAATCTGTGGCGCATGCATGCCCGAACTTTGGATATTTCAGCCATGCATGAACCAGGTACGCGGCGCTGTCCACCTGATCAAAATCTTCAGCCATCATGCTCCTGTCCCACTCACCGTTCAAATCATGAAACCCTCTATTCCTTGCAAATATATAATTCTTGTAGCTGTTCCACTCTACAAAATAACTCAGATATATCGGTTCCAGCCTTTCAAACTCTTTTGGGGTCGGCGCAACCGTCATACATAAATCCTGTTCTGTTATCCCTTCATCCAACAGTTCTTCCATAGGAATATCAGATGCCACTCCGTTCAAAAGAATTTCCTTTGCTGACCATATATCTTTTGCATCATCCCCCCCATATTCGTAGCTGACATTCTCACCATATATCAGGAATGGTGTGTTAAACTTTAATGCCATTAACAAAGGATATGTATAAATCAGACGATCCACCAGCCAAGTTGGCTTTCCATACTTTTCAAATGTCTTTCTCATGATTCTTTTCTGAAGCCTGCGGTTTGGTTTCAGAGAAATAATCGGACATCCAAATTCTTCTGAAATATTTTTCAGATTATGTTTTCCGGCTTCTGTCATAGGAAAATTATCCTCAACAGAAAAGAGAATCGGATTCATGCTCAAAACTTCTTTTATAATATGAACCTGATAATGACTGTCCTTTCCCCCACTCACAGCAATAGCACAATCATAATCATTTCCATTCATACCGCGATATTTATCGCATAATTTTTCCAGTTCTTCCATACGTGCTTTATAATCTATATCCGTTTTTTTCGCATGATTAATGCAGCCACAGCATATCCCATTTCCATCAAATGATATCCCCGGCCTGGTATCAGGCATTACACATTTTTTACAATATTTCATTTTTAATCCCCCTGTATTAAATATTATATATATCTGTCTTATACTTATCTAAATTATCTCGAATAAATTTTATCGTTTCCTCCAGCCCCTCTTTAAAACTGTACTTAGGGCTCCAGCCTGTTAATTCCTTTATCTTTTTATTCGAGCCTAATAAGCGGTTTACCTCGCTTTTTTCCGGACGCAGGCGCTGTTCGTCACAGACGATCGTTGCACATGGATTTATTTGTGCGATTAATTCTTCTGCTAATTGCCCAATTGATACTTCATTTTGCGTTGCTATATTGATTTCCTGCCCAATAGCCTTTTCTGATTTGTATAAAACAATAAAACCATTTACTGTATCTTTTACATAATTAAAGTCCCTGGTAGGTATCAGGGAACCTAACCGGATCTCTTTCTTCCCTGAAAGTAGCTGTATTATAATAGTAGGTATAACGGCCCTGGCAGATTGCCTTGGCCCATATGTGTTAAAGGGACGCACAATCGTTACAGGAAGATTAAACGACCGATAAAAAGCTTCTGCGAGCCTGTCCGCTCCTATTTTTGTCGCTGAATATGGAGACTGCCCCTGATAAGGGTGCTTTTCATCGATTGGCACATATTGTGCTGTACCGTACACTTCTGAGGTTGAGGTGACCAGAACTCGTCCTACTCCCAACTCTCTGGCAGCCTGAAGAACATTCAAGGTTCCTTTCATATTTGTCTCCACATATGCATCTGGAGAATGATAACTAAAAGGAATAGCAATTAGCGCCGCCAAATGGAATACAGCGTTACAGCCTTTCATCGCTTCTTTTACCCCATGTGGATCCCTAATATCCCCCTGAAATACTTCTATATGGCGCATAACTTCCTTTGGTAATGTATCCAGCCATCCCCACTGATTGAAGGAATTATAATAAACAAATGCCTTTACTTCATACCCCAGCTTTACCATTTCCTCCGTTAAATGGCTGCCAATAAAACCATCTGAACCAGTTATCAATATCTTGCACATTTTACTCTCACTCCTGTTTTTAAAACAATTTATTTAATCTTATACATTAAAAAATAGAACGCCTTTTTATCATACGTCCTATCTCAAAAACTCCAAGCAAAATTCCTGTTCCCCAACGAAGCTTCCACGATATCGCATCATAACTGCATAAAATTGCAACTGCAAAAAAAATTATAAAGTATGGTGCAAACATACCCAAATCAAACAGATAATCCTTTTTTATGACATATCTTGAAATTATATGATGAAAGCCAAACTGCAGCCCGTGAGCAATCATTGTAGCCCACGCCGCACCGCTCATCCCCCACTGTTTTATCATAAAATAATTTAGTAGAATATTGCAAACCGCCGCACCAATTGTTCCTGCGGCTATTGTCTTAGAACGTTTATAATAAAACTCAAAATTAACTGGAAAACTATACATAAAAACCAAATAATACCCGACAGCCAAAATCGGTATTAAGTTCGCTCCTGTCCAGTATACATGGTTTGCATAAATATGAAATACTTCTGTCTCCAGCAAAACGAACCCTATTGCCAAAACAGTAAAAAGCTCTATATAATTTTGTGCCTTTTTCTTTATCTCCCTATATAATTTTTCTTTTGTAAATTCATAATAAAATGCTACCCAACTATTGTTAAGGGCATTCCAAATTGTTGAAAGCACTGCGCTAAAGCTACACGCCAGACTATATATTCCAACATCTGCTTTACTTGTTATCATTTGAAGCATTACTTTGTCGCTATGGCTTAAAAGTATATTTGATAAGCTGTGGAAAACCATAGGAAGCGCCAGTGGAAGACAATATTTCCAATACTCTTTATTAACAAAAAGCTTCCCTTTCTTAAAAACGACAGTGCAAACCCCCAATGCAAAAAGCAAATATGCGATAGCCTGCCCCAAAACTCTTCCCAGATAATTTATATCAGAAGGTGTTATTTGAATTAAAATATATGACAAAATAATATTAAACAAAGAAAAACCCACTGAAACAAAAAGATTTTTTCCAGCTTTGAATTCACATACAAATTTTGCATTAATAAAATTGGTACAAAAAATACCATATGCCTGTATCGCAATTAAATAAATCAATATAACCGGAAGAGAAAGTAGTTCCGCCAAATAGTTGGAAAATACTGCTGTCCCTGTCATGAAGATTGCAAGAAACAACACAGACAATGAGAGCACACTGGACTGATATCGGATATATTGATTCTCCAAAAGCTCTATCCGCGCAACCGACAACGTAGACTCTGTTTTCAGCCCGAATATAGTTGCTGCTATTATCGCCCAAGTATAGCACAACGAAGTAATCCCATAATTTTCTGCACCCAGTATTCCTGAAAAAATAGGAGTTGTAAAAAAGGTCAATCCTTGTAAAATTATCGTACTCGCCACATTTAGAGAAATAATTGCATTCTGATTTTTTTCCGAGCCTGTCCGCCTTTTTTTATTCATGCATTTCCCGCCTGTTCCTTAATTCTTTTAAAACATGGATCATTTCATTTATATCATGAGGAATAAATACTTTTTCTGAGTATAAAGGCAGGCCTGTCAAACAATCTAAAAACTTCTGTATCTTAGA
This sequence comes from Clostridiaceae bacterium, assembly GCA_009911305.1. GTDB lineage: Bacteria > Bacillota > Clostridia > Lachnospirales > Lachnospiraceae > Otoolea. The sequence continues at coordinate 64,255 of QXXC01000007.1, read as the reverse complement.
ATCAAATGGTATTTCCGGAAAAAGTTTATACAGAAAAATGATATATGGCCTCCTCTGATATAATAACCCCGGAGTAATTGCAGCCGTGCTCATGATTGAAATTATAATTTTATCATCAAGTTCCTGCGGCTTAAGCAAACACTCAAATGGTATTGATGTTTTTACAATATGCTTGCTATTAACTCTGTAATTACGTGTCCTTGGATGCAACTTGATCGTAAATTCAGAGTCGCCAACTATTGCCTGACAAATTTCTACTACATTTTTTTCATCTGTAACCTCTTTTTGATTGCGATCTTCAACAAATGGTTCCTGTAAATATACAACGCTCCCTATTTTATCTTTCCTTCTTTCCGGCCAGAGTATATTTAAATATCCCTCAGAATCTAAAAAAGCCGGCAGACAAATCAACTGTATCTGTTTATTAAAATTACTTTGCAGTAATTTAGGTTCTAATACATAAATATTATGAATCCTGTCAAGCCATCTTAGCCTTCCCGTGATCTTAAGCATGAAGGCCGTTTTAGGCGATGGTGAATATATACCAGGATCCATATATGTTCCGATTCCATCCTCTCCATAAGAAAATATACACGCCAAATTACGTTTGTTATATTCTCTGATGATGTAAGAAGCGCTGAGAAAATCTATTGCAAAAAAAACTATTTCATTATAAACACAACGCTTCGCAACCCGTTTAACCACACTATCAGGAAAAACTATATGGAATGCCCGTTTGAGCTTATTAAACAACGTATAGTTATTTTCGTTAATAAAATAAACATTAGAAAACAGAGTGGTTCGTTTCAGATTTTCATATAAAGCATATGCGCCTTTAAAATGATTATATAAAATCAACTCTGCTGTCTCTTTTTTTAGATACGTTATTTTCATGATAGATGCCAGCAGTACATGATACGGAGTCGCACAGAAAAAACACGTCATTATTTTAAGTCCTTTTTCTTATATTACATATTGAAACCACATAACCCGAACAAAGCCAGAATACAGCCTGAAACGAGTTTGCTCCCATTAATGCCATATTTGTCTCAAAAAGATTATTTACTAAAATATAAAGTACAACCGCAAATAGACAAACACACTCATTGCGATAATGAATACATGGTCTGTTTTTAAAAAATATAATCACTTTATAAAGCGACAAAAACAGAAAAACAAAATAAAGAAAAAATGCCGCTATGCCACAGCAGACAAAAATCTGTAAATATCCATTATGAATTTCTCCTTTAGACCACTCGATCATGATTCGCTCATTAGACGAAAAAAACGACTGAGCTTCTTCTGACAGACTATTATATTTATAATAACTGTTTCCTACGCCTGGGACCGGCGTTTGCAATGCTAATTTAACAGAGGCCCGCCAAATGCCAAATCTTTTGTTAGAAATGTCTATTCCAGATGTTACTTCACTGCCGGAAGAATGATCCCCATTACCGGAACTATTTTCACTTGCTGGATTTTCATTTCTATATTCGATTCTCTGGGATACAACCTCATGAGCATTTTTCATGTTAACGATGTATATTGAACCTGTTTTTAATATTTTGCAGCATAGAATGATTGACGCGGCCGCTATTATAAACATACCTGTTTTTTTTAAAATCCGATTAAACATTGATTCATGCCTTTGAGAAGGAATTTTATATAGCGTAAATGCAATAGCTGACGATACACAGAAAGAAAGCCACGTCCCTCTTGAAAGAGAAAGTGTCATATACCATATTGCTCCCAACTGATTCAGCCAGCAGACGAAACTCCAATACCTAGAAACTATATGAAGCTGTTTAATACAGTACAATAAATAAACACTAAAAAAAATACCAATTGAAAAGAATGTCCCGCCGACATTAGGACTGGAAAACACACCAAACAATCGATTTTCCCAAACTCCTATATGAATTATCCTCCCATTACGCCCATTTAAATCTATATTCATTTGAACCAAAAATGTATAAACGCAGATATATGAAACCACCGTACACAATAGCACATATAATTTAGCGACTGAAACTATTTCATTACGATTGTGATAAGCGCTTACATTATGAGTATTTATATATAAAACCATTATACATATGCCGTAATAAAATAAAGCCATTATATTATACGGCCCTCTGTTGTCCCAATTAAATATGAATGAACATGCACAGCAAAATAAAAAACAAAACAGGATTCCTATGTTATTATGAAAATAATTTCGGTTCCGTTTTACCAGATACTCCTGAAGCATAATCAACATTCCCCATACGGAAAAAAGTGCCAGAAAGAACCTTGAAAAAATGGATATATTAAATATCTGTATCATGTTAAGGCTCAAAAAAATAAAATATGCGATTTTAAATGCAGAACGTCTTTTCAAAAAATTTCTCAATCTTATTGACATATCAAAGTTTCCTCTTCTATCTGTTTGTTTTCAAAATCACAAATAACTTCAGTAATCTTTTTTTTACGAATGATATTACTTTTGCCTCTATAATAACTCCATCCGTTTTTTTCAATTTTACAGGTAAATACATTATTTTTGCATATATGGACTTGGGGCGGGCGATCTGTATACATTTTTGTGTCCTCTTACTGTTAATCATTTTTTCTGCTAGTTCTTTCTTTTGCACTTTTGTCAAAGTACATTTCGGATTCATCAAATTCTCAATACATCCAATCAGGCGGTCAATATACCTGCGTGCTATCATCTCTTTGCTGGCGTTATCCTGTACCCCCCAATAGCGATACAGTTCTAATAACCATTCATGCTCCTCTTCCCTTTTTTCGTACATCTGTGGTATAAATTTTGCCGTTTCTGATTCAGTTCTGGCGCGAAGGAAGTGATAATACTGTCCTGATGTCACTGCCACACGTTCAATATCCCGTATAACGCGTAAATTAAATGGAAAATCATCCCATAAGGTATCTGGAAAATAAAATCTTTTTTCCTTTATGTAACTGGTCAAATACAATTTATTCCACGGTGAATACAGCATATTTTTATCAAACAGTTTGTATGCATCCTTACGAAAATCTTCTTTTGTCTCATAGACATTATTCTTTGGAATAAAATTTGTTACTATAAATTTATCGGGTTTATAATAAGTATCAATGTAAAAACCGGCTATCACAAGCTGGGCCTTTTTGTTCTCAGCTAAATTATACATCTCCTCCAGCATCACAGGCTCCGCCCAATCATCTGCATCCAGAAAATATATATATTTTCCTTTCGCCATATCGATCGCCGCGTTACGTGCGCTTGGAGCGCCCCCATTTTCTTTATGAATCACTTTTATTCTTGGATCCTGTCCTGCATATTGATCGCATATAGTGCCGCTGTTATCTGGAGATCCGTCATCTACGATCAAAAATTCAAATTCTTGTAATGTCTGATTTTGTATACTCCTGATAGCCTTTGCCACGTATTTTTCTACTTTATAAACTGGCATAATAATGCTGATTTTAATATTTTCCATCTATATCATCCTTTTATCGCATACTGTCACGTCTCTTTTCCATACGGAGTGACTGCCCTTTTTACCGGCTCTTCCTCACTCCTGGCAATAAACTGCCCTTCTGCCATTCCCTCTGTACTTTCCTTCATAAACAAAATCTGCACAGTCCGAAACATGATTTCAAAATCCAGACGCAGACTATAGTTCTGAATATACATTAAGTCAAGTTTAAGCTTATCATAAGCGGTCGTATTATATTTTCCGTAAACTTGTGCATATCCCGTCAGACCGGCTTTGACCTTTAATCGATAAACAAACTCAGGAATTTCTGTTTCATATTCCGCTGCAATCTCTGGACGTTCCGGCCTTGGCCCTACAATACTCATATCTCCTTTTATAATATTAAAAAGCTGAGGTAACTCATCAAGTCGAACAGCCCGTATTACTTTTCCTGTTTTTGTTATTCGCTCATCCTTTTCACCAGCCAATCTGGCAACCCCGTCTTTTTCCGCATCCTCCCGCATACTGCGAAATTTATATACGAAAAAAAACTCTCCCCCCATCGTAAGCCGTTTCTGTTTATAGATAATGCTACCTCCATCCTCCAACTTGATACACAAAGCGACGATTCCCATAACTGGAAGAGAGGGAATTAAAGCTAACCCAGAAAGCGCAATATCCATCAACCGTTTTACAAATCTCTGTTCTATTGTAAGTCCTGTATTTCTTGATAGAAGAAGCGGTGTATCAAACATATGTTGACTCTCTGCGCTCCTGATAATTAAATCTGAAATCTTGGGAGTTGTGTAACTTCTAATACCTTTTCCATAGCAATATTTCAGAACCGCATTTCTTTCCTGGCTTGCTATATCACAGATAACAACTCCCTGGTAGTTTTTAATCTTTTCTTTAACCGTGTCTATTCCCTCTGAAATATGTATTGTTTCACCGACAACAAATCGATCAGAACGCGTACTTATTTTTTTCATAAGTCCTCTAGCCAGTCTTCCTCCATATACTAGAAGAACTGTACGTGGGGGATAAATATAGATGTAAATTTTTGTACAGGCAGCCCCCCATAAAAGAGCAGATATAAGCTGCAACATATACATCAAAAACAATGGTCCCGGATTTACAATATGTTTTGTCAGCAGGACAATCAGGCAGTAAATAAGCATATCCGCCATTGCAATTCCAAGACTCTGGGAATATACAATATAAAAAATCTTCAGATATCCCACTCTCCAGCCTCCATATATCCTGGGCAGTAAAAAAGCCCAAAACAGATAAAAGGCAAGAATCATCAGATGCCCCCTCATCCAATATTGAATTTCCATCAGAGGACTGTAAAACCGCTTCCATACATACCAAAATATCCCGGCATGGAGTAAAAGCAGTATAAAACAAAAAGCAGCCCGTATGAGCCGCTTAAATTGTTCCTGATTTCTCATTAGTGACAACTCCCATTTTTTCTACTGGATTTAGTTCTGAGTTTCATGTATTTTTCAACTTTTCCGTACATACAGCTCCTGATAACAGTTATAACAAAGCTGTCCTGCTCCCTCTATATAAAAAGACCTGAACTCAATTTCCATGTTCATTGGTATATTCAGCCTTTTATGACAGCAAATACATTTCTCAAACTTTTTATCAAGATTCTGACCTTTCGCTCTTTTTCTGCTATCTTTTTCTATCGTTTGTTCTAATCCGTGTCTATCTATTTTTACTGCCTCTACTTCCGCTCTACCCAATATTTACAGCCGCCCTTCCATATTCAGTCCTTCTCCAACCGTATCCCCAGCATCGCCGTCCCCTTTTCTCCGCGCATGCTGATTTCAATAATCGCATACCTCTTTCTCAGATTGATCCGCAAAATCCTGTCCTTGAAAACCTCCAGCGGCCCTTCCAGCCTTGTGATCCCTTTCTCCTCATCCAGATAAACTGTCGTGTTTTTTACCAGATACCCTGCTCCATCTGCGCAGAGCTTTCTGAAAAACGCCTCCTCCTCCCGCTCCAGCGGGATAATCTCCCCTTCCTTATCTCCCAGGAGCCTTGTAAACTCCGGAATCCCCTTCAGCTCATAAAAAATCTCCTCCACAGAATCTGTCTCTAAAAAAACATAGGCCGGAAATAACGTCTCCGTTACTTCCAGCCATTCGCCTCCCAGCCGTTTCATAAGCTGCCGCTTCATAAAAAAGCATTTCTGATACACAGAAGCCGGCAGCGCCTTATGAATCATTGCCACCAGCTCCTGTTCTTTTCCTGTTGTTGTCTGTATAACATACCACATGTCCCGCTCCTCCTTACCCGCCCGGGCAGGGGCGTCGCTTCGGATGGGACCAACAGGGATCGTGGATTCTGTTTTTTCGCATGCTTCGCCATATTCACAGCAAACAAGCGCTCTGAACCCATCCTTTTACCCTATGTCCTTACCTCGCCTTCATATGCCCCACTAGCTTTATGAACGCTGCGTAATTTTTTAACTGTGAAAAATTGTTTTTTCACTTAAAAGCAATCCCGGCCCAGACCGGCCGGCCGCCTTCCATCAGCCGCAGATCAAGAACAGCCACCCGTTTATGCAAATCCACCTTTGCTATCAGGCTCTCCCGTCCGGCCAGAGGCCCCTCTTCGGCAATAAACCTTCCATCCAGCAGGCTCCCATGCGACAGTGCCATGTGACGATGCTCCCCGCACAGGGACCGTATCCGCCTCTCCACCTCTGTTTCCACGGAGACAAGCCGCTGTCCGCTATCCAAAGCGCCAAAAAACCTGAGATAATGGCTGACTGCCTCCTGGAGGAGCTCCGGACAGCCGCTCTGGAGGAAGACGTATCCCGGAAACATCCGGCACGTATCCACATGCCATTGTCCCAGATACTTCTTCATTCTTTCGTAAGAAAACAGGAACGCATCCTCAAGAACCGGCTCTGGCAGGCGCTTTTTGCAGGAGTCTTTCAGCCTCTCCTCCCGGCCCGGTTCACAGGCGAGCAGATACCAGCCCACTCAAACGCTCCTTTCCTTTACAACATAATAAGTATTATGTTGTAGAGCACCGCGGATATCAGAGATTTTCCACCCAAAGCGATGCCCGATGACAGTGCTTTCGTCAGCGTGCATATCCAATTTGTATCAAAAACGGGGAAATACTACAGAAAAATGGAATGGATAAAGAAAACGGTCCGCCCGATTAAGAATCTAATTTTGGCTTTTCTCCCTTTTAATTAAGATTTTTGTAAAAAATTCCGGTTGAAAGCCCATAAAACATGTGGTAAGATGGTTACAGTCTTGAGGGGCAAATGAGTCTTGTACAACATAATACTTATTATGTTGTATTTTTTTGCTTTCCTCCCCCTTCAGAAAATCTGCCTCTGCATCATACGCAGCCTGATCCGGACTGTCAGCCGCATCAACCGTATCCGCTCCTCCGAAGCGCCGGCCACTCCAAACATATCGCCTCCCACTCAGAGTACCAGCCCCAGAGACTCTATTTTCCTTCTGCATTCCTTCACTGAGCCAGCGGTATAAATCCTCGTCGTTTCAATGCTGCTGTGCCCCATGATATCAGCCAGCCTCACCACATCCTTCTGGGCCGCATAGAAGGTTCTGGCAAACAGATGGCGCAGATTGTGTGGGAATATCTTCCTCCAGGAAACCTCCGCCTTCTCACAGAGAGCTTTCATCTCCCTCCAAAGGTTACTCCGGTTAAGTCCTTTTCCGGATCGCGTGGTAAAGACCTCCCCTGCTTTGATCCGCTGTTTTTTCATATAACCCAGAAGCTGCTTCTGGAGTTTTCTCCCCATAAAAACTGTCCTGCTTTTCCCCTTATTGAAAATCCAGATCCGCCCGGCACGGACTGCTTCTGCGGTCACGGCCTTCAGCTCGCTGATCCGAAGTCCCAGACCGCACAGCGTCTGGAGCGCCAGGGAAAGCCGTTCCTTCCCGCATCGCCCTGCTGCATTCACGAGGCGGTAATATTCTTCCCTTGAAAGCTCCTTTTCCTCCTCACAGAACATCTGGCGCTGTATTTTCATGAGCTTCACCCGAAAATCATTCCATCCCATATAGGAAAAGAAGCTGTTGAGCGCGGCCAGCATAGAATTGACACTCTGGGGCTGATAGTCCCGTATCAGAAAGGCCTTAAACCCCAGCGCATCCTCCTTTGAAACCGGCTCTGCGCATGAGCGCGGATTCTGACCGCTGCGGTACCGTATAAAGCTGCGGATATCATGCAGATACTTGGAAACCGTTGCCGGGGCGCGCTCCATTTCTCTTAAGTATCTCTCAAATTTCTTTACCTCCTCTTCCCTCAGAAGCCTGATATCATCCATTTATCATCTCTCCTTTCTGTTATGCGCCAGAGCGTTCAGGGCGGTAAAAAGATGAAAAGCAGGAAAACGATGGGGTCATCCGTCATTTTCCTGCTTCTCCTTTACTCTTAATCCACCCGCTTTGCCTGCCCTCCCGGCCAACAGGTCAAACCGTAATTTCCTTCATACCTCTTTGCCGTATGAGCTTTTATAAGCCTCTTCTCACTCCTTTATCATAACACAAACCAATGAAATGATCCATCGCTGCGCTCGCTTCACCGCCCCCGCCGCAGCCTCCACGCCATATCCGGAGCAGCGCACTGCAGATAATCGGATAAAAGCCTGTCATTATTATAGTAGTGTTCCACCAGACCCCCTGCAATACCCTCGATGCGCTCTTTTGCTTCCCTGTCCGGCAGATTTCCTAAAATCGATCCGATGCGCTCCATCTCCTCCGGACAAAAGCTCCCGGAGCTTACCGGCTTATCAAGAATGCAGCACATAATAATATGCTGCAGAACTATACCGCTGATATTTTCAAAGAGAAGACCATCGTCATAATAATACATATGAAGGATTTCTATAACAAATCCGCGGTCGAATGCTTTCAAAAAACGCTGCTCCAGCTCTATACATTTCATGTATTCCAAAACCGCGTCGATACCGGACAATCCCCCTGTATGTTTCAGAACCGGGTAATCAAGCGTCACAAGCGTCTCCTGCGGGGCATATTTAAAATCATATCCTGACAGAAAACGGGGGATTTCCTTTGTTACCGTCTGTCTCAGGCATTTGCAGTTGTAATCCTCAAAATCAGGTATGAGCCGGTTATAAATCTCCCGAAGCTCCCTGACCTTTTCTTTCACGATGTTCTGGCCGGACAGATATGCGTCCTTTGCGGAAATGTCCTGAATCAGAGGCGTATCACAGCGGTTATCAGGTTCATTTATACATTCATTGATGCAATACAAAACCGCTTCCATCAGCCCCTGGGCCGTTTCATATGTCACAGAGGTATGTTCATATCCACAATAGCCGGACGCAAGCCCGGCCACAATCGGGATGAGCTCTTCGACTGGATAATGAATCGGTTCGATTTGAATCACCTCCAGACCAGTTCCTTCAAAACTTCCAGGTACAATTCCCTGTCCCAGCGCGTTACAATATCAAATTTTTCAAATTCTCCCCTTCCCCCTGTTCCTTGAAAGCCGGAATAACCGGCCCGGATCGCCTGAGCAAACAGATCCAGGCATGTCCCCTCCAGATAATCAAAATCCCCGCAGCACACGCCGTCAAACTGCTCCCTCATAAATTCCAGGAGCTCATCATCCGTAATCTCGTCCAGCATTTCATTTTTGTACAGATAAAAAATTTCCTGGAGACGGATCAGCGCATCGCGGTAATTTTCCTGTATGATGTAGGGAGAATCGCAGAACGCATAAATGATAGCAGGCAGCATGCTCTGCCCGAATTCCACTCTGCGCTCCTTTTTTAACACATCTGTCCGCTCCTGCGCTAAAATCTCTGCGTCCTCCCTGCTCAGTACAAGGCCGTATTGCCCGGTATAGCGGTTCGTTTCAAGAACCTGCGCTGCCTGGGACTGACTTGACAAAAGCTCTAACCAGTTTTTTTCTTCCATAAGCTACACCTCCTGGAAGACTGATTATAGGGGATTCTTCGGGGATTTACAAGACTTGAATACAGGTGTGTTTTTTAGTATAATATAAGTGGGGAATTTGTTCATGGATATAGGGCAGCCCCTCAATAGCCCCTGCAATCCGATTATATTGTCTCATCGCATTTTCCATGTCTTGAAGCGGTGGGCATTGCCTGCTTCATACTTCAACGCCTCTTTACAGTAACCGTTAAAAGCACAACGCTTTTCCCATTCGGTACGACAGGCAAAAGAAAGCGGCGGCTCAGAAAATCAAAGCCGCCGTCATTTAAAAATGGCGCGTGAAGATACCTCTGCTTTGCGGCGTTTTTTTCTTTTGCCGCCGTCCGGCAGATGTTACATGAAATGTTCAAAAGCGGAATGCACTCATAATTCATTGATCGTTTCGGTTACTGCCATGTTGTGAATCCGTTTTGCCGGAATATAGGCTGCTATGATAGCTGCCATACAAACAAACAGCAAAATGATGAGTAAAGGAATTGTTGGCATACTCCATGTTGCATGGCTGAAATGAGCGCCTATAAGAATGCTGTATAGCAGCCTGTAAACGATCAGCCCGACCATACTGCCTACAATACCTCCCAGCAAAGCATAGGTAAATGCTTCAGCAGCAATCATTTTAGTTATCTGATGTTCGCTCATCCCTACTGCCCGCATTGCCCCGTATGACCTGATTTTTGAGGACACACTCATAGAAATACTGTTTACAATATTTAATACCGTTACCAGAGCAATAATGGCTAAAAACGCATAAATACAGAACACAAATGCAGTATAAGTCCCGGAAGTGCGTTGGCCGCGTAAATCGTTTAAGGTGCAGTCATGGTCTAAGATATCCTGAATTGCCGTTACATCTTCGTCCGTTACGTCACTCGTCGTTTGTATCATAATGAGAGAATAATCCGTTATTCCAGTTAAGCGGATAAAGGTATCCCCAGAAGTAATAAGGGTTATTTCTCCGTTTGTAAGCCCGTCGCCGTTGAACGGATCGTATTTCAGCAAACCCGCGATTTCCAATTCTTCATCGGCAACCAATATTTTATCGCCAATTTCCAGAGAACTGCCTTTGTCCCATGTCGCAAGCACATAATGACTGTTTCCATAGACTTTAGAAATATCGCTGCCTTTTTTCAGCATATCGTCTTTCACAAGACAGTCCAAATCAAAATCATCATAAGAAATCATGTCAATTTCAACCGCATTGGAATTTAGCTGCGCCGGAATGTTAAAAACGCTGCGGCGTCCGAAAATACGTTTTACTCCGTCCATTGTGCCGAGCGTATCAAGTAAAGCACGATCTGCGCCATTTGAAACGTCAGCGCTTGAAATGTTCATATCAGCGGCGGCGGCAGACTGCGGCATGATATAACCAACAAATTCTACTAAAACAGAAAAGCTAAGGAAAAGAATAATACTAAGGGCAAATGAACCCGTCATAAGTATCCGCGTTTTCTTTGCCGCCACTGCATGATGAATCCCCAGAGCTGTTTCAATTTTGAATAAACGGACCTTTGCCGCATGGTTTCTATTTCCTGTGATTTCCGAATTTCCAGAAGACGCCGTTACAGGAGACACCTTTGCCGCCCGTTTTGCCGGAGCTCCGGCAGCAATCAATACTGCGACAATACCTGCGATCATTCCACTGATGATACCGGCTATGCTGATACCAAAAAGAGGAATGTCAGAAAACTCCTCTCCGACAAGAAAACGTAAAACCGCACATAACCCCCATGTGATGATTATACCAAGTGTAACGCCTGTCGGAATAGCTGCTTTGCACCAATTCAGAGCTTCCAGTTTTACAAAATGAATAATTTGCTGTTTACTCATTCCAATGCAGCGCATCATTCCAAAAAATTTTGTCCTTTGTGTCACGTTGCTATTGATACTGCTTGAAATCATCAATACGCCTGCTGTCAACACCAGCACAAAGAATACAATGGCAGCGATACAGAGCGTTTGACCGGTTGTGCTGCTTATGATATCCTGCAATGTCAAATCGTCATGCTTATTTAACAATCTTGTCTGCTCCATTCTGATACCCATTTCTGCCATGCTGAAAATGGAAGTCACCAGGAAAACGGCGAAAATAATGCATAAAATGGTCATTCGGTTCTGCCGCTTATGCACCTTTGCCGAAATCGGTATAAGACTAAGATAGCTTTTCATTCCCGGCGCCTCCCTAAATCAGCCAGAACGCCGTCCGACACCTGTAACACCCGGTCTGCGGTCTGTGCGATACTGCGGTTGTGGGTAATCATAATAATGGTCTGCTCATACTTCTTTGACGCTTCTTTTAACAGGGCGATCACTTCTCTGCTGTTCTGCGTGTCAAGGTTTCCGGTCGGCTCGTCGGCAAGGATTAAGGACGGACGCGTGATAAGGGCGCGCCCGATTGCCACGCGCTGCTGCTGTCCGGCGGAAAACGGTCAGCTTGCGCTCGTCCATGGAAAAAATATCCATGCCGCCAATCGTTACCCTGCCGGATGTAGGTGTGTCAAGCGCGCCTATCATGTTGAGCAGCGTACTTTTTCCAGAGCCGGATTCCCCGACGATAGCCACATACTCGCCCTTTGGAACGGAAAAGCTGACTTTTTTCAAAGCGTGTACGGCAGTTTCGCCGCTTCCGTAGGTTTTACAGATATGGTTGACTTCTAATCAGTAGCGTCGGTATTGAAATTTTCACTCCTGCGCAGCAGCGCATGAAGTCTTGACAGGAATACCGCCAATTTGAACGGCTTGGTAATGTAATCCTCGCCGCCCATATCAAGCCCCATAATCATATCGGTTTCTTCATCCGCAGCAGTAAGAAACATAATCGCTTCATTTGTTATCCCGCTCCTTTCTTTTTATACTGAAAATAAATTTGCGGCCCCGGCATTTCCTGTCCCCTCCGGCTGACACCGTCCATTCCCTTACATCCTCTTCATCCGCTCCATCGCCCTGGCCGTATCCTCCTTTGTCCCAAACGCCGTCAGCCGGAAGAATCCCTCTCCGTTTTTACCAAATCCGCTTCCCGGCGTTCCGACCACATTCGCTTTTTCGAGCAGCTCCTGGAAAAATTCCCACGATTTCATTTCCCCTGGGCACTGCATCCAGATATAGGGCGAATCCGTTCCCCCGATATGCCAGATGCCAAGCTGCGCAAGCGTTTCCCGTATCATGCGCGCATTTTCCCGGTATACATCCAGATGCGCCCTGCACTGGGCCATCCCTTCCTCCGTAAATACCGCCTCGGCAGCCCGCTGGACCGGGTAGGAGACTCCGTTAAATTTCGTGGTCTGGCGGCGCAGCCACATTTTGCGCAGGGACATACCGCCCCGCACGAGCGCCTCCGGGACGACCGTATAGCCGCACCGGGTTCCCGTAAAGCTGGCCAGCTTGGACAGAGAGCAGAATTCGACGGCGCATGTTTTTGCGCCCGGGATCTCATATATGCTCCTCGGCAGCCTGGGATCCGTGATAAAGGCTTCGTAGGCGGCGTCAAAGAGGATCACCGCTCCCTCCCGGTTCGCATAGTCCACCCATTCTGTGAGCTGGCTCCGGCTGTAGACAGCCCCGGTCGGGTTATTGGGGGAGCACAGATAGATCAGATCTCCGCACCGTCCTGACGGCGGCATGGGGAGAAATCCGTTCCCCGGGTTGGCGTCTAAAAATTCGATCCTCCGGCCCGCCATGGTATTGGTGTCCATATAAACCGGGTAGACCGGATCCGGAATCAGGGCCGTATTGTCCGCGTCAAAGAGATCCAGAATATTCCCCAGATCGCTCTTTGCACCGTCACTGATGAAGATATCATCCGTTTTCACGGAAGCTCCAAAGGAAGCGTAGTAATCCCGGATCCGTTCCCTCAGAAATCCATATCCCTGCTCCGGCCCATAGCCGTGGAAGGATGCGGCCTCCCCCTGCTCTCTGGCCGCCCCGGCAAAGGCTTTCGCCGCTTTTTCGCACAGGGGCAGCGTAACGTCCCCAATCCCCATGCGTATGATCTCTGCCTCCGGATGCATCTTCGTATACTCGTTTACCTTTTTTGCAATGGCTGAAAACAGGTAGCTTTCGGAAAGTTCCCTGTAATGTTCATTGATTTTCATTATGACATTCCTCTCTTTCATTCATGTTTCTATCGCGCAGTGATACCCCGTGCAGCGTCAAAACCGCCGAGCCTCCGCGTTTTGCGCCGCTGCCTTCACAAATTCGCGGAACAGCGGGTGCGCGCGGTTGGGGCGGCTTTTGAATTCCGGATGGTACTGAACCCCCACATAAAAGGGGTGATCCGCAAGCTCCATGGCCTCTACAAGCGTTCCGTCCGGGGACTGTCCGGAGAATACGGCCCCATGCTCCGTATAGGCCTCGCGGAAACAATTGTTAAATTCATAACGATGACGATGACGCTCCCTAACTTCCTCTGCGCCGTATGCCTTCATCATCCGGGTTCCCGGCGTGATCCGGCAGGGGTAAGCGCCGAGCCGCATGGTCCCCCCCATAACCGCAAGCCCCGACTGCTCTTCCATCAGCGCAATCACCGGATGAGCGCTCTCCGGGTCGAATTCGCTCGAATCAGCGTCCGCATAGCCCAGAACCTCCCGGGCGAATGCGATGGCTGCGATCTGCATGCCCAGGCAGATTCCCAGAAAAGGAATGCGCCTCCTCCGCGCAAATCCGGCCGCCTCGATCATACCTCCTACACCCCGCGCGCCGAATCCTCCGGGAACAATCACACCCGCGCAGTCTCCCAGAAGCGCTTCCACGGTCTCCGGGGTGACGTTCTCACTGTCAACCCACTCTACCTGGACTTTTACCCGATTCTCCCAGCCTCCATGGCGCAGCGCCTCAGCAATCGAGAGATATGAATCATGCAGCTTCACATATTTCCCCACCAGCGCAATTTTAATCTCCCTCTCACTGTTCCGGATCCGGGCAAGCATCTGATCCCAATCGCTCAAATCGCACACGCCCGCCCTATCCTTAAGCCCCAGCTCCCGCAGGGCGATCCGCGCAAGCCCTGCTTCCTCCAGCATCACAGGGGCCTCATAGAGGATTGGAAGCGTCCTGTTTTCGATCACGCAGTCCTCCTTTACGTTGCACAGCAGCGCGATTTTCCGGAAAATAGACGCATCGTCCACCGGCCGATCCACGCGGGCTACGATGATATCCGGCATGATCCCAAAGGATTGGAGCTGTTTTACGGAGTGCTGGGTCGGCTTGGACTTAAACTCCCCGGAAGACTCCAGGTACGGGATCAGAGTCACATGGATAAACAGGCAGTTTCCCCGCCCCGCTTCCAGAGAAACCTGGCGGATCGATTCCAGAAACGGCTGGGATTCGATGTCGCCCGTCGTACCCCCGATCTCGGTGATCACAATATCTGCATCTGTCTTTTCCTGCACGGAATAGATAAAGGACTTGATCTCGTTTGTAATGTGAGGAATCACCTGGACGGTCTCACCCAGATATTCTCCCTTTCTCTCCTTATTTAATACATTCCAGTAAATCCTTCCTGTGGTCAGGTTGGAAAAGCGGTTTAAGTTTTCGTCGATAAACCGCTCATAGTGGCCGAGATCCAGATCCGTTTCCGCCCCGTCCTCGGTCACAAACACTTCGCCGTGCTGGTACGGGCTCATGGTCCCCGGATCCACGTTGATGTAAGGGTCCAGCTTCTGCGCCGCCACCTTAAAGCCCCTCGCCTTTAAAAGGCGCCCCAGCGAAGCGGCTGTGATCCCTTTTCCAAGACCTGATACCACGCCGCCTGTCACAAATATATATTTTGCCATCTGATCCTCCTTCTTTGATCCTTATCTGCTCCCGCAGTCCTGTCCGCTCCATCCTTGTGCAAAATCCGGTGATTTCAATGCCTTTCCCTGAAGCACATACCCCGGAATCTCAATATCCCTGAGGGCGTCCGGCTCCTGCGCTGCGCCCCCTGCCGCCGCCCCGCGCGCGATATGGGCGATATCAATCAGCTCCACATTTTCCACATCAAACCGGCTCTGCAGGCTTAAGGCCAGAACCGCCGCCGTATCGAGGGATGTCAGGCACGGTATCCCGAGCTCAACGGCCCTGCGCCTCATGCGCACGCTGCCGCGCTCCGGCTGCCGCCCTGTGGCGGAGGTGGAAATGACATAGCTGATAAGTCCCTTTTCCATCACGGAAATCGTCGTCTCTCCCTTTCCGTCCGTCCCGTCCTCCCCCGGCTTTTTTACAATCATGGAGGAAATACCGGCGCGGTTCAAACGCCTGGCCGTGCCCTCTGTGGCGTAAATGGTAAAGCCCATGGCCACATATGCTTTTATGAGCTCCTTCAAATCGCCCTTATCCGTATCACGGACGCTGACCAGAACGCCCCCGGCGCGCTTTAACACATAGCCGGCCGCGATCAGGCCCTTACAGAGCGCCTCCTCCATGCTCCTGGCTATCCCCAGCGCTTCTCCTGTGGACTTCATCTCCGGCCCGAGCTGTGTATCCACGTCTGAGAGCTTTTCAAAAGAAAATACCGGAACCTTGACTGCGTAATACGGGGAACAGGGGCAGAGGCCCGTCCTGTATCCCATGTCCTTTAAGGCTTCACCCATCATGATCCGCGCCGCCAGATCCACCATGGGAATACCCGTTACCTTGCTGATATATGGCACTGTGCGCGAAGAACGCGGATTGACCTCGATCACATAGATTATATCTTCATGCAGCACATACTGGATATTGATCAGCCCCCTGGTGTTCAGCGCCAGCGCCAGGCGGATGGAGTAATCCACCAGACGATCCTTCTGGCTTTCCGTCAGCATAAAGGCCGGATACACGGCGATCGAGTCTCCGGAATGCACGCCGGCCCGCTCAATGTGCTCCATAATGCCCGGAATCAGTACATCCTCGCCGTCGCAGATCGCGTCCACCTCCAGCTCGGTTCCCATCAGGTATTTGTCAATCAAAATGGCATTTTCAACCGCATGCGAGAGAATGATCCTCATATATTCGCGGATGTCGCTGTCATTATAGGCAATGATCATGTTCTGGCCCCCCAGGACATAGCTCGGGCGCACTAAAACGGGATAACCGAGCCGGTTCGCCGCCCGCACCGCCTCCTCCTCTGTATAAACCGTATCGCCGTCCGGCTGCTTCATGTTCAGCTTTTTTAACAGCGCGTTAAAGCGCCCGCGGTCCTCGGCCATATCGATGCTGTCCGCCGGGGTTCCCAGAACCGGAATATGGTTTTCCACCAGGCGCCTCGTCAGGCGGATTGCCGTCTGTCCTCCAAAGGCCACGACCGCGCCGATCGGCCGTTCGATGCGGATGATATCCAGCACATCCTCCGGCGTCAGCGGCTCAAAATAAAGGCGATCCGCCACATTAAAGTCCGTGGACACCGTTTCCGGGTTATTATTGACAATCACCGCCTCATAACCGGCCCGCTTTAAGGACCAGACACAGTGGACAGAGGCAAAATCGAACTCGATCCCCTGTCCGATCCGGATTGGGCCGGAGCCGAAGACCATCACCACCGGTTTTCCGGTCTGATGCGCGCGGATAAATTCCTCTGCCTCGTCCTCCTCCCCAAAGGAGCTGTAAAAATACGGCGTGCTGGCCGCAAATTCCGCGCTGCACGTATCCACCATGCGGTAGCAGGCCGGGATATGCCTGATTTCCTTCCTGCCCGTCAGCTCTTTTATCACCTGATCCAAAAAGCCGTACTGCTTCGCCTCCATATGGAGCTCCTCTGTAAATGGTTCCTCCCGCATGCGCTGTTCCAGGCAAAGCAGATGGGACAGCTTATTTAAAAACCACTCGTCAATTCCGGTCAGCTTATGGATCTCATCCGCGCTTTTTCCCCTCTTCATGCTCTCATAGATGGCGAAGATTCGCTCGTCATCCTGCGACAGGATCTTCTCTGTCAGCTCCTCATCGCCAAGCGCCTCCATTTTCCTCATATTCAGGCTGTCCTGGGAAATCTCCGCCCCGCGGACAGCCTTTAACAGCGCCTGCTCAAAATTCCGGCCGATAGCCATGACCTCTCCCGTGGCCTTCATCTGCGTGCCCAGCCGCCTTTTACCGTACACGAACTTGTCAAAGGGCCATTTGGGAAATTTGACCGCCACATAATCCAGAGCGGGCTCAAAGCAGGCCATCGTCTCTCCCGTAACCTCATTCGGCAGCTCGTCCAGGCAATAACCGATCGCGATTTTAGCCGCCACGCGGGCAATGGGATAGCCCGTTGCCTTGGAGGCCAGGGCCGAAGAGCGGGATACTCTGGGATTAACCTCGATCACGGCATACTCGAAGCTTTCGGGATTTAAGGCAAACTGGCAGTTGCAGCCGCCCTCGATCCCCATAGCCTCAATGATATGCAGGGCCGCCGATCGCAGCATCTGGTATTCCTTATCCGCCAGCGTCACGGCCGGGGCAATCACAATAGAGTCCCCGGTATGGATTCCCACAGGGTCAAGGTTTTCCATCGAGCAGACGGTGATCGCATTTCCCGCGCTGTCGCGCATCACCTCAAACTCGATCTCCTTCCAGCCTGCGATGCATTTCTCCACCAGAATCTGCCCAATAGGGGAAAGTCTTAAGCCCGACAGCGCAATCTCGTAAAGCTCTGCCTCATCCGCCGCAATCCCGCCTCCAGAGCCGCCGAGCGTAAAAGCCGGACGCACGATCACCGGATAGGAGATTTTATCCGCAAAGGCGACAGCCTCCTCCACCCCGGTCACAACCCCGGAAGGGATCACCGGCTCGCCGATGGCCTCCATCGTATCCTTAAACCGCTGGCGATCCTCCGCCTTGTCAATCGTCTCCGGAGAAGCCCCCAGAAGCGCAACGCCCCGGCTTTCCAGAAATCCCGTTTTCGCAAGCTCCATGGACAGCGTAAGCCCCGTCTGCCCGCCCAGGGTGGACAGGATGCTGTCCGGCCGCTCCCTGTCAATAATCCGCCTCACCACTTCCAGCGTCAGCGGCTCAATATAAACCTCATCCGCAATGGCGCTGTCCGTCATGATCGTCGCAGGGTTGGAATTCACCAGCACCACCTCCAGCCCTTCTTCCTTCAGCGCCCGGCACGCCTGTGTTCCCGCATAGTCAAACTCCGCCGCCTGGCCGATCACGATTGGGCCTGAACCGATCACCATGACTTTTTTAAGCTTCCTGTTTCGCGGCATAATCCGTCTACCTCCCCTCTGCCGTTTTTTCTGCCTTATACTCTCCCATCATCCGGATAAAGCGCCCGAACAGCTCCCCGGCATCCTTTGGCCCGGCGCACGCTTCTGGGTGAAACTGCACCGTAACGGCCGGGACGTCACGCCATGTGATCCCCTCGCATGTGTGATCATTTACATTGATAAATGTCACCTCCGCTCCCTCCGGAAGGCTGCTGCTTAAAACCTCATAGCCGTGATTCTGGCTGCTGATATAGACGCGGCCCGTTTCCAGATCCTTAACCGGATGATTGGCCCCCCTGTGGCCGTATTTCATCTTGCCCGTGCGCCCCCCGCGGGCAAGAGCAAAAAGCTGATGGCCAAGGCAGATTCCAAAGACCGGAAGCCCCGCCTCTGACACTTTTCGCAGCTCCTCAATCACCGACGGGTTGTCCTCCGGGTTTCCCGGGCCGTTTGAAAGCAGGATCCCATCCGGGTGTAAGGCAAGAATTTCCTCCGCTGTGGTAGAGGCAGGCACATCCGCCACCTCGCAGCCCCGTTTTGTAAGCTCCTTTAAAATATTGCGCTTGGCCCCGAAATCCCATAAAACCACGCGAAACTCTGCCGCTCCCCCGGCGTGGAAAAACTGCCTTTCCTTTGGCGTCACGGCCTCCACCGCATTTTTAATGCTGAATCCCCGGATCTCTTCCAGATCCGCTTGCGAAAATGGCGGCCGGCGATGCGTCAGCTTCGCATTCAGGGAGCCCGTATCCCGTATCCGCTTCGCCAGCTTTCTCGTGTCGATCCCGTAAGCCGCCGCCACGCCCCTTTCCTTAAAAAAGGTGTCGAGTCTCCCTCTGCTCCTGAAATTAGAGGGATCCTGACACCATTCCTTTACAATATAGGCAGATAAATAAACCTCCCTGTTCTCAAAATCCTGCGGGATCACGCCGTAATTTCCAATCATCGGAAACGTCTGAACCACGATCTGGCCAAAATAGCTCGGATCCGTGATCGTTTCCAGATATCCCGTCATCCCCGTGGTAAACACCACTTCCCCGGCCGCCTCATTCAAAGGAGCGCCAAAGCTTTTTCCCTCAAAGTATTCGCCGTTTTCCAAAAGAAGATATACCGTTTTTTCCATGTGACCGCCACTCCTTTCCCAACCTGTTTCAGGCCCGGTACAAAATGAAAAAGCGCCCATGAAGCTTCCGCCTCATGAACGCCCTTGTCCATTTCTGATGCATTATAGCACAGAATGGGTAAAAGAGTCAATATGGGGGTGAACATTTTGATATGGGGGTATAGCGAGGTTAGTGTTACAGCGAGTTATAGCGGGAAACCGATTTTTGCATTGCCTTTTTTCTCTTCTGATGCTATAATAGCAATACTGGCGGCGTCTTGCCGTTATTTTTACGGAGGTATCCCTGATGAAGATTTGGAACATTTTGCTGATCATACTGATTGTGCTGATCGTCATCCTGGTTGTCCTGTACTACTTCGGGCGGAAGCTGCAGAAGCAGCAGGCGGAGCAGCAGACCCTGATGGAGGCGGCGAAACAGACGGTTTCGATTCTGGTGATTGATAAGAAGAAGCTGAAGATTAAAGAATCGGGCCTTCCCAAGATGGTGATTGACCAGACTCCGTGGTATATGAGGCGGGCAAAGCTTCCGATTGTGAAGGCAAAGATCGGGCCTAAGGTTATGACCCTGATTGCGGATGAGAAGGCGTTCTTACAGCTCCCCACCAAGACAGAGGCCAAGGTTGTCATCAGCGGGCTTTATATAACAGATGTAAAGTCTGTCCGCGGCGGTATCCCGCCCCTGCCGAAGAAAAAGGGCTTTTTTGCCCGTTTTAAAAAGGACAAGGGACAAAAAAAGGCATAACACAATTTAATATGAATCCGATTTGTTAATTCAGGAAAATGCTGCCGCGCCTCTGATGTCCCATCATTGGCGCGGCAGCATTTTAAGCTTTATAATCTCTGCTTATCTGCAGGTCCGCCGCGCCGCCCCCGCCGGCCCATTTCACGTCTATTCCTCCTGCTCCCCCTGCTTTCCGGACAGGTTTAAGCTGGCTGACGCCCTGGAGCTGACCTCAATTTCTATGTGGCACCGGGACATTTTTTGATAGTTTACTTCCAGCGTGTAATCAATCTTTACTCTGATCTGATCCGGCTGTTCCTCCATCCGTATGCGATCCGTGGACACGCCCACCATCATCTGGCCAAAGGGCGTCACAAAGCAGCTTACATTTGTTTTGTCCTCCTCGAATATCATATGTGTCCGCACATCCAGGTTCTTAATCATCTCGATTTTGCCCTCTCCAATCTTGATGGTATTGCGGATCGCCCCGGATCCGTCCTCCGGCGCTTCTTCATATATGATATAGCGCTTCCCGTTTTTCATGTAATAGGTCCCTGCCGTTATAAGTGAAATATCGTCGGTCTGCCCGTCTGCCATGTGCGCCCCGGTGATATTTACAAGCACATCCTTTGTCATCTCAATACTCCTCAATATTGATCTGCTTTGTCTCCTTAATCTCATTGGAAAGAATCGCAGTCGCAAAATTTGTAAAGTTCTCCGCGCGGTCGCTGACAAAGAAATGATACGGATCCTCCCCCGGCTCCTGCGTGCAGGACATCCCCTTCTCCTCCAGAAGCTCCTTCAGCTCGATCGCCGTCTCATAGGCCGGATTGATCAGGGAGACCTCCTCACCCATGAGACGCCGGAAGGTGGAGCGAAGCAGCGGATAATGCGTGCAGCCCATCACAAGGGTATCGATGTATTTCCCCTTCAGGCTCGATAGATAGCGGGAAGCCACCTCGTCAGTGATGGAATCATGCCAGAGCCCTTCCTCCACCAGGGGCACAAACAGCGGGCACGGCTTTCCGATGATCTCCAGATCCGGGCGCTGCTGCTTCAGCGCCCGGGTATATACATTGCTGCGGATCGTGGCCTCTGTGCCTATGACGCCGATCTTGCCGTTTCTCGTGGCCTTTGCCGCCGCCCGCACTCCGGCATAGATCACGCCGATGATCGGGATATCAAGGCCGCTCTTTACGGCCTCCAGCGCGCAGGCCGAAGCCGTATTGCATGCAATCACGATCGCTTTTACGTCCTGTGTCCTCAGAAAACGGATAATCTGCCGGGAATAGCGGATCACCGTATCCTGCGATTTGGTTCCGTAGGGAAGCCTCGCCGTATCTCCAAAGTACACCATGCGCTCCTTTGGCATCTGGCGCATGATCTCTCTTGCCACCGTAAGGCCGCCGATCCCTGAATCAAAAACTCCTATCGGTGCGTTCCTGTCCATATCCTTCCTCTCCCTTTCCTCTATGCGTCAAACCGCTTTAAGCCATGCTCAATCAGTCTCGTAACCAGATCCGTCCTGCTGATCCCTGCCGCCTCAAACAGCATGGGGTACATACTGATCGCCGTGAATCCCGGCATGGTGTTGATTTCATTGAATACCACCCTGCCCTCCTGCGTTACAAAAAAGTCCACCCTTGACAGGCCGTATCCATCGACTGCGGTAAACACCGCCGCCGCCGCCTTCCTGACTTCCTCTGCAGCGCCCTCCGGAAGCTCCGGATCCAGAACGGTTTTTGACTCTGCGCTGAAATATTTGGCGTCAAAATCATAGAAATCCGCGCCTGCCAGAATCTCTCCGACGCCGGAGGCCAGCGCCGGCTCTGAGCCTCCTCCGAGCACGGCGCACTCTACCTCATGCCCTCTGATCTCTTCCTCCACAAGGAGCTTCCTGTCATGGCGCGCCGCCTCTGAGAGGCCCGCTTTAAGCTCTTCTCTGTCCCTTGCCCTGGAAACGCCCCTTGAAGAGCCCGCATTAGACGGTTTGATAAATACCGGGTACGGGAGACGCGTCTCAATCCTCCTGACAACGCTGTCCATATCCGACAGCTCTCCCCTGTCTACAGGCTCGTATGCGGCCTGACAGACTCCCAGGCGATCTGCGATGATTTTTGTATACAGCTTATCCATAGATACCGCGCTTGCCAGCACCCCGCAGCCCACATAGGGGATTCTCGCCAGCTCGCAAAGCCCCTGAATCGTCCCATCTTCCCCGTACAGCCCGTGAAGAACCGGGAATACCACGTCTATGCGCTCTTTTGTGGCATGTTCCCCGTCTGTGATGATCAAACCGTGATCCACAGCGTCCGGGGAAAGCGCGGCCCGGACGGTTCCCTGCCGCCAGGTTTCATCCTGTATCCGGGACACGCTGTCCACTAAAAGCCACTTTCCTTCTTCTGTAATGCCTGTGAGCATGACGTCATAGGCGTCTCGGTCTATCTGATTGATTACATTGACAGCCGACATGCAGGAAACGATATGCTCTGAAGACTGTCCGCCAAAAATAACCAGAACCTTTTTTTTCATTGTTCTGTCCGCCTTTCTTATTATTCCAGAAATTCCAGTGTTTAGATTATATCACAGGTGTCAATACTTGGGGTGAAAGATTGAAAATTTTAAGAAATACGTTGTTGTTTTAGTTACTGAATCAGATGGCAGCCGTATGCGGGCCGGTGTTCATTGCCAGAAGGCCGCCATGCCATCCAATGCCGGGTATTTTTATGTTTTAACAATCATCAGGAGGAATATTAAAATGAAACGTTCTGTTTATAATATGAAACATCTCAAGCAATGGAAACTGCCGCTTCTGAAAGCAATCGCGCCTTTTTTCTTTGTCACAGCGCTGCTTTTGGCTTTTACATATGCAAGGCTTTTGCAGGAAGCGCAGGCGGCCCGTCTGTCCCCCGATATTCTGCGGTTTCATGTTCTGGCAAACAGTAATTCGCCGGAGGATCAGGCGCTGAAGCTGGAGGTGCGTGATTTTCTGATAGATATGGTTTATCGGGAGCTGTGTGCCGAGGCGGATGTCTCCTCACTCACAGAAAGGCGCTTTTCAAAGGAAATGATCTCAGACTTTATTATGCGTCATCACACCAGCCTGGAACGGGCGGCGGAAAATTATATGTTTTCTAAAGGATTTCCGTATTCTGCCACGGTACGGCTGGAACGGCGCTATTTTCCGACCCGGCAGTATGGAGACGTTACGCTTCCCTGCGGTTCCTATGATGCCGTGCGCGTGCTTCTCGGCAGGGGAACCGGAAAAAACTGGTGGTGCGTGCTGTACCCGCCCCTTTGTTTTTCCGGTATCGCTTCTTCCGGGGAAATGCCTCCGGATTCTAAGGAGGAGCTGAAGGCGCTGGTTCCTGAGGATGAGCGCAGCTCTCTTTTCGGGGCGAAAACGCTTATATTTGGGGAACGGGAGCTGGAGTTGGAGCAGAAGGCGGCGGCTTCTGATGTGCGTGTTAAGTTTTGGCTGGCAGAGGTGTTGGGGCAAAAGGAAACGCCCTGATGTTACCATACACAACCACGGAAACGCCTCTTTTTCACCCCCCCCCTCCCGCATCCACCCATCCATCAGATGAAAACGAATCAGCCTCTCCCACCAAAGCCTGCTGCCGCGTATGCGCCCGGTCTCCCTCAATCCATATACCCCTTCAACGCCCACTCATACGTCTCTATCGCCTGCTGCAGGTTCATATCCGCTGTCTCCAGCTCGATCTGCTTTCCCAGCAGAGAGGACTGCGCCTGTATATATTCCAGATTGCTGATCATGCCAAGCTGGTATTTCGTATTCGCCGCATTCATGGACGAATTCTCAGCGGCCAGCGCAGCTTCTGCGAGCTGCAGCGCAATCCGCTTTTGGATCGCATCATTGTACAGATTGCGGACATTCGCGCGGATCGTCTCCTCCTGGTTCTGAATCGTCCGCTCCATGTTCTTTTTATCCGCCGATCCGTCCGACATATTGGAGAGGGCGCGGCGGTTATATTTAAGCTTTAAGTTGTTTTCCAGCGCTGCCTGGCCGTCAGCATCCGGATTCATGGCGTCAATCCTCGCCTGATTTGCCCTTGGAAGATCCTGTATCTCCGGCTGATCGCTGTACTGCCACCCGGTCATCATGCAGAGCTGCTGGCGAAGGGATTCCAGCGTTGCCTGCGTCTGGGTAAAGGTAGACTGCACGGTCTGAAGCGCCTGCCTCGCGTTTAAAAGCTCCGCCTGAGTCGCCATGCCGAGCTGCACCTGGCGCTCCAGAGCACCTAAGCTCGCCTGGGACAGCTCAATATTCTTGGCAATGGTCCCCACGCTCTTGCGCGTCAGGTTATAGGAGGCGAACAGCCCCTGTGTCTGGACGATAAGCGCCTTCTGGTTATTCTGGTAATCCAGGCTCTCCATCTCGCTGTCCACATACGAGGCTTTTGCCGACTGTTCCGTCCGGAGGGCCCCCTGCTCCGTCATGGCCGCGGCTGACATAAGGCCCGAGTAGGCGGAAGCCATGGACGGCAGCGCGGAAGACATGCCTGCGGCCATATACGGATCGCCCAGTAATGCCTCCGCCTGATCGCGCATATCCTCCGCCTGGCTGCGCAGGTTTTCAGCCGCGTCGTAAGCGTCGTTCGCGTTGTCAAGCTGCTTATCCCTCATCTCCCTCGCGTTGTCGCGCGTGCGGTTATCGCGGTAAGAGGTCTGGTTATTTAAATAGGTCGGGTTATATTCCTCCACCAGCATGGGAAGCTCGTCGTATTCCATCACGTTATCCTTAAGCCTTGCCCAGGTAGCCTCATCATAGGCAAATTCCGGGTTATCGGCAAGGGACGTCACCGGCGGGCAGGCCGCCAGGACAGCAGCCGCGGTAAGCGCCAGAATGCGTTTATGTCGTATCATCATATTCAACCTCCATTCGAGCCAATCAGGCCGTTGACAGCCCAGTCATAGTCTTCCATCGCCTTAAAAAGCTCCAGGGACGCGCCGGTGCGGCCGGCCTGGGAATTTAAGTACGAAAGCTGCGCCCCCAGATATTCCAGCTCGCCCATCATGCCAAGGGAGTGCTTGCGGTTGGCTGCGTCCATGTTCTGTGAGGCGGCCGCGAACTCCGTGCAGGCCGCGTCGTAAGCCTGTTTTTTGGCCAACACTTCCATATACAGCCGTTCCACCTGCACCGCCACATTCTGCTGCGCTGAAGAGACGTTGCGCTCCTTCATCTTCCGCCCTGCGGAACCGGACGCTCCGGAGCTTCTGAGCTCGTATAAGTCCGTATTAGCTGAAATCGCGGCCTTCTTATCCTCCTCCAGGTTCATGGCCGCAAGCCGGCTCAGATCCGGATCCCCGATGGGGGCGAATTCCACCGGATCGCTGCCGCTCCACCCCAGCATGATTAAAATATTCTGCCGCATGTTCAAGAGCCCCGCATGCGCCGTCTGGGCCCCGTTCTGGGCCTGCAGAAGGCTTTCCCTGGCGGCCAGCACCTCCTGGGCGGAGCTCATGCCCAGGGAAGCCATCCGCTCCTTTGAGGAGAGCATAGCTGCGGCCAGCTCCACATTTTTATCTGCCACAGCGGCCTGGGCTTCCGTCGTCTGATACGTAATCAGAAGCATCTCCACCGCTCTCGTTAAGTTCCTTCTGGCCAGGCGCAGCGTGCGCTCCGCGCTGCCGGGAAGATCCGCATTTGTGATCTTCTGCGCCTGCCTGCGCAGCTCCTGAACCGCGTCCTTGTACCACTCATAATACTCCCTGTCCTCAGGAGTCATGTCGTCATACTTAAAGTCCTTTGCCTCCTCCATCAGCTCATCGGCCTCCTGCGTCAGCGCGCCGGCTGTGCCCAGAGAAAGGTACGCGTCCAAAAGCTGCGTTTTGGCGTTTCTGTAATCCTTGTTAAAATATTCAATCCGGCTGCCAATCTCCCCGTATTCCAGGCGGTTGCGGGATAAAAGCTCCTTGTCAATGAGCTGATCCTTTGGCTTTACCGCTCCAATCTGATCATCGATGGAAGGGCCGGCCCCCTCGCTCTCTTCCCCTCCGGAGTTCCTATCGCCCATGATTGGGTTCACATCCGCGTATCCGCTAAGCGGGAATGCGGCTGCCAGCGAAACGGCCAGAGCCGCGGCTGCAGCCCGCTTTTTCGTCTTCATCCTCTCCACCTCGCTTCATAAATCTTAACACGGAACCGTCCATAAAACAGGGACGGTTCCATAAAACAAGCGTATCAGTCCAGATCAAGCTCCGCCTTCTGCTTCCGGCTCATGATTATGTAGTATACCGGCAGCATCAGAAGCGACAGGACCGTGGAGGCCACCAGGCCGCCCACATTTACCAGGGCCATGCCCTGCATCATCTCGCCGCTGTCCCCGTATCCGGCCGCCATGGGAATCATGGCCACGATCGTGGTCAGCGTCGTCATGAGAATCGGCCTCAGACGCGTCGCGCCGGCCTCGATCAGCGCGGTTTCGCGATCCATCTCCGCGCGGTACTGGTTTGCGGTATCCACATAGAGGATACCGTTATTTACAACGGTTCCCACCAGCATCAGAAAGCCCAGAAGGGAGGTCATGCTGATCGTGGCGTCCGCCAGGAACAGGAAACCAAAGGATCCGATCAGGCTGAACGGGATCGTGGTCATCACCATCAGAGAGAATTTCGGCGATTCAAACTGAGCCGCCATGACCACAAAAATCAGGAAAACCGCCAGGCCGATGGCCCCAAACAGGGCGCTGAATTCCTCCATCATCGCCTCATCCATGCTGTTCTGGGCTCTGGAAATGCTTGTCGATAAGTTCGGAACAACCACCTCTTTGTAGATCTGCGTCTCCAGTCTGTCCTGATCGTCCGCAATAATTCCCTTTGTAAAATCGCCTGTGATCGTCACCTGGTATTCTTTATCCGCCCGGACAATGTTCTGCGGGCTGTCTTTAAAATAGATATCCGCGATATCGGCCAGAGCCGCGGAGCCGCCGGAGGGCAGATCCAGAACAATGCTCTTTACCTGGTCAATCCGCTCATACTCTCCGTCCGGATACTCCACCATAACGCTCACCTCCGCGCCGTCCACATCCAGCGTCGTGGCCTCGTTTCCGCTCAGCATCATATTGACCGCCGCGCCCACCTGCGCCGGGGAAAGACCCTCGGCGGCGGCTTTTAAGGGATCCACCTCGATCTTCACAACCGGGGCCGAGTTTTCCAGCGTGGAGTGTATCCTTGTAACCTCCGGCCTGTCTTTTAAGCCCTGCACGATCCTGTCCGAGGCTTCTTTCAGCTCGTCATACTGCGTGCTCTGGAGAATAAACTCCACCCCGTCATTTCCGCCTCCCATCATACTCATAGAGCTCTGGGAGGAAATCGTCACATTTGTCTGCGGAATCGCCGTCAGAACCGGCCTCCATTCCTTTACAACCTCGTCTGTCTCCCGCTTGCGGTCATCCTTTAAGTACGCTGTCAGCGTCGCGGAGGATCCGCCTCCCATGCTTAAGCCGCTGCTGCCGTAGGAAACCATGTAGGACTCCACATCCTCGTCCCTGCTGATAAAGCTTTCAATCTCGGTCAGGATCTCATCCGCCTTCTCAACGCTTAAGCCCGGCCGCAGCTCTGCCGAAACGCGTATGGTTCCCTGATCATTGGCCGGCATCAGCTCGGTCTTAATCTGAGTGGCCAGGAAAATCGCGGCGAACAGAAGGAGAATGGAGGTAAACATAACCGTTTTTCTCTTCCTGATAAGCCCGCTCATAATGTCCCGGTACCACGCCTGCATACCTGCAACCAGGCCCGATAAAGGAGCGGTCGTCTTCTCCTGCGGCCGGTACATGGTATAGCAGAGCGGCACGATCGTCATCGCAGAGATCAGGGAAGCCAGCATACAGAATACAATCGTAAAGCCAAGGGGCTTAAACATCTGCCCCGTCATGCCGGACAAAAGCGCCAGCGGCAGAAATACCACGCACGTCGTGACGGTGGAGCCGATGATGGACTGGATCACAATCCCGCTTCCCTCCAGAGCCGCTTTATGGAACTCGCTGAAGCCCTTGCCCTTTGTGGAGCGGAAACAGCTCTCCAGCACTACAATCGAGTTATCCACCATCATGCCGACGCCCAGAACCAGGCTGCCCAGCGTGATCACATTCAGCGAAAAGCCCATGACCTTCATCATCACAAGCGCCGCCAGAATGGAAATCGGAATCGACGTCCCGACAATCATGGACGCCTTGAAATCCCCAAAGAACAGGAAAATAATGACCATGGAAACGATAACCGCCGCGATCATGGTCTGCAGCACGCTCTCAAGGGAGCTGTTGATCATATCGCTGTTGTCATCCACCACGATGATCTCTAAGCTGCGGTTCTCCGCAAGAAGCCGCGAAACCGTGCTGCTGACCGCTTTGGAAACCTCCCCGGCAGAGCTCTTCTGCTGCTTTTTCACGCCCAGAACCACGGTATCCGCCCCGTTATAGCGCCCGATACCCGCGGCGTCCTTTAAGGTGGAGTATACATTCGCCACATCCTGAACGTAAATGGTATTGCCGTTTCCCAGGTTGATCGGAATCCGCTTCAGGCTTTCCATATCCTTAAAATCCACGCCTGTGGTCACGGAAAGGCTCTGGCTGCCCACCTCCGTGCTCCCGGCCGGATACGCCAGATCCGCGGACGCCACGGCCGTCGCGACCTGGCTGATGCTTAAATGGTACTGCTTTAACCGCTCCGGAATCACCTCCACCTTTATGTATTCCTCGCGGCCGCCGCTGATATCCACACTGGCAACCGAAGAAATCTTCTCAAGCTCCGGCACGATCTTTTTATCAACAAAGTTATAAAGGTTCTCCGCCTTGTCATTATTGACCGCCAGGGTCATCGTGGCCTGATCGTTGATGTTGAATTCCATAATCGTCGGCGTTTCCACATCGTCAGGCAGAGAACGCTGCATGGCGTCCGTTTTTTTCTTCAAATCCGAATACGCCTTATCCATGTCCGTGCCGTATTCATACTGTAAAAGCACCATGGACATGTTTTCATTGGAATAGCTGTTTACAGACTTGATGCCGTTTAACGTTCCGATCTCGTCCTCAATCGGCCTGGTCACCAGCTCATCCACATCCTCCGGGTTTGCGCCCGGATAGATGGCAAACACCACCATCATCGGCATCTCCATCTCCGGAGTCAGCTCCAGCTTGGAGGAAAATACGGACGTCAAACCGAATACAATCAGACATAAAACTACCAGTATCGTTGTAACAGGGCGCTTCAGGACGCCTTTTGTTAATCCCATCGATTGGCCTCCTTACTGTTCTGCCTCTGTTTCTTCTGGCTCTTCTTTCTCTTCCCCGTTCTCCTTCGCGGCTGTCTCCTGTCCGCCGCCGGCAGAGGTTCCTCCATAAAGCTCCACTTCCGAGCCCTCAAACAGCTCGGAGCTCCAGGTCACAATCACATCATCCTCTATGGTCAGGCCGCCTGTAATCTGTGTCTGCTCCGCGTCATAAACGCCGACCTCCACCGCCTGTTCCACGACCGCGCCGTCTTTGTACAAGTACACCATGGACTGGCCGCCCTCATAATATACGGCGTCCGTCGGGATCAGCATCGCCTGATCCGCCCGCTCGGAGGTCACATAAAGCTTCACCTGCGCCCCGGTCGCCAGGGTATCCGCGCTGTCCAGGGATGCTTTCACCTTAAAAAGCCCGGTGGCCGCATCCACCATGGAGCTGATCTCCGAGATCGCGCCGTGGTACTCGCTTCCGTTTTTCTCCACCGTAATGGAATCCCCGACGTGAAGGCCCCCCAGCACCCGCTCCGTCACATGAAAGGAAACCGCCTTTGTCCCCTTGCCGGAAATCACGCAGAGCGTATTCGACTGGGCCACATTGTCGTGAACCTCCACATTAAAGCTCTCCACCAGGCCGCTTATGGGCGCTGTGATGGAGCTGAATTCAATCTGGTTGTCATAGGCGAGCTTCGCTCCGTCATACTGCAGCTTTGCCATCCTGGCGCTTGACTGGATCTGCTCAAACTGCTGCCGCGAGATGTCCCCGCTCTGGTAAAGAACCGTCATCCTCTGGAGGTTCGTATTCGCATCCTGCAGGGACACTGCCGCCGTGTCGAGGCTGATCTTGGCCCCTTCCACCTGCTTTGTGTCAATATCCAGAAGCTTCTGCCCCTCCTGGACGAAATCACCGGCCTTTACGTACACCTGTGTCACCTCGCCGGCGGCCTTGGGAATCACATAGACCATATCCGACGGCTCTACAGAGCCCGTCAGCCCGGTCTGAATCTCAATGCTGCCTATCTTCGGCTTCTCTACTGATACCATAGGAAGAGAAACAGCCGCCACCTCCTCCTTTGGCCTCAAAAACCGCGGCGCTATCAGCGCCACAGCAGCCACAACCACTACAATTGTAATGATTACTCCTCTTTTTCTCATCTTTCCCTCCTGTTTCGGCATGGCGCGTCAGCCCCTTTTATCCTTCTGCCGCCGCACCCTTTACCCATTGTTAAATCTATAAATAAAATTCTATGCAGTTTCGATTATTTGTATGGGCAGCCGTTCAGACAGCCCGGCTGTTTTATGATGCATCCCCGGGCTCAGGCGGGCAGACGCCGCGCCGCAGGATATCTATCCGCAGCTTAAAGCTCTCCCTTATCTCCTCCAAAGACGTCCCTTCAAAAAAGCGCTTGACCTCAACCGCAATCGCAAACATCGCAAACTGGAAAAAAGCAAAAAACTCCCCGTATTCCATCGGCCGGAGCTGCCCTTTGTTGTAATGCAAAAAGATATAGCGCAGCAGCTCGTCATTTAAGCGGTCGCACTCCTGTTTTGACCCGGAAAGGCTGCTTACCAGCTCGTCAGAGCTCGCATGGCTGAGCGCATTTTTGACAAAATCAAATTTCTCCTGCTCGGAGCAGCTTTCAAGAAGGCCGTCCATGATCCGCTGCAGCATATACCATATATCACCCTCAGACTCCTCCAGGTAGACGCTGCATAAATGATGGATACGGGCCTGGCTCTCCTCAAATATGTACCCCAACAAATCCCACTTATCCTCAAAATATGTATAAAAGCTCCCCCTGGAGATATCCGCCTCCTTGATAATCTGATTGATTGAGACCTTATCAATCGGGACCCTTGCGAATTCCTTAAAAGCCGCGTCCCGAATAATCCGCTTTTTCTCTTCCGGAAGCCTGTAAAAACGTTCCGTCGGCATAGTTTGCCCCTCCCCTATAAAACGATACGCCCATCTTTTTGTCTTCAACGTATAAAAATAACAAAGTGACAGACTGTCATTATTATAGTGACAGTCTGTCACTTTGTCAATAGACGGATATGTTTTTTACATATTTTTAAGATTCTGGACAGTTACAGTTCAGCCGCCCGGACTGCCGCCTCATGCCCTGCCGGCCAGAACCTCCTTATAATCCCTGTAATTTTCCTCCAGAAGCTTCGGCGTGTCGAGGCCGTAGGGACATTTGGACTTGCAGGCGCCGCAGTGCAGGCAGCCCTCGATCTTCTTCATCTTTTCCTGCCCTGCCTCTGACAGATGGCCCTCTGACGGGGAGCGGCGAAGCAGCAGGGACATCCTGGCGCAGTTATTGATCTCGATCCCCGCCGGGCATGGCATACAGTATCCGCACCCGCGGCAGAATTCGCCCGAAAGCGCCTTCTGGTCCGCTTCGATCACGGCCTTAAGCTCCTCTGTCATCTGCGGCGGATTGTCAATATAGCTCAGAAATTCATCCAGCTCGCTTTCTCTCTGGACCCCCCAGATGGGAAGCACATGGTCATACTGATCGATGTATGCATAGGCCGCCGCCGAGTTGGTCAGAAGGCCTCCTGAAAGCGCCTTCATGGCAATGAAACCCATATTCTGCCTGCGGCATGCCTCTGCGAGCGCCCTCTCCCGCTCGGTGGACAGGCAGTTAAACGGAAACTGGAGCGTCGCGTAAAGGCCGGACTCCACTGCCTCCTCCGCCACAGCCATCCGGTGGTTGGTTATGCCGATATAGCGGATCTTTCCCTGCTCCCTGGCCTTTAGCATGGCTTCATACAGGCCGCTGCCGTCTCCCGGCCTGGGGCAGAACGGCGGATTGTGGAACTGGTACAGATCCACGTGATCGGTCTTTAAGTTGCGCAGGCTTGTCTCCAGATCCTTCCAGAAGCCGTCCGCGTCCGCCGCCCCCGTTTTGGTGGCGATATAGATCTGATCCCGCACATCGCTCAGCGCATAGCCGATCTTCTCCTCGCTGTCCGTATAGAACCGGGCCGTATCAAAAAAGCGGATTCCGCCATCGTATGCTTTCCGGAGCAGATGCGCCGCCTCTTCCACGGAAATCCTCTGAATGGGAAGCGCGCCGAAGCCGTTCTTGTTGACCACAATCCCGGTCTTCCCCAGCAGCACCGGCGTCCCCGCCACCCTCCCGCGGGCATCCAGCCGCTCCTTTAACGCATCGTCGCTCTCCTCGATCCAGATATCCTCCTCCTCCTCATTCAGTCCCAGATAAGCTGCCAGCGTCTGTTCCCCGTCGGAATGGTTCCATGTTTCAATATAGCTGTCAATCTCTCTGAATTCTATCTGCCCTGTCAGATATGCTTCTTTAAATGTCATACTTCCTTCTCCTTTAATTTTTTAAGAACCGTTATCTCCTGGTTATCAATATGTTCGCGCACCGCTGCCCTGGCCTCCGCGACATGGCGGCTGCGCAGCGCCTTTAAGATCTTCTCATGCTCAATGAGAAGAATCTGGCGTTTGTCCTCATCCTTAATATATTCTAAACGAAAACGATACATCTGCTCCCTTAAGTTATTTAAAATCTGAACCAGCCTTGCATTCCTGGTGCAATTGTAAATCACATCGTGATATGCCTCGTCTGTCTCCGCGATTTCCATGGCGTCCCCTTTTGCGATCGCATCCCGGAAGGCTGCCTGCGCGCCTTCCATGTCATCCAGATCCGTGCCGCTTATGCGCTGGCAGGCCAGCTCAATCGCCAGCTCCTCCAGTGAACGGCGCACCTCCAGGACATCCTTTAAGCTCTTCTCCGAAATCTTCGCTACCTCCGCCCCTTTTCTCGGTATCATGAGCACCAGCCCCTCAAGCTCAAGCTTGCGGATCGCCTCGCGGATCGGCGTCCGGCTCACTCCCAGCTTTTCGGCAAGCTGGATCTCCATCAGACGTTCCCCCGGAGCCAGCTCTCCCTTTAATATCGCCTGCCTGAGCGTGTTAAATACCACGTCCCGAAGCGGGAGATACTCGTTCATATTTACACCGAAGCTATTTCCCATGCAAAATTCCCCTATCCTTATTTACATTTATGCTCTTCTGTTATAAAAGCTGGTTAAATACACCTGCCTCGCCAGCCCTGTATTGCCGAAGCGCAGCTCCTCATAGGCCCTTTCAGCAGCCGCCGGATTTGCGAAAAGCCCAAACACGGTCGGGCCGCTCCCGCTCATAAGAGCGTTTATGGCTCCCAGCCGCTTCATCTCTTCCTTTAGCTCCCGGATCACGGGATGGGCCGGGATCGTCACGGTCTCCAGGATATTCCCCATATGCCCGGCTATGCCGTACAGATCCGCCTCCCCGATCGCGCGCCGCACCCGATCCACATCCGGATGCTCGTCCTCTCTTCTGGCAGCCACATTCAGGTTTTCATAGACCCACTTCGTGGACACGCTGATCGGCGGCCTGGCGATTAAAACCTGGCACTGCGGGACAGGGGGCAGCGGCGTCAGAATCTCCCCGATCCCCTCCGAAAAGGCAGTCCCGCGCATAACACAGTAGGGGACATCCGCTCCCAGCTTCACCCCCCGCTCCATTAACTGCTCCATAGAAAGACCCAGTGAAAACATCTTGTTCACGCCGAACAGCACGGCCGCCGCATCGCTGCTCCCCCCGGCCATCCCCGCTGCGACGGGAATGAACTTTTTGATCCGGATCTCAAGGCCTTCCCCAACGCCAAACTCGTCCATCAAAAGCCTGGCGGCCCTGTATCCCAAATTGTTTTCATTATCAGGCAGGTAGTACAGATTGGTGGAGAGCCGGATGCCCGGCTGTTCGCTGCGTATTAAGTCAATCTTGTCGTATACCCGCACGGTCTGCATGATCATCCTTACCTCGTGATAGCCGTCTTCCTTTTTGCGGAGCACATCAAGGGCGAGGTTGATCTTGCCGTAGGCCTTAAGGCCAAGATGCTTTATCATTCCTTTCCTCCGTTTAAGGCGTATGCCAGAGACAGCCGGACAGCCGGCCTGCTGGAATACGCGTGGGTTTGTATACAATATATTATATACGTCGGTTATGTAAAATACAAGTGAGAGATTGAAAGAGAGGGTACACCCGCTTTGCGGGAGAAAGCATGTTTCAGGCGCCCGGCTGCTTACGCAGCGGCAGTATCAACCGCAATTCCTGCGGATCGGGACCGTTCATTGTTTTCTCAGGCCGAAACCCTAACGCGCCGGCAAGGCGCAGGGAGGCCGTGTTTTCTTTTCTGATGCGGATCCAAAGCCTTGCCAGCCCCAGTTCTTCGCGCGCCAGACGGATAATCCTTTCACAGGCTTCACGCGCATACCCGCAGCGGCGGAAAGGGGGATAGATGTGGTAGCTCAGCTCCTCCCCCGTGACGCCTGCCTTTCCTATGATCTGCCCGCTGGTTTTTTCTGTCAGCGCCCAGAGGCCGTGTTCATAAAAGGCATACTGGTTTTTGCGGTAAGCCTCCCGTTTTTCCCAGTCGGAGAACACTCCGTCTCCATCTTCGCCGGATGGGGGTTCTAAGGGATCGCGGGAGGTAAATTCGCGTATCAGGAGGCGGCTGGTTTCCCCGATCAGCCAGGGAAGATCCGCGCGGCGGCGGGCGGCGCGTTCTAAAAGCTGCGGGGAAAGCTCCTCCGGGGAGGCGACGAGATAGAGGCATTTCCAGAAAATGGGAGCGGCCTCTTTTTCGTCCGGGATGTCCGGGGAAGGCGGGGCCCATATTCCAATAATGGCTCCCCCTGCCTCATATGCGGCAGAGAGAGCCTCTTCTTCATCTGAAATCGTGACGGGATACGGTATTCCGTCTATGTTTATGTTCTTTATAATGGTCATGCCTCAGCACTTCTCCGGCTCCGGGTATTCCGCGCCGGACAGCTCGACTGTCATGGTCTTTATCTTCTGGGCCTTGAGCGGTTTATCGCCCCAGTCCGTGCGCACGCCTGCAATCTTGTCTACAATGTCAAGGCCTTCTGTCACCTTTCCGAACGCCGCATAGGAGCCGTCCAGATGCGGGGAATCCTCGTGCATGATAAAAAACTGGGAGCCGGCGGAGTCAGGAGCCATTGACCTGGCCATGGAAAGAACGCCCTTTGTGTGCTTTAAGTCATTCGCAAAGCCGTTCTGGCTGAACTCGCCTTTAATGGAGTAGCCGGGGCCTCCCATCCCGTTTCCGTCCGGACAGCCGCCCTGGATCATAAAGCCCTTGATGACGCGATGGAAAATGAGGCCGTCATAAAAGCCGCTCTTTACCAGGCTGATGAAGTTGTTTACCGTGTTGGGGGCAATCTCGGGGTAGAGCTCAGCCTTCATAACATCGCCGTTTTCCATTTCAATCGTTACAATTGGGTTTTGCATGATGATTTTCTCCTTTATTGAGTCTGTGTTTCTTGGTACTGTGTTCCATCATATCATTTTGTTCCGGTTAATTCAAGTGAAGATCCCTCTGACATGCCGCAACCCGTTCCAAAACTGCAATCAAAATCTCCTCCATCCGGTAAAACGACTCCACCTCCGCCCGTTCTGCCGGCGTATGGACATCGTACAGATTCGCCCCGCAGGAAATCATATCAATATGGCTGCCCAGCTTTTCCGCCAGATAGCCGCATTCAATCCCGGCATGGATTCCCGTAAAAACAGCATCCCTTCCGGAATATGCAGCATAAACCTCCCCGCATATCTCCCTCAGCCTGGACCGGCCTGCGTATTCCCACTGAGGGTAATCGCCGTGAAACCGGTACTGCATTCCAAGGGCCTGCGCCAATACCTGCATATACTCCTTCAAACGCTCCTTTTCCCTTTTTACAGAGCTCCTGCCCGAGCACAGGAAAATCATCCTGTCCCCTGCGATCGCCATACTCCCTATATTGGACGATGTCTGCGCCAGCTCCCGGTTTTTGCGATCCCATGTGAGCACGCCGCAGGGCAGAAGGGTGATGGCCTGAATCAGTTTCTCCATGGATTCCTGCGTCAATACCCGCGCTTCCTGCGCCCCCGCCCTTTCCTCTATCCGGAAACGTATCTCCTCTGTCCCGGCAAACTCCTGCCTCACATCCCGCTCCAGGGAACACAGCTTCTCCAAAAGCGCCTCTCTCCTCTCCTGTGACATATGCAGGCGCACACTCCCCTGAGAGGCAATGGCATTAGCCTTTCCCAGGCTCTCCAGATATGAGCAGTCCGCAAGCCCGTTGGCATGTGACAGGATCCTTCCCAGAATCCTGACCGCATTCGCCCTCCCAAGACCGATATCCAGACCGGAATGGCCGCCCCGCAGCCCCTCTAATGTAAGGAGAACCCCTGTCTCCTCTGCCTTTGTCTCATATGCCAGAGGAAGCGACAGATCCGTGCGTACGCCGCCTGCGCAGCTTGTAATAAATACCCCCTCTTCCTCAGCGTCGAGGTTAATGAGATACGTCCCCCTCACATCATGAAGCTCCAGGTTTTTCACACCCTCCAGCCCTGTCTCCTCACTGGCGGTGAGCAGGATTTCCAGCGCCGGAAGCCTCAGATCGCGGCGATCCATAAGATCCATGACACAGGCTAAAGCCAGGCCGTTGTCCGCCCCCAGAGACGTTCCATCCGCAGCCCTCAGGAAGCCGTCCTCCTCCTTTACACGGATACCATCCTTATATATATGCGCGCTTTCCGGCGTTTTTACATACACCATATCCATATGGCCCTGCAGAATGACCGTCGGCCCGCTGTAGCCCGGTATCGTAGCCGGCTTGCGGATAAGCACATTACAGAATGCGTCCCGCTCCGCCGCAAGCCCCCTGCTTTTTGCAAATTCCACCATGTACCGGCTGATGGCCTCCTCGTCCCCGCTCTGTCTTGGAATCCGGCAGATCGTTTTAAAAAAATGAAGCAGTTCCTTCCTTCGGTTTTGTTTTGCCATGTCTGTTATCCTCCTGTTTTAAATGGTTTTCACCCGCTGTATTTCAGCCGTTCCGGACCGCAGGCAGGCCGCAGCGATCCGGAACACCCGGACTGCTGCGGCTGAACTGTCTTCTTAATATCCAGCGGCTCCCAGAGCCTTACAAAACTTTCTTGCCTCCGGATCTGTATAGATCCCGTCTTCCTCCAGCTTCTGACCGTCCAGAATCACCGTGGGCTTTGACACAATCCCGTCTGTGTGGGCCGCCGCATCCCAGAAAGCGCCCATCAGGCTTTCCCCCTGGCTGCCGATTCCCATTTCGATACAGCCAAAGATGCGCTCGTCTTCCACGATACGGCCGGTCGCCCTGGTCACGCCGGGGTTGAAGCCCAGAGAGTAATGGGCCAGGCGGTACATATTCGGGTCGTTAAAGCCTGCCAGCCATTTCTCAAAGATTTCGGCATCCTTTCCTCCTTCAATCCTTGTCACGCGCCCCCTGTCAAGAGTCAGCTCCACATTGCTGTGCAACAGCCCAAGGGAATCCGGCGGGAAGAGGGCGGCGTCAAATACCAGCTTTCCGTTAATCGTCTCCTCCACCGGGCACCAGCTCACCTGTCCGCCCAGCATAACCGGATATCCCTTCCTGGCCGCCCTCTGTCCGGAGTGCTTCACGCCGCGCCCCTGATTGTAGGCGGTTAAATTCGTCCCGTTTTTGTCCAGCACAATCACTTCATTGGAACGGTGAACCTTATCTGTCAGGTATTCGCCAAACTCAATCAAAATATCGTAATTCACGCGTCCCACGGTATTGACCAGCATAATCACATCCATACCTGTCAGGCAGGTATACCGCGCCCCATTGGCAAGCGCCTTCTGAAAGCAGGGGGAATGCATCGCGCAGTAGTACGCCAGCTCAATCCACACATCCGCGTGCTCTACCGCGTCCGCAACCGGGCGGACCGGCTCCTCAAAGGCTTTGCCCGAAGAGGGATACTGCACGATCACCGGGGTGGCCCCCACGCCGCAGACGGCTCCGGCTATGGCCTCAGCCACCCGGAAATCAGATGAGGTGTCTGCTGTGATGACCACATTCTCCCCTTCCTTCACCAGCATGAAATCACGCACCAGCTTTAAGGCCGCGCCGGCTGTCTCAAACGATAAATAGTCCCTGCTCATCTCCACACCAATCGGGTATTCCATACTTTCATCCTCCATTTCTTTACATAGTATAAGCGCCGGCTTACGCCATCCCTTCTGTAAACTTATCCGGGGCGGCCTTTGCCTTTAACTTCATTGCCGCATAATATACGAGCCCGGTCGCCAGAAGCGACTGGAGCGGCGGAATCCCGGCCGGGGTGACATAGGTCGTCAGGTATCCCACTGCCGTCCCTGCGGCCATTGCCACAGTCGCCATCAGATTCCATCCCAGCCTGTCCTCCCATTTCTGCCTGCGTATAAAGAAGAAATCCACATACATCACCCCTGCAATCGCCGGATAAAGCAGGGCCGCCAGGCTTAACAGATCCATAAAGTGGTCAAGTATCCCCCACAGCGACAGGAAAATGGACAGAATCGTTCCCACCAGCGTCACCATCGCCCTTCCCCTGTTGGAGGTGACATTTAAAATATTTGAAAACGAAAGTCCCATCGTATAGTTGTTTACAAGCTGGCTGGTCCACGATGCAAGCCACAGCACGACAAATCCCCATACCGGGAAGCCCAGCGTCTGCATAACGGCAACGATATCAGCCGTGCCGTTTCCGGCCGCCATGATGGCCCCGATAAAGATAAGCGGAACGCCGATGGCAATGATTCCCCAGGGAATCAGAATATTATCCCTCCAGCCCGGCCTTGCATAGCGGGTGTAGTCCGCTGAGATTACAAACTGCGACACATTCATCCCCAGCAGCATGGTCACGCCCGAGGCAAAGGACATCGAGCCGTTCCCCTCATAGGCGACAATATTGGACCATCCGATATTTTTCAGAGCCAGATAGATTCCCACAATACAGAGCAAAAGTCCGCAGGGAACCGCCAGATAATCCGTCCATTTCATAGAAGAATACCCGATAATGGACGGCAGGGCAAACAGCACTCCCACGATAACCGTGATAAAGGCCCAGGAAATCTTGTCCGTGGTGTAATCAATCCCTAGTATCGCGCACAGCGCATTGCCGGTCGTGGAGGTCTGGATAGCCCACCATGCCATACTGATCACCCCGATGACCAGCGCAATGATAAATTTCGCCTGCTTGTCCCCAAAGCCCTGCCGGGCGATCACAGAGGACGAGAGTCCCGTAGCGGCCCCCATATACCCGCTTATGCTGTTGCCCGCCCAGGTGAGAACCAGAAACGTAAACAGCACCACAGGAATGGACCCCTTTAACCCAAACGCGCCGATCAGCGACGCGCCCAGCATCAGCACAGGGATACTGAATTCCAGCCCCCCGAAGATAACGGCAGGGGCAATCCAGTTCTGCCTCTGGTTTAAGGGAATGGGATTCATCGGATCATCCACAACCGCAGCCTTTTCCGTTCTTATTTCTTTTTCCATACAAATCTCCTTCCTGAATCTTCCTGTAAACATCCTCCCGTCTCATCTTCCGCCAGACAATGGCGTCCCGCGCCTGCTGTAAGCGCTCCTTTTTCAGGACCACCCTGGCATACGCCTCCCCCGGCGTACACAGGCGGGCCAGAACGCTCCCGTCCGGGTTTGACACAACCGAGTTTCCGCAGTAGTCCACATCGCCCGCCGCCCGGTTTAAGCCAATGGTATAAACCTGATTTTCCGCTGCCCGGATGCTGCTTAAATTCGCAAACAGGTAGTCCCATCCGGGATACCACGCGCTCGGATAAATAATGACATCCGCCTCCCTGTTAAGCGCCAGCGCCTTCGACAGCTCGGCAAAGCCAAGGTCCGCGCAGATGAGCAGCCCGATCGTCCATCCCTTAAACGAAACCGTGACCAGCTCATCCCCCTTTTCAAAAAAATCGTTTTCCTTATCCCACAGATGAATCTTCCTGTACCTGCCTAAAAGCCGCCCCTGCCCGTCCCAAACGCAGGACACGTCAAAGAAGGAATCCCCCTCCTTCCGGCTGATCCCCGCCAGGATCGCGATCCCGTATCTGCGCGCCAGATCCGCCAGAAAAGCATCCTCCCTGTCGGAGGCAGCCGCTTTTTCAAAATCATATCCGCTGACGCACAGTTCCGGAAAACAGAGCAGATCAATATCATCTGAAGAATGCGTTTGAACCAAATGCTCCAGATGCCGGCGGTTTTCCTCTGTATTCCCCTCCTGCACAGACATCTGGACAATTCCCAGCTTTAGCATAACTCCTCCTTTTCTCCTGCCATCACAGCCGTTTGCCGCGGTTCAGACAGCCCGGTCCGTCAAAAACAGATTTGCAATTCAAAATTCCGTCATCGATTCTGTATGTTTTAGAAAAATATTTTTCTTTATATTGATATTATCACAATTTTCATGTAAAATAAAATTATATTAAATTATAAGCCGATAAGTCAAAATTATAGGCAAAGCTGCTGTCCCTGTCACACAGCAGGCTATGGAACGGATTGGTAAACCAGGCGGCCATACGAAAAACAGGCAATATCACAGGTTATCTCTTAACAGTTCCTTACTATTATGCGCAGAAATATGGAATTCATAAACGGAGTTGGTTCAATGCTGAATTTTAAACTGGATACCTTTTTATCTCTGTGTGAAACAAGAAGCTACACAAGGACAGCGGAATACCTGCACATCACCCAGCCGGCTGTCACGCAGCACATCAAATATTTAGAGAGCTATTACGGCACAAAGCTGCTGTATTATGATGAGAAAAAACGGATTCATCTGACCGAACACGGACGCCTCCTGCGAGCTTACGCCCAGACCGTGAAGGCCGATTCTGAAATTTTAAAGAGAAAGCTGGCTTCCCCGCTGGAAAAGCCGGATGAACTGAAGATAGGCTCGCTCACCACCATCGGGGAATCCCTTGTCCCCAGGATGGTCGCCAGATATCTCGAAACATTTCCTGACAAAAAGATCAGCATTTATCTGGGCGAAACCGATGATCTGCTCGTCCAGCTCAAAAACGGAAGGGTGCACTTTTGCATTGTGGATACATACTGCCCGCCGGATCAGTTTGAAAGCGGCGAGTTATTTGAATCAGAAACCGTGTGCATCTGTTCTCCCAGACACCCCCTGGCGGGAAAAACCGTTGATTTTAAGGATCTGAACCACTACCGCCTGATCTTCCTTCACGGAAATACCAATTCCCACCGGAATCTGCGCCATATTCTCCGGGAAAATAATCAGGATGTGCAGGGGTTTTCCTCCTACGTGGAGGTCGGCACGATGAACACCGTCCGCAATATGGTCATACAGAATATCGGAATTTCCTTTATCTACCGCTTTGCGGTGCAG
Organism: Clostridiaceae bacterium; assembly: GCA_009911305.1. Taxonomy (GTDB): domain Bacteria; phylum Bacillota; class Clostridia; order Lachnospirales; family Lachnospiraceae; genus Otoolea. Next base: position 22,314 of record QXXC01000007.1, on the reverse strand, counting down.
AAAAGCCTGGACAACGGCTCCTTAAGCCAGATTCATATCAAAAACTACGCGGCAGATACCCACTTTAATTTTGTGTGGATGAAAAACAGCTTTTTTTCCAAAAATTCACGGGATTTTCTGCAGATCTGCAGGGAATATCTCGATTTGCATGGCACAGGATAAAGCGCGGTTATATGTGGGAAACCACGTCCGCATCCGGATTCTGATTAAAAAACGATATATGAATCATGGGGCTGTCCTTTCCCGACAGCCCCCGTTTCTTTTAACGAAGCGAATACAATCGCACAGATTACAACAGCACATCACGTAAAACCGTGTCACGCGTCTGAACGGTTACGCCATATCAAAAAAACCGATGTACCGATCGCCTTGACCGCCCTGTATACAGCTTTACTTAAGCTGCTGAACGATCTCCCCAAACACCTTCTCCAGCGCCGGGTACAGCTTCCGGAATTTCTGATACCGGGCCTCATATTTCGCCGCCAGCGCAGGCTCAGGTTCAATGGTCCGGACGGTCTTCACGATGCGCCCCGCGGCCGCCTCCACGCAAGGGAACGCGCCGTCCGCCACAGCCGCCAGCATGGCCGCGCCCAGGGACGGGCCCTCTTCTGTCTCAAGCTCGGCAATCCGCTTATTCAGGACATTGGCAAAGATCCGCTTCCACAGCGCGCTCCTCGCGCCGCCCCCGCATATGCTGGCCTGCTCCGGGCTAATCCCAAGGCTTTTTGCCACCTCAAAGGAATCGCGGATGGCAAAGGCCACGCCCTCCAAGACAGCCTGCGTCATTCTCGCCCGATCCGTATCCATAGAAAGCCCGATAAATACGCCGCGGGCATCCGGATTATTGTGCGGCGATCGCTCGCCCATCAGATAGGGCAGGAAAAAGACGGGATTCTCCCCCAATGCGCCAACCGCCTCCTGCTCCCTCTGATAATCCCCGGTTCCAAGGATCCCGTCCATCCACCACTTATTGCAGGATGCGGCGCTCAGCATACAGCCCATCAGGTGATAGCAGCCGTCTGCGTGGGCAAATGCGTGCAGCGCGTAATTGTTATCCGCCCGGAAGCTCCGGCCGGATATAAATACCGTCCCGCTCGTGCCGACCGAGATATTGCATCCGCCTTCCCCCACCGTTCCTGTGCCGACAGCCGCCGCCGCATTATCGCCCGCCCCGGCCGCGACGACGCAGCCCTCTGCCACCCCCAGCCCGGCCGCAAGCTCCGGCTTTACGCGCCCGACCGGCTCAAAGCTCTCAAAAAGCCGCGGCATCTGCTCCATAGAAACACCGCAGATATCCAGCATTTCCTCAGACCATACGCGGCGCTTTACGTCTAACAGCAGCGTCCCCGAGGCGTCGGAGTAATCCGTGCTGTGGACGCCGGTCAGGCAGTAAGCCAGGTAATCCTTTGGCAGCATGATTTTCCGGATCCGCCGGAACAGATCCGGCTCATGCTTTCTCATCCACAAAAGCTTGGGCGCGGTAAAGCCCGCGAACGCGATATTCCCAGTCAGAGAAAACAGGCGTTCCCTGCCAATCGTTTCATTTAGATAGTCCGTCTCCTCCTTACAGCGGCCGTCGTTCCACAAAATCGCCGGGCGGATGACCCTGTCCGTCTTGTCCAGCGCGACCAGGCCGTGCATCTGGCCGCCGAAGCTGATCCCGCGCACATCTTCCGGGGAAAGCCCGTCCGTCAGCTCGCGGATCCCGGCAAAGCTCTCCCGCCTCCAGTCCTCCGGGTTCTGCTGCGACCAGCCCGGAGCCGGATATTCCACCGGATATTCCCTGGAGACAATCTTTTGAACCGCGCCCTCCCCGTCCATCAGAAGAAGCTTCACCGCCGACGTCCCCAGATCGATTCCTATATAATACATTCTGTTCCTTTCCGGATTTTTCCTACCCGATCGCAAACGGATTTTCTGTGCTGTATCTCTCATGCTTTGGATGATTATATTCAATCTCCTCCACCGGTACTCCCACATACTTAAAGACTTCATAGAGCGCTTTCCCGAAATGGCCAAAGGCTACCGCGCCGTGATGCGGATAATTCTTCTCAATCAGCACATGGCGGTAAAACCGCCCCATTTCCGGAATCGCAAATACGCCGATGCTTCCAAAGGAGCGCGTCGCCACAGGCAGAACCTCGCCCTGAGCCACATAGGCGCGGAGCCTGGCGTCCGCAGTGCTCTGCAGACGGAAAAATGTGATCTCCCCCGGCGCGATATCGCCCTCCAGCGTCCCATTCGTCACCTCCTCGGGCAGCGTCCTTGCCATGATGAGCTGATTCTTCATAGAACAGAACGCCAGCTTCCGGGAGCACGTATTTCCGCAGTGGAAGCCCATAAACACATCACGGCGGCCGTAGCTGTACGTCCCTTCAATATCCTCCTTAAAGATATCGTCCGGAACCGTATTATTGATATCCAGAAGCGTCACCGCGTCAAGGCTTACGGCAGTCCCGATAAATTCGCTCAGCGCCCCGTAGATATCCACCTCGCAGGAAACCGGAATCCCCCGCCCGGTCAGGCGGCTGTTGACATAGCAGGGCACAAAGCCAAACTGCGTCTGGAACGCGGGCCAGCACTTTCCCGCAATGGCCGCACAGGAGCGCGAGCCCTTATGTTCCTCAACCCAGTCCAGAAGCGTAAGCTCGTACTGCGCAAGCTTCGGCAGAATCTCCGGCTTCCCGTTCCCCTCCCCGAGCTCACGGGCCATATCCTGAACCACGCCCTCAATCCTTGGATCGCCTGCATGGCGGTTAAATGCCTCAAACAGATCCAGCTCCGAATTCTCCTCGATCTCCACGCCCAGGTTGTAAAGCTGCTTAATCGGCGCATTGCAGGCCAGAAAATTCTGCGGGCGCGGGCCGAAGCTGATGATCTTTAAGCTCTTTAAGCCAATCACCGCCCTGGCAATGGGGACAAATTCCTCGATCATTGCCGCCGTCTCCTCTGCCGTCCCCACCGGATACTCCGGGATATACGCCTTCAGATTCCGCAGCTTTAAGTTATAGCTGGCGTTGAGCATCCCGCAGTACGCGTCGCCGCGCCCCTGGATCAGATTGTCGCCCGACTCCTCCGCCGCAGCCGCAACCATCACCGGCCCGTCAAAATATTTGACCAAAAGCGTCTCCTCCGTCTCCGGCCCGAAGTTCCCCAGATACACGACCAGCGCATTGCAGCCGGCCTCCTTTACCTCCGCAAGGGCCTTTTCCATATCCCTTTCATTCTCCACCACCGTGGAAGCCTCAAACAGCTCCAGCTTACAGGCCGCAGCCACAGCCTTCCTCCGGTTTTCTGACAGGCTCTTAGGAAAACAGTCGCGGCTCACCGCCACAATCCCCAGCTTCACATCCGGCATATTCGTCATATCCTTCTCCTCCTTTTTCTTTTAATGGCTCTTTGTAATCCGATTATACATGCTATATTTTATCTTTTTAGATAAATATAACAGATTTTTTCTCTAAATGCAAAGATATCAAATCATGTGTTTGTTACTGTTCACACCCACCGGGCTGTGCCCAGTAACACGGCTCCGCGATGCACACAAACCGCATAAAACGCGGTTTGGCGCCGTTTCTCTCGGGTTTTCTGTGACTTTCGCTGCACTGCACTCACAAAAAACACCAATGGTTCGCGCCATAGCCCTTTTCGTATAATGGAGATGTTATCATGGCACGAAAAAGCAGAAAGCATACTGAATTGGCTGTTTCAGTCAGCAAAGATAGTGTGGGCTATTACCTCTCGTGAAAATGTCCAATTTGTGTCAATCAACGACCAATTCGATACTACGAACGGCATAAACAATAAAGATAAATCTGCATATATCCAATCCAGAACACGCATACCACTCATTAATCTGTTTAATAAGCAGGTATTCATGGAAACAAAAATGAAAGTTGAGGTTGTTTTAGACATGAAAGCACAGCATGGTGAGTTTATGTGGCCAAGAGCCTCATTTGGCTATCAGAAATCCAATGAGAATCCCAACCAACTTGTTCCTAATTTAGTAGCTGCTGTCATCGTTCGGAAGATTTTTGATATGGCGGCAAGCAGTAATGGTGTGACTGGTATCGTTCGGTATTTGAATGAGCGGAACTTCCCTACACCGATCAAGCATGCCAAGGCCCAAGGTTTAAATGGGAACTTTGACGATGGCAACGGCAGTTGGAACAGCAGATCCATGAAATGCATACTCACTAATCGCACCTACACAGGGATACTGGTACAAGGGAAAGAAAAGTGGGCGGTGGAGGCTACACATGAACCGTTGGTCGATCCCATCGCATTTGATGCCATTCAAAAAGCATTTCAAGCCAGAGCATACAACGTGGCTCCACAAGGACAGCCAGCAGACAACATCTTGAAAGGCAAAGTCATTTGCGGATGCTGTGGTGGGAAGATGCAACGCAAGCGCGGCACTTGCCACGCCGATTGGTACTTTTTCACCTGCATCATCAGGAATCGTTTGGGTGCTGATAGATGTATCCGGATGTATGTCCGAGAAGAAGATATTTTTAATGCGATCTACCGTCAGTTAAAGGACTATGTGAATAAACACTACATAACAAATTCAGCATATAAACAGAAGATTCAAAAGTACGCGAGGCAAATTGCTGATATTACACAGTGCAAGACAACGGCTTGGATCAACGCAATGGAACACTACGAACAGTATGTACAAGGAAAAATCAATAAAGATGAACTTCGTGCGGTACAGGATATTGCAAATCAGTCAAAAGAGGCTCTCATTCAAACTACAGAGAGCAAAACTGCCTACGAAAAGCAATATGATTGTAGACTGTATTGCCAACGTTATAGTAAACAGTGGCGATAAAATTGTGGTAAAATGGGAATGTAGTAAATGGTGACGGAGCAACCTTTATAAAATTTTACATTTGTGATATAATACTTAATAATATGCAAAAATTTTTGATGGACTTCTGTTGATATAGTTTATGTCAATAAGAAGCCTGGAATGAGGTGTGCAAATATGAATTATTTATCGAGACAGCGCTTTGATGAAATAAGCAGGTTGAGATTTGATGGCAATCTATCTGTAGCAATTGAACGCTGTCATGATGCCATATCTGCATATCCAGAAGATAACTTTTTCTACAAAGTATTGGGTGATTTGTACTTTCAAGAAAAAAACTACGTGGCTGCTCCCCAAGCATACTTAGAGCATTTAAAACGTCTATCAAAGAAGCCTGAGCATTTCAAAGCATTTGCTCGTTTTTACAAGCAATTTGCCTCTGAAGCTCCCGGAGATTTATGCGTACATTTTCGCGAGAAAATTATCAAAGCAATTGAAGATGGAGAAATAGCGTCTGGGATTCATCAACTATTGATGGAAACATTTGGCGATGCGTTTGTTATTAACGATCATTTGAAAACCATACTGTGCAAGAGTGATAGCGATCGCCATCTTGTAGAGATAAAACGGTTTATTGAAACGGCTTCTGCAGACGAAGTGCGTTCCGTTATTTTTTATCAAATACACCAAGAGAATTATTGTGCAAATACAAAAACAAGAGAATACCTTATTTCGGTGGCAGAAAAGAAAGCCCTATATTCAGAAGCACAGCAACTTGTGGGGAAAATAATTGCGAAACAGGAGTCGCCCAATCCAACTCTGATTCGCTCTCTTTTACGAATGAGCCGTAAGCAACGGAATTATCATTTTGCAGAACAGCTTCTTACGATTGATGAAAGGCTTGTCGAAAAAAGTGATTTCAATATTCAGTATGAACTCGTATATTACTTTGACAGCACTGGTAATAGCGAATTATTGGGTAAAACTCTTAAAAGAATGCGCAATAGTGCAGAGAGTAGCATTCCTATTGCAAGAACTCTTTATAACTTTTATCTCACATTTGACCGTTTTGAGGATGCACAACTTCTATCTGAGCATATACAAAAACTCATTGACCGAAAACATGTAGAGAAAAAAAGGGATCAGCAACAAGACCGCAGCGAGGAACAACTTGAGTCCGAGCAGATTGTGTGGCAGCGAGTAAAAGACCTTGTATCCGAAAAAGAACATAATCGGCAGATGCTGGCTCTAAAAGATTTACTCAAAGGTTTTTCACATGAATTAGGTCAGCCAATCACGAATATTCGTTACAAGATACAGCTACAGCAGTTGCGTATAAAACGCGGAATTGGAACTATGGATGAGATACAGGATTTGTTTGATACCATCTTAGCTCAAACTGAGCGCATTGGCATCATGCTTGACCGATTTAGGCCAATTGTATCAGGCAAAAGTATACAAGAGTCTTTCAGCGTCAACGATTGTGTTAAGCAGGTATTTGCTGACTTATCAGACCGTCTAAGTCAATGCGGGATTACGTATAGCTTCAGGGAAACCTCCCAAATCAGCTTATTTGGTGATAGAATTCAGTTTTCTCAGGTTTTTTATAATCTGGTGCTCAATTCCATGCAGGCAATTTTTAGCAATGGAAAAATTACTGTCAGCATATCAACCGTTAGGAATACTATACAAATACTTTTTTCAGATAATGGTCCCGGAATATCAGAAGAAAATAGGAAAAAGATATTTGAACCTTTTTTTTCCACAAAAGATCCTACTTCTGGAGATGGTGGTGAAGGCCTTGGGCTGTTTGTCGTATGGAATATTTTAAAAATGTATAAAGGTACAATACAGTTGAATCATAAGTTCAAAAATGGTGCTCAATTTATAATCAGAATACCTATCAAGGAGGAAAATCATGAACCGAGTTCTAATAATTGAAGATGAAATTGTTACAGCAGAAGCTGTGAAAGAAGCATTGGCTTTAGATAATATTTCAGCGGATATTGCGTCCGATGGCAAGTCTGGATTGGAAAAATTTATTTCCAATAACTATGACTTAATTCTCCTTGATTTAAAAATGCCGGGACTTTCTGGAGATGAAGTGCTTAGTGAAATCCGAAAACGAGATCCCTTTATTGATGTAATTATCTATACTAATTACAGGGATTTTGCTGATATAAAGAAATTGACGAATATTGGAATAGAAGGCTACATCAATAAAGGGCCAAAAGCTGATTTGTCGGAATTAATCAGCGTAATTAAAGAAAAGTTGGCACCACTTGATGATGAGACAATCTCTGCACTTTTACAGGACATCCCTAATGCAGAGGAATAAGCTATACAAAGGAGGCAGAGGTAAATTATGAATCAAGAGTTTTTGCTGGACACAAATGCCTTTTATAATTTGCTGAAAGCTATAAATCCGGAGGCAAGTGAACAAGGCTCATTAGTTGATTCGATTGCTACCCTAAAACACGCGAAGTTGCTTGTCTCTTCTATTACCGAAGTTGAAATCATATCAGTATTAGGAAAGTATGCCAGAGGATCTCAGGGAAGTATTTCTAAATGTAATTGCCAAATTTCCCCGGAAGGGCATATTTGCCAAAACAATCGGTACACAGCACCTCGAAAAAAATGGAATAAAAAGCGTATAAAGGCATGGCTTCAACTTATTAATGATATTTTTGAAGGAAAATCAGAACTTCTAACCGTGGACATTGAACCATTTGACTCAAAGACAGTTGCAGAGGCAAAAAATGTGATAACACATGCATTGATACATAATTTTGCTTCTATGGATGCCATGATAGCTGCAACTGCAAAGCTGGCACGTGACAATTATCGTGATGTAACAGTTGTAACTTCGGATAAAGGTCTAAAGGCATGCCTTTCAAAAATAGATATTCCCTGCAACGATGTATTTGCTACTAATTAAAAAGCAGAACTCCAGACTATCAATTTGAATTGGTATTTTGGGGTTTCTGTGATTGTTAAAGTTATTTTGTCTTGTGCTTGACATATGGGTGTCTTAGTGTGTGGAAGTGGAAACCGCTTATGGGTAGCACCGTTGTAACGGATACTTCTGCGGACTGTCAGATATTGTTCCTCAAGGTTGATGTCCTGCCATGTCAGACCTGCCACTTCCCCAAGCCTGAGTCCTGTGAAATAAGCTATCTGTACGGGCAGGATTGCGTCTTTGCTGCGTTTTGCAAGCTGTGCAGTCAGTTTTTGATACTGTTCATATGTAAATAGATTATAACATCTTTATTTATCAATATCATTTATATATAATCTGTATATCATTTTCAAGCTATAACAAATCCATCGAAATTTCGATGGATTACATAAAAACTAATGAGTTTATTTCACGCTATTGCACAAAATAATTCCGCAATAATCTGTTGTTTTTACTAGTGTTCCATCCAGCCAGTAATTGGATTGTCAGAACCGCCTATTTTGCCATCTGCTGCGTTGTCGTCAGTCAACGATGCCACCGCATCGCCTCCTTCCTCCGCCTTGCAGGCTGACAAAATATTCGGCACTGACAATCCAATTACTGGACGGATGGAACACTAGATTCATGGTAAAATTAGTCAAGTGCAAGATATAGATACATTTAATATTGTGGAAGAACTAATGAGTATAAACATTTCAAAGAAAAAGAGAGATGACCTATTAGATAAAATAAAAGAGATACGAAATTATATAGCTTCGGCACCGCAAGATGAAAACACCGGAAATCTGCTATTATACTTAAACTAAATAGAAAAAGATGTCAATGGGAAAAAATATGGTTTAGTTTTTGAAGAACATAGAGAAAAGATAAATGATATTCTTGATACACATACGCCTGTATTGGAAGAAGACAAAGAGTTGTTTGTTGATAAAGGTAACGGGCAGATGAATTTTTTGATAGAGGGTGATAATCTGTCTGCATTAAAATTATTGGAGAAAACACATAAAGGAAAAATTGATTTAATATATATTGATCCACCATATAACAGAGGAGTGGATGATTTTAAATATGATGACAATTATATTACGAAATCAAATGGATATATTCATTCAAAATGGATTTCATTTATGGAAATACGGTTAAAAATTGCACACAAATTATTACATAATGCAGGCGCTATATTTATAAGTATTGATGACAATGAACAAGCTAATTTGAAGCTGTTATGCGATTGCATTTTTGGAGAACAGAATTATGCAGGAATGATACCTTGGAGGAAACGTACCGCAAAGACAGATGTACCCTTTGGAATTTCTCAAGATTATGAGTGGATTTTGGTTTATGTCAAAAGTGAAAAGTTTAATGCCTTTACAAAACGAAAAAATAGTCGAAAGTATTATGAAACTGAAGATATTCCTAACAGACCTTGGCGAATACATGATTTAACAAAACAGACAACGGCAGAAGAACGTCCTAATAGCTTTTTTACTATAGTTAATCCTAAAAATGGAGAAAAATTTCCAGAAAATGTAAATAGGACTTGGGCAATTACAAAAGAAACCTTTGAGTTTTATTTAGAGCAAAACAGAATAGTTTTTCCGGGTGATTATGAATTTCTTAAAATATCAAAACCTCAATTAAGATATTTTAAAGATGAAGATGAAGCCAAAGCTTTGAAAAAAACAGGAAACATTGCTGGTATTTCCGCTACAACAACCCAATTGCCTGATTTTGTGGGGATGACAAAAGAGGGAACAAAAGATTTGGGGCCATTATTTGAAAAAAAGACCTTTCCTGATATGGCAGGGTTTTCAGAAACGAATTTGAAAACGATGCGGCTATGGTATCGCTTTTATGCAGAAGCTGTAAATGGTCAACAAGTTGTAGACGAATTGAGGGCTGATGATATTTTCCGGCTGATAACAACAATTCCGTGGGGACATAATCAGCGTATTATTTTTAAATGTAAAGATGTGCATGAAGCTGTTTTTTATGCACAGTATACTTTGGAAAATAATTGGAGCCGGGATGTATTGGAACATCAGATTGAAAGCGGATTATATGAGCGTAAGGGAAAAGCCATTACGAATTTTAAGGATAAACTTCCTGCCAATGCTTCAAATTTAGCAATACAGACACTAAAAGATCCATATAGTTTCGATTTTTTAACGATGCGGGATGATTATGATGAAAAAGAATTGGAAAATGCGCTGGTAAATCAGATTACGCAGTTCTTGCTGGAGTTGGGAACGGGGTTCTCCTATGTGGGACGTCAGGTTCATTTACGGGTTGGAGAGCGTGAATTTTATATTGATTTATTGTTTTACCATATTAAGCTGCATTGCTATGTTGTTGTGGAACTTAAAACAAAGAGATTTGAACCGGAGTATGTTGGAAAATTAAATTTTTATGTTACCGCAGTAAATAAGCAATTAACAGGAGATGGTGATAATCCGGCAATAGGTTTGCTTATTTGCAAGGATAAGGATAATGTTGTGGCGGAATATTCTTTAGAAGAAGTTTCACAGCCGATTGGTATTGCAGGATACGAATTAAGCAATGCGCTCAGCAAAGAATACCAACGCAGTCTTCCTACAATAGAAACGTTGGAGTCTGAAGTGGCAAAAATGATGAATACAAAATAAATAGTCTGCAAGTTGTAGACTGTTTTGTATTTATGTTATTTCGCACTAAACTGTCAGAATTAACAAGCTATTTCTAAACAATTCCTAACGATTTATCATTGTAAAACTCCGTTCATATATGATGTAAGTGTGGGCAATTTTACAAATAAATAGAGAACTGGTTTATATCTTAACCAGTCCTCTGTCCAAAGAAAGATATGTTACCACAATTCTAAAGAATCTTCCGCGTCAACCTACATCTGCATATTTCCCTCAAGGCAGAGGCGAGCATATTCAAGCGGCTCATCTATTGCTAATACATCTGAGGCACATTGAGAGCAGGGAGTAGTCCTTAATCCATCTTCAGCCTTGTTGCAGTCAATCCGCAGGAGATACCCGTCAAAGGTGGTTATATCAATGCTGTTGTGCTTCTCATTGTATTTTGCATATATGAATTTCATATCTTATTTGTCCTTCCTTTGCTAATTAAAGTTGCGGAGAAATTTAAGAAAGCATTTCAATCAGTTCTTCCTGCCCTGTTCATTTCATGTTATAATTTGTTACAGGTTTTTCTTTCCCTTATTTTTGCCCTTATGAGAGTTCGTAAAATGAGAGAAAAGGATATAACACAAGGGAAAGTCTAAGGGCAAACTCATTTGCTATAAATTTAGCATTTTCAAGGGTTTGCGGACTTCTTGGAGATAAGATATAACTGTTATTAAATGCTATAAAAAGTGTCTTATCAGAATTCCGATTTGTAGAATTGTAGCCAACTAAATATTGAATAACCGCCGTACATACAGAACAGTACACCAAGACAGGAAATCAAGAAAAGGTTTCCTGTGTTTTTGCGCCTATTTTTGGCATTTTGAAAAATCTCCGGGGTAGGCTCTCAGGGATTTTTCTTATTTTGCATATTGAAAAATAAAAATACATATGCTATAATGCCGATAGGCAAAAAGGAAATCACAAGTCCATCTGGACAAAGAACGAAACCCCGAACCGTGTTCCAGCACAGTCCGGGGCTTCTTCTTTTCTTTTTACGGCGGCAAAGCACCCGCCAGGCTATTCGTTGTCCTCATGAGCGCCATCTAACCATTTGATGATGTAGTGGCAGGCTACACCAGCCGCAACGGCGACTAAAAAGGAAATCACAACTTCCATCTGAACACCTCCTCCCGTTGCCAGGTATCGGTGAGACAACATTGAAATTATATTACGCATTCCCACAATTTTCCATATTTATTTTACAAGCTTCTTATCACTGCCAATTATGACCTCAGACAAAATGAAAAATAACACTCGACTGGAAGACAATAGATGAAGAATACGACACGACAAGCGCAAACAGGCGTTTATATATCAATGTCAAGCTGTCAATCGCCCAGAATTCTTCTAAAACTGCCTTGAAACTTTAAATCCCGAAATTATCATTCTTCTATTTTTATTACACTCTGTAAAGAATGGGATTATCATATTTATTTAAATCTTTATCAAGCCATAATCCTTCATCTTTCCTATATGTATGAAATCTTAATTCATTACAACTAACTTCATATCCTGTCCAATCCTTATCAAACTTTAAAATTCTGCTAAAATTGATCTCACTTTCATCCAACATTCCATCTTCATCAAAAATAATACAATCTCTGATAAGTTTCGTTTTACTTACCACTTCTTCTGTAATTAAATTAATTTTCGACATTTCGTTATACTCTTTATTTCCCCGCAACATTTTTTTCATAATTTTATTCATATTAACCATGCTATTCACCTAAAATTTCTAATGCTTTATCATATGCATCACCTATATACACAAAATCACTATTTAGCCAAAATAAACTTTTACCCTGATTCCTATACAACTGCCACAACAATTCTGTAAAATTTTTCGCTACAACAGCACAATCTCCAACCATTCCATGTCTATCCCAAAAACTATCATAGCACCTTCCTAATCTTTCCTTTGATAAATCAATAGTAATATAATTATCTTCAACGTCTTTACATATAATATACCACTCTGACGATATATCCTCCCCACAAAGTTCTCCAACTATTACAGGATTAGCTAATACCATTTCTTTTGGCTTTACAATTGTAAATGAATATTCTCTTCCGGCAAACAGAGAAATACCGCCACAATTCTCATAAAACACCTTCAAATCATCAGGTATTTTAACTCCTTTATTCAATACCGGCAACCCACATGGACTATAAACAATACAGTCCGGAGCGCTTTTAATTCTATCTAATATTTCCAAGATGTCCATTTCCATATCCTAATCTCCTAATCCATAAATATAACTATTAAATTCCCTATAGCAGTTATTTCGAGCTGATATTGGTATATTTGATATTACTTTGTACAATACCAACATTGAGACTTTTTCATTAACCCTTCCATTGTTCCACATTACTTTACATCAATAACAATACATTTTAACTTTCCCATCCGATAAGTTATCTGATAAGATATCAATCATAATTGTCTGCTAATAATTTTATAAAGAAATTCAGCCAACGACATTTTATAATTATAATATTCTGGTGATGCAGATTCATAAATAACTATCTCCCAATTATCCGGGGATGAACCTGTTTTCGTAACCCTAAAGCAACTCTGCTATATATTCTTGTATCCCTCCAAAATAGTTACACCAATTCCAGCGGAGCTGCGCTATATCAATTAAATATCTGTTTCCTTTTATATTTCAGAGCAGCTATCAACCTCATATTATTCAGCAGAGCAGGTTTAATCAATTGATATAAAGTAATTATCATTAACGATAAAATCATCTGGGAAAATATCGCAGGAAATTTTTTTACTTAACAAATTAACCAAAAAGCCTGAAAGATCATCATCATACTTTTGCATATTTGAATACCTTGATTCATATATTAATATTTCTGCTGTATTGTCAGTAAAATTCCAATATAATTCGTCCCCATTATCAGTAATACCCCAAGGAAAAATCCCCCTTTTCCCATTATAGAATTCCAATGGAAATTTTTCCGGAAAATTATTTTTCATATACTCATATGAAATTTTTAACTCATAAAATTTATTCATTAAATTCAAATTAGTATTAGATGAAAAAGGAGAATATATCCATAAAAAATGATTAACCGCCCCCGAACCATACATGTCTATTATCTGCTTATAATCATCCGGAAACACGATATTAAATTTATCCTCTACTTCGTTCCAATTTTTATTTCTACCATTCAATTGTTCTTTTTCTGTTTTTAATAGTATTTTTAATAGCTCAATACTCATTTTATACCTGCTTTCGATTTAAATAAGTATCCTCTTGCATGACCTTGTGCTTGTCCACCAAATCCAGCCGGTTTTATAGATGATTTTGCGGAACTTCCAGTGCCTATCATATCCTCAGTAATCGCAGCTTCTATTCCAGTTGGCCTTCCCAAAGGATCCATTTCTTCACTATACTATAATAGAAAATATTTGACAAACGAATTTGTCCATACACAATTCATAGACAGCAAAATAATTCTTTACATGAGAGGATGAGTATACCGATCCAAATGCACGAAGAAGAGCGGGTCCAAAAATGTCTCCAGCCATTCTTTCTGGGAACATGCCCAGTCCTCAATCTCGTTCCAGGTATCCATCCTGCAGAGGATTGCGGTAACAGCAATTATGATAATATCAAGAAACTTGTGTCTTTGGTTGTATGGGGCTCTCGGATCCGGAATCTCCTGCATACATCCAATCCGTGTATGTTCCGTTTCTGCCATAATCATGATTTCCTTTCAAAAAGTTATAGAAATCATTGTACACGATTGTGCGAAGATTGTCAGTTTTTAAATACAATATACCAGATCTTATCTCTACTGCATAGATATTAAATCATGCGTTTACCCTGCGAAATTCAGTGCAGATTTGGAGTGTATATAAAAAGGACTCTATCTTTTGTTTGGGATAGAATCCTTGAAAAAACACGAGGCCAAAGCTTTTCGGTGTCAGTATGACCATATCTATAATCTGGTTTGCAGCTTTTTAAACTTCATTCGTTATTTCCAGTTTCGTATAAGAAATCCTGCTCAAATATTCAAATAGTACCGTTCTTTTTTGCTCACGGCGCTCACCCACTTCCTCAAGTGTCACCTGTGACAGATAAATATCTTTCTTTCCAGCTTCAGACTGTTTCCCAAGCGCTAACGTATCTTTCATCCTCTCCGGTGCATCTTCCAGCACAGTCCGCAGTCCTCTTTGAAGCCCTTCGGCATCCATGACTTTTATATGCTCCTTCTTTAACACCTTCCGCTCTATATGGTATCGGATCTGCAGAGCCGGCGCATGATTTTAAGATTCCGGCAAAAGCGCTGCCCGAAATGTCCTCAGAATTATTTTCTGTATAAACAGATTGCCTTCTTCTGCGTACACGTATTCCCCATGGTATTTCTCTACGATTTCCCGGATACTCTTCATTCCGAATCCATGCTCTGAGCGGTTTTTCTTTTGGCTTTGCATCCACGGATTTTCTTTTATCACGGATCCGCAAATGCTGTTGATGACCTCTATCTCCGTTTTGGACGCATCGTTTCGCACCGCAATCTCCACCTCGCGTTCTCCCTGCGTCCTGGCGCTTGCCTCGATTCCGTTTTTCAGAAGGTTATAGACAAGATTTCCCATATCCAGGCTGTCTATACCATCTGTCTTTCCCATTACCACATAGCGGAATTTCACTCCCTGTTCATGGGACTCCCGGGCCGCCTTTAAAAGCGCTGCGTTGAGCCCTTCATTTCCGGTCTCCTGGGGCAGCTCCGGGTAATCGCCCCATTCGCATGCCAGCCTCTTTATACCTTCCTTTGCCTTTTGGTATTCTCCCTTCCTCAGCAGCTCATACACCACATCCAGCTTGATCTTCATATCATGGCGTATATGGTTTGCCTGGCGGCTAATCCGGTACAAGTCATGGATCTGCTTTTGCTGCTGTTCACAGATCGCCCTCTCATACTCCGCTTCCTTCATACCTCTTAAATACCTGCCGGCGAAACGGCAGAACAATCCCGCCGCTGTAAAACAAAGCAGGCATCCCGCTGTCCGCAGCAGGATATCTCTGCGTCCCTCATACCGCTTTTCAAACCCGCGCCTTATGCAATCAGCCGCGATAACAGCCGACAGTCCGTTCATGATATATCCGGCTATGTTGTTTTCCCCCTCTCATACCAGATCATTGCCTCCGCAATCTCCTTCCGCCTCGCCTTCCCCATATCCAGCTCAGAGCCATTCCGCAGCCGTACGCTCCGTTTACATACTTCACTGATATAACGCTGGTTCACAAGATAGCTCTTATGAATACGGATAAAACCGGATTCTGACAGCTCCTCTTCCACTGGCCGGAGGCTTCCGTAGGACTGATAGACATTCCCGTCAGACATTGACAGCTTCAGCGTATGTTTTTCACACTCGATATACATCAGTTCATCCAGCATCACCTCACGTCTCCCAAATCCCTCTTTTATGCGGTAGGTGATCCTTCTCTCTGACGTTGCCTGCCGGTATTTCATAAGCGCCCTGAACATATCCCGCTCCAGCAGGCTCTTGCGCACAAACCACAGCGGCGAGTAATCGTACGAGTCAAATACCATGTTCTCATGATTGGATACAAACACCACCTGTGTCTCACCCCTGTGCATGCGAATCCGGCTCGCCAGGTCAAACCCGCTTAAATCCGGCATCATCACATCCAGGAACAGCAGACTGAACGTCGTCCGTTGGCTTTCCTCACAGAGATCCCGGCCCCGGCGGAACAGATGGATGGAGGCATCCCATCCCCCCATGGCTTCCAAACTGCTGCAAAGGACATCGCGGATCCTCTTCAGATCCCGCGGCTGGTCGTCGCAGATTCCGATCTCCAGCTTTTTCGCATTCATTCCGGCTTCCCCTTTTTCATTCGTTTTCCGATCCTGCAGTTCCTCCCCGCTAACATCTGGCAGTATACTACGCAGAAATTATACAGGTATTTAAACAGAACCGGACTGGAATATACGGTTTTGGGCGGCGGGTACATTAAGGTTTTATCGTTATGTATCATAGCGATCCTCCGGTTATAGTCATTGTATAATAATTATACACAATTTGTTCTGTTTTGTATATAATAATTTATGTATTTTTAGTGCACATTTAAAAACATTCAATCACACAGATTTCAAAAAGAAACCATTATATTTAGCTAATGGCTCTTTTGATGTATGTCAGAATTATATTTCAGCTTTTACCCATACTTTTTGCCAGGTATATTTCTATCCCCCCTTTACTCTGATATAATCTTCGACTGAAATTGTACCTTAAATTTTTACGGATACTGGTTAAAATAATATTTAAATTATCTTTTTTTCTAGTGCTTTTTATCGGTATAATCAGCCTCTCTCCTCCTGGAATCTTTTCGGATTCAAAGCGAAGGTTTTCTTTCAAAATATTCCCCAGTCCCAATTCCAAGCCACTCTCTGTCCGTATGCTATCGTATTCCTCGCTGTTCCTGATCTCCTTGGCATTCGCGCTGATATAAGTATATATTGACTCTCCTGAACCTGTTTTTCCAAAATAACCTGTATCCGGAATTGCTAAAAGAACATTATCGCAATGCCGGATCGTTCCATCCTCATTACACGGAAGTGTAAAGTGCGGAACTAAATGACATTGGCTGTTGGACGCCATCACGCTCAGACAGAGCCTGTCCTCCAAAAAATGGATTTCAATCACCTTAACCAAAATTTTTTTCCCATACCAGAACAATGTTATTTCATCATATGGCATCAGAGAACGCAAAATATCTGTATAGAGAATATCAATCTCTCCATTGATTGTTAAATATTCCTTCTTATATATTTCAAGTACAACTACATCTCCCTGGATAGCTTCGCCTGTAAACAGAATAGTTGAGCGCAAAATTCTGATATCTGATTCTGTCAGCACAGAATTCAAAGCGTACCTCTCCGATGGCCTTTCCTCAATGTTAGTAATAGACTTAAAGATTACGCCCCCCACATTCCCTTCAAATAACATGGAGGATGGTTCTTTAGCTCCATCTGCTTTCAGACTTGCTATTGTACATCTGGTATAACAAATTTCATTTGACCGTCTGTATAAAACCGGCCCCAAAACCACTTTATCCGTATCGTGAAGCGTTCCATGATTGGCGCAAATCTGAAGCGCTGTTTTTCTCTTATAATTAACCATAGCTCTCATCGGCCTGTCCACACTTGCCATAGAAAAAGCACGATCCTGCCCGCTTACATGTGGCTTTAATAAGCGTTTCAGGCAGGTAACCAGCGTCCCATCCCCTGGCAGATTTTTTCCTGGAGGGGCTTCGTATATATTCTCAGCCTCCCGGCGAAAAAAGACTTTCATTCTGGGTTTCTTTTTCGTATTCTCTTCTTGGGTTATGCGGATAGAAATAGGTACAACAGGTATCGCGTTTTTCCCTCCAAACGTTTTCGTATAACTACGGATGCATTCAACCGCGCTCCGAACCGCATCGCTCTGATGAGCCACATCCACTTTATTATCATTATATATGAGTTCCTGATCGATTTTTGACAAAACGATGATAAGTTGTGCTGATGAACGATAATCACACCAAATTCGCACTGGCTCAAACAGTTTTCTTTCCTGCTTATCAATGAATCCCTGATCTTCCTTCTTCTGTGATCTACGTTTTAATGCTTCTTCCAGCTTCAGAACCTCCTTGATATCCAACAGAGCCAGTCCGACATCCCCCTCAAAGAATCCCTTATATTTATCGCTGATCCGTTGCCTAAATCCTGGCAAATCGATAAAAGTACACGTTGTATTCTCATTTTCATTCAGGCCAGTCCACGTCTCCTCACGTCCGCTCATACAAAGAGTAAGCTGTTTATGATGCAGCCGTTTGGAAGTTCCCGGAGAATTTTCTCCTTCATCCGTAAATTTGCGCAACTCATCCCGATCAAGTGATACGAAAGACGGCAGGATAATATCTTTACGAATATGAATCGGATTATAGGGATCTCCAATACAGAAGTCATCCTCCATCTCTAATTTTTTAATAAGTTTCAATTTCTGTAAAATTTCCAGATTAAACTGCGGATGACGAAACATTCCTGTGGACAAGTAGCCCAAAAGCGTTGTTTTACCACTGTGCGGCGCTCCAAAGATAACGATATTGCTCATTAAACCTCCTCCTTTTTCTATTTTCAAGCATCAGCCTTATATAAAGTATGAAAGTATCTGCGAATATATGGTTCATGATACATCGCATTAATTAGTAATTTACGCAAATCCTTACCATCTTCCTGTATAAATATAATATTACGAGCATCCGAAGGGTAAAGCTCCAAAATTTTCTTCAAATTATCATTTTCTGATATGATTTCCCAAGCCGTTGGGTTGATTCGATCAATTACCTTATCCACCGATTCCATTACCTCTTCGTTTGGCCCGTCATAAGGCGTTATTGGTATCCAACGCATAAAAGCAAGGATATGTGAGTGTAGCTTCGGAATTTTTCCATCATCATCTGAATCATATTCAATTAGATTATCTTTTCTCTCATCTCTCCTTCTCTTTTTGCCATAATATCTCTCCCATTTGTATATTTCATCCAGAAGCTTCGATATTTCTAAAAGAGTATCTCTTATACTATCTGTTTCAAGTTTTGCAGTTTTAGAGTCAAATTTTTTAAATAATTGTTTTACTTTTTCATATCTTCCGTCTCCCTGCAGATCATTTTTTATACGCTCCGCATGTTCTAAATCGCCAAACGCAATTTCTTCCCATGGTTTGGATCGGATTATCTCTGGAAGCGTTCCATATATATTTACATAATTCGGAAATACTTCTTTCAAAAGAAATGTAAATTGCTTCTCATGTTTTTTCTTCACTTCTCCCCTATCCCTTAACCCCCTCATGATCTCACTAAGACGTTTATCATTTATAGCTTTAGCGCCTGCATTCTCATAACTATCAAATGCAGAGTCAAACCTCCTTATAAAGTCTATATCTGATTTCAAAATAGTATTATATTTATTTTCTGGACGCTCAAAGTTTTGCTTTAACGCTGCTATTTCCCAATAAAATTCAACCAGACAATATTCAGGCATCTTTTTCCTGTCCCATTTTTCCATCTTTTCAACAAATTCACGAAAATCCTGTGTAATAATGCTCCTGCCTTCTTCATCAATTTGTCTGCTCTTTAAATGATTTTTGATCCATTCGCTTATTCTTTTGACGCTGTTTTCAGCCTGTGCCTCTGTCTGATAAGCAAAATTTTTATAATTCTCATGACTACATATAAACAAATAATAGAGAAATGGACTGTGTGGTATTTTACACACGATATCGCCTTTGACGTTTTTTATATTCATTTTTTTCTTGTCCTTAACTTGTACTTGATTGTCTATCGTTTGTCTCAAACTATTCCTACATGTCAAACCCCCCTCTTTCTATATAGTACAATAGACTACATAAAATAATCATTTTAGAAAGGAGCTATGCAATTATGGAATTATTATTAATCATCTATTACATTGGCATCACCTCATGTTGCATCCAAGGTGTAGAGAAATCTTGTGGAAAGCATGAATCTTTCTGCTTTCTTTTAGCATTTTTCTCATCGCTGGGTGGCGGGATGTTTCGCGATTTGTTCGGATTGTTCGTCTTCCCAGTCGCCCTTACCAGAGACTGCATACCGGAAATCTTGATAGCTCTTTGTACGGTTTTCCTTTACCGCACTCTCTCATGGAAGCACGCGATGCTACAAAGTAAAATAAAGCAATTTACAATGATAACTGACAGTCTCGGTTTAGGAACCTTCATAGCGATCGGAATCGACAGGGCGCTTAAGCTCGGAGCAAATCAGAGCACTGCCTTTTGCTGCGGAATTGTTACAGCATTAGGCGGCGGTATTCTTTCGTCACTATTATGCGGTAAGTCTCTCAGGGAAGTATTAACTGCAAATATACCTTATCGGGTCATTACAATCATAGGCGCAATCCTTTATATGTATTTCTTAACTAATGGTATTAACCCGATAACTGCTCAATATTGCTTAATACTATATACCCTTTTCTTCATACCGATGTCAGACTGTAACCTCGAAGCAACACTGTTACGTTTTTTCCGATACCCCACTGAAATGCTTATACTAATTCCAATGGGAGCTGTGCTATATCAATTAAATACCTGCTCCCTATATATCCCGAGGAAGCCGCCAATCTCATATTTCTTCAGCAGATCGGATGTTGCATGGGATATGAAGCTGTCTTGTATAGAGCATACAGCCAAGCTGCTAAATTTTAAATCTCTCTGCCCGCGTCGTTTTTCGCGGGGCAGATAATTGGTTTAGGTGTTTTTTCAGACACCTAATGGCGTGGAATGAAAGGAATGCTTTCCATTCCACGCCAAAATATTGATTGTTGATAACTTTATCTTCCAGAATGTATGAAATCTGATCGCTTACGGATCTTGTAATGAAAAACTCTCACCCTTACTTGTTCTGCCCCATTGGAAACTTTAAGAAATTTTTTAAAGTCTTCTGGTGGGATTATGTTATGTTTTTCTTCAAAATCATTTATCTCTAGAGCAGTAGCTGGTTCCTTCCACTTAAACCCCATCTCTCCACTAAAACCGCTTTCGTTTTGTACAGATAAAGTATTATTATCTGTTTTTTCCCGACCCTTACAAAATTATGTAAATTTTGTAGAAGCTAATTTCTCCACGGTTCTGGCCCAAATATGTAATCTACAGAATACCCAGGAAAATCATTTATAAAATTTATACTTTGTTTTCTCCAAATATTTTTCTATACCCCACTCTGATATAAGCTTCGACTCAAATTACTTCCGTAGCTAATGCAGGAAATTCCACACAATCAAAATGTATACCGTTAAAGATGGATAGATTTATACCATCTGACACACAGGACATTCCCATCAAGTCAAGGCTACCAGCCCCACCCCTGCCTATCATAATAATTTATATCCGTTTTTAACCGCATCAATCAGTGATTTGCTAACATATTCTTTTTGGCCTCCATTTTCTAAGCTTGTCAGGTTACTCTTAATCCATTTGCCTAATTCTTTATACCAATCATCAATTAATTTATCCTTTCTAATTAATGTTTCATTATCATAGTATTTCATTTCTAACCATAAGCGACCTCTTGCAATTTCCTTTATATTCTCTCTCACTATTGTTCTCATGAATTCGATGACAGGTGCATTAATAGCGTTAATAAATCTACGCCCTCCCTTTGTTTCTGCATAAGTAATTGCGCCAAAACTTTCTTTATACAGATATAATTTAAACCAACCTGGCTCAGATCCTTTATCCGGTAATTCCGTTATGGGTTCTGGATTTCCATTTTTTTTTGCAAAAAAAACTATACCATTGTCTATAATATAGGAAAAAAATATGCTCTCATCGTGTTCATCCATAATAAATCTAATCTGTTTTCCCATTATTCCTCCTAATCATAAGGGTGATAATATATTTTTGCTCCATTATAATTCTGAGATGAGCGAATATCTTTTATCGCCTTTTTCTCTCTTAATACCGGTGCATGATAACGTTTAGTGCTTCTTCCTACTTGATGAATTTCCATCACACGTCCCTGGCTATCATATACTACAACGTCTGCATACCTGCTATTTTTATATCCTCCAGTAGAATTAAATTTATATTCTGTATTAGACCTTAATCCTCTGCCTTCTGCATCCTCGATAATATCATTTATCTTATCTTGATGTGCTTTCCCACCTTTTTTTCCGTTTGGATTAGGAACCTTTTTAGAATCTGTCCCCCCATCACCATTCCCCGGAAACGTCTTCCCCCCAGGGCACAGCGACATATACCCACTCGGATCATAATACTTCACCGGATTATTCGCACAGTACGCATACAGGTTCAG
>QXXC01000082.1 GCA_009911305.1 Clostridiaceae bacterium | reverse complement strand
CAATATAATCTTATGGCAAAACCCTTCAAGTGGACTTATAAGGGGGTACCTTTGGTGGTATAACATTGCTTGATTATTAATGCAATGCTGTACTAGCTTCCCTGCATGTGCTTCTCTAAAAAGATCATTGAAATTCCTTCTGAATTCTTCCATCTCCTTATAACCAGATGTCTCTGTTTCAGTATCTTTTATTAATCCACCTATAACGCCAATTAGTTCCTCGACTTTTTCCTTATCGGTTACTGTTTCTTTAATATGATTGGCCACACTATTGATTATTGCCAACGGTGCTGTTCCAGTCGCAATTGATACCGCAGTTTTACCAATACTCTTTGCAATACTAAGTTTATCAAGATTGGTCCATACTTTTCCGCCAATCTCTTTAAGTTTTCTCATCCCTCCTTTAATCTTATGTTTTTTATAATAATGCTTTGACTTTTTCTCTACTTGAGAAACGATTGCACTCATCAACGCAATTTTTGCATCCTCAAACCCTTGATACTGCCAACTGTTGAATCGTACAATTACAACATCTGCGAAATCTATTTCTGTTTCCTCATCACTTTCCCATTCTTCCTCCTCTGTTTCGTCCCAATCATCAATATCACTATTTCCATCCAAAACAGAATTTGAGTTTAGCTCAGCCTCCACCATGGCAAGAACACTGGATTTACCTGCTCCCCAGTCACCATGAACACCAATAGAAACAGAATCCTCGCTATCTTTTATTATAGAAACTATCGTTTTGGCTATGGCCATATTGTTCAATCGATCTATACTCGTTTCATTATCAGAAAGAATCATTCGTTTATCCCCTCTCCTCATCCGTGCCAAGCAGCTTTTTCAAATCGTCAATATCAGGAAGAGCTTTTTTAAGCTCATCTGACATATCCTTTGAGGTCTTATAAGTTGCCACCCCCATCGGCTTGCTGTAATCCCTGATAACAAAATCCACAAAAGCTTTATTCATATCCTTGCATAGAATAATACCAATGGCAGGATTTTCATGTGGCTTCTTCTCAAATTTATCAAGTACGCTTAAATACCCTGACAATTGTCCCAAATATGATGTCTTAAATTTTCCTGTCTTCAGTTCAACCGCTACGAGACAATTTAATTCTCGATTAAAAAATAAAAGATCGATATATTGGTCCTCGCCAAAAGCATCCAGGTGGTATTGATTTCTCACGAATGTAAAATCCTTTCCAAACGTGAGAATGAACATTTTTACATTGTGGATTATCGCATTTTCTACTACCTTCTCATCTATATCTTCTCTATCTCTAATGCCCAATTCCTCCACATTGATATAATCAAGCAGATATTCATCTTTAAAGGTATTAACTGCCCGGAATGCCTGATCCGCTGCTGGAAGTGTTTCATAAAAATTGTTTGGCAGTCTGCCCTGATGGTGATAATCATCCGATGCAATACTTCTACCCAAAGCCTCATAACTAAACCGCTCTGTCGCACACCTTTTAATATAAAAAATTCTTTCATCTTCATCTTTTGTCTTTGAAAGAATAAGTCGATGATGTGAAAATCCAATACTCAAAAACTCTTCCATGGGGAATTCCTGCGTTTTTGGCACAAGCGTGTTCCAAATTTCATCATTACATTCATTAAGCAATTTGGCACATGTATGTGCCAAATTTGAACCCACATTATTCTCATAGTTTACAGGAGAATTATCCAATTTTTTCCATTCTTCATAAAATGTACGCATATATCGAAGATTACGCGCCGAAAAACCCCGAAGACCTGGAAGTTCTTTGTCCAGCCGCTCACTGATCGCATCTATTGCTCCTTTTCCCCAAAAACCATTCCGGGAGTTTAAAGAAATGTACTTTCCAATACCAAAATACAGCATCAGCTGTTTTTCATTCACAATTTTGGAAGCATTATATTGGCTTTGCAAAATAGCAGTCTTTATTGTTTGGACAGCCTCATCGTAATTTTGAATTTCACTCATGGTCATTCTCTCCTAAAAAGAGTCTTATTTTTACAATACTTTTACATACGTTTCCTCTACAATTTCCCGCACACAATCTATCTCTTATTATATTCTCTGTAATGCAGTTTTGCAAATATTTTATGCATGATCCCGGATGCCACAATGCTTTTATATCCAATCGAAGCGCTCCCCGTAGCTAAGCAAACTACGGGAAGCAACCCATACCTCATTACGTTCGGCCTTGATTTGTTACGCTGCGAGCAGCGGAGGAAGTACCCTCCTGTGATTTTTCTACAGCACACCCAGCTTCTTCAGCAGAGTCACACATTCCTTCGCTCCCTGCACATACAGATACAGGCAGTCGTGATCCGCCGCCAACAGCGTCGCCTCCACATAATCCGTGATGGCTTTCTTCACATCCTCCGGCAGGTCTTTGATCTTCTCCTGCATCTCCTTGCTCAGTCTGTCCACCTTGTCCTGCAGTTCCTGCTCCTCCGGTGACTGCTCATTGCGCTCGCGCACTGCCGCTTCTGTCATCTCCCGAATCACCATCTCATAGATTTCTTCTCTGTCCATTTTCATTTCACTCCTTTTTTCAACCAACATAAACGGAACTGTTCTGGCAGTCCATATACAAAACCAATAAACTTTTTTACTTTTAGTTTTCACGTTTCTGATACTTGTATGCGTCATTCAGCTCCACTGCGCCGTTGAGACGCTTCACTTCCTCCACACACTTTGCATGGAGCTTCCGGAAGACACTTTCATCGATCCGGCTCTCTGAATGGTAGGCGATCATATGCGCCAGCATGGAAAGCTCCACCGCGATCTTAAAATCCATCCGGGCCAGACGGTTCTCGGTGTCCTGCACCGTGCTGGTGAGGACGGAGTACAGGGACTGCAGCAGATAGTCTTCGGCCTTCCCGGAATTCAGATAGCCGCAGTAGAACTTCAGCGCCTCCGTGACAAACTCATTCCTGGAGCGCACATTGGCGGCTGAAAGGAGGCTGTCCGCCATCTCCAGCACTTCCTTCTCGATGTAGAAACCGGCCCGCACCTTTTCCTTTCCTCTAGCCATCCATACCTCCCCTCCCTCTGACCGACACATTTCTGTCCAGTATTCAATTTCTTTCTGTAAAACTCCCCTGAATTGCCTCCTTTTCCCGGATTCAGGCATAAAAATTCTCTGTACTCTTGAAAAAGTTATGCACTTTTGCCTTTCCGCACGGCTTTGCCGGGCGGTGTTTTCCGGGTTTAGGCTGCGAAGGCAGCATAAACCCTTTAACCTGCACACAGTTCGACCCGGAACTCATGCCACACCATGCTCCATTTTCAAGCCTGCCCAAATCGCCCCAACAAGCCAGATTTCCCTCTCATGGGTAAACTACTGCCACCTCTGCCAGAAAACCGGCACACAGGGCCACACGGCGGCTCACAGGGGAGGATGCTGAGGTCACATTCTCTGGGCCAGCTGTGCGGAAGGTACTTCCTGCCCGCATCCTTCCTCAACGGCATGGGAAAACTCCCTAACCTTTTCCTCGAAAACGCACGCCCGTTCCTCCAATCGGAGTCCCGGATCCCGATATGCCTCCT
Source organism: Clostridiaceae bacterium (assembly GCA_009911305.1). GTDB lineage: Bacteria > Bacillota > Clostridia > Lachnospirales > Lachnospiraceae > Otoolea. Next base: position 2,567 of record QXXC01000082.1, on the reverse strand, counting down.
TAGCTGCCTCCACAAGGACATCCAGACTCTGTTCAGAAGCATGCCCCATCACACTGGCCTTCATCCGGTTTTCGTCCAGATCGATCTCATATACAGCCAGGACCTCTCGTCCCCGCATCCGGCACCATTCCTCAAATTTTTCCCGCGTGAGAGGAAAGGAATTCCGGAAAGCTGTCTTCGCCAGTTCCTCACAGTCCATCCCTTCCGCGCCCGGCTGGCAGCTCTCACAGGCATGTACTGTCTCCAATGGGGTACGGTAGTCCTGTGTGAGCAGATGGCACGCTCTCCCGTCCTTCACTACTTTGATCAGGACAAAACGCCGCCTGCTCCACATTTCAGCGTCCGCTTCCCGTTCTTCCCGCCTGACAGTATCCTCTACCTTCCGCCTCTCCTCTGCGGGAACCGTCTGTTCATAGAGCCTCTCCAGCATCCGGGCCAGCTCCTGCTCAATGCTGGTCCCTTCCGGCAGACATTCGGACAAAGCACAGTAGACATGCTCATCCATCCACACGGTCACATCCCGTTTTGCCATCCGCTCCTTCTCCTTTCACTACACAGAAAACTCTCTACTCTGCCGCCTGGGAAGCCCCATTTCTCTGCCGGTTCGGGCGGGAGGATCTGGCATTTTCCTCCCTCGCGATCCGGTCGTCCAGGTATTCCCTGGTCGCCTGGGGTACATATTTCTCATAGAGCTTCTGGAGATAGTCCTTCAGTTCCTCCTGCAGGTCCGCCTCCTTCTTCCCCATATGGTAGGTCAGGGCATCCAGCCGTTCCGTATTGAAGCTCATGGTCAACGTAGTATTTTTCATCTTCTTCTCCGCCTCCGATCATAAATTTTTCTTTTCTCTGTCTGCTCACAACTGCTCCCTGTTATCCTTCCTGCATCACCGGAACTGCCTGTCCCTCCTTCGGTTCATTCACCCAGTTCTCATAATCCTCCACGCTGCAGTACCCTGCCAGCATGGCAGAAAACGCATCCAGCCGGCTGGCCTTCACGCCGGACAGCTCCATCTGCAGGCCGGAATATCCTTGGAATACCCGCGCCACTTTTGCGTCCAGCACATCCGCCCAGGCTTCCTTCCCTGCCGTTGTCAACGTAGTCCCGTCCAGTTCCACGATAGTGTGGGGCAGCCCGTAGTCGATCTCGTCATGCACCAGATGCAAGTTCTCCCATCGGGCGCACAGCAGATCTTTCAGGCAGGCTTCCATAGTCTGTCCCTCATCTTTCTGTTGCATCATCTCTCCGGGATCCCTGGCCTGCGGAGCTGCCCCCGCCAGATCCTGACGGTTCTCCGTTTCCTTCTGGCAGTTGGGGCAAAGCTCCGGATAAAAACGCAGTTCCAGACAGTCGCTGCGAACATATGCCATGCTGACCTCCGGCCTCTCTACAAGCATGTCCGCCAGAAGTTCTGCCAGTGCCGGATTTTCAGAAAGAGAAAAATCACACCCTTCCTGTACCTGATCCAGATAAAAGATCCAGTTCCCGTCTCTCGTTCCATCGGTCCCAGTCTGGATCATTTGGTCCGCCAGCCAGGACAGCCCTGCCCCGAACTCTGACAGGGAATCGTATTCCAGGGCGGCGGCATCGGGCACATAGGAGGCGTAACGGGCATAGCGGTACCCTTCGGATTCCACCAGGACGCCGTCACGCCTCCCCTCTCCCGTCACAAGGAGACAGTGATAGATCCCCTCCTGGTCCTCCTGCATCAGATCGATATTTTCCACAATACAGGGCATATCCCCCAGGGGATTTTTCAGAAACTCTTCAAACTCACCGGCTGGCAGGCACACCTTTTTTTCAACCTTCGCCTGCCGGAACTGAAAATCCGGCTTGTATAAAAACAGCATATCTACTGGATTGATCGCACATCCCTCCTTCCTTCAGGTAAAATCCACTTCGTAAAGGGTTTTCACCACCCTCTTATATTCCGCGTGCTGCAGTGCCTCCTTTGTCCCATGGCGCATCTTTTTGTTCAGCTGCTTCCTCCGCAGGGAGATCCCCCGCTTCAGTTCGCCCCGCATGCTGCCGGGGCCTCTTCCCCGTACCCAGTCGGCTCTCCTTCTCCTGGCTGTGCCGGGCATTGGTTTCTGTAATGCCATCGCTTCCTCCTGTTCTGCCGTTTTATCAACCGGCTGCTGTTCTCTTTCAGCAACACACCATACCGGAACATCTCCGAAAAGTCGATACCCAAAACCCACAAAGATCCCTTTTTTTCTCTGCAGATTTCGGCTTCTTCCTCTCCTTTACGGGATCCCCGGCAGACGTCCCGTGGCGTAGTAATGGCTGCGCCAGTAATTGGAATTCAGGTCACCAAAACCAATTGGGTCCCCCGCGTGAAGCATTTTCCCATCCCCCACATACATCCCCACATGGCTCACCGGACCGGGGGATGCATAGGTTCCGGTGAAAAAGATCAGGTCACCAGGCCTTGCCTCCTCACGGGGTACGATGGCGCACTTACTTCCACATCCTCGCCGGACGCCATAAATATGGAAACTACCTGTGTATTCCCAACCACGATGTAGGGTGCGAGCTCTCCGATTTCTCCGATATCTTTTGGAATGAA
>QXXC01000081.1 GCA_009911305.1 Clostridiaceae bacterium | reverse complement strand
CATTCCTTTCACCTCAAGTTTAGTATCTCTGTTTTTATTCTTTCTAAACTTGAAGCTATAGGGTTTACCTAAAGGTTTCGCCTAAAGGCGAGGGTTTTAACCCCATTATACAGACAATAAATATACCTCCTTTTCCTAAAATATTTCTGTATCAATAATTTTTTATTATTTCCAGTTTATCCAAACTTTATCTGAATTTACAATCCAAATAATATTGCTCTGGCTCTTCTATATATAATCCTCATGTGCTTTAATCCATGCAAGTATCTTATCATATCCAAGACTCCCATTTGCCGTTCCCAATCCCAATTCGATCAATTCCTTTTGAGAATAACTTAGTTTTATATCATTTAAATTCAATGTTAACAACATTGCAAGTACACCAATCCTTTTATTTCCGTCTAAAAAAGAATGATTTTTTACCAATGAATACATTAAACGTGCTGCTTTTTCCTCAATTGACGGATAAACTTCTATACCATCAAAACTACTCAAAATATTAAATACCGCAGACTCCAACAAAGCCCTATCCCTGATCCCATTCAATCCACCTGTTTTTTGTATTAATCTGCTATGAGCCTCTATGATTTCTTCTACTGTCAGTATTATCATTTAGCTAACTCTAAAAAAGCCTCTTTATTATCTTCTATTAATTGTTCTGTCATTTCTGCGATTTTTCTTTTTCTGGATTCCTGAATCGCTTTTATTTCCTCATACTCTTTAAAATCTACTACAATATAAAATGGTTTATTATTTTTTAAAATAACTGCCATACCTTTCTCATCTACCACATGAGCTACTTTCGAAAAATTTTGATTTGCCTCTGTCATAGACACAAGCGTATCCGTATTTACCATCATTTTCATCACCTCTTTTTAATAGTATATACTACTTTTAGGATAAATACAACCTATTTCAAATCACATCCCCCAATTATACCTTTCCTATTTCGTTATTACTCTCATCTTTATCTATCATCCCTTTCAATAAATCATGCCCAATAGACAACTGGACAAAACTCAATATAAAATTCACCAGCCCAGAAATTATAAATATTTACAGACTATTACCAAATGGAGTGGTTATTTCCATTTTGGAAACAACCACTTGCGCCTCCAGTTCACCCTCATAAAAAATATTCTTAAGATGTTTACTGATTGCGAATTCCATGATCTTTTTCATTGGTTTTATTCAGAGTGAAAACTTCCACATCCACATTGAATCCCCATCTCCTCAGTTCTTTGAAAATAATATTCTCCTTAGCAGGAGTTCCTTTCAATTGGCAGATATATCCTCCACACAAAATATGCATGGTCATTGTTAAACATATCTTCCTATGCGAAATCTGTTTCTGAAAGTTCACAAAGTTCAATCCCACGCCCGCTTAACTTATACTTCAGCAACTTACTAATACGGTCATCACAGGTAATGAAAAATAACTGCTCCATGGTTGCTTTTGACGACATTTGGTACTTAAGCAAATCCATGAACGCAAGCATATTTACATCATCCATACATGCAGTCAGGTCATCAATAAAAAATACCTTCATCTTTTCACGGTCATCTCTTGCATTGATACCTGCAAAAAAATGGGCCAGCATAAAGATGCTGATCTGACCATTGCTTAAAACATTAACGATATTCTTACCCTTATCATCGACTAATGAGATTCCCTCATTTTCCTGGACGATGTTGATTCCGTCACCAGAATTTAATCTTATCAGCTTATTATAGAACTTGCTAAGAGCTGGGCCTACTTTTTCATACTCGTCCTTCGAAAGATCCTCTACAACAGTTCTGATATCTTTTGCTCTCTGAGATGCAATATTTTTCAGCTTCTGAAGTTTTTCTATCTCTGTATCAAGTTTCTGATTCTTCTTATTCTCCTCCTCCAGCTTCTGATTCAGGTCAAATAAAGTCTGATTTGCAAGAACACTATCAATAGCATTAATCTTTGACACAAGTAAATCATAAGAGAAACCCGAAATGACATAAGATTCGGTAATGAGATTTTTCACCTTTGCAAATGTCTGTTGCACCGTCTCATTTTCGAACTTGTACATCAAAACCGTCAAAATCTGCTGATAAGACTCTTTTATTTCCTGCTCTTGGGATTCCTCTAAAAGCCCCTTCTCTACAGCAGCCAGTAAGTTCCCCACTTTTTCTGCAGTCAATTCTTCTACATTGATTGCTTTTTGAATTTTCTGTAATTTCTTAACCTCATCAAAATACGGCTGTATCTCATCCTTCAAAGTTTTCAAGTCACTAATCTTATTTTCTAATGTTCCCGTCTCTTTCTCCACAACAGCTTTCGTGCGATTAATGACTTTCTGATAAAGCTTTTCGATCTCTGTCTCTAACAAAGTCTTATCTTCTTCTTTTACCTTTACAGCTTCCCCGTTCTGTCTGATATACTCATCGGCTTCCTTAAGGATTAAATCCTCCTCCATGGTAGAAAATGACTCTGAACCACAAACGGGACATCGAACAATACCATTCTTTTTGAAAGCGGCATCTCTATATTCAATCACCACTTGTTTCTTCGCTGTAAGAGAAGATAACAGCTTCAGCATCTTATTATTCTTGGAAAGTAACTCAATCTCGCCAGAAAGATCCTTCACCCTCTTCTCTTTCTCTTTAATTTCCTTCTTATCCACATCAAAATCAGACTGCGTAAAACCGTCAATTTCTAAAGCAATCACTGACTCTCCATCCTGAAAAATCGTATCCCTCGAAAAAGACATCCCCTTCAATTTTCTAAGGTTCGTTTCAAGAATTGTAATTGCATCTGTATTCTTGAAAAATTCAGCTTTCACTGCACGTCGAATATACTCTTCCTTTGTTTCCCAGTAAGAAGCAATTTTTTTGATAACAGACTGCTGGTTCTTCAAAGCCTCATTTTCTACAAGTTTATAGATTCCTTCTTTCGCCACCTGGTAGCCACATTTTTTTACTTCTGTTTTCTGCGCAGTTAACTCTTCTTTATTAAGACCAGCAATTTCTATCTTCTCACCCGGATAAAAAACAGTCAAAGGATACGAAACCTGCTTTGCCTCCTCACGAGCTTTCGCCAACTGCTTTTCATACTCCTCAATCACCTTCTTCGGTATCTTCTGTTCCGTCTTATCCTCAATATAGCGGTCCACATCCTCAGCAAAAAGATCCAGATTCTCCGCAATCTGCTTCTGCCTATCATAATTCGTGATGAACTCACCGAAGAAATCATTTAAGTCCTTTCTCTTTTTGCTTTGGACATTAAATGACTTCTGAACATCACAAAAATGAAAATTATAGAAACTATCTCCTACATATTTCTGGATAAACGCTTTCGCTATCTCTTCACTTTCATTGATTGTAACCTTAGATGACCCTGGATTTAATTCATCCTTTGCCTGTTCTCTGCAAAGAATTGTCTCTTTTCCTCCATCAAATAACCAGAGATCTACCTTGACCTTCGCTTTCGCTTCAGCATCCCGGTTCTTTAAGATGCCATCGGTATTCATCTTGCGATCAGCATCATTCGTACTTCTGGCATCAAAAGCATTTTTTAATCTTCCGATATTTCCAGCCAGACACCACTCAATCGCATCCACAGTTGTCGTCTTGCCAATTCCATTTGCAGCCGAAAGAAGCACAACCGATTTATCATTAAAATCAATGGTTTTATCGCGAAATCCTCTAAAATTTACCATTCTTATCCTACGAATTATCATCCTTTCAGCCACTCCTTAATCTTCACGTAATCCTGTTCTCCAAAAGACTTATCCAATACACCTTTTCTTTTATTTCTGTTCACTCTTTTCCGCTTCTTTTCCATAATCGTCAAAAGTCCCTCATCCTCAGGAAGCAACTGACTCAATCGTTTCATCTGTTCCGCATCCGGCGCAAATGCATCTGTTGGAATCATATGGAATGGTAATTCGATCACCTCATCATCATCAATTACAATCCTATCCTTATCTGTCATATCACCCTTAATAATGATCTTTCTTGATATTAACAAATTACTCTCTCGACTCCTATCTGGAGTTCCCTCGGAATAAACAATCAATTGCACAATATTATACTTTAACTTATGAATCGCTTTTGATTTGCCATTAATTATCATAAACACACGAATTCGATCATCCCAGTAATCACATAAAGAATCTAATCTCTCCAAGTCCCCATCCAGAAGGAAAAATAATTCATCTTTTTGATCGCTGATAAAAATACTTAATAACGCTTCCGGCTTCTGTTCTAAATCAAAAACATCTTCCAGATTAATTTCATATTCAGAAGCAATATCTCCAACAAGGATATCTTTATAGCCGTTTTTCTTAAATTCTTCCTGTAAAATCATAACTACATTTCCTCTTTCGCACATTTCATAGAAAAAATGCAACTGCTGCAATCTTCCTGTATACTCCACTCTTCCTCGTCAATTCCAATACAATCCATACACTCAATATAAAAACTATCTTCACCAAGATCCGCAACCGTAGGATTCTCATTTACGTTCGCCGTACTATAGTTATAATAATTTTTACCTCGCGTAATTTTACGATTCTCAAAAAACCATTTCTCAGGTTTTGGCGACATATTCACCATGCGTTCCACAATCTTACGTTTTACTCCATTAAAATTTCCACCTACCCGGGGAAGAATTACGCTATGGTTTATATATTTATCTTCAGGAAAATTCAGACATACATAGTCAGTTACTGAGGAATCCACGTAATGCAATGGATCAAACATTTCCAAATGAGCAGAAACCTCTGTCTCATTATTCACCTTCTTCTGACAGATGTTTAGCATAATCTTCCACAAATATTCCAGAAAAACAAGAAAACCCTGTTTGCATTCGGCAACGTAGAGCAATCTGCCATCTACAGAAGTTCCTCTGTAACCAGCAATCTTGCTGACATCATCTACGCTATATGTATTCAATAACTGATATTGACCATCCACAGTCTTACCAATTTCATTTATCCATCGCACTGTATTCTGGCAAATCATATTCAACATGTGTGTCTGTATATCTGAGAGATCATTACTATTTATAATCTCTCCATACTCTTCACAAACAATGCCCGCCAAATAACTTGCAATTGTCTCATCCGTCTTCGTCTTGACAGATTCCGTCATATAACAATCAAATTCTTTTTTATCCACTCGCAACTGATCAAAAACAGGATTAACTAGCGTATAACGCTGCTGTATATACGAAATCGCAAGACCTAGTACATCGTTCATAAAGCAACTCATAATATTTGTATTGCTTTATCAACGGATTATCAATAAATGGCGTAAATGTAAAACTATGAGCTATTTATTGTCTGCTATACTAGCAATATGAACTGCCAGTGCTCCTCATTTCCATCCTTATCCGGATTCGGATAGGCCTTGGCCAATGCTTCCATCAATTCCTTTTTATACCGATTGATATCCACTTGAAGGAAAATACCATATTTTGAAACAAACTCCTTTAGAGAGTCCTCCGATGCCATATCTACAAAAAGATTATTCTTTTGTAACTCTTTCTTATTCGTTGTATAAACTTTCGTCTTTAGCCAGGCAGCCGCATCTGCCACATCTGGATATTTCTATGAATATAAAGGCTCGGTTTTGCTTTCAAAGTACTCCGAAGCATCTGAAGACGGAGAACTGATAATAAAGATCTGTCGAAATTTCCTTCACATCTGGAGATTTCTTCGGATAATACTTTACCTGAATAAACTCAAATGTGCCATCCTCGAAAAATACATCCACATCCTCAAGATATTCTGAACAGACATACTTTACTTGTTTTTGAAGGAGACACATAATCGTAACATAATCCTGAAATAAAAACCCCCTGATCTTATCTGAAGCATCTCTTTTCTTATCCCCCTCATACATGACTGATAATTTATCTACTTCTGTGTTCATTAGCACTCTCACGGATCGCCCCCTTCTACGTCACCGCATTAATATTTATTGTATCTGTAACCTCACTAATCCCCATCCGTACAGTCAAATCAGTGAACATCTCAACCGCACTTCCCCGACCAGTAAATAGTGATTCCTGAAGAATGGAAAAATCTTTCATCATTATATCCATTCCTTTCGCTACGCTCAGGCACAAAACGTTATGAAAATGGTTTGCCTGAGTTTGT
>QXXC01000080.1 GCA_009911305.1 Clostridiaceae bacterium | reverse complement strand
TACCAGCAGGTCGCAGCGGAGAACGGCAAGGACTGGAAAGAGCAGATAGACGAAACCGTCGCCGTTTTAGAATACGCCAGGAAAAAAGGCATTGAGATGGGAGGTGTTATATTTGACAGAACCGAAGCGGAGCTTACACCTGCAGACGAGCAGAAGCCAGAACCGGGAGCAGTTCCCGGCGGACCTACTGACCAGGGCGGAGGAAACCAGCCACCAGGGCAGCAGCCGGGGAACGGGCAGCAGGACGGCAACCAGCCAGCCGCAGACGGCGGCGAAGGACAGCCAGAAGGAAAACCAGATAAGGGCGTTTAGTTCGGCAACAATCCGGGCTATGGAAGGGGAAGGGAATGAACGGAAGTTCATTCTTTCGTTTTCTTCGGAAGAACCTTACGAGCGTTTCTGGGGTAAGGAGATTTTAGACCATAACCCGGCAGCCGTTGACCTTACCCGGCTTAACACAATAGGAGTCCTTCTTTTTAACCATAACCGGGATAAGGTTATAGGCAAGATCAACCGCGCCTGGATTGAAAACCAGCGGGGCATGGCTGAGGTAGAATTTGACAGCGACGAAGAAAGCGAGGTCATTTTTCAGAAGGTAAAAAGCGGGACGCTCAAGGGCGTTTCCGTTGGGTATAAGATTGGTGTGATTGAGGAAGTCATGCCGGGGAAGATATCCACCGACGGACGTTTTAACGGTCCTTGCGACGTCGCAAGGGAATGGATGCCCTACGAGATAAGCGTAGTAAGCGTCCCAGCAGACGCTACCGTGGGAGTAGGGCGGGAGCTTAAAGGGAATCCGCAGGCTCCGGAAACTTTAACTTGTTTTGAAGCACAACTTCAAATAAATAAAAACAGAAAATAGGAGGTACAGAGATGACACCGAAACAAAGACGAGAAGCCGCCATGCTGAAGCAGCAGGCCATTGTGAACGCCGCCAAGGCAGACGGCAACCGTGCGCTGACGGCGGAAGAACAGGCACAGTTTAACGCCCTCCAGAGGGAGATTGACGAAGCCCAGGCAGAGATCGACGCACAGGAGAGAGGGCTGGCAGGAGGAACCGGAGCGGCAGCAGCACCCCCGGCGGCGAATCCCCAGCAGACGACACCACCCCCGGCAGCCGCACCGCAGACAGTACCTGCAGATGGACAGCGGAGCGCAACCGAGGCGGAGCGTAACCGGGTAACGGAAATTATGGCACTTTGCCGGGACTTCGATGTGGATCCGGCGGAGCATATCCGCAACGGTTCCAGTTTGGACCAGGTACGCAGTTCCATCCTTGACGGCATGAGGCAGACCGGAAGCCCGGTGGGCGTACAGGTCACCAGGGACGAAAACGAAACTTTCAGACAGAGGGCAACCGACGCGCTTATGCTTCGGGCAGGCGTACCCGTAGCCACCCCGGCAGACGGAGCGAATGAGCTTAGATCCATGAGCCTCCGCGACCTTGCTATTGAGTGTTTGAGCAGGGACGGGCGGGACACTATGCAGCTTTTGAGGATGCAACCCGACGATATGTACGGCGAGCTTTGCCGCCAGTTCTACAACCCTACGGCAGCCTTTCCGGCGATCCTTGACAACACGATCAGAAAGAGCATTGTGCAGCTTTACAACGCAGTGCCTACGACCTTCCAGGCATGGACCACAAAGGGCAGCTTGAAGGACTTCAAGACCACAGCGGATCACGAATACGTGATCGGAGGTATGGGCGACTTCCTTCTGGTTCCCGAAAACGGCGAGCTTAAGCCGGATAAGCCCAGGACGGAGCTGCTGCCGAACCGCAAGCTGGACACCTACGGGCGGACATTCAGCATGACCCGCCAGGCGTTCATCAACGATGATATCGGCTTTTTAACGGAGGTTCCGGGGCTTTACGCAGCGGCGGCAAAGAAAACCATTGATAAGCAGGTCTATAGCTTGCTTTACAATAATGCCCCGATTTTCGACGGCGTAAACCTTTTCCATAAGAACCACGGGAACCTGATCGCAAAGGGCGGCAAGCCTACCCAGGCTTCGATCCAGGCTATTATCCTGCAGATGCAGCACCAGCGCGACCAGTTCGGGGAAGCTATTTACATTACCCCGCAGCATATTATTGTGCCTGTTGGCTATGAGTTTGAGCTGGCGGTCATTCTTCACAGCACCCAGGTAGTAGGCAGCAATAACAACGATATCAACCCGCTGTACAACTACCCGATCAATATTATTCAGACCCCGGTGCTTAACGCCCTGGCAGGGGATAAGGAAGTGCCGTGGTTTATGGTTGCAAACACCGCCAGCGCAAAACATATCCAGGTGGACTACTTGAACGGGCAGGAAACCCCGACCGTAAGAAGGATGGAAACGCCGGGTGTTTTGGGCTTCCAGTGGGATATTTACCTTGACTGGGGAATCGCCGTAAGGGACTTCCGCGGAATTGCAAAGAACCCTGGAGAAAAGATCGCAGCAGAATAAGAGATAAGGAGGATTAAAAGCCATGAGTAAAGCCGCATATTGGCAGAGAGGGGAAACCCTCGACTATAAGAACAATACGGACACAAAGATCGAGGCAAACACGGTCATTTCTTTCGGTTCCCATATTGGCGTCGCCGGGACGGATATCCTCCCCGGCGAGCTGGGATCGCTTGTAGTTACAGGCGTTTTTGAGATCGACAAGACCGCAACCGGAGCCATTGAGATGGGAACGGAGGTATATTTTGACAGGACCGGCATCACCGACACCAAGGGCGACGACACGCCGCTGGCAGGGTATGCGGCTCAGGCAGCAGCCGCAAGCGATACCGTTATCCTGGTAAAGTTGGGCGGCTGATGAAACAGCTTATAGCCGTTTTCCCCATACTTTTTGAAAGCCAGAACTATGAGCCGGGCGACGAGCTGCCGACACATAACGCCGGGCTTGTAGAAGTATGGATCGGAAACGGAACGGCGATATGGAAGGACACGGAGGAACCCAAAAAGCGGAGCGCAAAAGCGAGGCAGACAACCGCCCCCGCAGGGCTTCCCGGTGATGCTTACCCTTCCGCCGGAGCGGAGCAGGATTTAGTGGGAAAACCGCCGTCCAGGAAAACGAGGGGCGCACAGCCGGAACCGACCAAAGGAAGGAGGAAAAGCAGTGCGTAAGCCGCTGACATTTAAGGAGCTTCTGAGGCAGGACGTAAAAACGGTATTTCTTAACCCGGCAGAGTTTGGAGAGGAACACACGGTCAACGGAAA
>QXXC01000079.1 GCA_009911305.1 Clostridiaceae bacterium | reverse complement strand
GCAACCTTTATCGTTACCGACAGCTTGAACGAGGGCGGCGTGTATTCCTTGCATTTGGAGGCGAATAAGAGTTGATCGAAATAAGCTACGACCGGAATATGCTGGCACAGGTTGAGAAGAAACTGGGGAAGATGAAAAGCGAGGCCCCGAAAGCACTTAAGAACGCCCTCAACCAGACAGCCAAGCAGGCACGGAAAGAACTGACGGACGAGGCACAGAAAACCTATACCGTAAAAACCGGGCGCTTCAATAAGGCCATGAAGATAAAGAACGCCACCCCAGCGAGGCTGGAAGCGACCATAAAGGCAACGGGCAGAGTTATGGGGCTTAAGGATTACAAAGTAAGCCCGGCCACCATGAGGACCGGAGCGAACCGTCCGGACGTAGTAAAAGCGAAGGTGCTTAAGGCAGGCGGGATGAAGCCCCTGGAGATGGGAGGGCTTAAGGCTTTCGTTACCAAGTTTTCCAGCGGCCATGTAGCAGTAGCCCAGAGGCGCGGAGCCGCAAGGCTGCCTATTAAGTCCTTTTCCGCAAACTCTATCCCGGTTATGTTGGGGAACGAAAAGCGGGTATACGGCATAGTAAAGCCGCATATTAAAGACAACCTTAAGCAGAACGTAAATGCACAGGTTAGGAAGATATTAGGAGGATAGGCATGGTCGCAGCATTTCTGCAGAGCGAGCTGGCGGACGAGCTTAAGAAAATTCTTTCGGATTTTCGGCTTAAGAACCCCCAGGGGGAAAGAGTCAGCATAAATATTTTTGAACAGCTTCTGCCTATGCCGGAGCCATTGGACCAGGGAGAAATAGCCCCGGAACTTTTGGAGAACGGGCTGGCGGAAGAACAGACCGCCCCTGACCCATACCCTTATATTTTGGTACGGATTGCAGACGGGGAGATCGAGGACGAGAACAGCGCCCAGAAAGTAAACCTTACCCTGCTTATGGGAATTTACGAACCGGACTATGACAAGCAGGGACATAAGGACATTTTAAACATAATAGCCAAGATTTATGAGAGGTTCGCAAAGTTCCCGGTACTTAACGGGAAATATACGATACAGTACCCCATTTTGTGGACCCTGCAGGACGAAGAATCCTACCCCTTTTATTTTGGGGGCGTAAACCTGGCTTTTGAGATTGCAGCAGTAAGAAGGGAGGATCCATATTCATGAGCGAAGCAAAGAAAGCGACCGGGAAAGCAAAAGCTACACCGGCCACGCAGGAGGCGGAAACCGTGGTCTATATTGGCCCGGATATTCCCGGAGCGAAGCAGTATACCACATATAACGCCGGACTGCCGGATGCCCTTAAGGAAAAGATTAAGGAGCATCCGTTTTTTAATTCCTTTGTCGTTCCGGTTGAGAAGCTGGCAAAGGCAAGCGCAGAGCTGGCGAAGGAGGGAAGCGCATTAAGCATCCTTTACCGGAGAGCCAGCGGAAAATAAGAAGAAAAGGAGAGATAAAAGATGGCTTACAACCATGGTGTAAGAATTTTAGAAAACCCTACAAGCCTTACAGCCCCGATCCTTGGTACGGCGGCTTTCCAGGTAGTAGTAGGCGTTTCCCCGGTCAATTTGGCTGAGGATCCCTATAAGGCTACCAACGTAGTGAAGCTCGCCTACAGCTTCCCGGAAGCAAGCGCGGCGGTAGGGTATTCTAACAACTTGAAAGATTACAACCTGAACCAGAGTATCAGCGCCACTTTTAAGAAGTTCGCAGTTGCGCCGATTGCGCTGATCAACGTCCTGGACCCGAAGAAACATAAGGCGCAGATCCCGAAAACGACCTGCCAGGTGGACGCGTTACAGGCGACCGTAGGCATTGAGGGAATACTGCTTGATACCCTTGTCGTAGAATCCGGGGAAACGACGCTGCAGGCGGACGTTGACTATATTACAGGCTTTGACGACGACGGCTATGCGGTTATTACCCTTCTGGAGTCCGGAGCCGGGGCGGAGGCGACAGCCTTAAGCGTTTCCGGGGACAAGATCGACCCCTCCCAGGTGACAAGCAAGGACATCATAGGAGGCTACAACGTAAGCACCGGGAAGGAGAGCGGCCTGGAGCTTGTGCGCCAGGTTTACCCGCTTTTCGCCATGACTCCGGGGCTTCTTACTTCGCCGGGATATTCCAAGGACCCGGCGGTCGCTTCGGTCATGGCGGCGAAGTGCCTTAATATTAACGGGCTTTTCACCTGCGAATGCATCACCGACCTGGACAGCACCGCAGAGGGGGCGACGAAGTATACGGACGTGAAGACCGTAAAGGAGAAATCCGGCTTTGTAAGCGAGCATATGGCGGTGGTATGGCCCAAGGTAAGGATCGGGGACGAGGTTTATTATTTCAGCGCCCTTTATTCAGCATTGATCGCCTACGTCGATGCCAGCAACGACGACGTGCCGAACCTTTCAGCCAGCAATAAGGCAATCCCCATCACCGGGCTTTGTTTGGACGACGACGAGGACAGCGAGATCGTAATAGACCAGGAACAGGCGAACCTGGTAAACAGCTTCGGAGTTTCCACGGCGATCAATTTTAACGGCTTCCGCTCCTGGGGGAACAACAGCGCGGCCTACCCCATGACGACGGATCCGAAAGACCGCTGGTTCTGCTGCCGCCGCTTTTTCAGTTGGTGGGGAAACAGCTTTATTTTAAGCTACTTCCAGAAGGTAGACGACCCGGCGGATCCCCGGCTTATCCAGAGTATCTGCGACGCAGAGAACATCCGGGGCAATTCCTACGTCGCACAGGGGAAGTGCGCTGGCGCACGGATTACCTACAGCGAGGACGAGAACCCGATCACGGACATTTTAAACGGGAAAATCCAGTTTCACCAGTACCTGGCACCGTACACCCCGGCGGAGGATATTCTGAACGTATTGGAGTTTGACCCGACCATGCTGGAAGCAGCTTTAGGAGGTGAATAAGATTGTATAACATTCCTTCAAAAATCAATTCTTT
>QXXC01000078.1 GCA_009911305.1 Clostridiaceae bacterium | reverse complement strand
ACGAATGACAGGCTTATAAGGCGGGCGCAGCGCACAAGTAAGGTAAACGGCCAGACAGTAAGGGAGCTGGACACCGAAAAGTACGGCAAGCTGCTTATCTCTGCCTGTGTCATAGAGCCTAACTTTAAAGATGCGGAGCTGTGCGCGTATTATAAAACCGTCGATCCGCTGGATGTGCCGGGGAAGATGCTGTCTTCCGGGGAATACGCAAAACTCATGCAGGAGATTAACAGCTTAAACGGGTTTGAGGATATAGACGGGCTGGAGGAAACGGCAAAAAACTAGCCGGGGAGGATACGCTGGATTCGTTCCTGTGCCGCTATATGCTGTGCAATCACGGCGTATTCCCCCTGGATGTATTAAAACGGAGCTTGAGTGAACGGCTTCTTATGAATGAACTGATAAAGCGCGAGAGCAGGGAGATGAAGGATATTGGCCGTCATTAAGGAAGTGTTTGAGCTTGTCGATCGGTTTTCTGCCGGGTACAGAAACCTGATTAACATGAGCAGTAAAGCGTGCGATGCGATTACCTCCGTACAAAAGGCAAAAGACTCACTCAGAAAGTCGCAGAGATCCGCCGGGGATGAGGGCCTGCAGTCAGGTATCCTGGATAAACTGCGCAAAGCGGCTGTCATAACAGGGGGCATAAAGCTCACAAAAGACATTATGGCCGCCGCTGACCAGCAGTCCGCCCTCAATGCCAGGATTGCTATGATGAACGATGGGCTCCAGACCACGGAGGAGCTGCAAAAAAGAATCTACCAGGCGGCCCAGGCTTCCCGCGGTAGTTACAACAATACGGCCGGCATGGTCGGCAAATTTGGGACCCTGGCCCCTGACGCATTTAACAGCTCGCAGGAAATTGTAGACTTTGCAGAGCAAATTAATAAACATCTGACGCTTTCCGGGGCATCCGGGGCAGGGGCGGACGCCGCTGTATTACAGCTAACGCAAGCCCTGAGCGCAGGGGTGCTGCGCGGCGAGGAATTAAATTCCGTCCTTGAGCAGGCCCCGACCATCGCACAGACCATAGCGGAGTATATGGGAGTCAATATCGGCAAGATGCGGGAGCTTGCCTCTGAGGGTAAGATTACGTCCGACGTGGTGAAAAATGCCCTCTTCTCTGCCGCGGAAGAGACAAACGCCAAATTTGCGGAGATCCCCATGACCTTTGCCCAGCTATGGCAATCCGGCATGAATGCAGTTCAGCAGGCATCAATGCCAGCGCTGCAGGCCATCTCGAAGGGAGCCGCATTTATTTACAACAACTGGGACAAGGTAGCGCCTGTTTTATTGGGTGTGGCTGCGGCTGCCGGGATCGTGGCCGTTGCCTTGGGGGCCCAGGCGGCGGCTTCCTGGATTGCCAAAGCGGCTAATGATGGGCTGAGGGCGTCACTCCTCGCCAACCCGCTTACATGGGTGGCCTTGGGGATTGGGGTTGTTGTAGCGCTCATCTACAGGTGGATCCAGGCAGTCGGCGGCATGACCGTAGCGTGGCTGATATTTAAGAACTATATCCTGACCGTCTGGGATGAGATTGAACTCAGTTACATGGCCGGGTATTTTGCTGTCCAGGGCTGGATGACTAACATGTACGTAAAAATGTATACCATCGGAGCCAATATTGGGGACGCAATGGGGGATATGAAAGTAAATGTATTGACACACATTGAGGGCATGGTAAACGGTGCGATCAACCTGCTGAACTCCTTTATTAATGCAGTAAATGCGATCCCGGGGGTGGCGATTGGGGCAATCAGCCAGGTAAGCTTTGCCGCGTCAGCGTCAGCTAAAAACGAGGCGTCAAAAGCGGCCAGGGCATCGAATGTGGCGGCGCTGAATGCCGCCGCCGAAAAGGACGCCGCGCAAAGGGAACGTTATTTAAACTCCCTGGAGCGGCAGGCGGAACGTAACCGGATGGAACGCCTTGCGGGGATTGCATCCGCAAAGGCAGCTTCCGATGCTGCAGGGACGCCGTCAGGGACAGGCAGCGAAGGGATACCGGGGTATTCCGGAAAAGGGGCTGGCAACATCGGAAAGGTCGGAAGCGTCGGCAATGTCAAAAACGTAGAGGGCGAAATCAGCCTGGCGGATGAAGATTTGAAGCTGTACCGCGATCTGGCGGAACGCCGCTATATGAACCGGGTGGAGCTGAAAACCATGGCCCCGAATATAAACGTCACGCTCCCGGCAGGCGCATCCGGACAGATGAAGCCGCAGGAGGTGGCGGACTATATTAAAAAGATGCTGATTGAGCAGATGAATTCCCATACCGCCATATCACACACATAAGGAGGCAGGCAGGTGGCAGGATTAAAGAACCGCTGTTCCATTTATATTGTATTCAGCGGGAAGAAGGTAAAGCTCCCGGTTAATCCGGAGGAGATTAAAACAGAGTACCCGACTGACCATAAAACGTATGACGTGATAGGCGTCGGCCAGGTTGCAGTGCCCCAAAAGCCGTCCCTCAAAGCAGTATCCTGGGACGGCTTCTTTCCCGCTAACCGGAGTGAACCCTATGTCAACAGCGGTGCAAAATCCCCGGAATACTATGTGAAATGCTTTGAAAAGGCCCTAAAAAAGAAACACAAGTGCCGCCTTATCATCTCACGCTCCGGGCTGCATGACACAAATATGAAATGCATTGTGTCGTCCTTTGAAACACAGGATAAAGGCGGGGAGCCCCATGATATCTATTACTCGCTGGAGCTTTTGGAATACCGTCCGTATTCCCCGAAGACCGTGGCGGTCATCACGGATCCTGACACCGGGGAAGATACCGCGCAGGGGGCGGCCGAGGCTCCGAGGCCGGTGGAAACGCCGGTTTTGCGCGTGGGGGCTTCCGTGATTGTAAACGGGGAATACTGGTACAGCAGCTACGGGGCCGCCCCGCACAAAACAGCGAACAACTTAAGTACAACGGTGACAAGGATCGTATCCGGAAATGCATATCCTGTCCATGTGGGGAATTTTGGGTGGGTCCAGGAGAGCCAGCTACAGATAACGGGGTGACGGAATGGATATATCATTAACGGTACAGTCCACGGCTGCAGGGACAGGCCCTGCCGGGGGGATGGCCCAGACAGTTATATCAGACTATTCAGACGTGGCAGAAGAAGTGGAAGTAACCACAAACCGGATGGATACGCCCGGCAGGATGACCTTCACATGCGTGGAATCGGGCCCTGTCGGGCTTATGGAGGGAAGCTGCGTGGAATGTTCGGCGGGAGGCAGGAAGCTGTTTAAGGGTTATATATTTACAATTGAACGGAACCGTGAAGGAGAAACGACGTACACGGCATACGACCAGCTCCGGTATCTCAAAGCCAATGCGAGCTATGTATTTGAGAATATGTCCCTCTCCCAGATCATTCAGCAGATCGCCGCGGACTTCGGTCTCACTGTAGGGACGCTGACAGAAACGGGATACATCTTCCCATGCCTGATTAAAGAAGATGAGAGCTGCCTGGACATCATTTTTGACGCCTTATCGCAGACGATCATACAGACAGGAAAGATCTTTGTGTTTTACGACAATGCCGGGAGCCTGACTCTTGTTGAGGCCAGGGATCTGCTGACACAGACGCTCATCGGGGACGGCAGCCTGGCTATTGATTTCACCTATAAACGGGACATTGACTCTGATACCTATAACCGCATAAAGCTGGCCAGGAAAAACGAGCAGAGCGGGCGGACGGATGTGTATATCCACGAGGATACAGAGACGATAAAAAAGTGGGGCGTCCTTCAGTATTACAGCGTCATAAACGAAAATTTAAACGAAGCGCAGATAGACGAGATGTGCGGCCTGTACCTGAAGTATTATAACCGGGTTTTACAGACCGTAACAATTGAGGCGCTGGGGGTTCCGGAAATCCGCGCAGGCTCCATTGTGCCGATCCGGATCGGGGCGGTCAGCGATTTGGCCGTATCCAGGCTGCTGCTTGCCGAAAAAGTAACCCACCGCTTTGAGGGCGGCGCGCATACGATGAGCATTGAAGTGAAATCCTTTGAACAGTTAGGGGGTATGGACATTGCCTGATTTCATCGAAGTGATACAGCAGACCATCCAGAACGCGGTAGAAGCCATGAAGCTGACGGACAAAGCGACCGGGACAGTGGAGTCGGCGTCCCCGCTGAAGATAAAGGTTGATACCACAATGCAGTCAATACCAGAGGCCGGCCTGATACTTACAGATACCGTAAAGGAAAGGACAGTAAACGTCCAGGGGGGATCCGGCAGCGTTGCGGTGAGGGAAGGGCTGAAACCCGGCGATCGGGTGCTGATGCTGCGTGTGCAGAATGGGAACCAGTATATTATTCTTTCAAAGATAACGTGAGGAGGCAGGGCGGTGGCTACATTACCGGAGGGCGTCGGCCTTACTATTTCTGTGGGTTCTGTGGATATGCCCACAGACACCTTTATCATTGACTGGCCGTCGGGTCAGGTATCCGGTATGGATTCCGGACTTGCCGCAATGCGCCAGGCAGTTGAGATTATCCTCCATAATGAGCGGTTCCGGTGGCAGATTTATTCATCGGATTTTGGCAGCGAGCTGGAGGAGCTGGCGGGCGAGGAATACGACTATATAACCAGTGAAATCCCGCGCCGGATCGGGGAAGCATTCTCGGCTGACAGCCGGATCCTGTCGGCCGAAAACTTTGTTTTTTCTGAAGAAGGAAACGGAGTGCTGTTCTGTTCGTTCGACGTGGTGACTGTGTTTGGGACTTTCAGGGAGGAGGTGATTTTGTGATAGACTTTTCCGGATACACTGCCAAAGCGATTGAAAAAGCGATGCTGGGGCGGGTATCCAACTCTCTTGATAAAAGGGAAGGTTCCCTGATCCAGACTGCTATCGGGCCTGCGGCCTGGTATATCGAAGGAATGTATATGGTTTTGGATCAGCTGCAGCAGAATGCGTTTGCTTCCACGGCTGTCGGCCAGGCTTTGGATTACAAGGCACTGGAACGCGGTATCATGCGGAAAGGCGCCACGCGGGCAGTGAGAAGGGGCGAATTTGACGCCCCGGTCCCGGCCGGGGCCCGTTTTTCAGCGATGAACAGCCGGGAGGTATTAACGTATAAAGCGGTTAAGGAGCTGGAGGCCGGGGAAGGTTTTTACTGTTATGAAATGGAGAGTGAAACTCCGGGGCGTATTGGGAATGAGTATACGGGCCCAATTTTACCGATTACCCATGTAAAAGGGTTGAAGAAAGCGGTTCTCACGGACATCCTGATATCCGGTACGGATGAGGAAACAGACGAATCCCTCCGCGACCGTTACATGGAATCCCTTACCAGCCGCCCGTTTGGCGGAAACATTGCCGCATACCGGTCCGAGATCCTTCAGATGGACGGCGTGGGAGCTGTTCAGATTTATCCGGTATGGGAGGGAGGAGGAACCGTATTATGCAGCATTTTAGACTCTGAATACAATGCGGCGACAGACACGTTAATTTCCCGGGTACAGAACCAGATTTGTCCGCCCGGCGACGGGGAGACGGATGTCTCAGAAAATGGGTACGGTATGGCTCCTATCGGTGCAAAGGTTACGATAACGACAGCAACAGAGCTGGCGCTCTCCATCGAACTGACCGTCCAGATACAGGCCGGGACTGACCCTGAACATGTGCGCGGGGAAATCCGGCAGGCGGCAGAGGAGTATCTGTTTTCCGTGAGGAAGGGGTGGGGGAGCGGGCTGGTAAGCCACCGCGTTGAATATCCGGTCCCCGTATACATTGCCAGGCTGAACTATGCGGTCCTGAACGTTCCGGGAATCGTGAATGTCAGCCATACCATGCTGAACGGGGCTGGGGAGGACATCATGTGCTTGGAATCAGCGCAGATGCAGCAGATCCCGGTCCTGGGAGAGGTGCTCATCCATGCAGATTGATTTAATGAAGGTTTTGCCGGACTATTTCCGTGAGGTAAAGGACTTTTCTGCGATTATGGAAACAGAGGCGCAAGAACTTGAAAAAGCCGAAGACGCAATCGCCCGGATCCATGCAAATAACTTTATTCTGACAGCGGATCCGCAGACGCTGTCCTGCTATGAACGCCTGCTTAAAATCCGCTATATCAGCGGGGATGCAGAGGAGCGGAAAAAGAATATATTGCTGCAGTGGAAGCTGCTGGTTCCCTACACGCTTCCGAAACTGAAAGAAGTGCTGGCCGAAACCGTGGGGGAGGAAAACATCTTTGTAGATTGCCGGTATGATACATACCAGACAGAGATCCAGATACTGGAGCAGGATATCATTATGCTCCGGAATCTGTTTGACACCGTATTTAAGATGATGCCTGCGCACATAGAGCTGTTGTTTTCAGCCAGGTACAGAGACCATTTCCCTATCCCGATCCAATATAATATTGACGCGGTTTGTTTCCGGGCCGAATTCTTCCCCCGTTATAACCTGGCCTATTTAAGGCTGGATGGGAGCTGGAAGCTGGACGGGACACGAAGGCTGAACGGCTATGA
>QXXC01000077.1 GCA_009911305.1 Clostridiaceae bacterium | reverse complement strand
TGCGCAGTCAATTGGATAAAGGTTGGAAAAATAATTCGCGGTTTGCGTCTCCCTCAATTCGCTGTCCGACACTCATACATGAACCACCTCGTCCAGAAAATCCCGGTCCACGGTGCCACCATCCAGTTCCACCGGCAAAACAATGTTCTCGTACACATTCAAAATTGGAACAAGGTTATAGTTCTGAAAAACAAATCCTATATTCCGGCGGCGAAAACGGGTAAGTTCTTCATCCTTCATCTGCGAAAGTTCCATTCCCTGGACAAGAACAGAACCGGAAGTTGGGATGTCCAATCCCCCTATCATATGTAACAAGGTTGATTTCCCAGAGCCGGAAGTACCAACTATGGCAACAAATTCCCCGTTGCCTGCTGAAAAAGATACATCTTCCACCGCGCGGGTAACATTGGGAGTTTCCCCATATTACTTTTTTAGATGTTCTGCTTGTAAAACCTGCATGATAAAACCTCCTCGTATTATATAGATCACAACTATTCTTTATCTTTAATTCCTGTAAAGCAACTGCGCCAATATTGCCAAATATATCCCTTTTCTTCCAACGCCAGACAAAATATAATTACTCTCTGAACATTCGGTTTTGACAGCTCATCTCTGTAGTGCGGCGTTCTCCTACCTGATTCTTTCAAGCATCGCTGAAACAAATTGATAAGACCGCTGTACTGCCTTATCATAATTTCTGTTGATTGCCTCCTGCCCGGCCTCTTTATCATTATCGGAAATGGAACGGACAGCAATAAACGTAATCCTGTTCAGATAACAGGCATGAGCCACAGCTGCAGTTTCCATATCAATGCACAGTGCATCCAGTATTGACAGTCCAGCCCTTCATTTTTCTACTCGCGGCAGTTCCAGTTCTTTTTGTTCGATCGTATTCGATAGATACCGAAATGTCCCATCCTCACCCTGTTTGTAATCTACCACTTCCCCAAAAGGCGGAAACTGCCTTGCAAATATTATTTCATATTCATAGCTGTCCACATCAGCACGGTAGCCGCAATGTTCCCTCACCTGTTCTACGGATACCGGGAAACAGGTTGTCATAACACGTTCATATATTTCTGCCGGTATCAACCCGCCCTCTGTCTTAAAAGGTTCATCTGTATATATTGGATATATGTCTTCAAACATGCATGGCATTAAAATTTCTTCCACGTTGCTGGCGTCCCAGTTTGTCACAAGCATATTATAGTTCACAAAGCTAAGCCCATATATGTACTTTTTTGTCAGCTCCCTGCATTCATCCGACAAAGGCTTTACCCTGTAATACTCCCTCAGATTTCCATGTGCGATTGTTTCCGTATTTGTATAAATAAAATACCCTTTCTCTGTCAGCCTTATCTCTTCCAGATCATTGCTCCCAAAACCTTTTATTTCCGGTATGCCGCCTTCCCTCCAGCCTATCGAAACATAATGGGACTGTATTTTCCCGTTTCTATGAATAAATGTCAGCGCACCTATGTTCCTATCCATGTATACGCTAAACACGGTAACCATTGCATCCCTTCCGGAAACATACGCAGAATAGAAATCCTGCATTTTTTGATAGTTTTCCATATTTATGTCATCAGAAACACTCACAAGTCCCTGTTCGCCCAACCGCTTCACTACTTCTTTCCTCTGTTGATCCGAAAAACCCTCAATGCGGGAATACTCTGTTTCAGGATACACAATTTCAGCCTCCTTATAAAGCTCCCTGCACTGCTCTGCCGCTGTCATTGCCTCGTCCCGCAAATTCTGCTCTTCTTCGGTTGTCAAAATACTGACCGGTTCCGAAGTCACGATAGGGAAAACTCCGTCCGATTCCTCATCTTCCCCTACCCCTGCGGCTTCATAATCAACGGGTCATCGATCGGTTCCCTGACCCGCTTCCAGTCTGCCTGGAATGTCATTCTCCGAACCACATATCCATCCTTTTTACTCTCTTCCGTGACAAAGACCTCACAGTTCTCCAGGTTATAACGTCCCTTCTGGGATTCCTGCATAATACTGGTTACCTGCTCCGCTATTTCCGAATCACAGCTGTCAACAAACGCTTTCTCTTTCGAGCATCCCGCCAGACACATGGCTGTCATGATTAAGATTATCCCGAATTTAACCCCTGCTTTGTTCAATTTCTGTTCACTCCTTATCATTTTCTTCCTCGAAATCTGCATCTGGTAAGGGGGCATCTCTGAAATCCGCTATGTAAAAATCCGCCGTCTGCTCCATCTGCACCCTGTACCGGGCAGAATATTTGTCATATACAGCGCATACCAGCATTCCGGCCTGCTTCGCACTTTTGACAGCCGGCAGAACATCCTCGAAGACCAGACAGTGCTGTGGGGCTGCCCCTAACCTCTGCGCCACAAGTTCAAATACATCCGGATACTCTTTTCCACGTTTTACTTCATCCGTAGAGCAGAGAATATCAAACAATTCCAAAACAGAATTATGTTCCAGACAGGGAAGGAACAATTCTCCTGGCAGCCCTGTGGCAACCGCCAGTTTCATGCCGCGTTTTTTAAGTTCTATAAGATATTCCCATGCGTATGGCGACAGTTTCACATGATGGGTATATTCATAAACAGCCATCTCATTCCATTCCCTGATGATATCCTCCGATTTTTCGGAAAGACCAAATAAGTCTATTGTATACTGCGCTGCTTCCTCAAAGCTGCGGGCACAGATTTCAGCCACATAATCTGCCGGAACCGTCAGTCCACGCTTCTGAAGAAAACAAATATCAATCTGCTCCCAGACATCCATCGAATCAAGCAGTGTACCATCCAGGTCAAAAATCACGGCTTCAAACCTCATATTTGTCCTCCTCACATAAAAACGCGGCTGGAATATCAAACAGGAAATGAACTGCCATGCACAAATCCATTATGTTTCTCTCCACAATGCAGCCTACTTCAAATAAGCAATTCTCCACTGCCCGACTCTCCTCAAAAAATCTCTTTCCAGGCCGTCCGGGTCCAGCTTCCCGGCAGACAGCATCTGCCAGAGACTCTGAAACAGATAGCTGTCAATCTCCTCCAGCAGCATTCCCACGTCAATACCCGGGCGGAACACGGAAAGGTCCACGGAGCCCAGCAGCTCACCCGCTGCGTCTTCATATACTTCTTTATATGATTTCCCGGTTGCCTCCCGGATTTCCAAGGGATCCGCAAAAAGGGCCCGTATGGAAAATAAATATTCATCAGGTGCCGTTCTCATAAACTCACATCTTGCCAGAATCTTCCGGGTCATAATCTCAAAGAAATCCGTTGTTTCCTTGTAATACTTTAATTCTATTTCACAGGATATCCTGTTGATATTCTCCCAGAGGTATAAATACAGCTCCTTCTTATTGTGGAAATAGTGGAACAGCAGGGACTTTGATATCCCGCCGGCAGCCGCAATCCGGGACATGGATGCCTTTTGGTAACTGCTGTCGGCAAATACCACATACGCAGCATTTATAATCCGCTTCTGCTTTTCCTCTGGCAGCGTAAAAAATTTCCCGTTCATCGAAACCCCCTGTATCTGTTTTTTGTCTATAGTTTTCTCAGCAGTGATGGTCCCTGTCTGGTAAGGATCACGATACATACCGCCGCAAACAGAGCGAATACCCCTATGGGCAGCGCCAGCGCGGTCCAGGGGGCTGTTTTACTGCCCAGATAATAGAATCCTGCTGCCACCCCAAGTACCGCCATGGAGCCGAACATTGCCAGTACTGTGGCCATAGACTGCTTGATAACGACCGTTTCATTCACTGCGTCAAGCTTCGGAAAGCACAGGCCCATAATCATTCCAAAGGCAGCATGCCCTATGGCGAAAAGCAGTGTGGCAATGAGCAGCACCGTCCCCTGCCTCAAAGAAAAACTAAAAGCAATCGAAATACACAGTCCGGCAATTACCGTACAGGGCAGGGTCAGCAGAAGTTGAAAGCCAACTTTAACCCAGAGCAGGGAGCTTTCCTCTATGGGGGATTCCCGCAAAATCCACAGGTATTTTCCCTCCAGGCTGATGGAAGGCGCAGTGATGGGGCAGGTGCAGAGGCAGAAATCAATCACCGCTGCCGTCATGGGAAGCAGCGGTAAAGGATACCCGGCCATTTCCACATAAGCCAACAGTTTCTCTCTCATAACCAGGGAGGCTCCCCCTGCGGCCAGCAGCATAATCAGACCGATACCGGCATTCCAGAAGTACATGGGCGTACCAAAAAAGCGCTGCATTTCCTTTTTCAGCAAAGCCTTCTTCGGTCCGGAGACAGTCTGTGCTGTGAGTTTGTAATTGCTCTGTACGGACCGTGTGGCAAAAGCAGTCACTGCCTGACGGTATCTACGGCCAAGGCCCATTACCACCAGGGCAAAAGGGAACACGCAGCACAGGACAAAGGCCAGCAGCAGCCCCCAGTCTCCCATAATGCCTTCCCCCATCCACAGCATGGGCGCCGCCCAGGTAAGGGAGTTTTTCACTCCGGCGGCATTCTCAGCAAGGCTGTTAATCATACCGCTTAGATGAAACGAGAAATAGAACACTGCTGCCATAAATATTCCCATCACAATATTCTGCCCCAACGCTCTGTGGGACACCTGGACAGACAGAAAGGCCACCAGCGCCCCCAACAATACGGACAGCGCCGTATCCAGCAGCGGAAGGGCCAGCACCGCGATCCCCAGCCGCATCCAGAACAGCAGGCTAAGCCCCACACCGTTTTGTGTCAGAAACGTACAGATTACCCCGGCGGGAACCAGTACGAAAATGGCGAACAGCAGGTTTTCCAGATAAATGGCAGTTACCCGGCTGGCCATCAACATGGTTGTGGGCACCGGCATACTCAACAGCAGGTCATTGTCCTTTCCGCCGAATACCACACCCTTCACCGCAAAGGTGGTAAACAGAAGCCCGCCCACCAGTGCCCCTATGCCCATGAACACAAATACCAGCACTTCCATATTGGACGGCGCCAGCGCCTTCATCAGCATATAACTGTAAAGCCCGGACAGATACAGCCCCAGAAAGGCAATGAGAAAGACCGCGCCCAGCCCGGTAGCCGCTTTTCTCTTACTGCGTCCCCTGGAATTGGTTGAGGAAAGAAGCATGGACCGGAGGCTGACGTTTAACAGGACAAAAAATTTTTTCATCGCTCTCCCTCCAGTTCTAAAAATACGCTTTCCAGGGAGGAATCCCCCACCAGCTCTGTCGTGGGACCGCTTTGCACCAGTTTCCCGTTTTTAATAATGGCAATCTGGTCGCACAGCTTTTCCGCCACCTCCAGTACATGAGTGGAAAAAAATACCGCTGACCCGCTTTGGCATAATTCTGACAGATAACCTTTCATTATATGTGCAGCCGAAGGATCCAGACCTACAAATGGTTCATCCAGAATCAGCAGCCTGGGCCGCCGGATAAAAGCAGAAATCAAAGCCAGCTTCTGCCGCATCCCATGGGAATAGCTTCCAATGGGGGAACCCAGATTGTCCGTGAGTTCAAAAGCATCGGAATATTTGCCAATGTCTGCGGTACGCTGATCTGCAGGAATGTCATACAGATCGGCAATGAAATTAAGGTAATCAATCCCTTTCATAAACTCATAGATGTCCGGGTTGTCCGGCAGAAAAGCGGTGACACGTTTCGCCTGCACAGGAGCCTTCTTAATATCGTGGCCGTCAATGGTGATGGTGCCTTCCGTAAAGTCCATCACCCCGGCCACAGCCCGAAGGGTAGTGGTTTTACCTGCTCCGTTGTGGCCGATGAATCCATAGATCTCACCTGGCCCAACATGTAAGGTCAGGTCATCCACCGCCTTCTTCCCGCCGGGATACATTTTCGAATAATGTTCAATATGAAGCATTAGAAATCTCCTTTCGTAACTCCGTTTCTTTCAACATGTTTGCTGATTTTATTCCAGGTGACGGCAATGCTGCTAATGTCAATATAACCATTATGGTCACAAAATACAGGTATCATTCTTATATTGCATCCATAGCAGTTCTCCTGATGACACTACGGGCCGGACTTTATGTAAAAAATAAGAGCCTCCAAATAAATCAGAAGCTCTTTCCGGCGCACTGCGGCGTAAAATATAAGATAATAACCTGTCCTCTCTGATTCGCTTTCTATATTATCACCCCATTGACCAATTTTGAGAAGACCCATTCCTCTTTATCGTTCAGCTATGCTTGATGTTTCAACAGCAACACTGCCTCCCCGGACAATTTCAATTCGGTTTGCATAGCATTTCTCCAGTAATGCAATCAGATCATTATTACGGTTTTCTGTATGTACACTTTCAATCAGCACGGTCTCCGGGGAATAATCAATAACCGATACCTGAAATGCTTGCGAAATCTTGAATATCCCGTCAATATCCCGATCCGAGCAGTTATTGATTCTTACAAACATCAGCTCTTTCATATGGATCGCAATGTCTGTGTAATCAACTACCTTAATTACCTCAACACACCGGCCCAGCTGCTTTTTTACCTGTTCAAATGTTCTGTCATCACTGGTTAAGCTGATTGTCATACGGGAAACCGTTCTGTCCTTGGTTGGCCCCACGGTCAGGCTGGCCAGGTTATAGGACTTCCTGGAAAACAGTCCCGATATTCTGGCAAGAACCCCTACATCATTTTCAACAACTGAACCACTACCGGCTAAAGCCGGTAGGTTCAACATGCTGCTAAAGCAGCCTAAAGTTGTGTAGGCTGCA
>QXXC01000076.1 GCA_009911305.1 Clostridiaceae bacterium | reverse complement strand
GCCTATCAAGTGGAGCTGGCACAGGTAGAGGCGGAAATTGAAAAGCTCCTTGATACGCTGACCGGGGCAAACGCTACCCTGCTTGCCTACGCCAACAAGAAAATCGAGGAACTGGACATGCGCCGCCAGAAAATTGCAAAAGCGATTGCCGACTTATCCGTGGAGACCATTTCCCAGCAGCAGATTGATTTGCTGTCCGGCTATCTGGACGACTGGGAGAATATCAGTTTTGAGGATAAAAGGAAAGCCACGGACGGCCTGATTTCATCAATCAGTGCAACCAGCGAGTATGTAAAAATAGAGTGGAAAATCTGACTTTTCCACTCTGCATATCTGAAACATTTCTTTATATCGTTTGTAGCCCCTTGTACACTGATGTTTGTCTGCCTTCATAAAATTACATTCAGCTTACTTAAGAGAGTTAATCACTCTATTTCCCCCTGATGAAAATATTCTAAAAATTCATCCGGCTGATATACTTTAATCAATGACTTTTCATAATCTTTAACATTTCTAGTAACAATACAGTCCATTCCGCAACGAATCGCGGTCTCAACCATAACCGCGTCTTCCAAATCAGACATTCCTGAAGAGATTGCTTTCCGGCAATCAATCCCCGCTGTGTCTAATAGATCAAACAACATATACAGTCCACTTAATACCTTCCGTGTTTCTTTATCGCTATGGAGATACTTATGAGTTAAATAATAAATATCTGTTGAAGACTTTGCTGTAATAAATCCCTCAAAATGTCTGTTAGCAGCAAGAAGAAAGATTTCCTGTGCATGATCTTTAAACGGAAGGCGGGACTGTAGCGCATCTATAATAATGCAGGTACCAATCAAAACCCTCATATTTTCCCCAGCCTTTCTTCACGGGCTTCTTCTAATGTCATTTCATCAGGAATAATCCCAAACAAAGATTTTGCCACGTCCACACGGTCCTGGTATGGATTAGAAAGTTTCGCCACTATTTTCCCATTCCGTATAATATAAATATCTTCTTTTTCTGCCATAAGAAGATACTTTCCCAAATTCATCTTTAATTCTGTTGCAGTAATAGACACAAAATCACCTCCAATTCTTTTGCCTAATATCATTAGGCAAAAATCGAACGGTAATATAAACAAAATCGCGCGATTTTTTTTACATATCAAAAACCTCCCCCGAATTTCCAAATTCAGGAGAGGCTTTCCACTCAAATCACCTTATTTTTCTTGCCCTGCACTCCTTCTCATCCGGCTCCCCGAAAATCTTATCCTGGGAAAATCCAAAATCAAGCAGATGACAGGACAAAGCCGAATAAATGTACCTGGCCTCCTCCGGGCTGATGTTGGCGTAAACGCTCACCGTCTTCTCTCCCGTACCGCTGCTGTAATCCAGCATATTCAACCGGATCAGGGACCGCTCACCCATTTCCGTCTTGCACACCGCGATCTGGCCGGATACTCAAAGGCAGGCAGCTCCGCCGGAACCTGGTAATGGTCCGGCAGGGAGGGAACCTGCTGTTTCTCATTTTCAGTTAAAGAAAAATTCCGGCGGCACATGGGGCGGGAGCATGATTTCTTTGTGGGTGACTTCATTCTTGTAGAGATAGTATTTCTGCTCTTGGTCGTATTCAGAAAACAGCTTCTCGCCGCTCTGGTAGGCGGCGGCAGAAACAGCGGATTCGTTGTTGCTCCGCTTGATGATGGTGATTTTACAGTGCGGGCATGGCAAGTGTGCGCCCTCCTTTCTCCCGGATTCCGGGCATAGAAAAAGCAGGATACCTTTTCTGATTTCCTGCTTGGGTGTACCGCTGATATGCGGCAGGTTATTTAGTTTTTGATAGGCTATCCGTTCGACAAACTGGAATTGCTTTTATTGTAAATCATCTTTAGAAATTGCTATTGAAGGATAATGGGAAAGCTCCGTCAAATCAACATTTAGTGGTACACTATAAACCATGTAATAATTATTAGGATTGGCCGCAATCAATTCATTCATTTTTTGCTCTGCTAAGTCTTTATCATTTGTAGCATACACAACTGATACAACACCTACTTTATCATTTTCTGTCCCCTGTATATTTCCGCTTAAAATTAATTTTAATGGGGCATTCCCATTCAAGCCTTGCTTAATATAGTCCTTATATTCCATCTTTACCCTCCATCAATTCCGATTTTTCGCTGGCTCTATTATACAGCTTTGACTTGCTAAATGAAATAGGCTTTTTTATCGTTCCTGCTGTCGGGGCTTCTTGTCAGGATAGAGCTTTCCGGCAACAACGGCGGCATGGCTCTTTATCTTGACTTCCCCCTCCTGCTCGCTGCATTTTGCGTTCCGGTAGCCTTCATCGGAGGGGAAGAAGCGGAACCGCTCCCCCTTAAAACCGACAAAGCACTGCTTCTGTACTTCCAGCGTAATCATGTGCCGTATGTCCATGGAACTTACGGAGCTGCATTTGAGTGACAGCATGGTGGAGTTGTTGAAAAGCGGGCGTATCAACAATCGGCTGCTGTGTGAGATTGCCACACATGAGGATTTTGTTACCCTGATGACGGACACGGAGATTTATGTGGATGGTGTGGCAACCGCCCACTTCCAAAACTTCAACAGCCTTCTGGAAGTCCTGCGGGGGCAAGTCCTTTCCAATATCAGCCGGTGGAGGAAGATGCTGCGTTAAAGGCGTTGGAAACCATGCAGGTACAGGAAGAAGATTATTTCTGTCAGGTCACGCACCGGACTTGAGACACTATCCTCCATGCCATAAGGGAAGCGCACAAGAATGATACGGACAGCGCGCCGGACGGCTCCAATGCCATGAAACCAATCAAAGACGCAAAAAAAGCGCTGGCCGTGCCGGGTTTCTATCTGGATGTGTTCACCGCCCTGATGTGTACGCAGCTTCAAATCCGGTATGAGAAGCTGTCGGAGCAGGAGCGCACGGTTCTGAAAAATGTTATGAAGAAAACTCCGGCATATAAGGATTCGCCCTTGAGCAGGATGAAGCGGAGATAAGAAAATGCCGTTGCTTGGGTTTTTGTCCATGCAACGGCATTTTGAGAGGTTCCATTTCCAGCAAAGCAAGATAGGCTTCCGGGTCAGTGGAGGGGTAATAAGCAAACAGGGTATCTTTATAGACCAAATCGCCGGTAAACAAATATCCCCTGTCTTTTTCCCAAAAACATAAATGTCCGGGAGAGTGTCCGGGCGTATGCAGCACTTCAATTTCCCTGCCGCCAATATCAATTACATCATGGTCATTTAATACTATTGTTGGTATACCTTGAAAGAATACATAATCGTCAACATGAAAACCGTCAGGCAAATCACAACGGTCAACCACCATTTCCTTAACAGTTTCGATTGTCAGGGGGAATTTCCCGTCCAGCCAGTCCAATTCTTCTGCGTGTGCATAAAAAATTCCTGCGGCACATTCATAATTTCAGAAGATACTTCTGTCAATCTTTTTATCAGCAGTTCCTTTTGCTTATCAGATAAAGTGCCGCTTTCAACTGTAATGTATGGCATTTTGCCCCTCCTTCAGCTTTTCATTCATTGTTTATTCAGCCCTACCTAATGGGCAGTTATAGTTTTAAGCCATATTGCAAAAGATTATAACTGTGTCCATCTTTGCTGTCTGTTTTAGGTATTGAAGAAATCACTGTAAATCCAAATGACTTTGCTAATTGATTGGAAGCCCTGTTTTCCTCTCTTGTTGAATAAATAAACTTTTTTGCACGAAATTCTTCTTTGCAGTATTGTATCAAGACTTGAAGAATCTGCTTGCCAAACCCTTTTCCCACGTAATCCGGCCCCAGACATATCCCTGCTTCTTGATAGATGTAAGGTTCGATTTTTTCTACACCAGCAAATCCAATCGCCTTACCGGTTGCTTTTTCGTAAACCAGATAGGTATCATTCTCTTTCTGAAATGCGATGGTTTTCATGATTCTTATTTTGGCATTTTCCTCGCTTGTAGTAATATTCCATTCCATGTATTTTGCACTTTCTGGCTGTGACCAGACATTACAATACATTTCCTTCCAATCTGAAAACTTTGCTTTATCAAGAATCAGGCTCTCCGTTTCAATCATCTTAAAATGTTCCTCCAGCACTGGCTGACTTGTTGCCGTTTCTATTATACTGCAAAAGCGGCCTTTGTCTATATTTATTTTTCATGCTCTGCTGATAGTTCGTTTTTAGTAATAATAAGCTGCCCCTGCTGGCATTTCACGGTGATTTTGTCCCCTGCGAAGAATCCGGCCTGTTCCAGTCAGTTCCCCTGTAAAAAAATCTGCGGCGGTGACTTTTTGAAAGCCCCTCGCTGTCGTTCAGTAAATCAAAAAGCCTGTCCCTAAAATAGTTCGGTTCCATTCTGTTGTTCCCCTTTCATAGTTTATAGTCTGTTAGCTAATACTATATAGTCTTTTAGAATCTATTGCAATCCCCAAGTGTGATGTAGTCTAAAAGTGAACAAAATAAATGCTGATAGCTTATGAAATGGGTGACATTATGGAAGGCAAAGGATTAGGCAAACGTATCAACATGGTGAGGAAAGACCGTGGATTCACGGCGGACAGGCTCTCGGAGCTGTGCAATATCAACGCAACTTATCTCCGGCAGATTGAGGGTGGGACAAAGGTTCCCAGTCTGCCCGTATTTATCAATATCTGCAACGCACTGAAAATCTCCCCTGATTATCTGCTGCGGGATGCGCTGGAAGATAATGAGGTCAGCAAGATACGGGAGCTGGCGGAGCTGTGGGAAAGCACGTTGCCCAGCCAGCAGGAAATCGCCGTTGCCATGATTCGGGCGGTATTGGAGCGCAGGGACGGTTAGAAAGACCAGCCGGGTAGTCGGCTGGCCTTTCCACATCCAATCAAATATAAATCAACTCACTGTTTATGATTTCCTCCGCCCGGTTGCGGATATTGTTCATTTGCCCCACCCATTCAAGCTGGTTCCGGGCTTTCAGTTCCTCGGTCACTCCTTCGGCGGTTTTCACCAGCTCAATCACGTCCATAATGCCACAATCCAGTGTTTCACAAATACGGGCAAGTGTGTCCATGCTGATATGTTTCCCTTCTTTGCCCATGTTGGCAATCATATTAGTGGTCAGGCCAGCGGCAAGCCTTAAATCCTCTTTCCTCATGTTGCGTTCTATCAGTGTATGCCAGAGCGGTTTGTAGCTGATGTGCATTTTTCTCCCTGCCATTCTGCCCCGGATGGGCGTTTATACCCATTATATCAGGATAATTGTTCGTTTTAAACATAACTTACACACTTCGTTGCAGCTTTAAAAGATTCGTTATGCGATTGCAGGCGTTCCCGCCAGTTTTCGCAGTTTATTCAGTTTTTCCAGTTGTTTTTTGTTCAGTTGGAGTTCCTTTAGGTACTTCTGTATTGTTTCTTCCAAGGTGGCATGGATTAAGATATGTACTGCTTCGGTTACAAGAACAAGGTTGCTGTATTCATCTGTCCCGCCGTTTTCAAGCGTTACTTTATGGTGACAGCGAATCTCATAAGGCATAAGGTCAACGCCAGTTATGGCGCACCTCCCATATAGAGCCGCAAACAGAGAAATCCGGTTGTCTGCAAACTCAATCGTTTTGTCCAACACAGGGTTTTGCATGAGCCATATCATCGTATCGGTATTGATACCAAGATTTTTATGGATTTCTGCCCATCCCTCCGGCGTGTACCGATTGACGGTTTTCTTTTTGTGCTGGGCGTTTCTTGTTTGGACATATCCCATTGGAATGAGAGGGTGTCCGTTCAAAAACCTTAGCTGTTTACTCTTTCCATACCGTTTCTTAATGAATCCACGTTCCAGTTTTCCTTTTGGTGTCAATTCCCGAAGCCTGTTTGCCATTTGCAGTTTCAGCCCATAGGACAGCTTTGGAAAATCTACGCTGATGTGTGTTGCCAGACGGTAATAGTTATGCAGTCCGGCAACCACGGAATTGTATTGCTGAATGGCGACATACTGCGCCCGGTCATCTGCCGGGTTTTGTACTCGTAATGGGTAGGCATTTCCTCCCACTGGGAAGTCACCCACCAGTCAAGCTCATTCAGCACTATGTTGGAGAGCAGTGGCGACAAAATGCCGCCCTGCGGCGTTCCTTTGGTCGGAGTTGTCCTCGTTCCGTCCGGAAGCACCACCTGTGCCTTTAACATCTGCTTGACGATACACAGCAGCTTTTTATCCCGGATACCCATTTCCCACATCTGTCTTATCAGCTTCCCGTGGTTTACATTGTCAAAGAAGCCTTGAATGTCAATATCCACTGCGTAATGCAGGTGCTGTATCTGCATGATCCGGCGGCATTGTGCTATGGCGTGTTCCGTAGAGCGGTTTGGGCGGAAGCCGTTGGAATGCTCATGGAACTTTGCTTCACAGATTGGTTCAAGCACCTGTAAAATACATTGCTGTACAATGCGGTCAACGATTGTCGGAATACCCAATGGTCTTGTTTTTCCATTGGGTTTGGGGATTTCCACCCGTTTAACAGGGCGGGGAGTATACCAACTGAACTGTTTTTGGATAAGCCGGACGTATTGTTCCTCGCGAAGTGCGGGAAGGTCTTTGATTGTACGCTTATCCACGCCGGGAGTACCGCTCCCTTTATTGCCCTTGATTGTCCGATAAGCCAGTTTGATGTTTTCCTCACTTGCAATCAGGCGCATGAGGTTCTGAAAGGTCTTGCCGTTCAAAACAGCAAAAGCCAACCATCTGAAACCATATGATTATTTTGAATACCTGCTTACGGGAAGCCCGGTAAAGAAGAGGTAAAATAAGACTGGAGCAAATCTGTTTCTATCATACAGGTTTGCTCCAGTTTTGTATAGGTACGGACTATCTACCGGTTCTTTCCGTCCTTAGTTGATTTTAATGTATTAAAGCACTATAATATGATCAAAGTCTGGTAAAAGGATGTGAAGACCATATGGATGAATTCATAAAATTGCTTAATCAGGATTACGAATTAATACAATACCGCATTAAAGATAAAGAGCTTGTTTTTCATATACAATCCGGTAAAAAGGAACTGACATGTCCATTTTGCGGATCAAAAACCATGCATGTCCATTCAACATATCAGAGGGAGATTCAAGATCTGCCGATTCAAGATAAGAAGGT
>QXXC01000075.1 GCA_009911305.1 Clostridiaceae bacterium | reverse complement strand
CCTCCGGGCGCAGGCGTGCCAGCCTGACAGATAACATTGACACATCCGCGCTTCATAACCGGGATCGCCTCTCCCGGGCGGTATACGCCTTCATTCTGGTTCATGAAATCAAGTGAGGATTTTACTTCGCGCACGGCGATTCCCCAGAATTTTTCCGCCGTGGAATCCTCCGCCCATGCCATGGCCGCCCCATTTTCTCCCCTTACAACCGGGGAGCCAAAGGGGACATCCCTGTCTCCCCCAAGCGGCTCGCTGTCTACGGCCATATCAGGCTGCCGCGCATAGCTTCCGGCGTACCCGTGCTGCATTGTTTTGCCGATTACCTGTCCTTTCATGACTGATTCTCCTTCCTTCTGTGCGGGTTTAAGTTGTCATAAAGCGCCTGGATGGCGTCATAGTCCACCGCCCCGCATTTGTCTTCCGCCGCCCTCTGCGCGTTCTTTTTACTGGTTTCAAGGACAGCAACTATGTCGTCTTTTGCCTCCCCTGCGGTTACAAGGCTTATCAGGGCGTCCGATACCGCCTTACGCTGCGCCTCGTCCCGGATGGCGGCAACAGACGGCCTCATGGCTTTCAGGATCCCGGCCGCAATGGCCCTGTCCATCCCACAGGTTTTGTCCTGCCCTTCTGCGGGGACTACCCGGGCTTCCTCATCTGATGCGCCTTCCTCTTTTTTATCCCCGTCTCCGGACAGATGCATGATGGCGGCGTCAAGGGAATCTTCCGCTTTGCCTTCTTTTTCCTTTTTTTCGGCCAGCTTTGCCAGTACCTTTTCGACTACCGCATCAACGGCGGATTCATCCGCGGCTTCCTTTTTCTCATCTCCCTTCGTCTCCTCCTTTGCCGGGGCCGCCTCCTCCTGCTCTTCAAGCGCGTCGGCCGCATCCATCGCAAGCTGTTCAATCTCTTCCGGGCTTTTGTCCTTTACGGCCTGCCCAAAGAGGCTGAATATCAGTCCTTTTTTCTTCATGGCTTTCCTTTCCGGCCTTCTGGCCTTTTGTGGTTTCTGTGCTGAATCTAAAATAGCAGCCCGTTTCCCGGCCCTTCCCCGGTCAACGACTGCTACATGGTTGCCCCTTATATTTTTCTGGCTGTATGTACCATCATTATTTGGCACATATTCACATTCATATCCGCAGGAGATCTCCCGCTTGCCGTTTTGGATGGCGTCAATCAGTTCCCTGTCGTGGATATGTAAATCTGCCAGTACGTAGCTTTCCCATTCCCCGGATCCCTGGCGGATGTTCTGGGCATGGCCTTTTTCGTAGGCCGCCACGTCATCCGGCCCAACCAGGCCCGGGGGGTGGTCGTTTGTGACTGGTTTTCCCTCAAAGGAGGCCAGGGCCGCATCAGAAAAGACCTCCTCCGGGGGCCTTGTGACAGTAACCAGGCGGTCAGCGTCCGCCCCGGAAAGACCTGTCTCCCGCCCCAGGTACTCCTGATCCCCAATCCGGGCAATCGGGACATTGCGGCAAATCAAAAAGCCCTCGCCAGTTTCTATCTGGTTTGGGCTTATGGCGTAGCCGTAGTAAGCAAGCATATTTTATTTCCTTTCCTGAAAGCACCTTATAATCCCGGAACGATCTCTTTCAGTGTTTTTAAAAAATTTTTTGCTTTTGCCATAGAGGAATTATTCTGTAAGAAATCAATCCCTTTCGGCGTTATCATAATTTCATTCATCCGAATCCCCGGAGAACCGCGCCCTACTACTGGCATAAGAGAAACCCCTTCCAGGTATCCGTCTTCATACAGATGCCTTATAACATATTCCCAGTAATTCTGACTGATCTGAAGCGCCTCCGAATTTGCGGAGACATAGGATATATCCGGCTTTTCACCCGATTTCAGGCAAACATACAAATATGCCAGTATTCGGTACGCAATCACAAAATAATCATCCCTCGCCATTGATATCTCCTTTCAAATTCTGTTTGCATAACAATCGCTTACTTACTGCCGGTAGGCAATACTTTTTCAATATCATCAATAGTGACATCAATTGTCTCCCAGTCTTTTGGGGAGCTCCCCACATCAGCGATAAATACTTTGTTTTCAAATGCCTCTACAATAGCTGCTTCCCTTCCATCCTTTAAAACTACTGTGTCAT
Source organism: Clostridiaceae bacterium (assembly GCA_009911305.1). Classification (GTDB taxonomy): domain Bacteria; phylum Bacillota; class Clostridia; order Lachnospirales; family Lachnospiraceae; genus Otoolea. Next base: position 5,107 of record QXXC01000075.1, on the reverse strand, counting down.
ACTGCTTTACCTTTAACATTACTTTTTCACCTCTTTAATATACGCGCTGGACAGAGAAACGCTTCCATCAGGACGTTGGTTCCAGCCTATCACCACATTTGCAGGAGTTCCGTATTTCCCATAAATGACCATCTTTTGTTCGAATCGTTGTCCATATTGATCCCTACCCTTTGGGATGGCTGGATAAACCCCTGCTTTTTCTCTGATTTCCTTTTGAAATTCTCTCCAATTCGTTTTATCATACCCTAACCTGCTTGTTATTGCCTTTCCTTTTGCTAAACCCTTCTGGTTTACACCATCAAACAAATACTTTGTAAACTTGCCTTCTGGAAGAATAACATTTTCTGCACTCGGCAGCTTTAATTCTGGATGATGTAATAATTTATTCCTCCTGCGGTAATCCAGCTCTGCAAAGTCAAAAATCTCAGGATCATTATACTTCATCTCCCGGAACTTTGCAAAATCTTTCGGCACTTCTTTGCCAAGAACAGCCCTGTATTCTTTATGTTCTCTCAAATCTGCCAGAAGCCTCCGGCGGTTCCGCTCTTTCTCCCGGTAAGCCGCTATCTGTTTCTTCGTCCTGGGGTCTCGGTTCAGGGGATTCTTTTTCGGATCCGAAAAATCCTTATCTTTCTGGATCTGCTTCTCCGTTTTTCCAACCGTCGTGTATTTTACAATGGCATGAAGACAATTCGGGTGAATGTTCAGGTATGTATTTGTCAGGCCATCCGGCCCGCCGGGGTCGATTTTCCCAAATGCAAGGGAAAGGGGCGGATAGTCCGGGTTTGTCCCGCTTTTTGAATATACCCTGCCCTCCAACGGGGCGCACACCGGGCACGTACTACCGATCTTTACAATCTGCCATAAGTCATAGTCATCCGCGGTAAGCATCGCCGCAACCTGCGCCTGCCTGGCAGTCGTCCGCACGGCCATGTTTCCGTAGCTCTGCAGGCTCCAATGCCTCCCCGCCCTGTCAACAAACGCAGTAATCCCCTTGTTCTGTATCTCCTGGGCCATTTTTGTCGCCGCCCTGCTCCATCCGCCCCCTGCGGCTTCCTGGCTTAATACTTCTTTAAGCGCTGCCTCCCGGAATGGATCCGCCTCCAGACGCGCGATCGTATACAGCTTCTGCACGCTTTTAAACGCTGTTTCAGACGCTTCTGTAAGCTCGCCGAGCAGGTTATTGCTTAACTGCTGCACAATGTCTGTCTGGGCCGCGGTGAGCACTCTGGCGTTGCGGTAGCCGGCGGCGTCCTTATCGGAGTGATAAAAGATGGTTTCAACCATCTTCGGCACATAGTCCCATGATTCGTCTACCATGCCCTGTAAAATCTGCTGTACGCGCTCTAAGGACGCCGCCTCCGCATACTCCACAAGCCCTGCCCTCCGCTTGCGGTTTATCTCGTTTATAAGCTCCTGTTCTGTCCTGAGAAACAGCATCCGCATAAAGGCGGCAACATCTCTTGTCTTTGGGGGGCGGATTCGTTTTATCCCTGTGCCCATGCTCAGATATCCTCCCCGTCGTCATGATCCGGTGCCTGCGTAAATTCCAGCCCCGCCAGCGGATCCGCCATCATGCGGCTGGACGTATACGTTTTTCCCCTGCCTGCCTCTATGCTTTCATCGGAGATATTGCCAAACATCCCCGTCTCATCCGCCATGGCCCTGAGCTCCTGCTGTGCTGCAGCGGAATCAATCAGATCGTTCTGGTAGGCCGCGAGGACAGCGTTCGTCTTCCGCTCCGCTATCTCTGCGATCTCCCGTGCATCCGGCGTCCACATGGGCGGGAAGTCGATGTCTAAGCTGTCCGGTATCTCGCCCCACGCCGACATGGCCATCACAGGCAGAAGACGTTCGATGATGCCGCGCAGCTCTGTCTCCCTGAGCCCGTCGATGTAGTCATAATAATTCTGCATGTCCGACTCCCCTGTCGCGTTAAGGCCGGCCGGGGAACGCCCGAACAGTTTTGTCACAGGCGTGCGCGCTGCCCCGGCCACATCCATCATAACCCGGTCATATACATCCGGGAGCCCGGTAAAGGTGTACTGCGTATTATGGATGGCGTCCCCCTTGTTGATCACGCGCGTCCCGAAGTTGCTTTCCATGACGGACTGCGCCGCCATCAGGTTCCAGAACCTGCGCTGCATTTCTGTGTTGGCTGTCCCAAGGAGCTGGTCAAGCCCTTCCGTCTCCATGTAATTGATATTCGCCCTGAATGTCAGCGCTGCAATATTTCCCGCTACGTTGTCCCTGCGGACTACCTCGCTGTAAACCGCTTCAATCTCGGATTCTCCCCAGTAAAGCTCCGTCACCTGTTCCATCCACGGCAGCTCCCGCCCGATGAAGCGGATCACCCGGCTGTGATGCACACGGGCTGCCATGCGCCCCGTCTCATCATCACGGATCGTGTAATACTCCGGCAGGCCAAAATCTGGATCCCCCGGGTCGGTTACAAGTTCCCCTTCCGGGTAAACGCCGTTCCAGCGGTCCAGGATCTGCATGCCGAGAAAGCTCCCGGGCATTACCGTATCCAGGTCTAAGGGCCGGCCCAAATCATTCTGCCCCTTTATCAGCAGTATGCCCGCCGCGCCCCCGTAAAGCCGTCCCCAGTACATCCCCAGAAGGAGCTTTTTGCGTATCTGCGTCCGGCGCTCCAGGCGGCCCATCTGTTCCATATATTCCGGAGGGATCCCGGAGCGGATTTCGTACCATTTCCGGATCATGTCGTTTGGGATCGTGGCAATGATGTTCTGGACAATCCAGTTATCCCGGTACAGGCTTGTAAGAAGCTGGTAATTCCCGGTAAGCCGTGTCATGGGGTATTCGGTGGCGTTTAAAAGATCCATCGTCCCGTGGCCAATGCGGGCCGCGGGGTTAGAAAAAGCGTCCATCGTTTCGATGGACGCCTTCCCTGTCTGTTTTGTGTCCGCCCCGGTACGGCGGGCAGTGCGTTTTCTGCTCATGCGTTACTCCCGGAATATTCTTTTATCTGACTGATAAGCATCTTTTTGAGGTTCTCTGCAATCTCTTCCGAAGTCATTACATTCTCCCCACTGACAGAGATGTTAATATTGGGCGTGAATATCATGCCCTTCCCTGTTGCTCTTACGGACTCTGCATCCCCGACTCTTGCGTATTCAAACTCCGTTCCATCTAAAGGCTTATAATTCATAATGATCGGATGGCCGGACACGCCGCATCGGTTTTCCAGCCGCCGTTCTATTTCCCTGATATCTTCATAGTCTGTTACCGCTTTCTCCAACTCGATGCCGGCATTCCCAAACTCAATCCTTCCTTCCCTTTCATTTTCATAGCAAAAACACACAAAATATTTCATGTAATTCCTATCCTCCATTTAGGCAGTACCGTAAAACAGTAATAGCGCAGCGCATCCGGGCCGTGATCCAACTGCTTCACCGGTTTCTCCTCCCCGCGCTCTGTGGCTTTATCGTCCCATACATAAGACTGTAGCTCCGATCTCAGACCCGCGCAGGATTTATTTATCATAAGATTCTTTCGGGCAAATAATGTTGCTGTCACGCGTATCCCGTCCAGCACCTCATTCTCTGCGGCTTTCACATAAAACCCGCGTCCCCGCAGCTCTGTAATAAACGATGCCGCAGAAGGATCCACGACCACCGTACACTGATCCTCCGGCCGGCTTCCCATGAATTCTGCCATGTCATCCGCATACTGGGCATCTGTCTTCTGCGGGTTCCCGGTACGCCTGGCCTCCTCAGAACGGCTGTCCCACCGGTATTCCCGATCAACCCAGACCGTCTCCCCATCGTCCCATATCTCCAGAAACACGCAGGGGTTTGTCGTTCCATAGTCTACCGTTATGTATTTCTGCGCAATTGACTTTAATGCTATGGGGCGTTCTTCATCCGTATAATAGTTTTCATCTGTACACATGGTATAGATAAGCCCTTCTGCCACGGCCCAGAGGCCCTTAATATACCGCAGAAAGAACACGCCTGCGTACATGCTCCTGTAACGTGCCTTAATCTCCGTATTCAGGCTTAGATTGTCATCCATCGTAAAGTGCAGGTAGACAAGCCTCTTTTCTTTTCCCTTATCAATCCAGCCCGTCTTAAACCAATGCATGGGGCCGGCCGGGTTACAGTTAAACCACCACTTACTTCCCGCGACAGAACAGCGGCCTGTGGCCTGGTTGACGAAGCTCTCCGGCATGAGCGCTACCTCATCAAAGAAAGCGCCTGCCGCCGTAATGCCCTGAACCAGATCCTGCGAAGCTTCATCTTTGCCGCCGAAGATATAAAAGTAATTGGTCCTGCCTTTCCTAGTCACCTCAAGCATGTTCGGCGTATCGCCTGACAGGTGATGAACCCAGCGGTAGCCCCGGCTGGTCAGCATCAGCTTTAAGTTCTGCAGGACATTTCTCTTAAAGGAGCTGATTGTTTTTCCGGCCATGATAAAGTTTTGTTCCTCAAATGTCTCCATCGCCCAGAATATAAAACCCAGCGACATGGAGACCGTTTTCCCGGAACGGATCGCCCCGTCTGCAATAATGCCGTTACAGGCGTGTACAGGCGTGTTGTCCATCCACCAGTTCATTACCTGGCGCTGTTTCTTTGAAAATGGCTGGAATTTAAAGATCGGCTGTCTCTTCTTCATCCGTCTCCTCCCAGTCGTCACAGCCTTTCAGCGCCTCCAGGAATCCGTCGTCCGGAGTCTCTTCCTCATCTGGCTGCCCGTACCGGGCCCTGGCCGCGTCCATCCGGAGTTTCTGCTCCTCCTGATCGGTATCCGTCTGCGCGCTCTGGCCGGAATACTTTGCAATCGCTTCATACGCCTTTACGTTCCCCGCAAGGCCTTCTTTTATCATTGCCATGTTCAGGGCTGTTTCCAGTGTGCTCTCAAGGCCAAGGGCGTTTAAGAGGGGCGTCCACTCTTCGCTGTCTATCTCTGTTGTCAGAAGCAGGTTCAGCGTCCTGCGGAAATCGGCTTTTTTACGCCTGGCTTCCCCGGAAGCCTTCCCCCCGCGCCGCCCAAACTCTCTTACTTCATCCACGCTTCGTCTGTTAAAAGGGATTAAGTTTTCATTGTTTGCCAATCACCTCACCTTCCAATCCGGCTGCCTTTT
>QXXC01000074.1 GCA_009911305.1 Clostridiaceae bacterium | reverse complement strand
TGGTATGTTTTAAAAACAATTCCGGGAAAGGAACAGAAGGCGGCTGCGCTGATCAGGCGCGCGGTAACGCCCGGGCTCTGGGAAGAGTGCCGGGTTCTTAAAAAGATAAAGGTATTCCGCTCCGGCGGGATGCTGCGCTTTCCGGAGGAGGTGATGTTTCCGGGATATGTCTTTGTCAGGGCGTCTGCCCCTAAAGCGCTGGAAGAGGAGCTGAAACGCTCCAGGGATTTTCCGCAGTTTCCGTCCGTCACCCCGGTGGAGGCGGCTGATTTAGCCTTTTTAAAGGATGTATGCGGCGAAGATCTGGAGCAGCCTATGGGTGTGACCAGGCTGACATTAGACGAGGATAACCGGATTATCCGGGCAGACGGAATACTGAACCAATATCTGGATCGGATCATCAGGCTGAACCTGCACAGGCGGTTTGCGCTTGTGGAGACCGCGCTGTTTAACCGGGTTCAGTCCGTACTGTTTGGCGTGACGCTGGAGCAGGATCCATGGATGCCCGGCGGGTATGTCCGTAAGCGTTCAGATAGGCCGGTCGCATAAAAGTACGAAAGAGGCGGCATGCGGCTCAGGCCGGCAAAGCGGCAGCCGATCACCGAAAACAAATCGAATAGGCGGTCTGTGGTCTATGCCATGGACAGTTGAAAGATGGATCATAAAGAGCAGGCAGGCTGTTTTCCGCAGGGAAAAGCCAGGCCGTCAGGAGAGATTGGGGCGACAGCGGCAGGTCACGCCAAAGGGGCGGAGCATGCCCTGAAACGAGTGCAGGGCGGCCCCTAAGATATCTGGGGCGTAAATCAGGAGGGCGATGCCATGTGGTATGTGATACAGACAGAAACCGGCAGGGAGCAGGAGCTGGTGGATGCGATCAACCGGGTTCTGTGCGGGGCAGGCTATAAGCGGTGCTTTGTGATACGCCAGGAATGCGTCTGGCGGATTGGGGGCGGCTATAAGACTTATATAAGGCCCATGTTCCCGTCGTATGTCTTTGCAGAAACCGACGCGCCGGAGGCATTTTTTCTGTCGCTCAAGCGGGTGGACCGGCTTTCCCGCCTCCTGGGGAACGACGGTGTGTTCGGAACGGTGACAGAAGAAGAGCAGGCCCTTCTCTGCCGTATGATGGAGGGAGAGGAAGGCAGAGCCCTCCGTCTCTGTCCGCAGGAATCCGAAAAAGGGCCGGCCAGGGCCGGGGATACGTATCCAAATCTTGTCCGCCGTTCGCCCGTGCGCGTCAGCGGGGAAGGGGAAATCACAGAGGCAGGAGGTTTTTTGAAGGATTATCTGGATAAGATTGTGAAAAAAAGGCTGCGAAAGCGCAGCGTGACCATAGAGATCCCCTTTTTAGGAGAGAACAGGCGGATCCAGGTCGGGATCCGGGTAGAGGGGGAGGATCCGGATTAATACGAAAACCGGAAGGGATCCCTGAACAGAAATTGGACAGGAACCGAAGGAGGCAGTGTATATGAGGGAGGCGGTACACACATGGAAAAGGATATAACAACAGATATGAAAAAGAAAAAAATCTATTTATCCAGCCCTACTATGAACGGGAATGAGATGGGATATATAAAGGAGGCGTTCGACGCCAACTGGGTCGCGCCCTTGGGGAAAAATGTGGATGAATTTGAATCGGAAATGGCAGCCTGCATCGGAACCGGCCATGCCGCGGCCTTAAGCGCCGGTACGGCGGCCCTTCATCTGGCGGTAAAGCTGGCGGGTGTCGGGCCGGGCGATGTGGTGCTCTCCTCCTCCCTGACCTTTGCGGCCACATGCAACCCGGTTACATATGAACAGGGGAAGCTGGTTTTTATTGACTCTGAGGCGGATACCTGGAACATGTCCCCGGACGCCCTGGAGGAGGGCTTTAAAAGGTACCCGCAGGCCAAAGCGGTTCTCCTGGCGCACCTCTACGGCACGCCCGCAAAGATGGACGAAATCCTCGCCGTCTGTGAGAGGCACGGGGCAGTCCTGATCGAGGACGCGGCCGAGGCGCTGGGGAGCTCCTATAAAGGGAAAAAATGCGGCAGCTTCGGAGCATTCGGTATTCTGTCCTTTAACGGAAACAAGATCATCACCACTTCCGGCGGCGGGATGCTCCTTTCGGATCAGGAGGAGGCTGTCAAAAAGGCGCGGTTCTGGGCCACCCAGGCCAGGGAGCCGGCCAGGCATTATGAGCATAAGGAGATCGGCTACAACTACCGGATGAGCAACATCACAGCCGGGATCGGCCGGGGGCAGATGCGCACGCTGGATGCGTATAAGGAGAAAAAGCAGGAGATTTACCGGCAATATAAGGAGGCGTTTGCCGATCTGCCGGGGATCGCCATGAACCCGCTGAATGCAGATGGGGAGGCGAACAACTGGCTGTCCTGCCTGACGCTGGGCGAGGATTTAGTCAGGGCAGGAGTGACGCCCTTAACCCTTCTGGAGGCGCTGGAGCGCGAAAATATTGAAAGCCGCCCTATATGGAAGCCCATGAACCTGCAGCCCGTATACAGGGAGAATGATTTCATTCAGACGGAAAGCCGGAACGGGGTTTCGGTCGGTGAGGATATCTATAACCGGGGGCTCTGCCTGCCGAGCGATATCAAAAACACGCAGGAGGATATGGGGCGGATTATCGGAACCATACGGAAAACGGTGCGGGAGGCGGGCCGGAGGGGATCCGGCAGATGAGCGGGCGGCTGTACGGCGTTTATATAAAACGTCTGCTTGATATTGTGCTGTCAGTCCTCGGAATCCTGGCGCTTTGGCCGGTGATGGCAGCGACTGCGCTTTTTGTGCGGGTAAAGCTCGGGGCTCCGGTTCTGTTCGGGCAGGAGCGGCCCGGAAAGGGAGGCAGGCTTTTTAAGATGTATAAGTTCCGCACCATGACGGATGACAGGGACGAAAGCGGCGCGCTGCTTCCGGACGCAAAGCGGCTGACGCCATTTGGAAAGAAACTGCGCGCAAGCAGCCTGGACGAGCTTCCGGAGCTGTTTAATATCCTGAAGGGGGATATGAGCGTGGTGGGGCCCAGGCCGCTGCTGGCGGAATATCTTGCGCTGTACAGCGAACGCCAGATGCGGCGTCACGATGTGAGGCCCGGCCTGACAGGGCTGGCGCAGGTAAAGGGAAGGAATGCCATAAGCTGGGAGGAGAGATTTTGGTGGGATGTGCTCTATGTAGATAAGCTCTCATTTTGGATGGATTTGTTTATTTTATCTGAAACCGTAAAAACAGTGCTGAAGAGGAATGGGATTCATGCAGAGGGAAGTGCGACAATGGAGGCGTTCCGGGGAAACGGGCGGTGAAAAGAGGATTGTGATCATCGGGGCCGGAGGCCATGCGGGCGTGATTGCGGATTTGATTGAGGCGGCAGCGGGCAAACATTGTCCGGGGGGTATTTCATTTCTGGATGACAGAATCCCGGCTGGGACCATGGTTTACGGATACCGGGTGGAAGGAAAGATTTCAGATTGCATGAGATATCCGTCCGGGACGGAATTCATTATCGGGATTGGGGACAATGGGATGCGCGGTAAAATAGCCGCCGAGTATGAGCTAAACTATATCACCCTGGTTCATCCCGGCGCGGTGATCGCGGGAAATGTGAGCCTCGGGAAAGGGACCGTGGTCATGGCCGGGGCCGTTGTGGGCCGCGGGACCCGCATCGGGGAGCACTGCATTATCAATACTGGGGCGACCGTGGATCACGCGTGTGTGCTGGGAGATTTTGTGCATATCTCGCCCGGCGCGCATCTGGGCGGGGAGGTACGGATCGGAGACGGGAGCTGGCTGGGGATTGGGAGCTGTGTCAGACAGGGGATTGAGGTTGGAAAGGATGTCACAGCGGGAGCCGGCGCGGCGGTGGTGAAAAATATAGAGGAAAAGGGAATTTATACAGGAATTCCGGCAAAGAAAGCACAGGATGAAAATATTAATACTGGCAAATAGCGATGTGGGCTTATACCGTTTCAGGAAGGAGCTTTTACAGAAGCTTCTGGAGGAAACGCACACGGTTTTTATTGCCCTGCCGGAAGGCGGGATGGTGGATAAGCTGATACAGATGGGATGCGTTTTTGTGAGGACTGAAATAGACAGGCGCGGGACAAATCCGGTAAAAGATCTGATTTTATTGAAACGGTATATTCATGTAATCCGGACCATCAGCCCGGATGTGGTTCTGACGTATACAATCAAACCCAATATCTACGGCGGCATGGCATGCCGGATATTAAAGAAGAAGTATATGGCCAATATCACCGGCCTGGGGAGCGCTTTGGAAAAGGGCGGGATTATTTCAGCCATATCGGTTTTTCTCTACAGGCTGGCGTTAAAAGAGGCGTCGTGCCTGTTTTTTCAAAATACGGCAAACAGGGATAACATGCACGTCTTCCGGATCAGGGGGAAACGGGAGATACTGATTCCCGGTTCAGGGGTCAATACAGCGGAGTACACGTTTGAGCCATATCCCGATCAGGCAGAGCCGGTGGAGTTTTTGTTTATCGGCCGGATCATGAAAGAAAAAGGGATTGAAGAGCTGGTGGCTGCCGCAAAACGCGTAAAAAAGAAGCACCCGGATGTGAGATTCCAGGTGGCCGGAGAATGTGAGGAGGATTATCAGAATCTTTTGGAGACTGCACAGAGGAAGGGGATTCTGACTTATCTGGGATTTCGAGACGATGTGCATGCCTTAATCAGAGAGTGCTCTGCCTTGGTGCTGCCTTCGTACCATGAGGGGATGTCCAATGTCCTTTTGGAGGCGTCATCAAGCGGAAGGCCGGTGCTGGCAAGCCGGATTCCGGGCTGTATGGAGACAGTCGAGGAGGGCGTGACGGGACTTTGTTTTGAGGCAGGAAGTGCGGAAAGCCTGACAGAGGCTTTTTTTACGTTTATCGGACTTTCCTACGAGGAAAAGAAGGAGATGGGCATCCGTGCCAGAAGGAAGATGGAACAGGAATTTGACAGGACAATCGTGATACAGACGTATTTGCAGGAAATAAGGCGGATCAGGGAGGAGAAAAACGATGAGCCTATATCATAGACTGCGTTCCGGTGAGGAAACGCTTTCCCTAATCGGGCTTGGGTATGTGGGAATGCCGATTGCAGTGGCATTTGCCAAAAAGGTTCCGGTGATCGGGTTTGATGTAAATGAAGAAAAAATAGCGCTGTACAGGCGGGGAATGGATCCCACCCATGAGGTGGGCGATGAGGCCGTTGCAGGGAGCCGGGTTATGTTTACAGGCGATGAGACAAGGCTTCAGGAGGCTAAATTCCATATTGTGGCGGTTCCGACGCCGGTAAAGGAGGATCACACGCCGGATTTAAGCCCGGTGGAGAGCGCCAGCCGCATCCTTGGGAGGAACCTGACAAAAGGAAGTATTGTAGTTTATGAGTCTACTGTGTACCCGGGTGTTACGGAGGAAATCTGCGCGCCGATCCTGGAACAGGAATCGGGCCTGACATGCGGCGTGGATTTTAAGATCGGCTATTCGCCGGAGCGGATTAATCCAGGAGATAAGGTTCACCGGCTGGAAAGCATTACAAAGATCGTGTCAGGCATGGATCCGGAGACGCTTGAAGAGGTTGCAGACGTCTACGCGCTGGTTGTAGAGGCAGGCGTGCACCGGGCGGAGAGCATCCGGGTGGCGGAAGCGGCAAAGGTGATAGAAAACAGCCAGCGCGACATCAATATTGCTTTTATGAACGAGCTTTCCATTATTTTTAACCGGATGGGAATCGATACGCAGGCAGTCCTCAGGGCTGCCGGGACCAAATGGAACTTTCTCAAATTTGAGCCGGGGCTGGTGGGGGGCCACTGTATCGGGGTGGATCCCTATTATCTGACGTACAAGGCAGAGCAGCTTGGCTACCACTCCCAGATTATCCTGTCCGGCCGCCGGATCAATGATGATATGGGGAAATATGTGGCGGAGAGCCTGATTAAACATTTAATCAAAGCGGATGTTGCCGTAAAAAACGCCAGGGTGGCCATTCTTGGCTTTACTTTTAAGGAAAACTGCCCGGATACCCGCAACACAAAGGTCATTGACATCGTAAGGGAGCTGCGAACGTATGGGATTGAACCGGCCATTTCCGATTCGGAGGCGGACAAAGGGGAGGCAGAACGCCTGTATGGAATCTGTTTTACAAAACAGGAGGAAATCCGGGACATGGATGCCGTTATCCTGGCTGTCCCTCACCGGGAATACAGAGCGCTTTCCCTGAAAACGCTGGATGGTTTTTATAAGGAGGGGACGGCGCGCAGAGTCCTGTTCGATATAAAAGGAATGCTGAATAAACGGGAGGCAGAGGAGGCCGGGTATCTGTACTGGCGGCTGTAAACAGGAAGGAATGGCTGTGGATTATGGGATATAAGAATCTGAAATTTGAGGAGAACGCCCTTTTTCTGGTCACAGGCGGGGCAGGCTTTATCGGTTCCAATCTGTGTGAGGCGATCCTGGACATGGGGTACCGGGCGCGCTGCCTGGACAACCTGTCAACCGGAAAGAGAGAGCATGTACAGTGTTTTGAAGAACACAGGAATTATACGTTTGTGGAAGGCGATATTACGGATCCGGAGACATGTATGAAAGCCTGTGAGGGTGTTGATTATGTGCTGCACCAGGCGGCGTGGGGGAGTGTGCCGCGCAGTATTGAGATGCCGCAGTATTATGAAAAGGTGAATATAGGCGGCACGCTGAACATGATGGAGGCGGCCAGGAAGCAGGGGGTAAAGAAGTTTGTGTACGCCTCCAGCTCTTCGGTATACGGCGATCACCCGCAGCTTCCCAAAAGGGAAGGGCAGGAGGGGAATGTGCTTTCGCCCTATGCCCTGACAAAACGGGCGGATGAGGAATACGGGAGGCTTTACAAAACGCTTTATGGTTTGGACACCTATGGCCTTCGGTATTTTAATGTCTTCGGCAGAAGACAGGATCCGGACGGGGCTTATGCGGCTGTGATTCCTAAATTTATCCGCCAGCTTCTGAAAGGTGAACGGCCGGTTATCAACGGGGACGGGAGGCAGAGCCGGGATTTTACGTATATCGAAAATGTAATAGAAGCCAATTTGAAGGCCTGTCAGGCTTTGCCGGAAGCGGCGGGACAGGCTTTTAACGTGGCGTATGGGGGCAGGGAATACCTGATTGATATCTTCCATCATCTGGCGAATGCGCTTGGAAGAGAGGTGGAGCCAGTGTTTGGGCCGGAGCGCGCGGGGGATATCCGTCACAGCAATGCGGATATATCAAAGGCCAGGAGCATGCTTGGGTATGAACCGGAATGGAGCTTTGAGAGGGGAATAGAGGCGGCGATTCAGTGGTATAAGGAGAA
>QXXC01000073.1 GCA_009911305.1 Clostridiaceae bacterium | reverse complement strand
TGCAGCCTACACAACTTTAGGCTGCTTTAGCAGCATGTTGAACCTACCGGCTTTAGCCGGTAGTGGTTCAGTTGTGTCAGGTATTTATTTTTTGTTGTAATAGTATATAAAAAAATAATAATTGTCAATATTTTGTACAATATTCTGTACTGAGAACGATTTGATGCCGAAACAGTTCAGGTTGTCTGAACTGTTGCTTGTCAGGAACGGTTTAATAGGGTTTCACTTCTGAAATGTGGTATGCAGATAATTTTAGAATGATTTTACGGTTTCATTTTTGGGTTTCGTAGAATAACGTAATCTAAGAAATTTTCATTCATTATACTACGGTTTCCGGGTTATTTCAATAACAGTTTTTCTCAAAAATGTTTTAATATTCTATAAATATTCGTTATAAATTTCTTAAATCAAATTTCCTGAAAAATAAATCTGATTATTATAAAAATAAACACACAATTCCCTTTCGTAGATTACGTTATTCTACGAAATCCGGGAGGTTTCTATGTGGTATGTGCTGGAATGCCAGCGCGGGCGGGAAGGGCGGATGCTCGACGCCTGCCGCAGGCAGTTATCCCATGAGGCGCTGGAAGATGCCTTTGTATTCCGCTGCGAGCGCTTCTGGCGTTCGGACGGGGCGTGGAGGCGGGTGGAACGGGACATGTTCCCCGGGTACGTCTTTTTACAGAGCGCCCGGCCGGACATGTTGCTGGAAGAGCTGGATCAGTACCGGGAAGTCTTCCACATATTGGCGGAACCAGGGTATATGATTCCGGTTTATGAGGAGGAGGAAGCCTCCCTGCGCGAACTCTGCGGGGCGCGGCATATCCTTTCCGTATCGTACGGCTACCGGGACCGGGAGGCAGGCAGGGACTGTATCACCCGGGGCCCCTTAAAGGGGCGGGAAAAGCGGCTCCTGCGGCTCGACTGGCACCGCAGGTTTGCGCAGATCGAGGTTTCGCTGGCGCGCCGGAAGGCGGTTATCTGGGCCGGGGTCGGGCTGGATGAAGAGGCGCTTTCCGTATGACGGGGAAAAGGGCCCGGGAGAATATAACCGAAGTATAACAATACAACAATGCAGCACAGACGCAATGCAGATACAACGGTATAAGACAGGCTGTACAGCTATGGAGGCATGCAGGCTGGCTGTACCTGCATATGGATTTTTGGATAGACGGCGGGTTTATGTACTTATGCATGGCTGATTCCCGTGGAGGCAGCGCTCCGGGGCCAGGCCGGTTCGGCGTTGGTGACTGCCCATGGGATAAAATACGCCATGAGAAGGAAAAACGTACCGGAATCCAAAAAAGGCGGCGGCCCTGGAGACAGAAATTCTGCAGGGATGGCGGAGCCTGCGTTTTTTTATGTAAAGGTGTCTGTAAAGAGGCGGAGGAAATATAAGCAGGGGCAGGGCATAAAAAGCTCCCCGGCGGAAAGGAAAGCCGTCCAGGCCATCGCCGTACTGGCTGTGGCGCAGGAGGATGCGATGTGGTATGTGATTCAGACGACAACCGGGAAAGAGGAGGAGCTGGTAGCCGGGATCCATGCGGTTCTGGCAGGGAAAGGTTACCGGGACTGTTTTGTGATAAAGGCGGAATGGCTGAAACGTTTGGGAGGGACGTGGCGGCTTAAGGTATGCCCGCTCTTCCCGGGGTATGTATTTATGGAAACAGACGAGCCGGGGCGCATATTCCAGGCTTTAAAGCAGGTGCCGAAATTTTCAAAAATCCTTGGGAACGGCGCGTTTGAATTTACAGCCGTGGAGGAAGAGGAAAGGCGGTTCCTGGAACGGCTTTGCGGGGCAGGGGATGAAAAAGAGAGGCGGACAAAGCGGGGAAGACGGGAGAACCCGGAGAACCGGGCGGCGGGGCAGAGGTGGGTGGTAAGGCTCACCGAAGCGTCGGTGGAGGAAGACGGCACAGTGACCTTTGGGAAAGGGCCGCTTACCGAGCTAAAAGATTTCACAGAGCTGAAAAAAGGAATAAACGAAATAAAAAAAACAGAACTGACAGACGGGAAGCCGGCAAAATCCGGGCAGGCAGGCGGGGGAAAAATCCGGGCGGTCCTCCACAAACGGTATGCGGTCGCAGACATCCGCCTCCTTGGGAAGGACAGGACGCTGATGCTTGGGATCCGTTTAAAAAAGGATCAGGGGCAGATCATATAACAGGCGAAAGGCGCGGATTGCGCGAAAACACAGGGGGCTGGGCCAGACGGGCTCTTTTTTGTTGGGATTTTTATCTGAAAAACAGGCTGGAATGAAAACAGGTTAGAATGAAATGTACTCCCGGAACCTCACAGGATCTGATTTTGTGCGCGCCCGGCGGAATATCGGCCGCAAAGGCAGGCGTGGCGGGACTCCGGGAGTACAGGCACACCGAAGGAAAAGGGGGAGATGAACATGGATATAAACGGGAAGGCAGGAGGGCATGACTTGGGCTCCGATCCGCGGTTTAAAGGCATCCAGTCGTTTGAGAAAAAGGTATGGCTCAGCAGCCCCACCATGCACGGGGAGGAGCTTGCCTATATCCGCGAGGCATACGAGGCAAACTGGATGTCCACTGTCGGGGAGAACATCAATGTGATTGAGAAGACAGCGGCCGCGTACATCGGCAGGGAGCACGCCGTGGCGCTGGGCACGGGCACGGCCGCCCTGCACCTGGCGGTAAAGCTGGCGGCGGAACGGTTATACCAGTCCTCCAGCGGGATAACCGCCCCTGACGGCCGGGGAACCGGGGGCTGTCTTGCCGGCCGCCGGGTATTCTGCTCGGACATGACCTTCGCCGCGACCGTGAACCCGGTGCTCTACGAGGGCGGCGAAGCGGTATTCATCGACACGGAGCGCGGTACCTGGAACATGGATCCAAAGGCGCTTGAGAGGGCCTTTGAAATGTACCCGGAGGTAAAACTGGCAGTCGTGGCGCACCTGTACGGCACGCCGGGGAAGATCGGCGCGATCCGGGAAATCTGTGACGCGCACGGCGCGCTGCTCATCGAGGACGCGGCGGAATCCTTGGGGGCGGCGTACAACGGGAGGCAGACCGGCGCCTTCGGGGATTACAGCGTGGTAAGCTTTAACGGGAACAAGATCATCACCGGCAGCTCGGGCGGGATGCTGCTCACGGACGATGAAGAAGGCGCGCGGAAAGCGCGGAAATGGTCCACGCAGAGCCGGGAGGCGGCCCAGTGGTACGAGCATGAGGAGCTGGGCTACAATTACCGCATGAGCAATGTGATCGCCGGTGTGATTAGGGGCCAGTTCCCGCACTTAAAAGAGCATATCAAAGCAAAGAGGAAGATTTATGAGCGGTATAAAAAAGGGCTTTCCGGCCTCCCGGCAGCGATGAACCCGTGGGATGAGGAACATTCTGCCCCGAATTTCTGGCTGAGCTGCCTGCTCATAGAGGAAACCGCCATGTGCCGGACGGCCCGGGGGGATCGGGAAACGGTATATGAAAGCTCGCCTGGAAAGAGCTGCCCGGATGAGATCCTGGAGGCGCTTAAAAGCTTTAACGCCGAGGGGAGACCCATCTGGAAGCCGATGCACATGCAGCCCATGTACCGGATGAACCCGTTCGTGACCGTTTCCGGCTCCGGGAGGGGACGGAGCAACGCGTACCTGGAAGGGGCGGGAGCGCCGGACGTGGGGGCGGATATTTTTAGGAGGGGGCTGTGCCTGCCGTCGGACCACAAGATGACAGAAGAGGAGCAGGAGAGGGTGATGGAGATTGTGAGGAGGTGTTTTGAATAGGGCGCGCTGTGCGCCGGCCGGGAACCGTCAGGCAGTAAAAATCAGGAAAAAGACACGCCGGAGGGCGGGACGGCGCAAACGGGAGCTGTTCCTGAAACGCTGCCTTGATCTGGCGGCCGGGTTTATGGGGCTTATCATATTATCCCCGCTGTTCCTCTTCGTCCCGCTGCTCATAAAAATATCCATGCCGGGCCCTGTTTTCTTCCGGCAGGAGCGGGCCGGGAAAGGCGGGAAGCCCTTCATGATCCTGAAATTCCGCTCCATGAAGCCGGACCGGCAGGCCGAAGAAAACCATGAGTTCGCAAAGGATGCACAGCGCCTCACCCCGTTCGGGGCGCTGATGCGGCGCACAAAGCTCGACGAGCTCCCGCAGCTTCTCAATGTCATAAAAGGCGACATGAGCCTGGTAGGGCCAAGGCCTGCCGTGACCGAACAGGCAGAGCGCTATACCAGCCGTCAGAAAAAACGCCTCCGGATGCGCCCGGGCATGACCGGGCTCGCGCAGGTAAACGGAAACGCGGCGCTTTCGTGGGAGGAACGGATCGAATATGACCTTAAGTACATCGAGACATTCTCGCTGGCCCTTGACATGAAAATTCTTTTAAAAACAGCCCTGGTCGTCCTGTGCGGGGAAGAAGCCTTCCAAAGCCGCGCAGGCCGTCCATACAGCGGCCGTTTTTTACGGACAGGGCGCGGGAGCAGAAAAAGGAGGGCAGGATGAACGCTATCGTAATCGGCTCCGTGGTATCCAGCCGGATTGTCCTGGAGGAATTAATCCTCGCCGGGATCCCGGTTCTGAAAGTATTTTCCCTTGACGAGCAATACAGCGGGAACGTGTCAGGCTATGACCCGATCCATAAGACGGCAGAACAGCACGGCATCCCGGCATCTACCTTTCAAAAGATCAACGACCCGTCCTGCGTGGAAGAGCTCGAACGCCTGTCAGCGGACTACATATTCGTGGTCGGCCTTTCCCAGATCGTGGGCAGCCGCATCATCCGCGCCGCCCAAAAAGGCGTCATCGGCTTCCACCCCACCGCGCTGCCCAGGTACCGCGGCCGGGCGGCGATGGTCTGGCAGGTTCTCCTGGGTGTGACGGACGCAAAATGCACGCTTTTTTTTATCGACGAGGGCATGGATTCCGGCCCCATCCTGGGGCAGGAGCCCTACCGGATCGGGGAAGAGGATTACGCCTCAGACATCGAAAAAAGCCTGTGCGCCGCCTTAAGAAAGCTCTGCAGACGGGTATTTGGGGAAATGAAAGCCGGGGCGCTGCACCCCGAAGCGCAGGACGAAAGCCAGGCCACATACCTCCTGAAACGGACCCCGGAGGACGGGGAGATCGACTGGGACCAGCCTACCGAAGACATTTACCGCCTGATCCGCGGGACCTCAAGGCCGTACCCGGGGGCATTTTCGTACTATGACGGACAGGAAAAGCTCATCATCTGGCACGCGGGGCGTATGGAAAACACGCGCTATATCGGCCGGCCGGGCCAGATCGCGGAGGTAAGGGAGGGTTCTTTTGATGTGCTCTGTAAAGACGGCCTCCTGCGCGTGGACGAATATGAGACAGAAGGCGGGCGGCGGATTGTGGCGGGCCACCGGCTGAAAGCGAAGGGGTAGGGCGCAGGGGGAGGGACGGTCACAAAGCTAATGCCCTGATGCCCCGGGTAAATAAAAATGAGAAAAGCAGAAAAAGAGAGGAGGCGGCGCAGAAAATGCGGGTTTTAGTGATAGCGCCCCATAACGACGACGAAACGCTGGGGGTGGGCGGCGCGATGGCGATGTATGCCCGGAAGGGGCACGAGGTCTATGTGTGCGAGGCAACCTCGGGCCCGGATCAGGGGATGGCGGACAAAATCAAAGCAGAGGCGCTTAAAGCGCATGCCATCCTTGGGGTAAAGGAAACTATCTTTCTGGATCTGCCGGTTGTGGCGCTGGGGGATATGGCGACGGCAGAGCTGAATGAAGCGGTGGCCCGGGCCGTCAGCCGGATCCGGCCGGAGATCGCATTCATCCCTCACAGGGGCGACTTACACGGGGATCATAAGGAGACGGCCGGGGCCGCGATGGTGGCGCTGCGGCCCATTGAACAGCCGCAGCTTAAGGCATTGTACGCATATGAAACCCTGTCCGAGACGGAGTGGAATACGCCGTCGGCGGACAACGCATTCCTGCCGAACCATTGGATTGCGCTGGGAGAAGAGGATTTAAAGAAAAAACTGGAGGCATTTGACTGCTACCAGACACAGGTAAGGCCCTTCCCGCACCCGCGTTCCCCGGAGGCAGTCACAGCGCTGGCCAGGCTGCGTGGGAGCACGGTGGGGGAATGCGCGGCGGAGAGCTTTGTAGTGCTCAGGCAGGTGGAACGGGGACAGGGGGCTGTCTGAGACAGGCGGATCCGGAAGAAGCCGAGGTAATGTGCGCCGGGGAAGCGATGGGTAAAACGCAGCCGGAGCAGCACAGAGGCAAAGCGTGATTAAAACAGTCACAGGCGGAGCGCGGCAGGAACCAGACAGGGGCGGAGTCATTCCCAAAAAGAGGAGGCCAAAAGGAAAAGTGAAGGATAAACGGACAGAAGGAACAGGCGAAAGCGGCGGAAAAGAGATCGTCATCATCGGGGCCGGAGGTTTTGGCCGGGAAGTAAAATGGCTGATAGAGCGGATCAATGAGGCCCAGGGCAGACAGACGCCTGCCACTAGAAAAAGCCAAGGTAATTTTTGGGATAACAACCAGGACTGCCCGGATAACTGGAACCTCCTCGGCTTTGTTGACGACGGCCTGGAGGCGGGGAGCCGGGTTGCGGGCAGCCCGGTGCTGGGCGGAACCGAATGGCTGTGCCGGCGCGCCGGGCAGGAAATACTTTACGCGGCCTGCGCGATCGGCTCCGGGAGAGTGCGCAGGCAGATAACAGAGCGCCTTTTGCGGTATGGAAACGTAAGATTTCCTAATCTTGTGGATCCATCCACAGCCTGTTCCGGCTCCGTCCGGATGGGAAAAGGGAACATCCTCTGCGCGGGGACTGTTTTAACCGTCGATATTACGCTCGGGGATTTCTGCATCGTAAACCTGGACTGTACAATCGGGCACGACGCGCGGCTGGAGTCATATGTCACGCTGTACCCCAGTGTGAACGTGTCGGGCTGTGTTTCTGTCGGCGAAGGAAGCGAGATTGGGACGGGAAGCCATGTGATACAGGGGATCACGATCGGGAAAGAGGCGGTGCTCGGGGCCGGGGCGGTCGGGATCCGCGATCTGCCGGATCGGTGCGTGGCGGTCGGGAACCCGGCGAAGGTGATTAAGTACAGGTAACAGACATCAGGTAATAAGAGTGAAAAATAAAGTGTATTTTTGGACGCACTTATACAAGGGTTCATAAAACCCCATTTTTTGCAAGTATAGAAAACAGAATAATGTTAGTTATCGTTGCGTTTTACTAACTTAGAACTATCATAACCAAGGGTTTCAAGGTAAGCAAAAACATTGTTTTCATTTAAAACAACACGCTCCACATGATTTTGAGGGTCCATCAATTCCTCATAATCAGCAGGAGTGAAAGGCTTCTTTTCAGAAAC
>QXXC01000072.1 GCA_009911305.1 Clostridiaceae bacterium | reverse complement strand
GAAGCCTTACGGGCAGAGGAACGGCGGATGGCGGCCAGGCGGCGGATGCTGGAGAACCGCATAGGGGAGCTTAAGGAAGATCTGGAAAGCAGCATGCGCGCGGCAGGGAAGCTGAAATTCAGGACAGCCGCTTTTAATTTCAGCATCCAGCTAAACGGGGGCCTTGACCGGCTGGTGATTGACGCGCCGCTAAGCGGGATACCGGAGGAATATTTAATCCCCCAGCCCCCAAAGCCGGATAATGAAGCGATACGGGCGCTTCTGGCAAAGGAAAAGGTAAGATGGGCCCATTTAGAGCCGCAGAAGGAACGGCTGAGGATTAGCTGATAAAAGACAATCCGGAAAGGAAACAGGACTCCCCCGGAGGGGGATAAGAAGTTTAATAAAGATGATTAGGAGGAAAGAATGTATGATCCATGTAGATTTTAACGACCTTGATGACATGATGGGATTTGTAAAGACGCTTGCAGGCATGCTGCCGGAAAAGGCAGCCCCGGCCATGGCTGCGGAACACTCTCAGATTCCGGTAGCGCCGTCTCCTGCGCCGTCCCCGGCATCCCCTGTGCAGGGCTGGGCCCCGGCGGGAACTCCTCCCGTACAGGGCCCGGCGCAGACAGCGGCGCCTTCCGGACAGCCAAAGCCTGTGCCAACTGCATCGGCCGCCTCATCTCCAGCTCCATCCGCGGTACCGACTTCATCCACTGCGTATGCCTTGGATGATCTGGCCCGGGCAGCGGGAACGCTGATGGATACAGGGAGGCAGGCGGAGCTGGTCGGCCTGCTGCAGCAGTTTGGGGTTGCTTCGCTGCCGGAGCTCCCGCAGGCACAGTACGGGGCCTTTGCGACGGCCCTGCGTGGATTGGGGGCGCAGATTTGATGGGACATGAAGAAAGGGCACACGCGCTTCTCAGCGCTTCCAACGCGCACAGGTGGCTGGTCTGCACGCCGAGCGCCAGGCTGGAGGAACAGATCCCGGATACGGGTTCAGACGCGGCCAGGGAAGGGACGCTCGCCCATGAGCTGGCGGAATTAAAGCTCCGCAATTATTTCTTTACTGTGGACTTCGGGAAGACAAAGCTGGCGCGGGCGATCGGGAAGCTGAAAAAGGAAGGGCTCTGGGACGATGAGATGATGGGGTATACAGATACATACTTAGATTACGTGAAAGCAACGGCCCTTGGGTTTAAGAACATCCCGACAGCGCGGATCGAGGCGCGCGTGGATTTTGGCGCCTGGGTCCCGGAAGGGTTCGGGACAGCGGATTGTATCCTGATAGGCGGGGGCATCCTGCATGTCATTGATTTTAAATACGGGAAAGGGGTGGCTGTATCCGCAGAAGGGAATCCACAGATGGCGCTGTACGCCCTGGGGGCTTATGAGGCGTTTAAAATCCTTTACCCGGTCGAAACGATCCGGATGTCGATCGTACAGCCACGGATCGGCGACGGGGTATCCGAATGGGAATGCTCTTTAAAAGAGCTCCTGGCATTCGGGGAGTACGTGAAAGAAAAAGCGGCGCTGGCCATAAAAGGCGAGGGGGAGTTTGTCCCGGATGAAAAGGCATGCCGGTTCTGCCGGGCAAAAGGGAGATGCCGGGCCAGGTCAGAGGAAAAGGCCAGGCTCGCATTCAGCCCGGATTACGGGAAAAAGCCGCCCCTCATCAGCAATGAGGAGGTCGGGGAGTACCTGCGCCAGGGGATCGGCGTGGCGAAGTGGGTTTCAGACCTCCAGGAAATTGCCCTGAAGGAGTGCCTGGCCGGGAAGGAGATACCCGGATGGAAGGCCGTGGAGGGCAGGGGGAGCCGCGAATGGAAGGATCCCGACGCGGCATTTAAAGCCCTGGCAGAAGGAGGCATAGACGAAGCGCTCCTCTGGGAGCGCAGGCCGGTAACGCCGCCCGCTCTGGAAAAGATACTCGGTAAAAAGGAGTTTAAGGAGCTGGCAGCCGGCTGTGTGATCCAGAAGCCGGGAAAACCGGCCCTTGTCCAGGAATCGGACAGCCGGCCGGCGGTTACGAATAAAGTGACTGCGAAAGAAGCATTCAAAGAAACGGAGGGCATAAAGAATGAATGATTTAACGAATGTAACGACCGGGGAGGTCAGGCTTTCATACGTGCACCTGTTCAAACCGTATGCGGCAGGGCAGGGGCAGGAAGAAAAATACAGTTGTACGGTCCTCGTGCCAAAAACGGATACTGATACGATGGGGCGCATCCGCAGTGCAATCGAGGCGGCAAAGCAGAAAGGGGTCTCCGACAAATGGAACGGGGTGTGCCCGCCGCTTGTGCCGACGCCGGTTTATGACGGGGACGGCGTACGGCCGTCAGACGGGATGGCGTTCGGGCCGGAGTGTAAGGGGCATTGGGTATTTACCGCCAGCGCGAAAGCGGATTACCCGCCGGAGGTCGTGGATGCAAACGGGAGCCCGGTCCTGAACCAGTCGGAAATCTACAGCGGGATCTATGCTTTTGTGAACGTGACGTTTTTCCCATATGCGTTCGGCGGGAAGAAGGGGATTGGCTGCGGGCTTGGGCCGGTAATGAAACGCAGGGACGGGGAGCCGTTAGGAGGGGGACGCATGTCCGCCGCGCAGGCGTTCGGGGCCCTGCCGCCGTCGCCGGCATCTGCTGCGCCCCAGGCTCCATACGCGCCTTTGCCCGCAGCCGGCTCATATGGATATACATCCCCTGTTACGGGAGCAGTCAGCCCGGGCGCGGTCAACCCGATTACCGGGCTGCCATTCTAAGAAGGAATAACAATCCGCCGCCTGACAGGGGGAACCTATGAGGAAGAATCATTTAAGCATCGATATTGAGACGCGCAGCAGCGTGGACATCAAAAAGGCCGGGGCCTATAAATACGCCCAGTCCCCTGATTTTGAAATCCTCCTGTTCGCATACCAGTGGGACGATAACCCTGTAAGGGTTATAGACCTCAAGAACGGGGAAACGCTCCCCAGGTTCCTCGCACAGGCTTTATGCGACCCGGAGGTGGTCAAGCACTCTTATAATGCCGCGTTCGAGTGGTACTGCTTAAACCGGGCCGGCTGGGCCACGGAACTCAGCCAGTGGCGGTGTACCATGGCCCACGGGCTCTACTGCGGCTATGCCGCGGGCCTGGACGCTGTGGGGAAGGCCATCGGCCTGCCGCAGGATAAACGGAAGCTTTCGGCCGGGAAAGCCCTAATTCGGTATTTCTGTACCCCGTGCAAACCGACCAAAAATAACGGGGGCCGGACATGGAACCAGCCCTGGCATGATGCGGATAAATGGGAGCTTTTTAAAGAATACTGCAGGCAGGACGTGGTGACAGAGCGGGCCGTTTTAAGCCGCCTTAACCTGTTCCCGATGCCGGAGGAGGAAGAACGGCTGTGGCAGATGGATACGCGGATGAACGCATACGGCGTGCGGGTGGATAAAGAACTGATTGAGGGGGCCCTGTATGTGGATCATATCAGCACACAGAAGCTTACCGGGGAGGCAGTCCGCCTTACAGGGCTTAAGAACCCGAACAGTACCCCGCAGCTCCTTCAATGGTTTAAGGAAAACGGGGCGGGGGTTGAAAACCTGCAGAAGGAAACCGTGGCCATGCTGCTGAAAGGACAGCCCGGGGGGCCTGTGAGGAGGATGCTGGAGATCCGGCAGCAGCTTGGTAAAACGTCCATTAAAAAATATGTGGCAATGGAGGAGGCGCGGTGCGGGGACGGCCGCGTGCGGGGGCTTACGCAGTATTACGGGGCGAACCGTACCGGCAGATGGGCCGGGCGGCTGGTGCAGATGCAGAACCTCCCGAGAAATTATATAAAAACGCTTGATCTTGCCCGCAGGACCGCAAAAGCAAAGAATTACGAAGGGCTGCGGCTTCTTTACGGGAATGT
>QXXC01000071.1 GCA_009911305.1 Clostridiaceae bacterium | reverse complement strand
AACGGCCTGATCTTCTGCCTGGAGGGCGATCTGGTTTACGGGCAGGCATTCCTGACCGTGCGGCTCCCGTCCGGGAGGAAACTGTTTTACCCGCGGCCGTTCCTGAAAGAGAACCAGTTCGGGAAGCAGGCGGTCCATTACTATACAGTCGGGCAGCAGACCCGGAAGTGGGAAGTGGCATCCACTTACGGCGGGAAAATGACGGAGAATATTGTCCAGGCGATTGCCAGGGACTGCCTGGCTGTAACGCTGGGAAGGATAGCCGCCAGGGGGCTGCAGGTGGTATTCCATGTCCACGATGAGGTGATTATCGACGCCCCGGCGCGGGTAAGCGTGGAAGAGATCTGCGGCCTGATGGCAGAACCCATCCCCTGGGCCCCGGGGCTGGTTTTAAAAGGGACCGGCTTTGAAAGCGCGTATTACATGAAGGATTAGGGGGCTTTGACATGCATAATAACAGGAAACTGCAGATCAGCACGGCAGGGAGCCGGAAGTCGGTAAGCTGGCCCCGGAGCGAGATCCTCTGGTCTGAGTTTGTGGAAAAACTGAAGAACCCTGTGCGGGGCACGGAGACGCTGGAGCAGTACCTTGCATTCCCCAAATCCAGGCAGGATGAGTTAAAGGACGTAGGGGGATTTGTGGGCGGGACCTTTAAAGGGGACCGGAGGAAGGCGTGTTACGTGGAGGGGAGGGATCTCCTGACGCTGGACATGGACCACATCCCGGCAGGGCAGACACAGGATGTCCTGCGGCGTGTCGGCGGGCTCGGGTGCGCCGCCGTGGTCTACAGCACGCGCAAACACGCGGAATACGCCCCGAGGCTGCGCCTTATTGTCGCCCTTGACCGGACGGCAGGCGCGGATGAATATGAACCGGCGGCGCGCAAGCTGGCATCCCTGGCGGGGATCGAATTCTGCGACCCGACGACGTTTGAGGCGTCCCGGCTGATGTACTGGCCGAGCTGCAACAGTGACAGCCAGTATGTTTACGAGGTGTTTGACCAGCCGTTCTGCAGCCTGGACGGGCTCCTTTCGATGTACGGGGACTGGAGGGATGCCACACAGTGGCCCCAGGTCCCGGGGGCGGATGCCATTGAGAGGAGGCGGATTGCCAGGCAGGAAGACCCGACTGAGAAACGGGGGGTTGTCGGGGCCTTCTGCCGGGTTTATACGGTTACGCAGGCGATGGAGCATTTTATCCCGGGGGCGTATGAGGAGACGGCC
>QXXC01000070.1 GCA_009911305.1 Clostridiaceae bacterium | reverse complement strand
GTGGATCAGCAGCCTGGCCGTGGACCGGAACGGGAATTTCCATAAAACGGTCAATAATGTGATATTGGTGCTGCAGAATGACCCGCTGTTAAAAGGCAGGGTCATAACCGATGAATTTGCCAGCCGGGGGATTGCGGTCGGCCCTTTACCGTGGAACCCGGAACCGGGGATGCGCCAGTGGACGGACGAAGACGATTCCGGGTTTTTCTGGTATGTGGAAAATTACTACAGCATGGCCAGGAGGGACCGGCTGGACATGGCGCTGGCGATCGTTGGCCAGCAGAATAAGGTCAATGTGGTCCAGGAATACCTCCAGGCCCTTAAATGGGACGGCAGAAAGCGGGTGGGTACGCTGCTTGCAGACTATCTTGGGGCGGAAGACAGCGCCTATACACGCGCGGTCATGCGGAAATTTCTATGCGCCGCCGTGGCCAGGGCTATTACAGGCGGCGTGAAATTTGACTGCATGCCGATCCTCACGGGCCCGCAGGGGCTTGGGAAAAGCACCTTCTTAAGCATCCTTGGGAAGGAGTGGTTTTCAGACTCCCTTATAACCTTTGAGGGCAGGGAGGCGGCGGAGCTGATACAGGGGACCTGGATTAACGAGATCGGGGAGCTGACGGCCATGAGCAAGCAGGAAACCAATGCGGTAAAGCAGTTTTTAAGCAAAAAGGAAGACATTTACCGGGCGGCTTACGGGCGCAGGACAGAGCGCTACCCCCGGCGCTGCGTGTTCTGCGGGACATCCAACGAAGGGGAGTTCCTGAAGGACTCCACGGGGAACCGGCGTTTCTGGCCGGTAGATGTGGGCGTGCGCCCGGTGAAGAAATCCGTATGGAAGGATCTGCCCGGGGAGACAGACCAGATCTGGGCGGAAGCATACCTTTACTGGGCCCTGGGGGAGCCACTGTACCTGCCGGATGAGATTGAAGCCCTGGCCCTGGAACAGCAGGAGGAGCACCGTGAACGTTCCGGGAAAGAGGGCGTTATTATGGACTTCCTCGAAAAGCCGATCCCGTCAAACTGGGATCAGCTGGACGTGGCAAAACGGAGGATGTTCTGGGGCGGATGCCTGCAGCAGGAGGAGAGCGTGGGGCTCGTCCCGCGTGAAAAGGTATGCGCGATCGAGATATGGGTGGAATGCCTGGGCGGGGAAAAGAGGCATATGAAGCGTGCGGACAGCGTGGAGATCAATAACATCCTGTCCGCATCAAAAGGCTGGAAAAAGAATAAATCCAAACGGCGCTATGGGCCGTACGGCATTGTTTCAGGGTTTGAAAGGCGTTGCTGAACGGACCGGCAACAGGCCCATGCCAGACGGCAGCAGGCCGGAAACGGCAACAGGGGCAACGTTGCGGCAGTTTCCATTAAAAAAGCAAAATGCAACGCAGTCAGGAAACGGGAAAACCGTTATAAAACCAATACATTATTATAGTATGTTGCTATTGTTGCCATATTTTATATAAG